>NZ_JARUXT010000004.1:850308-947975 GCF_031451075.1 Caballeronia sp. LZ043 | reverse complement strand
TGCGGGTCAAACCGCGCGCTGGGGTTGGGGGGGGGGGTTGGTGGGGTGTTGCCGCGGGGCGACTATCCAGGCATTGGCCCCCGCGCCGGTCAGCAAATTGATTAGCTATGCAACCACATCTTCAGTACCCGCGACTTCCGGCGTGCCATGACGCACGACCTTCGGCGATGCGGTGCTCGTCGGCAGGCAGCGGTCTTCCGCATCCTTCTGGCCTTGCAGGAGCGGGCAGCGTTCGAACAACTCGGCCGCCCAGTCGACGAACACGCGCACCTTCGGCGACAGATGCCGGTTATGCGGATACACGGCTGAAATCGGCATGGGCAGCGGATTCCATTGCGGCAGCACTTCGATGAGTTCACCTGCGCGCAGATGCGGCAGCGCCATGAAGCGCGGCACCTGGATGATGCCGACGCCCTTCAGGCCGCAGCTGAGATACGCCTCGGCATCGTTCACCGCGATCATGCCGCGCATCTTCACTTCGACGGTCTTATCGTCGACGACGAAGTCCATGTCCATCACGCGGCCCGTGCGACTCGAAAAATAATTGACGGCGGTGTGGTCCTGCAGATCGTCGATGGTCTCAGGAATGCCGTGCCGTTCGAGATACTGCGGCGCGGCCACGGTCACGCCCTGGAACACGCCAATACGCCGCGCCACCAGACTCGAATCCTGCAGCGTACCCACGCGGATCACGCAATCGACGCCTTCCTGAATCAGATCGACCGGCTTGTCGCCGAAACCCATCATCAGCTCGATGTCCGGGTAGCGCGTGTGGAAATCGCATAGCTGCGGCATCACGATGAGACGTCCTATCGCGCCCGGCATGTCCACGCGCAGCTTGCCATGCGGACCCTTGCCGTTGTTCGAGAAAGAACCTTCGGCTTCCTCGATGTCCGCGAGAATGCGCACGCAGCGCTCGTAGTACGCCGCGCCGTCGGGCGTGAGATTGAGCCTGCGCGTGGTGCGCTGGAGCAGGCGCACGTTGAGATGCGCTTCGAGGTTCTGGATGATCGTCGTGACCGAGGCGCGCGGCAGATTGAGCGTGTCCGCGGCGCGGGAAAAGCTGTTGGTGTCGACGACTCGAGTGAAGACCTGCATTGCTTGAAGCCGATCCATGTTCTCTCACCTTGAATGCTTTGCGCCGCCGGGAATTAAGCGGACGCCAAAGAAAGACCGGTCGAATAATCGCGAGGGATAACCACGATTGTTCGGGGCGACCGAATTGTGTTGCCGGATTATAGGCATTTATCCAGAAAGGCGCGGCCCCCAGAATTCGCAGCATCGCAACTTATGCGCGCAGGCCTTGCAGCACGGGCCCCGCACCACGAATAACCATGGCAACACTGTTGGAACTGGAGTCGAGCCCCCGGCTGTGCATCGAGGATGTGCGCATCACGGGTCACACGCAGCCCATCACGGTGCGCAGCTATCGCCCTGCATCGGATGGGAAGGTCGTGCCCATCGTGCTCTATTTTCACGGCGGCGGTTTTATCGGCGGAACGCTCGAAGACGCGGACATCGCCGCCGCGACCATTGCCCGCGATACGCCCGCATGGGTCGTGTCGGTCGGCTATTCGCTCGCACCCGCGTTCCCGTTTCCGGCCGCGCCCGAAGACGGCTATCGCGCGGCGCAATGGGCCGTGGCGCATGCACGCGGACAGCGTGCGGATCCGTTGCGCATCGGCATCGCGGGTCATGACGCGGGCGGCAATCTTGCCACGTGCGTGGCTGCCATCGCGCGTGATCGCGGCGATATCCACATGTCCGCGCAGGCCCTGCTGGCGCCGCTGCTCGATCCGAGCCTGACGCGCATGGCCGACGAACGCAAGGTGCTGTGCCCCGATTTCGAAGCCTGCGATTGCGCGCAGTGGTATCGCGCCTATCTGCCGAACCCGTCGCAACGTCTGCATCCGTACGCGGCGCCGCTCGAATCGCGGCGCCTGGGCGGACTGCCGCCCGCGATGATCGCGAGCGCCGAGCACGATCTGCTGCATATCGAGGCGGAAAAATACGCCGGCGAACTGATCGCCGCAGGCGTGCCGACTGAAGTCACGCGTCATGGCAAGACCTCGCACCACGCATTGGCCGCGCACCCGGATGCGCTTGCCGATGTCGTCGCGTTCTTCAGAAAGCGGCTGGCGCGCACCAAATAAGCGCGGGAAGCCGGTTCGCAACGTTCGCAACATCAACGCAAGAATCGGCACGCCAGCGCAGCACCACACAACAACAATCTCAACGCAACCGGAGCCTCTCACCATGTTCTTCACTCGCAAACGCATCTACGCCACGCTGGGCGCGGCAGTCATCATTGCCGGCGCGGGCGGCTATACCGCCCTGCACGGCCACGGCGACGCGGCCATGAACGAAGCCAAGGCGGCCGCACACAGCCCGACGGCCACCGAAGTGGACGTCGCCACCGTGATCGCGCGGACCATCACCGACT
This sequence comes from Caballeronia sp. LZ043, assembly GCF_031451075.1. Lineage (NCBI taxonomy): Bacteria > Pseudomonadati > Pseudomonadota > Betaproteobacteria > Burkholderiales > Burkholderiaceae > Caballeronia > Caballeronia sp. LZ043. Next base: position 945,532 of record NZ_JARUXT010000004.1, on the reverse strand, counting down.
GGCAGAGCTACTCGGGCCGGCTGGAAGCGGTGGATCACGTCGATATTCGTCCGCTCGTGCCGGGCACCATCGTCGCCGTGCATTTCAAGGACGGCCAGCTCGTGAAGAAGGGTGATGCACTGTTCACCATCGATCCGCGCCCGTACGAAGCCGAAGTGGACCGCGCGCAGGCGCAGCTCGCGGCGGCCCAGGCGCGCAACGGCTACACGTCGACCGACGCCGCGCGCGCCGAACGGCTGCTCGCCGACAACGCCATCGCCAAGCGTGATTACGACGAGAAGCAGAACGCCGCCCGCGAGGCCGTCGCCAACCTGAAGGCCGCGCAGGCTGCGCTCGAAGCCGCGAAGATCAATCTCGCCTACACGCACATCACGGCGCCGGTGTCGGGCCGTGTGTCGCGCGCGGAACTGACGGTGGGCAACATCGTGTCGACGGGTGCGAACGCGCCGCTGTTGACCACGCTGGTGTCGGTCTCGCCGATCTACGCTTCCTTCGACGTCGACGAGCAAACCTATCTGCGCTATCTCGGCCGCGATGCGGGTTCGAAGGTGCCGGTGTCGCTGGGTCTCGCGAACGAGGATGGGTATTCGCGTGATGGCGTCGTCGATTCGGTCGACAACCGCCTCGATACCACCTCCGGCACGATCCGCGTGCGCGCGCGCTTCAACAACCCGGACGGCTCGCTGGTGCCGGGGCTCTATGCGCGCGTCAAGGTGGGCGGCGGCACGCCGCATCCGGCGGTGCTGGTCGAGGACGAGGCTATCGGCACGGACCAGGACAAGAAGTACGTGATGGTCGTCGACAAGGACAACCGCGTGCAGTACCGCGAAGTGACGCTCGGTCAGACGCATGAAGGCTTGCGCGTCATCAGCAAGGGCTTGCAGCCGGGCGAGCGCATCGTCGTGAACGGCTTGCAGCGTGTGCGTCCGAACGACGTGATCAAGGCCAACAACGTCGCGATGAACAACGACAGCGATGCCCCGGTCGTGAAGACGGCATCCGCGCAGTAATGCGCGTCATCCGCAACAGACAGAACTCGTCATGAATATTTCAAAATTTTTCATCGACCGCCCGATCTTTGCGGGCGTGCTCTCGGTGATCGTGTTGCTGGCGGGCGTGATCGCCATGTTCAAGCTGCCGATCTCCGAGTATCCGGAAGTCGTGCCGCCTTCGGTCGTCGTGCATGCGCAGTATCCCGGCGCGAACCCGAAGGTGATCGCCGAGACCGTGGCTTCGCCGCTGGAAGAGCAGATCAACGGCGTCGAGGACATGCTGTACATGCAGTCGCAGGCGAACAGCGACGGCAACCTCACGACCACGGTCACGTTCAAGCTCGGCACCGATCCCGACAAGAACACGCAGCTGGTGCAGAACCGCGTGAACCAGGCGCTGCCGCGTCTGCCGCAGGACGTGCAGCGGCTCGGCGTGACGACCATCAAGTCCTCGCCGACGCTCACGATGGTGGTCCATCTGAACTCGCCCAACGGCCGTTACGACATGACGTATCTGCGCAACTACGCGCTGATCAACGTGAAGGACCGGCTGGAGCGCATCGCGGGCGTGGGTGAAGTGCAGCTGTGGGGCTCGGGCGATTACTCGATGCGCGTGTGGCTCGATCCGCAGAAGGTCGCGCAGCGCGGTCTCACGGCCACTGACGTCGCGAACGCGATTCGCGAGCAGAACGTGCAGGTCGCGGCCGGCGTGATCGGCGGCTCGCCCACGCTGCCGAACGTGCCGCTGCAACTGAACGTGAATGCGCGCGGCCGCTTGCAGAACGAAGCCGAGTTCCGCGATATCGTGCTGAAGACTTCGCCGGACGGCGCCGTCACGCATCTCGGCGATGTCGCGCGTGTCGAGTTGGCAGCATCGGAATACGGTCTGCGCTCGTTGCTCGACAACAAGTCGGCGGTGGCCATCGCGATCAACCAGCAACCGGGCGCGAACTCGCTGCAGATCTCCGACGAAGTCCGCAAGACCATGAAGGAACTTCAGGCCGACATGCCCGCAGGCCTCGAATACCAGATCGTCTATGACCCGACGCAGTTCGTGCGTTCCAGCATCGAAGCGGTGATCCATACGCTCGCTGAAGCCATCGCGCTGGTCGTGCTCGTGGTGATCGTGTTCCTGCAAACCTGGCGCGCATCGATCATTCCGCTGCTCGCGGTGCCGGTGTCGATCGTCGGGACCTTCTCACTGCTGCTTGCGTTTGGCTTCTCGATCAACGCGTTGTCGCTGTTCGGGATGGTGCTGGCAATCGGTATCGTCGTCGACGATGCGATCGTGGTGGTCGAAAACGTCGAGCGGAACATCGAGGCGGGTCTGTCAGCACGAGAGGCCACCTATCAGGCGATGCGCGAGGTCAGCGGACCCATCATCGCGATTGCGCTGACGCTGGTCGCCGTGTTCGTGCCGCTCGCATTCATGTCCGGTCTCACGGGGCAGTTCTACAAGCAGTTCGCGATGACCATCGCCATCTCGACGGTGATCTCCGCGTTCAATTCGCTGACGCTCTCGCCTGCGCTCGCCGCGCTGCTGCTGAAGGGCCACGATGAACCGAAGGACTGGCTCACGCGCGCCATGGATCGCGTGTTCGGCGGCTTCTTCCGGGGCTTCAACAAGGTCTTCCATCGCGGTTCGGAAGCGTATGGCAAGGGTGTGAAGGGTGTGATCGGCCGCAAGTCGATCATGATGGTGGTGTATGCCGTGCTGCTCGCGGGCGCGGTGCTGATGGGCAAGGTCGTGCCGGGCGGTTTCGTGCCCGCGCAGGACAAGGAGTACCTCATCAGCTTCGCGCAACTGCCGAACGGCGCTTCGCTCGACCGCACTGAAGGCGTGATCCGCCAGATGTCGGCTATCGCGCTGAAGCAGCCGGGCGTGGAAAGCGCGGTGGAGTTCCCGGGTCTGTCGGTGAACGGCTTCACCAATTCGTCCAGCGCGGGCATCGTGTTCGTCACGCTGAAGCCTTTCAAGGACCGCGTGCATGACAAGGCGCTGTCGGCCAATGCCATCGCGGGTGCGCTGAACCAGAAGTACGCCGGCATCAAGGATTCGTTCATCGCCGTGTTCCCGCCGCCGCCGGTGCTGGGGCTGGGCACGCTGGGCGGCTTCAAGATGCAGCTGGAGGATCGCGGCGCGCTCGGCTATGCAGCGCTCGCCGATGCCACCCAGGCATTCATCAAGCGCGCTTCGCAGACGCCCGAACTCGGACCGACGTTCTCGAGCTATCAGATCAACGTGCCGCAACTGAATGTCGATCTGGACCGCGTGAAGGCGAAGCAGCTCGGCGTCTCGGTGACGGATGTGTTCGACACGATGCAGGTCTATCTCGGCTCGCTGTACGTGAACGACTTCAACCGCTTCGGCCGCGTGTATCAGGTGCGCGTGCAGGCGGATGCACCGTTCCGTGCGCATCCCGAGGACATCGGCTTGCTCAAGACGCGCAATGCGAATGGCGACATGGTGCCCTTGTCGTCGCTGGTGAAGGTGTCGCCGACCTACGGGCCGGAAATGGTCGTGCGCTACAACGGCTACACGGCGGCGGACATCAACGGCGGCCCGGCTCCGGGTTATTCGTCGGGACAGGCGCAGGCGGCGGCGGAACGCATTGCGGCGGAAGTGCTGCCGCGCGGGATCAAGTTCGAATGGACCGATCTCACGTATCAGCAGATCCTCGCGGGCAACGCAGCGCTGTGGGTGTTCCCGATCAGCGTGCTGCTGGTGTTCCTGGTGCTGGCCGCGCTGTATGAAAGCCTGACGCTGCCGCTCGCGGTGATCCTGATCGTGCCGATGAGCATTCTGTCCGCGCTGCTCGGCGTATGGCTCACGGATGGCGACAACAACATCTTCACGCAGATCGGCTTGATGGTGCTGGTGGGGCTGTCGGCGAAGAACGCGATCCTGATCGTGGAGTTCGCACGCGAACTGGAGATGCAGGGACGCTCCATCGTGCAGGCCGCGATCGAAGCGAGCCGGCTGCGTCTGCGCCCGATCCTGATGACGTCCATCGCGTTCATCATGGGTGTGGTGCCGCTCGTGCTGTCGTCGGGCGCGGGTTCGGAGATGCGTCACGCAATGGGTGTCGCGGTGTTCTTCGGCATGCTCGGCGTCACGTTGTTCGGTCTGATGCTGACGCCCGTGTTCTACGTGATCCTGCGCAAGCTGTCGCGCACCGAACACGTGACGGACAAGCATGGCTCGCATCCGCAGATGCGCGGTATCGGTGCTTCGCCTGAAGCGCAATGAGGTCGATGATGAACAAGTTGCATATGAAACGATGGTTGGGTGTGCCGGGCCTGATGGCGGCGCTGCTGGTGGTTGCGGGCTGCTCGCTCGCGCCCACTTACGAAAAGCCGGATGTCGGCGCGCCGTCCGCCTACAAGGAAACGCCGCAAAAGACGCTGGACGCATCGGAAGCAGGCACCTGGAAGACCGCGCAGCCCTCGGAAGAGATGCTCCGCGGCGAATGGTGGACGATCTTCGACGACGCTTCGCTCAACGATCTGGAAAAGCAGGCGCAGGACGCGAACCAGAACCTGAAGGCGGCGGCCGCGCGCGTGAAGGAAGCGCGCGCGATCAACCAGACGGCGCGCGCGGGGCTGTTCCCGACGCTCGACGCGGGCTTCGGCCCGACTCGCGAGAAGTTCTCGCCGGCATCGCAGTTCCTGCCGGCGAATGCCAATGTGCCCGCGCAGACCTTGTGGCGTGCGCAGGCGAGCGCGTCGTATGAAGTGGATCTGTTCGGCCGCGTGTCGAACTCGGTGCAGGCGGCCAACGCGGACACTGCGCAGAGCGAGGCGCTGTTCCGCTCGGTCCAGCTGGCGCTGCAAGCGGACGTCGCGCAGAACTACTTCAACCTGCGCGAGCTGGACGCTGAAACCGACGTCTTCACGCGCACCGTGCAGTTGCGCGAACAGGCGCTGAAGCTGGTGCAACGACGCTTCACCGAAGGCGACATCAGCGAGCTGGACGTTGCTCGCGCGAAGTCGGAGCTGGCGACTGCCCGGTCCGACGCGATGACCGTGCAGCGTCTGCGCGCGGCCTCCGAGCACAGCCTTGCGGTGCTGCTCGGCAAGACGCCCGCGGAGTTCTCGATGGCCGCGAATCCGCTCAAGCCGGTCACGATTCGTGTCCCGCCAGGGCTGCCTTCGGCGCTGCTCGAACGCCGTCCCGACATCGCCGCAGCGGAACGCGCGATGGCCGCAGCCAATGCGCGCATCGGCGTGGCGAAGGCGGCTTTCTTCCCGTCGCTGACGCTGACGGGCTCGGGCGGCTTCGAGTCGGCGACGCTCGGCGATCTCTTCAACTGGTCGAGCCGCACGTTCCTGCTCGGGCCGTTCGCGGGCACGGCGCTGAACCTGCCGATCTTCGATGGCGGCCGCCGCAAGGGCAATCTCGCGAATGCGCGGGCAGTGTATGAAGAGGATGTCGCGAGCTATCGGCAGCAGGTGCTCGTGGCCTTCCGCGAAGTGGAGGACAACCTGTCCGATCTGCGCATTCTCGAAGACCAGACCGCGACGCAGGACGATGCGGTGAAGTACTCGGTACGCGCCGCGCAGCTGTCGCGCACCCAGTACACCGAGGGCGCGGTGAACTATCTCGATGTCATCGACGCCGAACGCACGGTGCTGCAAACGCAGCGGTCATCGGTGCAGTTGCAGGGCTTGCAGGCGGTATCGACGGTGAATCTGATACGCGCACTGGGCGGCGGCTGGGGCGATGCGAAGCCCACGCCGGTGCCTGACGCGAGTCTCGCGCAGAAGTAACGCAGAAGTAACGTGAACATGGCCCTGCCTCGCGCAGGGCCATTTGCATGAGGGCCGACGGCTCATGCGCATTCACGGCTGATTGTTCGCTTCACGGAACATATGTCTTCACCTGCGGAGCGTTTATCCGCGAGGCTCCAGTCCATAAAATACGAACATGGGATAAGGAGCCGAAGATGAAAGACTTGATAGCAAAACAACTGTATCAGCCGGCGGTGGTGCTGCCACTGCTGCTGTTGATGCGCCTGATGGTCACGCTCGACTTCAACCTCGCGCAGGTCATGTTCGTCGTGATGCTCAAGGGTTCGCAACAGGCGTATCAGTTCGCGCTGCGCCATGCATTCACGCGCCGGCGCGATGTCGAAAGAGTGAAGCACGTTCCTTGCAGCAACTGCTGCTGAACCGGTTCGCGCTTCGACAAACACACTCGATCAATAACTTGCTTCAATAAACCTCAGGAACGTACAGCTCATCCGGCACGGGTTGCCGGAGATAGTCAGGATTGAACACGCGGTCGGGTAGCTCGATCGGCGAATGCTCCACATCGTGATACGGCACCTGGTTCAGCAGATGGTGGATGCAGTTCAGACGCGCACGCTTCTTGTCCACTGCATGCACAACCCACCACGGCGCCTCCGGAATGTGCGTGCGCGCCAGCATGACTTCCTTCGCCGCCGTGTACGCTTCCCAGCGGCGACGGCTTTCAAGGTCCATCGGGCTCAGCTTCCACTGCTTGAGCGGATCCTCGATACGCGCCTGGAAGCGCACTTCCTGTTCGTCATCGGTGATCGAGAACCAGTACTTGACGATCTGGATGCCGCTGCGCACCAGCATCTTCTCGAACTCGGGCACCGAGCGGAAGAATTCCTCATACTCCTCATCGGTACAGAAGTTCATCACGCGCTCGACGCCCGCGCGGTTGTACCAGCTGCGGTCGAACAGCACGATCTCGCCGGCTGCCGGCAAGTGCGACACATAGCGCTGGAAATACCACTGCGTGCGCTCGCGATTGTTCGGCGCGGGCAGGGCGGCGACGCGGCAGACCCGCGGATTGAGACGCTGCGTGATGCGCTTGATCGCGCCGCCCTTGCCGGCCGCATCGCGTCCTTCGAACAGCACGACCAAACGATGACCCGTATGCACGACCCAGTCCTGCAGCTTCACGAGCTCGCCTTGCAGACGGAACAGTTCGCGGAAATAGGTCTTGCGCAGCGCGCGCTCTTCATCCGAGAAGGTCGATTCACCGTCCAGAAAGCGGTCATCGATTTCCATCTCGAACTCTTCGTCGTAACTGTCGATGAGGTCCGCGTGGAAACGGCGCTGCTTGTCCGTCGTGTCGATGCTCATGGTGGGCTCCGTGATTGTGTGCTGGGCTGTCGTGGTGCATTGCGCCAGGCGGCGCGAGACGAAGACGCGGGTCCGCCGAGTATGACCGTCGCCAGTGGCAGGCATGTGACAACGGCGCTCCCGCCTGACTCGTCGAACAGGGAAATCATTGTGACAGGCGCGCGCCGCGCCGGTTAAGTGGCTTTATGACGCGGTCGCGCCGTCGTTGTGCGCGCCGTTAGAATAATTCCGCGCTTCAATGGCATGCCGATGGCATGTCCACTTTCTTCCAGCCAGACGAGAACACGATGACCCCAACGCCACGCGCCCTCCAGAGTTTCGACGACGTGCAGACCGCCCGTCTCGTGCCGTACAACCGTCTCGTGGACACACTCGCCGCGACGATGCTCGACTACGCGGCGGGGCGCATCGTGAGTCCGGAGCGCATGGTCGTGCCGATCGAGGGCGGCGTGATGCTGTCGATGCCCGCGAGCGCCGCCGATCTCGCGATGCACAAGCTCGTCAACGTGTGCGCGGGCAACGGCGCGCTCGGCCTGCCGACGATTCACGGTCAGGTCACCGCCTACGATGCCGCCACCGGCGTGCCGCAATTCATGCTGGACGGCCCGACGGTGACCGGGCGGCGCACGGCTGCGGTTTCGATGCTGGCGATCCGCGCGCTGCACGGCGCCGCGCCGCGCGAGGTGCTGGTAATCGGCACGGGCAGGCAGTCGGCGTTTCACGTCGAGGCGCTGGCGGCCGTGTATCCGGAGGCACGCATTCTCGTGCAGGGTTCGCGGGCGGAGCGTGCGCGCGCGTTCTGCGACGCGCATGCGGCGCCCGGCCGCCACCTCGCGCCGCTCGAGGCGGCGGAGATCCCCGCATCGGTCGATGTGGTGATCGCCGCGACCACCAGCAAGACGCCGGTGTACACGGCGCCTCCGCGCGCCGGACGGTTGGTGATCGGCGTGGGCGCCTTCACCGCCGATGCCGCCGAGATCGCTGCTGACATTGTGCATGGCAGCGCGCTTTACGTGGACGATCTGGCCGGCGCCCGCCACGAAGCCGGCGATTTCATCCTGGCAGGCGTCGAGTGGGGCGCGGTGCGGGCGCTTGCCGAGGCGCTGGCGGCTCCGGTTTCGGCGGACGCCGCCCCCCGGCCCGTCATGTTCAAGTCGGTTGGCTGCGCGGCCTGGGACCTGGCGGCATGCCGCGTCGCGCGGGTGATTTTGTCGGAGGAAAGCCCGGGCGGGGGCTAATTGAAGCTGCTTGGAACGGTCCTTGCTGTCATTTGGCTTGATGACGAGGCGCGCAACGGCGTGTCCCTGCAATTCAGCCAGCGAACACACTCATGAAGAGTCGATACGACAGCAAGTGGCACCCCTGGATCCCCGCCCACGAGGACGGCCATGAAAGCGGCGGCGCGGCAAGCGCAAGCCGCCCGCCGCGCCCCACGCCCAATGCCGCGCCGCCCGCGGCTTACTTCATCTCGGTACTGGAACTGGCGACCGGCGAAAAGCTCGGCAACGACGAGCGTCTGCGCGCCGTGGCCATGCTCGAATCGCAGTTCGGCGCGGGCCGCCCGCGCACGCTGAAGGAGGCGGTGCGCATCTGCGCCGCGGCCATCGATTCGTCGACACTCCAGCGTATGGCGCGCGGCGCGAAGGCCTGACAGGAAGTTCTGACAAGCGCCTGTCGGCGAAGCGCGTTTTTTCATACGTGTGTAAAACGCGCGTGCTCCGGGCGCGAACGGACGGCTGAATGGACCGGTCGTTCGCCGGACCTCACTTGACCGTCTGGATCACTTCGAAGCCTTCGAACTCCGGATGTCCGAGGTAAAGCTGGCGCGTTTCCCCGCCCGCATTGCGGTGCGCGGCGCGGAACGCGTCGGAACGCGTCCAGTCGTCGAAGGACTCTCGGTTTGCCCAGATGGTGTGGCTCGAATAGAGCACATGGTCGTCCTTCGTGGGTCCCTTCAGCAGATGAAACTCCACGAAGCCCGGCACGTCCTTGAGATAGGTGTCGCGGCTGGTCCAGAGGCGTTCGAAATCGGCTTCGGCGCCGGGTACGATCTTGAAGCGGTTCATGGCGATATACATGTCGATGCAGTTCCTTTGTGGCAAGCGCGGTCAGACAACAAAAAATACTAGTCGCGTCCAAGTTCGACGATGGCATTGAACCCGCCGAAAAACATCCGTTGCGCATCGAAGGGCGGCTCGCCGGTTTCCATCATGGCCTTGAGGCGCGGGTCTTCCATCACCTTCGCATTGACGCGGTCGCGTTCCTCGCGCGACGCATAGACGATATACGAGAACACCACGGTCTCGCCTTCCTTCATCTGCACGCTCTGCGGGAAGGAGGTGAGCTTGCCGGGCTTCACGTCATCAGCGACAGCTTCCACGAACTGCAGCGCGCCGTGCTCCATCCAGATCTTGCCGGCCGCTTCGGCCATGGCCCGGTAGGCTTCGATCTTGTCGGACGGCACGGGTACGACGAATCCATCCACGTAATGCGCCATGTGTATCTCCTGAGCGGTTTGATAGCGGGCTCGCGCAATCGCTGCGCTGCATGCTTGGAGCGTCCTGCACGCGCTGAAGTTCAGGCCGGCGGGGGCAGGCTCACCGTCCAGTCCTGTGCGCTTCGACTGCGGGTCAGGACGGTGATGGAGCACGGCGCGAAGTTCATCGCATAGACGGAGGTCAGCGGCTTGCGCTGCGCATGCGCGACGGCCACCTTTACGACGATGCCATGCGTCACCACGATACAGCGCTCGCCGCGCATCTCGCGTTCGATCCGGTCGAGACCTTCGACCACGCGCACAGCCAGCATCCCGATGCTTTCGCCACCGTGCGGACGCGCCCGCGGATCGGTTAGCCATGCCCTGAGTTGCGCGGCTTCGCCATCGGCGAGTTCGCGGATGGAACGTCCGCGCCAACTGCCATAGTCGATGTCGTCGAAGGCGGCATCGATGTCGACATCAGGCGCGATGCACGCCGCCATCTCGCGCGCCGCGCGGGCCGGGCTGGAGATCACGCGCGCGGTGTCATCGGCGGGCAAGGGCGCGTGCGGGGTGTCATCGGCGGGTTCGTCGCCGACAGGAAAGCGGCCGGTTTTCATCGCGCGCGTGGCGGGGTGGCAGAGGAGAACGAGTTCCAAGGCAATCGGCGGTTCTGAGGTTATCGTTTTACTTTGCGGGCAATCGTCATAGAATGGCAAGCCTGCAGTGCGAGGAAGCCGGTGCAAACCCGGCACGGTCGCGCCACTGTAAGCGGTCCGTCAGCGCCATGAGGCGCGCCGCGAGTCAGACCCCGCTGCATGCTCTTCGTCAATCGGGACGCGCCTATCCCTGGAGAAACACCATGAATGCTTCCAACGCGCCGGGCTTTGCCGCACCGGTTTCCCCTTCCTTCGACGCACCCGTGCCGCTGCCGGTGCGCGAAGTCCTGCCCTGGGCCGTGTTCATCGGCCTGATCCTGCTGATCGCGATTTATTTCGTCGGCGCCGAACAAGGCGCGACGTCGATCTTCTCGGGCATGTACATCCACGAATTCGTTCACGACGGCCGGCATCTGCTCGGCTTTCCCTGCCACTGAGGGCGCAGCATGATTCGCACCCTGCTGATACGCGGCATGCTCGCGGGACTGGTCGCGGGCCTCATCGGCTTCGGCTTCGCGCGTGGCTTCGGCGAACCTTCGGTGGCGCAGGCCATCGCCTTCGAAGAGCAGCATGAGCATGCGGAGGCCGCGCCCGCACACGAGCACGGTCATGAAGCCGCCAATGCCTCCGCGAACGCGGACCAGAGCCACGATCACGGCGATGAAGAACTCGTCTCACGCGGCACCCAGGCGGGCCTCGGCTTGTTGACGGGCGTCGTCGTGTTCGGCACCGCGCTGGGCGGGATCTTCTCGCTCGTCTTCGCGTTTGCGTATGGCCGGCTCGGCGCGTTGCACGCGCGGGGCACGTCGGCGCTGCTGGCCTTGTTCGGCTTCGTGAGCGTGGCCATCGTGCCGTTCCTCAAGTACCCGCCCAATCCGCCTGCCGTGGGCAATGCCGCGACGATCGGACCGCGCACCGCGCTGTTCTTCACCATGGTGGCGATTTCGATTGCGGCCATGGTGTGGGCCGTGCGCTGGCAGCGGCGTCTGACGGCACGGCAAGGCGCGTGGAACGCAACGCTCGTCGCCGCGCTCGCTTACGTGGTCGTGATCGTGATTGCGCAGGTCGCGCTGCCGCACGTCGATGAAGTGCCCGAAGGCTTCTCGGCGTCCTTGCTGTGGAACTTCCGCGTGACCGCCATCGGTATTCAAGCGCTGATCTGGACGACGCTCGGGCTTTTGTTCGGTGCGCTGGCCGCGCGTGAACTCGAACGGCCGCCAGTGCGGAGAATGGCTGCGGCCTGAATCGTCAAATCGCCTGTACTGACATGACGAAGCCCGCGTTCCGTGAGGAGCGCGGGCTTTTTTGCTTAACGACGTTGTGCCGCGCGGCGGGCCAGCAGTTCATCGAAGAGCGCGCGCTTCGCGTCATCATCGAGCGAACGGAAGGTCTTGATCTCCTGGCGGCTTCTGAAACAGCCGAGGCACAGGCCGGTATCGGCGTCGAGCTTGCAGACGTTCGTACAGGGCGAGCCGACCGGTTCCTGCGTCATGGCGCGCTCGATGGTGAAGGCCAGGTCCAGCGGTGCTTGAGTGTCTTGCGTCATGAGAGCGAGGCGCCGCGAAACAGCGCGGCAGTTGCGGCCGGGTTCGACGGCCAGTAAGCGTGCATGTAGGTGGCCGTCACCGGTCCATGCCGATAGAGGGCTTCACCCTCGGCGCCCGTGGTCGCGTGTGCGGCCTTGAGCACGGGTTGCAGCGGGGTGTCGAGCGTCGAGTAGTGGAACGTGTGGCCCGTCATCGCGCCGTGCGCGGTGTCGATGCGCTGCATCGCGAGGCGCGACAGCTTGCGCTGCATGAAGGCCGCGCCGGGCAGGATGCCGAGCATTGCGTGCTGCGCGCCGTCGAGGACCGTGAGCGACTCGACGAGATACAGCATGCCGCCGCATTCCGCGACGACCGGCTTCGCTTGTTCGACATGCGCATCGATCGATGCACGCGTGCGCCGGTTGCCGGCCAGCGTGGCCGCGTGCAGTTCCGGATAGCCGCCGGGAAGGTAGAGCGCATCGGCAGCGGCGGGCACGGGTTCGTCGGCGAGCGGAGAGAAGCGCTCGATGCGCGCGCCCATCGCGGTCAGCAGATCCAGATTCGCCGGATAGATGAACGAGAACGCGGCGTCGTGCGCGACGGCGATGCGCACGCCTTCGAGAAGGCGCGGCGGCTCGGGCAGGGTCGCGTCGTCGAACTGCACGGGCGGCGGCAGGTCGCACAGCGAGGTCTGTGCGATGGCGTCGGCGGCGCGGTCGAGGCGTGCATCGAGGTCCGCGACTTCAGCGGGCTGCGTCAGACCGAGGTGCCGTTCGGGCAGCGCGATATCGTCGGCATTGGACAGATGCCCGCAGTAAAGCAGCCCTGCGGGAATGGTCTCGGACAACATCTGCGCATGGCGCGGCGACGCCACGCGATTGGCGAGCACGCCGTGGAACGGCACATCCTCGCGATAGCGCGCGAGTCCGAATGCGATGGCGCCGAAGGTCTGCGCCATGCCGTGTGCGCCGATCACCGCGAGCACCGGTACCTTGAATGCGGCGGCGAGGTCGGCGCTGCTCGGCGTGCCGTCGAACAGGCCCATCACGCCTTCGATCAGGATCAGATCGGCCTCGCGCGCCGCCTGGGCGAGCAGCGCGCGGCATGCGTCGAGGCCCACCATCGACAGATGCAATGAATACACGGGCGCGCCGCACGCGCGTTCGAGGATCATCGGATCGAGAAAGTCCGGGCCGGTCTTGAAGACGCGCACCTTCAGTCCGCGACGCGCGTGGTGGCGCGCCAGCGCGGCAGTGACCGTGGTCTTGCCCTGATGCGATGCACTCGCGCTGATGAAGAGGGCGGGACAGAGCGGCATCGCGTTCAGAACTCCACGCCGCGTTGCGCCTTCACGCCCTGCTCACGATACGGATGCTTGACGATCCGCATCTCGGTGACGAGATCGGCCAGTTCAACGAGGGCATCCGGTGCATGGCGTCCCGTCACGACGACATGCAGCATCGCGGGACGCGCCTTCAGCACGTCGAGCACTTCATCGAGCGGCAGGTACTCGTACTTCAGCACGGTGTTCAGTTCGTCGAGCACCACCATCTGGTAGTCACCGCTCTCGATCATCCGGCGCGCCTCGTTCCAGCCGCGCCGCGCGGTGGCGATGTCGGCCTCGCGGTCCTGCGTGTTCCAGGTGTAGCCGTCGCCCATCGTGACGAAATCGCAGTTGGCGATGGCGCCGAGGAAATCGCGCTCCGACGTATGCAGCGCGCCCTTGATGAACTGCACGACGCCGAGTTTCATGCCATGTCCGAGCACGCGTACCGCCATGCCGAACGCAGCGGTGGTCTTGCCCTTGCCGTTGCCGGTGTTCACGATCAGCAGGCCTTTCTCGTGATCCGCAGCGGCCTGCTTTTTCTCGTGGCCTTCCTTGCGCCGCTGGGTCATGCGCAGATGCGCTTCGGTATCTTTCTGCATGGGATGAGTGACGTTCCCGATCGGTCCGCTGCTCGTGGGCTCAGCGCGGAAACCCAAGCCGGACAGAGGCCTGAGGGTTGATGTAGTTGGAATGCGCCGCGAAGTCACACGAACGTTGCAGAACGTCGTGCTTGTCTCGGTGCTTGTTTGAGCCTTATAAGCACCGACTTCGCGGATAGCATGGAAGCCATCGCGAAGCGCGGGACGCAGAGCGGCACAGTTTACACCGCGCCGGTCAGGTTGAAGAGGGCTTGCAAGCTTGTCCATGGCGCAGGCAAGACGTTCGGCTTTGAGCGATGGAGTTCAGGGCAGCCTGGGCATGACCGGCGGTTTAACGACTACCGGTGGCGTGAAGCCGCCCCGATTTGCCTCCAGCATGAGCCGCTGCACAGCCGCCGCCAGCTCGGAGATGTAGCCTTCGAGCGCCGCTTTCAACCGAGCCGATTCGACCCGATCCGGCGGCGTATGAGCATCGATGCTCACACCGTGGCTGAGGTCGAGCTCTGCAATGATCTGGTAAGTACGTGCCCAGCAGTCATGCGGGCCTGCGGACAAGATCGAATCGATACACACCACCGCCTCCTGTGCGAGCCGAATCGTAGTCTGGATGCGTTGCATCTCCGCAATCGTGTCCTGCGTCTGCGCAGCCCTCGCTGCAAACTCGGGCTGCGGAATTGCGCCTGCTGCCGGCCCGCCCGGCCCGCCCGGCCCGCCCGGCAGGCCGAGTTGCGCATGCCGCCGCATGTCAAAGCTGTATTCCGGCGCTGCTGCGGCTATTCCGTCGAACCCCGCTGACGCCGTGCCCAGGACGCCTGCGACCATCACGTGCGCCTTCATCGACCTCATAAGAACCTCCTTCCAGTAAGCGGGAGAAGCCACGCTACGGGGACGGCATTAGCGCCGAATGAGGCTGGCGCGAGCAAACCCTGCGCTGGCGAGCGAGACATGGCGCTGGTGAAGTGCTCATACCGGGCTAATTCATGGCGGTCATCATTCGTTGCGCAACAACGAAACGGCCTCACGAGGAATCACGAAACATGGCTCATCGCCCTTCGCTTGCTGCATCCGTGAACCATTCAGGGAGAGATCCATGGACAGCCTGCTTGTCGTGATCGTCGTCGGTGTGGCTTCGCTCGTGTTCTACGGCGTGCTGCTCGGCTGGATCTGGTCGTTGCGGCCGCCGCGGGAAAGCGATGTCGATCCTTCCATGAAGGATCAGCGGTGACTGTTATTGGAGCAAGTCGATGGATGCGTTTTACCTTTATCTGGAACTCGTGGCACTGACCATACTGATCTGGCTTTGTTACGACAAACTGAAGCCCGTGGTCGCCAAGCCGCTGGTGCGCAAGGGAGCCATGGCGGCCGGGGTCGATCCTGTCATCAAGCGCCGCTTCCGAATGCTCCGCGCGCCGCTGCGATCGCGACGGTTACGCCGGAATCGATCGTCTTCGGCACGATGAGCGTGGCCGAGTTGCCCGCCAGCAGCGCACAGGGCTCGCAGACGCCATCCACGTTCAGATGTTTGCGCGCGTGATGCGAGCGCGCCGTGTGCGGCGCCTGCGCGATCTCCGCGCCGCTGAAGAAGCGCAACGGCAGATGGTGGCGTGTGCAGAAGGCGAGCAGACCGGCTTCGGCACGCTTGGTGTCGATGGTGGCCATAACGGCGATATCGCCGAATGCATGCGGGCCGAGTGCGGCTTGCACCGCGCGTTCGATTGCATCCGCGCTCGTGCCTCGCCTGCAGCCGATGCCTACGGCGAGCTTCGAAGGGAGCGGCGGGGCGCGATCAATGGCGGGGTTCATCGCGAGGCGGGTAGGTTGTTGAGGGGTGAGCGGGGATTTTAACGTGGCTCAGCCGGACGCTTTTGTTCGGGCTTTCGACCGCGCCAAAGGGGAACTAGTCGTCCTTCTTTTGATTGTTCTGTGCAGAACGCCGGCTCCTCAAGGCGAGAACGGCAAGCAGAACCATCACCATGCCAACCCAGCATGCAAGCAACAAGCCTGACACGTACAGGATTTGAGAATCTTTCCGAACGCCATTAAACGTGGTCGATGCCAGGTGCACGCAATGCGCAAGAAACCACGCAATGGGAAACGCGCCAGCACTACAGGCAAGGCCCAGTGATGGCTTGTGCAGCAAGCGGCGAGCAGCCAGAAGACTGCCTGTCATCACGAGCGCGGCCATGAGCCAGAAGAACGCGAGCTTGAACAGCAGGCTTCCGTCGATGATGCTTTCGATTCCGACTGGCCGGTCGCTCATGGCTTCGAACGTGGCGCGCACGCCGTCGGCCATCCAGTCAGGTATGGCGCCGGCCCGAAGGTTCGCGAAGCGAGTCATGGCGAGGGCGGCGAGGAGCGAGGCGAGGAGCGCCGAAGCGACGAGGCAAAGCTTGCGGACTGCTTTTCGGATCATCGAACCGTCACCATCCCATACGACTTGAGGGTGGAACCAGGAACGGACATTGAGGGCGGCGATCTACGAATGAAACGTTGCAACAGCTCGAACTCGGCGGGATTGACGAGCGTGATACACCCCTCGCTTCTTTCATCGGCTCCCACAGCGTGCAATCGGAAGTTGCTGCGTTTTACGCCTTTGATGTTGGTCTCATCGCCCGACCGTGGATTCCAGAGCATGAACCATTTGCTTCGATCCGTTGACCCGGGCTGCGGCGAGAAAACATCACGGAGTTGACCCAACCGGCCACCTGATTGACGGTCAACGAGGTAATACGTTCCAGGCGGATGGGTCCGATGCCTTTTGACGCAACCTCGGCCGGATTGTCAAGACCTCGCTCGTTGCCTGAAAACGCTTCGACGGTTCCATATCCCGAGCAAACTAGCGTGGATGTGGAGCGATTGTTCAGGATGAAAGTACATGTGACGGGCATCTCGATCCATTCTTTGCGGGCGCAAGCCTCAAAAAATGATGTGACCGGTGAACTTAGCGCACCAACGTCCTTAAATGTGTGCTTTTGTGTGACTGGATCAAGGTCCTGAGATAAATCCGATGCTCCCGCGCAGTCGATAAGAACGTAACGATGACCGGCGAGTGATATAGCGAATGAGCAGGGCCGCCGCCGACCCACGCACTTCGAACGTGAAACAACGAAAACCCCCCGTGCTAAAATTTGTGTCCGGCTTGCCTGACAAGGCTTTGCGGCATTCCAGTCCGGCTCCGGCAACAGCGCAGCAATCTGCGCCCCAGCCTCGCCAGACCCGAACACAAAACGCGCGTCATCGTTCAGTCGATGCAGCCCTTCATCCCGCCTCGCGCATCCCAAACGCAACACCACTCCCGGAGCCACGATGCAGACCCGCAAGATTCCCGTTACCGTCGTGACCGGCTTCCTCGGCAGCGGCAAGACCACGCTGATGCGGCATATCCTGTCCAACGCGCAGGGCAAGCGCATTGCAGTCATCGTCAACGAGTTCGGCGAACTCGGCATCGACGGCGAGATCCTCAAGGGTTGCGGCATCGGCTGCGACGACGAAGCAGCATCCGCCGACCGCAATCTCTACGAACTCGCCAACGGCTGTCTCTGCTGCACCGTGCAGGAGGAGTTCTATCCCGTGATGGAACAGTTGCTCGAACGGCGCGACAGCATCGATCACGTGCTGATCGAGACATCAGGTCTCGCGCTGCCCAAGCCGCTCGTGCAGGCGTTCAACTGGCCGTCCATCCGCAACGCCTTCACCGTCGATGCGGTCGTCACCATGGTCGACGGACCCGCCGCCGCGAGCGGCCAGTTCGCGGCGAACCCGGTCGCCGTCGATGCACAGCGCAAGGCCGATCCGAATCTCGATCACGAATCGCCGCTGCATGAATTGTTCGAAGACCAGTTGTCGTCGGCGGACCTCGTCATCGTGAACAAGACCGACCTGATGGACGCCGAGGCCCTGCACAAGGTCGAAGCGCTCGTGCGCCCCGAGATTCCCGCCGAAGTGAAGATCGTGCCCGCGCACATGGGCAAGCTCGACATTCACGCGTTGCTCGGTCTCGAAGCGGCATCGGAAGAGACCATTCACCTGCGCCACGATCATCATGGCTCGCCCGACGAAGCAGGTCACGCCGATCACCATCACGACGAGTTCGATTCGGTCGTCGTGCACGCGCCGGTCGAATCGCGCGAGCAGGCCATCGCCGCATTGCAGACGCTGGTCGGCCAGCACACGATCTATCGCGTGAAGGGTTTCGCGGCGTTGCCGGGCGCGGCCATGCGGCTCGTGGTGCAGGGCGTCGGGCAGCGCTTCGACAGCTACTTCGACCGTCGCTGGGAAGTGCACGAAGACCGGCAGCAGAGCCGCTTCGTGCTGATCGGCGAGGACCTGAGCGCGGACGCCTTGCAGCGGGCCTTCGAAGCCGCGCTTGCGAGCGCGCCAGCGCAGGCGTAGGCCGCCATGCATCTGCTGCGCACGACCCCGGGCGGTTTCGTCGACGACGCGCAGGGCGTCATGCGCATCGAGCAGACCCGCGCGCCGATCGTCATTCTCAGTTCCGCCGACACCACGCTCGCCCTGCTGGCAAGCGTGGTGCCACGTCTGGAGCCCGGTTTCCCCGAAGTGCGGCTCGCCAATCAGTCGTTCCTGCGCCAGCCGGCTTCCGTCGATTTCTACGTCGACGATGTCCTGAGCCATGCACAGGTCGTGGTCGTCGATCATCTCGGCGGCGAATCGTACTGGCCGTATGGCATCGAGCGCCTGGTGACGCTGGCGAACAAGCAGCGCCAGATGCTCGCGATGTTCTCGGGCGATCTGACCGAAGACCCAAACCTGATCGCCAGGAGCACTGTCGATCCCGCGTTCTGCCGCCAGCTCTCGCGCTATCTGCGCGAAGGCGGCGCGCGCAATGCAGAAGCGTTCTTGCGCGCCATCGCGCGGCATGCGCTGGATTACGGCACTGAGCCGCCGCCGCCCGCCGCACTGCCCGCGGTGGCGATCTATCATCCCGAACGCGAGATCGCCACGGTCGCGGACTGGCAGGCGCGCTGGACGAAGGACGCGCCGGTCGTCGCCATCCTGTTCTATCGTGCGCATCTGCAATCGGGCAACACGGCCGTATTCGATTCCCTCGTCGACGCGCTCGAGCGGGAAGGGCTGAACCCGTTGCCGATCGCCATTGCATCGCTGAAGGACAGCGTGAGCCGCGAAGTGGTCGAGCGCGTGTGCGCGGAGCAGCGCGCGGCGCTCGTGCTGAATACCACGGCATTCGCGGCGGGCGTGATCGGCGAGAGCGAGGCGTTCGAAGTCGCGGGCGATGCACCCGTGCTGCAGGTGATCCTGAGCGGCGGCAATCGCGAGGACTGGCAGCAGTCCAATCATGGCCTGAACTCGCGCGACGTCGCGATGCACGTGGCGCTGCCCGAAGTCGATGGCCGCATCATCACGCGCGCTGTGAGCTTCAAGGGGCTTGCGTATCACTGCAAGCAGACGCAGGTCGACGTGGTGCGCTATCAGGCCGACGACGAGCGCGTGCGCTTCGTCGCCGAACTGAGCCGGCGCTGGTGCAGGCTGCGTCAGACGCAGAATGCGCAGAAGCGCGTCGCGCTCGTGCTGGCCAACTATCCGGCCAGCGAGGGACGCATCGGCAATGGCGTCGGGCTCGATACGCCGGCATCGGCCATCGGCATTCTGTCGATGCTCGGGCGCGAAGGCTATCGCGTCGGCCAGATTCCGGCCGATGGCGACGCGCTGATCGGCATGCTGACGGAAGGCGTGACCAACGACCCACTCGTGCGCGACTTGCGGCCCGCGTTGCAAAGCCTGTCGATGGCGCATTACCTCGACGCGTACCGCACCCTGCCCGCTGACGCGCGCGCCGCGCTCGAAGCCGTCTGGGGCGCGCCTGAAGACGATCCCACCGTGCGGCGCGGTCGCTTCATGATCGCGGGGTATCGCTGCGGCGAGATATTCGTCGGCATCCAGCCCGCGCGTTCGCGCGAACGCAATGACTACGCGAGCTATCACGACGCCGAACTCGTCCCGCCGCATGCGTATCTGGCGTTCTACTTCTGGCTGCGCGTGCGTTTCCAGGCGGATGCGATCGTGCATGTCGGCAAGCACGGCAATCTCGAATGGCTGCCGGGCAAGAGCGTGGCGCTGTCGTCATCGTGCTGGCCCGATGCGATTCTCGGCCCGATGCCGCATCTCTATCCCTTCATCGTCAACGACCCGGGCGAGGGCAGTCAGGCCAAGCGCCGTGCGCAGGCCGTCATCATCGATCACCTGATGCCGCCGCTCACGCGCGCGGAAAACTACGGGCCCTTGCAGGACCTCGAACGCCAGGTCGACGAATACTACGAAGCGCTGATGGTGGACGTGCGCCGCGCGAAACTGCTGCGCCAGTCGATTCTCAGGACCATCGTCGAGAACCGGCTGCACGAGGAACTCGGGCTCGACGCCCCGCGCGACATCGCGGGAGAAGACGCACTGCTCACGCGCGCCGATGCCTATCTCTGCGAGCTGAAGGAAGCGCAGATCCGCGACGGTCTGCATGTGTTCGGCGTGTCGCCGGAGGGCACGCAGCGAAGCGACACGCTGCTGGCGCTCGGGCGTTTTCCCGTCGGCGACGGACAGGGCGCGAACGCCAGTCTCATCACCGCGCTTGCGCGCGATTTGCAACTCGGCGATCACTTCGACCCGCTCGACTCGGACTGGGCCGCGCGATGGACCGGTCCGCGTCCGCTGACGCTCGCGGCGGTGAGCGATGCGCCATGGCGTCATCATGGCGATACGCGCGAACGCCTCGAATGGTTAGCGATGCAACTATTGTCGGACGACGCACGGGAAGCGCCCGGCGCGCACGCGTCGCTCGTGCTCGGGCGCTTGCGCCGTGAGGTGCTGCCGCGTCTCGATGCGTGCGGACCGCAGGAACTGCTGCAACTGAAACGTGGGCTCGAAGGGCGCTTCGTGCCGCCGGGTCCGAGCGGATCGCCTTCGCGCGGCCGGCCCGATGTCTTGCCGACGGGCCGCAACTTCTATTCGGTCGATACCCGCGCGTTGCCGACGCAAGCCGCCTGGTCGCTCGGACTCAAGTCGGCGAACGCGCTGGTCGAGCGGCATGTCCAGGATCACGGCGATTTTCCGCGCGCCATCGGCTTGTCCGTGTGGGGCACGGCGACGATGCGCACCGGCGGCGACGACATCGCGCAGGCATTTGCGCTGATCGGCGTGCGGCCGAAGTGGGCGGCGGGCAGCCATCGCGTGACGGACTTCGAAATTCTGCCGATCTCGATCTTCAACCGGCCGCGCATCGACGTGACGCTGCGGGTGTCGGGCTTTTTCCGCGATGCCTTCGCGAACCTGATGCATCTCTTCGATGCCGCTGTGCAGGCCGTGGCCGCCCTCGACGACGAACCCGCCGACGTCAATCCGATCCGCGCCCGCATCCTGCGCGAACGCGACGAACTGATGGCGCGCGGCATGGATGCCGAAGCGGCGCGGCGGCAAGCGGGCTGGCGTGTGTTCAGCACGAAGCCGGGCGCCTATGGCGCGGGGCTTCAGGAACTGATCGACGCGAAGCAATGGCAGACGGACGCCGATCTGTCCGCCGCCTATCAAACCACGGGCGGCTATGCGTATGCGCAGTCCGGCGATGGCGTGGAGGCGCGCGCGAGTTTCGGCACGCGGCTCTCGACCCTCGATGTCGTGTTGCAGAACCAGGACAATCGCGAGCACGACCTGCTCGATTCGAACGACTATCACCAGTTCCAGGGCGGCATGATCGCGGCCGTGCGCTATCTGTCCGGCGTGCAGCCGCAGGCCTATAACGCCGATCACAGCAATCCCGCCGCGCCGCGAGTGCGCACGCTGCACGAGGAAATTGCGCGCGTGGTGCGTGCGCGGGTCGTGAATCCGAAATGGATCGACGGCGTGAAGCGGCACGGCTACAAGGGTGCGTCGGAAATGGCCGCGACGGTCGATTACCTGTTCGGCTATGACGCAACCGCGCGCGTGGTGTCGGATCATCAATACGCGCTCGTCACCGATGCCTATGTGAACGATCCCGCCACGCGCGACTTCATCTCGCGGCACAATCCGCACGCGCTGCAATCGATCTGCGAGCGGCTGCTCGAAGCCATGGAGCGCGGCCTGTGGCAGAACCCCGCTGATTATCGCGACCAGGTCGAGCGGCATCTGCTCGATGTCGAGCAACGCATCGAGGGCAGACAGTCTTGAACTCATCTCTTTCTTCTTCGGTGTTTCCGTTCGCCGCGCTAGTCGGTCAGGACGGCTTGCAGCAGGCGCTGTTGCTGGCGGCGGTGGACCCGTCTATCGGCGGCGTGCTGGTCAGCGGGCCGCGCGGCACGGCGAAGTCCACGGCCGCGCGCGCGCTTGCCGAACTGTTGCCGGAAGGGCGGCTCGTGAGCCTGCCGCTCGGCGCGAGCGAGGAGCAGCTGATCGGCACGCTGGATCTGCAGAGCGCGTTGCGCGACGGCGGCGTGAGCTTTGCGCCGGGCTTGCTCGCGAAGGCGCATCTCGGCGTCCTGTATGTCGATGAAGTGAACCTGCTGCCGAATCCGCTCGTCGATCAACTGCTGGATGTCGCGGCGAGCGGGGTGAACATCGTCGAGCGCGATGGCATTTCGCACCGGCATGACGCGCGTTTCGTGCTGATCGGCACGATGAATCCGGAAGAGGGCGAATTGCGGCCGCAACTGCTCGACCGGTTCGGGCTTGCGGTGGAAATGAGCAATTGTTTCGACGCGGCCGTGCGCCAGCAGATCGTGAAGGCGCGGCTTGCATTCGATGCCGACCCGGCCGCCTTTCGCGCGCGGCATGAAGCGGCGCAGGCTGCGTTGCATGCACGCATCCATGCGGCGCGCGCGGCGCTTGCTTACTTCACGTTCGACGATGCCGTTCACGCGCGTGTGAGTGAACTGTGCATCGCGGCGAATGTGGACGGTCTGCGCGCCGATCTCGTGATGCTGCGCGCGGCGCGTGCACTGGCGGCGCTGGAGGGGGCCGCTGACGTCACGGTCACGCATGTCGAGCAGGTGGCGAATGCGGTATTGCGGCATCGCCGGCATGAGGGGGATGCGTCTTCGTCGTCTTCTTCCTTGCCGCCGCCGGACCGCGAGTCCGCGCCTTCGCAAGCGGATTCCGGCGATGCCGACTGGGGCCATCTGCCGCCCGAGCCCGCCGGCATCACGAAGATCAAGCACGTGAGGCCACTCACCACAAAAAAAGCCTGAACCATCGAAGGCGGGACGCGGATGCCGGAGAGCATCGTCTTCGATGGAAAGCGGCGCGTTCACCTGGTCGTCACGTGTCGCGCGAGGGCGATGCAAGCGTGTCCATCGACTGGCCGGCGACTTTGCGTGCCCGGCGCGCGGCGCGTCTTCAGCCGGGGCATCTGCGGCATCGGCGCAAGCAAGGCGAGGCCGCGGCGTTGCATTGTTTCGTGCTGGATTGCTCGGCATCGATGCTCGCGGGCGAACGGCTCGCCCGCGCGAAGGGCATGCTGGTGGCATTGTTCGATCGCGCGTATCGCAAGCGTGCGGAAATTGCGCTGGTGTGTTTTGGCGGCGGGCGCGCGGAAGTGCGCCGTCAGCCGGGCGCGGCGCATGTGTTCAACGAGCGCTGGGTGGCGCCGATCGGCGGAGGCGGGGGTACGCCGCTAACGCTTGGGCTTGCGCGTGCGGCGGCGCTGCTGACGCGTGCGGCACGGCGCAGGCCTTCGCAGCGTCGCTCGCTGTGGCTGCTGACGGACGGGCGGACGAATGAGCAGCCACAGCGGCCACGGGATGCGGACCGGATTGTGGTCGTGGATTTTGATGAGCATGCCGTGCGCGTCGGACGGTGCAGGGCGTTCGCGCGGGAGTGGGAGGCGGAGTATTTGACGGCGGGGGAGTTAGAGGAGGAAGGGGCAGCTATATGAGGCGGTGAATCGCATGCATTGCGTGGACTAACCGCGTTCGACTGTGATTTTTCTGAAATTGATGATAGATAGTTTGCTCTCCATGGTTATGCGTGGATTTCAAGGCTAGGATCCAGAATCACTCGGAACTTTGATGAGGATTCCCCATGCATCGTCCGATGTTTGCAACGGCGTGGTCTGCCGCGAT
Source organism: Caballeronia sp. LZ043 (assembly GCF_031451075.1). Lineage (NCBI taxonomy): Bacteria > Pseudomonadati > Pseudomonadota > Betaproteobacteria > Burkholderiales > Burkholderiaceae > Caballeronia > Caballeronia sp. LZ043. The sequence continues at coordinate 921,772 of NZ_JARUXT010000004.1, read as the reverse complement.
GAAGGTCTATGCCCCGTCCAATCCTGAAGCGAAGGTCGCGAGCACTATCGGTGGCGTGGTGGCTCGAAACATCGACTTACCGAATGCGGCCTCGAGGTGGAAAAATACGTGTGCTGTTCGGATGAGTTACATCCTCAATCACTGCGGCATCCCAATTCCGACGATCCGTGGCAAAACAGTGACCGGCGGAGACAAGCGACAGTACTTTTTTCGGGTGCGAGATCTGATCGACTTCCTTCAGCATTGCTGGGGTGAAGCAGAGGTGGTTGAGTTTCCGCCTTCAGGCGGTGGCGCGCTGGCAAACAAAAGAGGTGTCATCCTTTTCGAGGTTTCTGGGTGGGGCGATGCTCAAGGGCATGCGACGTTGTACAACGGAATCATTCGCTATGACCGGTGTTATTTCAACGAACCGGAGGCGACTTTCCGAACTAATCGCGCCCATTTTGGGAGCTTGCGTTGAGGCTTCGGAACGCCATCTTTCCACTTATTTCAATGTGGATGGTGCTCATTAGCCCATCAGTCATCGCTGCCGCCGACTCGCCAGAAGGGTCCACGCGCACCTACGCCGATAATTACAGAGACATGGTGCTGGCTACTTGCGTCGCAACGGCCTACGACAGCAGCGCGGACGCACGAATCGATTCCGGAAGCAGCGTGAGTGCGCTGCGTGACTGGACCTACTACGATCTGGACCGGACGCCCCAGGCCATCACGTCACTTGTGAAGGCTTACCTTGAACGGGACTATCGAAATCCGCTTGCCGAAGCCGAAACGAACGGCCTCAACATTCGCTTCGACTTTCTCAAATGCCTCGACCTGTATCACAGCATGGACCTGGACCATCTGGTGCAGGCCATGGTGATTGACCCGAACCGCCGCATCCATTCACCTTCCCGCTAACTCTTCACGCATACCACCGCGGCGTATAAACCCAGTTCCCCACCGTCCGCGTCGTCGATGATCCGACGATCACCATCGTCCGCATGTCGACGAGATCGCTCGTCAGTGCGCCCAGCGTCACGATGCTCAGGCGTTCCCCCGGACGGCCGATGTCCCGTCCCAAGACGACCGGCGTCTCCGCCCGCCGATGCTGCCTGACGATCTCCATCGCGCGATCAAACTGCCAGGGCCGCGCCTTCGATAGCGGGTTGTAGAACGCCATCACCAGATCGGCTTCGCCGGCATGTGCGATGCGTTTCTCGATCACGCTCCACGGCTTCAGGTTGTCGGACAGCGAGAGCACGCAGAAGTCGTGACCGAGCGGCGCGCCCGCCCGCGCCGACGTCGCCAGCGATGCCGACACGCCCGGCACGATCGCAAGCTTCACGGCGTGCCAGTCGGCGTGATCGGCGCGGCCTGTGTCGAGTGCTTCGAGCACTGCCGCCGCCATGGCGAACACGCCCGGATCGCCCGACGACACCACGACGACGCGCCGTCCCTCGCTCGCCAGTTCGAAAGCACGCCGCGCGCGCTGCAATTCCTCGCGGTTGTCGGTCATGTGGACGCACTGGTCGTCGCGGAACGGTCCGGCCATGCGCACGTAGGTCTCATAGCCGAGCACGTCCTGCGCTTCATCGAGCGCACGGCGCGCGGCGGGCGTCAGCAAATCCGCGCTGCCGGGGCCGAGGCCCAGCACGGTCAGCGTGCCGCGCGCACGGCCGATGGCAAGCGCATCGACCGGCGTATCCGCGACATGCAGCGCGACGCCGTTCGAGCTGGCTGCGTCGAAGGGCCGCGCATCGCACAGGCGCAGCGGCACGCCGAGCGCATGCGCGGCCTCCGTGAGCGCTTCGAGTGAACCTTGCCGCACGGGTGCAACAAGCGCCGCGAGCGCAAGCGGCGCGAGACCGCGCTCGCGCATTGCGACGCGCACCCGTTCCGCGATATCGCCTTCGATGCCCGCATCGTCGAGCCACGCCAGCACGCAGCGCGGATGAATCACGAGATCGTCCGGCGTAAGCGCGGCCGTGGCTGTGCCCGCGCCATACGGCGTGATATGCACGGCGAGGCGAGCGTCGGCGGCGCGCGGCAGCGGCGCGTCGTCGAGCCAGGGCGCGTGGCCTTCGATGCGCGTCGTCTCGCCCGCCAGCAGTCCGGACACGAAGCGCTTGCCTTGCTCGATGTCCGCCAGCGCGTAACCCTCGGGCGGTGCGAGCAGACATTGGCCGAAGCGCAGCTCGCCGCTCGTCGTGATGGCGGGCGCGATGTGCAACGAAGCCGCGATCTCGCGCGCCAGCACGTTCACCCCGCTCATGCCGCCGAGCAGCGGCACGACTGCGCTGCCGTCCTGGGCGACGGCCAGCACCGGCGGTTCCGCGCCCTTGTCCGCGAGACACGTTGCCAGCGCGCGGATCACGATGCCCGCGGCGCACAGCGCGATCACCGGCGTACCTGACACATACAGCGAACGCAGGTGCGCGCCGAAATCGTCATAGGCGATGTCGGCGGAATGAGCGTCCACGCGGCTCGCCAGCCCATGGATGCGCGCGCCCGGAACGTGCGCCTGGATGCGTCGCGCGGTGTCGAGCGCGGCGCTGCCCAATACGACGATCGCCGGCGTGTTCCTGCCCGTCATGCCTGCCATTTTTTCCCCGGCACGACGAGCAGCGAGAAGTACGGCGACGCCATCGGGTCGACTTCATCGAGGGCGACGATGCGCTGATTCGCCATCGTCGCGCGTTCGACGTAGAGCGCGCGGTCGTCGAGGCCGAGTTCGGCCAGCACGCGGCGCACTTTTTCGAAGTTGCGGCCGAGCTTCATGATGACGGCGGCGTCGGCGGCTTCGAGACGGCGCTTCAGGTCCGCTTCCGGCAACACGCCGGACAGCACCGACAAGCTCTGGTTGCGATACACCAGCGGCACGCCGAGCACCGCGACGCCGCCCAGCATCGAACACACGCCCGGCACGACTTCCGCGTCGAATCGCGTCGCGAGGCGGTCGTGCAGATACATGTACGAGCCGTAGAAGAAGGGATCGCCTTCACAGATCACCGCGACATCGTGTCCGGATTCGAGATGTCCCGAGATTTCGAGGGCCGCGTCGTCATAGAACGCGCTGATGATGGTTTCGTAGCAAAGCGGCGGTTCGAGCGCTTCGGTCGTGACCGGATAGACGAGCGGCAGGCGGGTTTGCGCATCGTCGAGATGCGCCTCGATGATGCCGAACGCATTGCCCTTCTTGCCCTTCGCCACAAAATACGCGACCACCGGCGCGGCCTTCAGCAGGCGCAGCGCCTTCAGGGTGAGCAGTTCCGGATCGCCCGGACCGACGCCCAGGCCATAGAGACGTCCGCTCATCATTCGACCTCCGAGGCCAGCGCGTTCACGGCGGCGGCGGCCATCGCGCTGCCGCCGCGCCGGCCAAGCAACGCGACGTACGGGATGCCGCGGCTGTCGGCGGCGAGCATCGCCTTCGATTCCGCCGCGCCGATGAATCCCACCGGAAAGCCCAGGATCAGCGCGGGCCGGGGTGCGCCGGCATCGAGCATGTCGAGCAGATGGAACAGGGCCGTGGGCGCATTGCCGATCGCGACGATCGCGCCTTCGAGATCCGGCCGCCAGAGTTCGAGCGCCGCAGCCGAACGCGTGTTGCCCAGCGCGCGGGCGCGTTCGGGAACCGAGGCATCGGCGAGCGTGCAGATCACGCGATTGGCCGCCGGCAGCCGCGCGCGCGTGATGCCTTCGGCGACCATGCGCGCGTCGCACAGCACCGGCGCGCCGGCCGCGAGCGCGCGGCGACCAGCAAGCCCCGCGCCGGGCGAGAAACGCAGGTCGCTCACGATATCGACCATGCCGCAGGCATGAATCAGCCGCACCGCGACTTTTTCGAGATCGGCGGGGACGGCGGCGAGGTCGGCTTCGGCGCGGATCGTCGCGAACGACTGGCGATAGATCTCCGCGCCGTCGCGGATGTAGTCAAGCATCGGTCGTGCTCCGGGCGAGCCGTTCGGCTGCCTCTTCGAGTGTCAGGTTGCAGGCGGCGAGCTGCTCGCCGCGGTAAAGGTCGTAACGGCCCGGTGCGCGTGCCAGCAGAGTGGTCGCGACCGGATGCGCCGCTGCGCACGAACGCTCGCAGCCGCTCAGATGCACCTGCGCCAGTGCGTGCGCGGGCAGAAGCGGGGCAAGGCGTTGTGCATCGGATTTCGTGTCTGCGCGGCTCTTGGCGCAGCCGGCGGAACCAGCGCACGCGATCAACCGCGCGAACGGATCGCGCGGCTCCGTCGCGAGACCGAGTGCCCGCAGTTCATGCAGGACATCGTGCGCGGCGTGCGGCGCAAGATCCGGGATCAGCACGCTCTGCCATGGCGTCATCGCGAGACGGTCCGCGGCGTAACTCGTCGCGATGGCAGCGAGGGCGTCGAGCGTGGCGGCGTCGAGGCGTCCGAGCGGAGCCTGTGCGCCGGCGTAGGCCATGGTGTTGTCGGCGTGCGCGCCGAGCCGCAACGTGGCATCGGAGGGGGCGCGCCGCCACGACCGTAGCGCCGCTTCCGGCTCCGGAAAGGCAAGGGCGTGCGTGCCGGCGCGCGCCAGCAGATCGCGCATGCGATGCTCGTCGGGCCGTGCAAGCGCAAGGAAGCGGCGCAGCACGCCGGTCACGAAAGTAACGACATCGTCACGGGAAATCACGCCGAGTGCGGGCGTGTCGTGCGCATGCAGCGGGATCGTGCCGGCGAGGCCGAAGGCGAACCGCGCGCCGTCATCGAGCGCGGCGAGCCACAGGTCATGCGGATGATCGAGCATCGCGAGTTGCTCGCCACCATCCAGTTGCAGCGCGAATTTCGGCGATAGCGCATGCAGCGCGGCATCGGCCTGCATGGCAGCGATGAGATCGGCGGCCAGCGTGCGGGTGGCATCGCTCGCGAGCGGGCTCAGCATCAGGTTGCGGATGTCGTCGGCGCTCTCGGTCGCGGGCGCCAGGCCCGCAGCGGAAGCAATGTCGACGAGGCGCGCGTGGGCGTCGGCGCGAATGCCGCGCAGTTGCAGGTTCGCGCGATTGGTCACTTCGATCACACCGGAACCGCACTCGCGCGCGGCCCGCGCCACGGCACGCGCAGCGTCGGCGCTCAGCGAGCCGCCCGTCAGGCGCAAACGCGCGAGACCGCCATCGCGCGCGGGCACGATGCGCATCAGCCCCGGACACGCGGAGATGCGGGGGGCGGTCGCAGGCACGGGATGGTCGAGTGTGATCAAAGGCATGGCCCGTGAGGCTTCGCGTGTGTGGCGCTGACCGGGTTGCATCGGCCGGTGGGTGTCGCGCGAAAACGTTCGGTTGGCAAGTCGCCTGGCTTGGAGGCGTCATTCGCGCCGCGCTGTTTGCAGTGAATCAGGGGCGCGAGTGCGCGGACTCGCTGCGTACAAGCGCCAGGCCCTGCCGGCGTCTCCAAAATATGCCGCAAAGCCTTGTCAGGCAAGGCAGGTCCGAATTCTAACATCGAACATCGCGACTCAAGCCGGTGCTCGGCATGGCACGCATGAACGTTATCGGGACGCTGGTCATCAACGCGATCCCTTGGCCTCTGAAGAACCGAGTCAATGCTGTTGGGCAAGCATTTATCCCGCTTGTATGTGTGCGGACATTTTCTTCATGCGGGCATTTGATGTCGTTACACAAAGCGACACACATACTTTCGTTATCGCGATATTTTTGATGAATGGTTTGATGACACGGAGACGTGACGCATGATGCATTTGCCTGACCAGCAGTCCTTCTGCGCGATGCGAAGCGGAACACGACTCGGCGATTTCAGCGTTGTCGAATCAGGCTGTGGCGCAGTCAAGTTGAACCGGGCAAGAGATAGGAACGTAGGAAATCCCGCGCACGTGAAAACGAGCCAGAGGTCATGAAACGGAGCACGGCCCGAATCGATTGGCTCACGGTTTTTCTGGGCGTTTGCCTGATCGCGATTTTTGGTCAATTCACCTGGATGGATATTGATTTCTATCTCGAATCCACAGTGACAGTGGGCGAAGTCGTCAAGTTGAATCACGGTGCTTATCACCCGGAAGTGTCTTTCACGACAGACAAGGGCGTAACGGTCACTTTCCCCGGAAGCAGTACCTAACCGGTGGAGGTGGGTGACCGCCTTGAGGTGCGTTATCTGCGCAGCGCGCCCGGTATGCAACCGAAGGTCAACCAGACATTAAACCTGTTCGATTTCATGCCGCTCCTGTTTGGCGTGGTGGTGGTCATATCGGGACTAATGGGGAGGTCCTTGCTCAACTTCGGATCGAGGAATGATCAGTTATAGAAAGAGTCGTTGGCGATATAACACCGGTGCCAGTGTGGCTGGCGCGTTGGGTCCTTTATCTGCTGCACGCGGCATACTCGTGCTGGTCGATCCCGCGAAGGTATCCCACCAGTTCAACTTTTCCACGTTTGGAATCAATCTTCTTGGCCTGAGAATTCCGAAGCAGTTTCAGCTTCCTGAATTGCCCTTGCCTAAAGGGCGTGGATTGACCGGTTCGGGCTCCACCACGGATTTCTGGGGCGACGGCATCGTCTTTATGAACTACTCCTTCCAAGGCGACGAACTGTCCGCAGCCGTTTTGGCGGCGGCGCGTTCAACGCCGAAATGGGTGGCGGCATGCTGATTGCAAAGGCTTGCACAATCATGCACATGGGCATTCCGGAGGCACTGATGCTTGCGTGCGCTGCCAGTCCGGCCTTGATCGGTATGGCGGCAAGAAACGCCAGGGCCATGATTGTCATGAAGGGTATCAGTGAGGGTTTGATTGACGGACTTGGCTTGTCGTCGTCGATCGGCTTTGTCTCTCACAGCTGAAATTGTTTGATGCGCATTACAAGTTCATTCTGTTCAAGAAAAGGAACGCATGGAGACTTTTATCCTTGTTGACGGTATCGAGGGCGAATCGCAGAGCGTGCCCAAGGCCATTGATGTCATCTCTTTCAAGTGATCATTGCATCAGGCGTCCGGCGCATCACACAGCAATGCAGGAAGCGGACCGAGGGCAACCATTCGCGACGTGGAATTCGTTCACCGCCTGGACCGCGCCAGCCCGAATTTGGCCAAGTACTGCGCCGTGGGTCGGTCCATCCCTAAAGCCGCGCTGTTTTCACGTATGGCCGGAGGAACGCCACAGGAATTCATGCGGTGGAGCATGGATGACGTGAGGGTCACGGTCGTGGAACCCGTCGGCGCGGGGGGCGCCATCGTAGAACGCGTCGCGCTTTCTTTTGTTCGAATGAAATACGAGTATGTCCTGTTGACGAACCTGGGGCAGAGAGGCGGAACCGTCACCGCCTTGTTCGATCTCCGCAGCCAAGAGAGCATCGTCACCCGTATGCGGACCACGTCAAACAGATCGTTCGCGTTCACTTGCGCAGATTTGCCGCCTTCCGTTGCGCGTTCTTGAATCAAGCGCTGTCGCGCGCCGCCACTTGGGCTTCGATTTGATTCAGACCACGAGAAACCGGTCGTACCCATGTAATCTATGAGAGTCGATTCTTCGGGCCATCAAGATTTGACGCGCCTTCACGAAGCTCGAGAAACATAACAACCGTACCGTCCACTGCAAGGGCAACCCGGGCTCCGTTGGACCTGTATCATGCCCGCTTTTACCGACCATCCGGCCCTGACGGCCCCTCGGGCGCTTTGCTGAGCGGGTTGCCTGACAGGCCCGGATCCCAATCGAGGAGATGCCGCATGTCGACCTGGCTGACCGTCGTTGGCATCGGCGAGGACGGCTGGCACGGCCTGTCCCGCGCCGCCCGCCGCGCGCTCGTCGAAGCGCAGGCCATCCATGGCGGCGAGCGCCATCTTGCGCTGCTGCCGTCCCGTATCGCCGCGCGCCGCGTGCCGTGGCCCCGGCCCTTTTCGATCGACGCCGTGCTCGCCGGACGCGGGGACGGCAAGACCCGCATCTGCGTGCTCGCAAGCGGCGATCCGATGTGCTTCGGCGTCGGCGCGACGCTCGCGCGTGAAGTCGCCGGCGAGGAAATGCGCGTGCTGCCCGCGCCGTCGTCTCTGTCGCTGGCCGCGGCGCGCCTGCACTGGGCGCTCCAGGACGTGGCGTGCGTGTCGCTCGTCAACCGGCCGGCGGCGTCGCTGCTCGCCGACGTGCATCGCGGCGCGCGCCTGCTCGTCCTGAGCGCCGACGGCGCCACGCCCGCCGCAGTCGCCACGCTGCTCACCGCGCATGGTTTCGGCGCGAGCCGCATGAGCGTGTTCGAGCATCTGGGCGGCGCCAGCGAACGCCGTATCGACGAACGGGCCGACGACTGGCGCGAGCCGCGCGTCGCCGCACTCAATCTGATCGCGATCGACTGCCGTACGCACGCGGGCCACGCCGGCCCGCCGCTGACGCCGGGCCTGCCCGACGACGCCTATCGGCACGACGGCCAGCTCACCAAGCGCGCGGTGCGTGCCGTGACGCTGGCCCATCTCGCGCCGCAGCCGGGCGAACTGCTGTGGGATGTGGGCGCGGGCTGCGGCTCGATCGGCATCGAATGGATGCGCGCGCACCGCGCCTGCCGTGCGATTGCGATCGAAGCGAACGAGAGCCGGCAGCGGCTCATCGAGTACAACCGCGACGCGCTCGGCGTGCCCGCGCTGCAACTCGTGAAGGGCGAGGCGCCCGCCGCGCTCGACAGCCTGCCGGCGCCGGACGCCGTGTTCATCGGCGGCGGGTTGACCGTGCCCGGCGTGCTCGATGCATGCTGGTCGCGCCTGCGTCAGGGCGGACGGCTCGTCGCCAATGCCGTGACCTTGCAGAGCGAGATGGCGCTGGTCGAATGGCGCGCGCGGCATGGCGGCGAACTGACGCGCATCGCCATTGCGCAGGCGGAGCCGCTCGGCAGTTTCGATACCTGGCGCCAGGCGCTGCCCATCACGCTGCTGCAAGCGAGCAAGCCATGAGCGGCCTGCGTTCGTCTTCCCGCAAGGCCGGTGCGGCATGAAGCGCATTCTCCTGCTCGGCGGCACCGGCGACGCGCTCGCGCTCGCGCGCGCACTGCCCGCCGGTCACGTCTATAGCCTGGCAGGCCTGGGACGCGTACCGGACGATCTCGCGTGCACGGTGCGCGTCGGCGGCTTTGGCGGCATCGACGGGCTGTGCGCGTATCTGCGCGACGCGGGCATTGCGCTCGTCGTCGATGCGACGCATCCGTATGCCGCGCAAATGAGCCGCCACGCCCGCGCGGCCTGCGACAGCACAGGCGTTCCGCTATGGGCCGTGCGCCGTCCCGCGTGGCCTGCACAGTCCGGCGACGACTGGCGTTTCGTTCACGACTGGCACGGCATCGTCGCCGGCATCGCCGGATTCGGCCGGCCGCTGTTCACGCTCGGGCGCGAACCGCTCGCGCATCTGGACGAGATTCCCGCATCGCAATACTGGACCGTGCGCTGTCTCGAAGCGCACGCGGGCAATGCACGCGCGCGGATCATCGATGCGCGCGGCCCCTTCACCCTCGACGGCGAACGCGCGCTGTTCGACGCAGCCCGCATCGATGTCGTCATCAGCAAACACAGCGGCGGACGCGCGACCGAGGCGAAGCTGACGGTCGCGCGCGAACGCGGCCTGCCGGTCATCATGCTCGCGCGTCCCGAGCTGCCCGCCGCCGACCGCCGTTTCGACACCGTCGCCGATGCACTCGATGCGCTCGGACTTCAACTCTCATCCACAGCATGACCGTCTATTTCATCGGCGCCGGACCCGGCGATCCCGAACTCATCACCGTCAAAGGCCAGCGGCTGGTCCGCACCTGCCCGGTACTGCTCTATGCCGGCTCGCTGGTGCCGAAGGAAGTGCTCGCCGGTCATCATGCGGAAAAGTGCATCGATACGGCGGAGCTCGATCTCGATACCATCGTCGCGCTGTTGCACGACGCGCACGTCGCCGGCCAGGACGTGGCGCGGGTGCATTCGGGCGATCCCTCGCTGTACGGCGCGATCGGCGAGCAGATGCGCCGGCTCGACGCGCTCGGCATTCCCTATGAAATTGTGCCCGGCGTGACGGCGACGGCTGCATCGGCGGCGGCGCTCGGTCGCGAACTGACGCTGCCCGGCATCTCCCAGACGGTCATCCTCACGCGCTACGCGACCCGCACGGCCATGCCGCCTGGCGAATCGCTCGCGGATCTGGCGCGGCACCGCGCGACGCTTGCGATTCATCTCGGCGTGCGTCACATCGAGCGCATCGTCGCCGACCTGGTGCCGCATTACGGCACGGACTGTCCGGTGGCCGTGGTGTTTCGCGCGAGCTGGCCCGACGAGACGCGCATCGAGGGCACGCTCGCGGACATCGCGGAAAAGGTGCGCGCGGCGGGCGTCGAACGCACGGCGATGATTCTCGTCGGCCGCGTGCTGTCCGCCGACGGTTTCGCCGACTCGACGCTCTACGGCAGCTGACCCCGCCATGCGCGATCTCGACGCCGTTTTTGCCGCACTCGCCCGGTCGGCGTTCCGGCGGCGCTTTGCGCTCGGCGTGCGGGAAGGGAAGTATCTGGGCGCGAAGGGCATGGAGACGGTGCTCGCGCAAGCGCACGACATGATCGGCAGGCGTCTCGCGCCGCCGCTGCCGCCCAACGACGGAAAGCAGACGCCGATGCGCGGGCATCCGGTGTTCATCGCACAGCATGCGACGGCGACGTGCTGCCGCTCATGTCTGGCCAAATGGCATGAGATCCCGGCGGGCCGGGCGCTGGATGCCGTCGAGCGGCAGCATGTGGTCGATGCTATCGAACGCTGGCTGCGGGCGCAGCCGCTGCCGGAAGCGTCGCGGTCCGAGCCTGAGGCGCCTCAGCGCAGCCTGTTCTGACGGTCAGCGCGGCGCGTCGGTCAATTGCTGCCGATTTCCAGTCCGACCTGGGCCGTTCGCGCAACAGTGACGAAGCCCCGGTGCTCCAGAAACACCGTCTGATGGCTCGGACGAAGCAAAAGATCCGGCGTCAGCTTGAATGCCACGACGTCATCGGACTTCCACATTGGAATTCGTTCACCGCCAATGACGGCCACCGTACCCGGAGGCAAATCGCCGTTGATCTTCATCCAGATCGGCGTGCCGGCGGGATCCAGGTGGGCGAGATCGATGGTCCTGGGCCCGTAATCGACGATCTTCGTTTGCAGCGAGACGACCGGCAGCGCGTTGCGAAGGAAGAGCTGGTTCATGCCAAGCGGCACGAGAAGCACTGCGCACGCGATCGCCATGGACATGGCGATACGCGGAGATTTCGATCCGTCGCGATGTCTGCGTCCCAGCGCCACGAACGGCTTTTCGATCAGATACCAGCTCGCCGATGCGACCGCGACGGTGATCGCAAACGCGATCAGGAAAAAAGCCAGCGGTGACATGTTCCGAACCACGGTCTGATCGAACAGGTATCGGCCCACTGCCAGATGGTAGAGGTAGATCCCGTAGCTGATGCGGCCGAGGTATTGCAAGGTGGGACGGCAAGCGATCGCTATCGCAGTCGGCGAGCCGTCCATCCAGGCAATCAACGAGGCTGTCAGGCAGCCAATGGCCGTCGGCCACAGAACGATTCCATAGGCCCAGTGACCGGTGAGGTCGCCGGCGAAAACACACATCGTGAGAACGGCGCCGATGCATCCTGTGACGACATGAGGAAAAGCAAGACCTTGCTGCCTTTGCTGCTCGAATAATGCGAGCAGTGCACCGAACGCGAGGCAATCGACGTTGCTGGTCAAGGAGTAAAGCGTTGCTTCGACGTTGTGTATGTGTCCGTAGAAGAAGAGTCTCGACACGGGCGCAGCGACGATCATGGCGCAGCAGACCTTCCACAAGATTCGGCTCGGCAGCAGCGTGATGAACGGCCACACCAGATAAAACTGCTCCTCAACCGAGAGCGACCAGAAATGGATTGGAAATCCGTCTCCATGGTTGAGCGAGAAAAAGAGATTGGAGAGAAATGCGGAGTGCCAGAGTGCCTCCGACCCGCTCATTCCAGGCCAGATCAGCAAATAGAATGCCATCGAAAGGTAATAGATCGGCCAAATACGCAGCGCGCGCCGGGTGTAAAACGCGACGACATTGATCTGGCCTTGACCTGCGTTGCGTTCGCGCAGCAGCCCACGCGTAATGACGAAGCCGCTGATCACAAAGAACATGTAGACGCCGGCGTGTCCCCAATTCACGGGGCCCATGATTTTGGGCGCCCAGTGACTGATCAGGACGGCAATGACAGCGACTGCGCGAAGTGAGTCAATCTCGGGACGGTAGGGTCTGGCCTCTGTCTGGACTATTTTTGTATTTGCAACTGTCGCCAATTGAATCTCGCCGTCTGGAATTATCGTTTCGGCGGATTCTACAATGACTTAATACAAAATATTACCTGGCCCGGTTGCTTTTATTTCCTTGTGCGAACGCTCGGAAATTTATTCGGACGCTGAACTAAGCCTGGCACACCGCCAGAGTCCGCTAGCATGCGCCCGTCTGGAGGCTCTCAATCCCTTGCTGCGCCTGCCTTGCGCGTCTTCGCGCGCCGCGCCAGCATATTGAGCGCCTCCACCAGCGCCGAGAACGCCATCGCGGCATAGATATAGCCTTTCGGCACATGCGAGCCGAAACCTTCCGCAATCAGCGTCATGCCGATCGCGAGCAGGAAGCCGAGCGCCAGCATGACGATGGTCGGATTCCGTTCGATGAACCTCGACAGCGGCCCGGCCGCGAACAGCATCACGGCGACCGCGGCGATCACCGCGACGAACATGATCGGAATGTGCTCGGTCATGCCGACCGCGGTCACGATGCTGTCGATGGAAAACACGAGGTCGAGCAGCAAAATCTGGCCGATCGCCGAGAGTGGCGTCAGACGGCCCCCCGCGTTCGCGCCGTCGTGGTCGTCGGCGTCGTGCGTCACGTGATGACGGATCTCGGTGGTGGCCTTCCACACGAGAAACACGCCGCCCGCGATCAGGATCAGGTCGCGCCACGAGAAGCCGTGCCCGAAGGCTTCGAAGATCGGCGCCGTGAGCCGGACGATCAGCGCCACCGTGCCGAGCAAGCCAAGCCGCATCAAGAGCGCGAGGCCGATTCCCAGGCGCTGGGTGCGTGCCCGGTGCGCTTCGGGCAGCTTGTTGGTCAGGATGGAAATGAAGATGAGGTTGTCGATGCCAAGCACGACTTCCATGACGACGAGCGTCGCGAGCGCGGCCCAGGCGGCAGGATCGGCGAGAAGGGCGAAGAGATAGTCCATGCGGTGCGGGCCTGGTCAGGGATTGACGTCAATGGCGGAATGCTAACCTGCTCGATTGCAGAAATGAAAGGAACCTGAAATATTAATTCGTATCGAAGCGCCACACGATAGCGATCTTCCGCGGGCCGGGTCGTGTCTTGCGACTAAATATGGCCAACTGGCCACAAATACCGGATTTGAAACGGATTTTTGCATCTCTTGAGAAGCGGTTGAGTTCGGTTTACGGGTAAACTCCAACCCTCTCGAGCCGGCTGAAAATCCGGCCGTCCTACACTTCCCGACTTCCGGGAAAAAACGCCACTTTCGCATGCAGGGAAAATCACAACGTCTCGTCGAGCTGGACTTCTTCAGGGGACTGGTTCTGCTCATCATCGTCGTCGATCATATCGGCGGGAGCATGGTGTCGCGCTTCACCCTGCATGCGTTCGCGCTCAATGATGCCGCCGAAGTCTTCGTCTTTCTTGGCGGCTTCGCCACCGCCACCGCCTATGTCTCGCTCGCCGAGCGCCGTTCCGAAAGCGTCGCGCGCCGCCGCTTCGTGAAGCGGGCGTTCGAGCTGTACCGCGCCTTCCTCGTCACCGCCGTATTGATGCTGGCCGCGTCCTTCCTGCTGCGGCCGTTCTTTGGCCACGCGCCGAATCTCGCGCTACACGATCTCGACAGCCTGATGGCCGAGCCGGTCTCGTCGATTGCGCAGATTCTCACCTTCGAGCGCCAGCCGTACCTGGCCGCCGTCCTGCCGATGTACGCCCTGTTCGCGCTGGCCGTGCCGCTGATGCTGCCGCTCGCGCGCAGCAAGCCCTGGATCCTGCTCGGCCTGAGCCTCGCACTGTGGGCGTGTGCGCCGGCCATCGGCGAATATCTGCCCTCCGCCGAAGACAACCTGTGGGACTTCAATCCGGCAGCCTGGCAGCTGATGTTCGTGCTCGGCGTGCTGGCGCGCTGCCAGCCCGTGTACCAGCGGGTGAGCGCGCATCGTTTCGGCTGGATCGTCAGCGCGGGCACTGTCGCGCTGATCGCCGGCATGGCGTATTACAAGCTGCTTGTGCTGCCCCCGGTGCTGGACAGTGCGTTCAAGCGTGACCTCGCCGGGCCGCGAATCGTCAATTTCTTGGCGATCGCGTGGATCTGCGCCAATCTGGCGCGCTATGGCGTCGTGAAGGCGATCGCGAACCGCTTGCCGTGGATCGGCGCGGTAGGGCGCGACGGCATGGTGGCATTCGTCGCGGGGACGGTCATTTCGCTGGTCGTCGATTCTGTCCTGTTCACGCTCACCGACGGCCTCATCAACGTGCCGGCCGGGCTAGCCGCCGATGCGCTCGCCATCGGCGCGCTGCTCGCCGTGCCGCGCGTGCATCAAGCCGTGGCGGGCTGGCTCGGCAGCCGTCGACCGCTGCCCAAACCGGCGCCGGCAGCAGCGCCAGCTCGCGTCGCCGCCGATACGCGCGGGCGTTGACAGCAGCAACGAGCCAAAAAAGCGGGCAATCTTCGCCCGCTTTTTTGGGGATTGACCAGCAACTAACCGTCTTTTTCGCAACGCACCATCGGATTGATGCGGAAAAGCATGTGCGGCACGCTGCTTGCATGTACACCGGCCATCACGACAAAAAAACCGGAATCGCCATGCTCAAACTTGCCATCCTCTTCGCGATCATCTCCGTTGTTGCGGGCCTTTTCGGCTTCACACGCGTTTCATCGGGCGCGGCGGGCATCGCCAAGATCTGTTTCTTCATCTTCCTGATCCTGTTCGTGATCTTCCTCGTCATCGCGATATCCGCGGGCTCGCTTGTGCTGTAGCGCCGGGCGGCGCCATGCCGCTTACGCGTGCTTCCTCGGATCGACCCGTGTCCCGCCGCAGTGTTACATTGCGGCGAGGAGACAGTCACGCGGCGTCGGATGGCACCAAGCCCCGCCGACGGCCGCGCTGAACCGACAAGGAGGAAGGCGATGCAGCACGCCATCGGCGCGGCCTTGCAGCCCGCGCAGCGCGATCTCATCCGTCATTCGCACGAGCGTTCGGCCACTTTCGGGCTGTGTGAAACGATGCGCCCCGATTACGTCGTGCTGACCGGCGCGCAACTCGCCGTCAAGCTCGACGAGAGCCGCACGCTGTGCGCGCACGCGCTGCCGGTCATCGAGACGCTGTACGCCCAGCTTGCGAATACGCACAGCATGATTGCGCTGACGGACGCGGAAGGCCTGATCCTGCATTCGTTCGGCGATGACGACTTTCTCGCCCGCGCCGAAAAAGTCGCGTTGCGCGCCGGCGCGATCTGGAACGAAGCGCATCAGGGCACGAACGCCATCGGCACGACCATCGCGGAGCGCACGGCCGTCACCGTTCACGGCGACCAGCACTACCTGCGCGCGAATCATTTCCTGACCTGCTCGAGCGTGCCGATCCTCGATCCGCTCGGCAACCTGTCCGGCGTCCTCGACGTCACCGGCGACCGGCGCGGCTATCACCAGCACACGATGGCGCTCGTCAAGATGTCGGGACAAACCATCGAGAACCGGCTGATTTCGAGCGCTTTCGAAGACAAGCTGCGCGTCCGTTTCCACAGCCGGCCCGAATTCATCGGCACGCTGATGGAGGGCATTGCCGTCTTCGAACTGGACGGCCGTCTGCTGTGCGCGAACCGCAGCGCGCAGTTCCAGCTCGGGCTTGATTTGCGCAGTCTGCGTGCGCAGACGGCGGAGACGCTGTTCGGCGAGGGTGTCGAAAAGTTTATCGGGCGTCCCGGCGACGCGCCGCGGCGGCTCGTGCTGCACAGCGGCGTCGGCGTGTTTGCGAGCATCGAGTTTCGCGGCCGGCCGTCGACGAGCGTGGCCGTGACGGTCGCCGAGCCGGTGTCGTCGGCGCTCGCGGCGCTCTGCACCGGCGATGCGCACATGCAGGACGTCGCCGGACGCGTCCGCAAGGTGATCGGCAAGAACATTCCAGTGTTGATCGGCGGGCCGACCGGCGCGGGCAAGGAAATGCTCGCGCGCGCGATCCATGCCGATTCGCCGCGTCGCGCGGGCCCGTTCGTCGCGGTGAACTGTGCGTCGCTGCCGGAGACGCTGATCGAATCCGAGCTGTTCGGCTATGTGCCGGGCGCCTTTACGGGCGCGGCCAAACGCGGCGCGACCGGCAAGATCGTGCAGGCGAACGGCGGCACGCTGTTCCTCGATGAAATCGGCGACATGCCGCTCGCACTGCAAAGCCGTCTGTTGCGCGTGCTGCAGGAGCGCGTGGTCGAGCCGCTCGGCGCGGCGCGCGCGGTGCCGGTCGATTTCATGCTGGTCTGCGCGAGTAACCGCAAGCTGCGCGATTGCGTCGCGCAGGGCGCCTTCCGCGAGGATTTGTATTACCGCGTCAACGGACTCTCGGTGACACTGCCGCCGCTGGCTGAGCGAACCGATCTGCGCGCGGTCGCCGACAAGATGCTGCGCGACGAGCGATTTATCGGCCATCCGATCGAGATCGATCCGGCCGTGCTCACGCTGTTCGCGCGCCATCCCTGGCCGGGCAACCTGCGGCAGTTGAGCAACGTGCTGCGCACGGCCTGCGCGATGCTCGACGACCACGACACCCATATCCGCGTCGCCCATTTGCCGCACGATTTCGTGGATGAACTCGATGCACTCGGTGAGATAGAGCCGGCATTCGCACCGACGCTGCCCTCAGGCGGGCGTCTTGCCGACATCGAAGCCGGCGCGGTCGCGGCAGCGCTCAAGGCGCACGGCGGCAATGTATCGGCGACGGCGCGCGAACTCGGCGTGTCGCGCACGACGGTGTATCGCAAGCTGCGCGGCTAGTCTTCGAGTGCGTCCGGGCTGTGAGGCGCGGGCAACGCGCCGCTGTGATCCTTCAGCCCGACGCCGGTCAGTCCGAGGCGGCGCGCTTCGTTCAGCAGCCACATCAGCTTGTGCGCGGCGGCGTCGTAAGGCAGGCCCTCCGGGCGCACGTTGGAGATGCAGTTGCGCTCGGCGTCGTGACGGCCGGCGCGCGGCTCATACGTGACGTAGAGCCCGAGACTGTCCGGCGAACTGAGTCCCGGCCGTTCACCGATCATCATCACCACCATCCGCGCCCGCAAGCGTTCGCCGACGGGATCGCCCAGCGCAACCCGCGCCTGCGTGGCGATTACCACGGGACCGATGCGCCAGCCTTCGAGACGTGGCCGCAGGCTCGCGAGCAGCGGCGCGACGTGGCGCTGCGCGGCGACAGCGGACAGTCCGTCCGCGGCCACGAACACCAGGTCCGGTGCGTCATGCAGGGTCTTCGCGTACTCGGCGAGATGCGCCTCGCCTGCTTCCCCGGGCATGCGCCCCAGGTCGGGACGACGCAAATAATTAGCGCGATCGGGCGCCGCGCTCGGCACATCGAGTGTGTCGAACCCTGCGGCGCGGATGGCCTCGGCAAGCGCGCCGGTATCGAGCGGCTGGTGGACCGCGTCGCGCGCCTGCGCGTGCGCGAGTTCGAAGGCGAGCAGCGGCGCGGTCGGCAGGCTGCTGCCCGCGCGGCCCAGCGCGATGCGGGCATTCGTGAAACGCCGCAACGCGTCCCACGGATCGTCCTGGCGGGGTGGCGTCGTCATGCGTCGATCCAGTCGAGCAGGGGTTGACGGGGCGCGCCTGATGGACGCGCAAGCAAACCGCCCTCTGCATCCGTAACGCGCATTCTGGCGAGCCACGCTTCGAACTCAGGCGCGCGCTTGAGGCCGAGCAGCCGGCGGACATACAGCGCGTCGTGAAACGAGGTGCTTTGATAGTTGAGCATCACGTCGTCCGCGCCCGGCACGCCCATGATGAAATTCACGTTCGCGGCGCCGAGCAGCGTCAGCAGCGTGTCCATGTCGTCCTGATCGGCTTCGGCGTGATTCGTGTAGCAGATGTCACAGCCCATCGGCACGCCGAGCAGCTTGCCGCAGAAGTGATCCTCCAGTCCCGCGCGAATGATCTGCCGGCCGTCGTACAGATATTCCGGACCGATGAAGCCGACCACGGTATTCGTCAGCAGCGGCTGGAAGCGGCGCGCCACGGCGTAGGCACGCGCCTCGCAAGTCTGCTGATCGACGCCGTGATGCGCGTTCGCCGACAGCGCGCTTCCTTGGCCCGTCTCGAAGTACATGACGTTGTCGCCGACCGTGCCGCGCCCGAGCGACAACGCCGCGTCGCGCGCCTCCGCGAGCAGCGCGAGCGACACGCCGAAGCTCGCATTGGCGCGCTCGGTGCCCGCGATCGACTGGAACACGAGATCCACCGGCGCGCCTTGTTCGATCGCCGCGAGCGTGTTGGTGACGTGCGTGAGAACGCAGGATTGCATCGGCACGTCGTAGCGGCGGCGGAAGTCGTCCATCATCGTGAGCAGCGTGCCGATGGCCGCCGGCGAGTCCGAGGCCGGATTGATGCCGATGACCGCGTCGCCGCAGCCGTAGAAGAGGCCGTCGAGCATCGCGGCGGCGATGCCTTTGGGATCGTCGGTCGGGTGATTCGGCTGGAGGCGCACGGAGAGATGCCCCGGCAGGCCGATGGTCGTCCGGAAGCGCGTGACCACCGGGCGCTTCTTGGCGGCGAGGATCAGGTCCTGGTTGCGCATCAGCTTGGACACCGCCGCGGCCATCTCCGGCGTGATGCCCAGGGTGACGGCTTCGAGCGCGGCGGTGTCGGTGCTGTCGGCGAGCAGCCATTCGCGGAAGGCGCCGACCGTCAGATGCGCGATGGGCGCAAAGGCTTCGCGCGAATGCGTGTCGACGATCAGCCGCGTGACTTCGTCGTCCTCGTAGGGGATCAGCGGTTCGTCGAGGAAGGCGGCGAGCGGGACCTGCGCCAGCGCCATTTTGGCGGCCACGCGCTCTTCCTCGGTGGCGGCCGCGAGACCGGCGAGCTCATCGCCGGAGCGTCGCGGACTGGCGCGGGCGAGCAGCGTCTTCAGGTCGTCGAAACGGTAGCGGCGCACGCCGATCGTCTCGTGATAGCTCATCGCTTCTCCTTGCACGGTGCGGACGGTCCTGCGATACGGCCACTGTAGCCGCTTCGCGCCCGCCTGGGGCGGCGGAGAAAAAAGAGCCCGCCGGAAGCGAATCCGTGCCCATGCGATAATTTTTCGCTTCAGTCAGCCGCCGCGCGCCCCGTTTCCCGTGAAAAACCTGCTTGTTCCTCTCGACCGCCTTGGCGATTTCGATGAAATCGTCGACGTCCGCACGCCGCTCGAATTCGCCGAGGATCACATTCCCGGCGCCATCAACGCGCCGGTGCTCAGCAACGAGGAACGGGTGATCGTCGGGACGATGTACAAGCAGGTTTCGCCGTTCGAGGCGACCCGCGTCGGCGCGGCGATGGTCGCGCGCAACATCGCGCAGCATCTCGATACGCTTTTCGCAGACAAACCCCGTAACTGGCGCCCGCTCGTCTATTGCTGGCGCGGCGGCAAGCGCTCCGGTTCGATGACGACCTGGCTCAACCTGATCGGCTGGCAGGCGCGTCAGCTCGACGGCGGCTACAAGACTTACCGGCGCGGCGTGATGGAGCGGCTAAGCGAACTGCCGCGCCAGTTCCGCTATGTGGTGCTGATCGGCCATACGGGCAGCGGCAAGACGCGGCTCCTGACAGCGCTGCACGGGGCGGGCGCGCAGGCGCTTGATCTGGAAGGGCTGGCGGCGCATCGCGGGTCGCTGCTCGGGGCGTTGCCGGGGCAGCCGCAACCGTCGCAGAAAGGCTTCGATTCGGCGCTGCTCGAGGTGCTGTCCCACTTCGACCGGACCCGGCCGGTGTTCGTCGAGGCGGAAGGGCGCCGCATCGGTTCCATCACACTGCCCGACGCGCTGCTCGACAGTCTGCACGCGTCGCCCTGCGTGGAGGTTCGTGCGCAGCGGAAAGACCGCATCGCGTTTTTGTTGCAGGATTACGCCCATCTGTTCGACGATCCGGCCTTCTTCAAGACGCAGCTCTCGAAGCTGGTTGCGCTGCACAGCCGCGAACGCGTGGCGCATTGGCACGGGCTGATCGACGCCGATGCGCGCGCGGAGCTGTTCGGCGAGCTGATCGACCGGCATTACGATCCGGCCTACGCGCGCAGCAGCCAGGCGCTCTATCGCGAGTTGCCGCACGCGGCGCACGTGCTGTTCCGGCCGAACGACGAAGACAGTATCGAACAAGCGCATGCACTGCTCGCGCAGCTCGCCGAAACCACGCCCGCACTCTGATTCCAACTTCACACTCGAAACAAGAAAACACGTTATGACCACGCTCCGACAACCTCGCGTCGCGCTCGGCTGGATGGTGTTCCTGCTGATCGCCGTATTGGGACTGTTCTATGTGAAATGGTTTCCGTACTACAACCGCGCGTTTGTTGCGGCGAGCCAGCATTCCATCGGCAAGTCCATTCTGATGGGCACGGCCGCGAATGCGCCGACGCCTTCGTGGCAGGCCGCGCTCGATTACGCGCTCGCTTATGGCAAGGCCATCTGGCAGGCCATGGTGCTCGGCCTGCTGCTCGGCTCGGCGGTGCAGGCGCTGATTCCGCCGCGCTGGGTCGCCCGGGCGCTCGGGGAGCATAACTTCGGCAGCGTGGTGAACGGCGGGCTGATGTCGTTGCCGGGCATGATGTGCACGTGCTGCGCGGCGCCGGTCGTCGCGGGCCTGCGGGCGCGCGAGGCGGCGCCGGGCGCGGCGATCGCGTTCTGGCTCGGCAATACCGTGCTCAATCCGGCCGCGCTGGTGTTCATGGGCTTCGTGCTCGGCTGGCAATGGACCGGCCTGCGCCTCGTGCTGGGCGTGTTGATGGTGTTCGGGCTCGGCTACGCGGTGAACCGGATGGTGACGCCGGCACAGGCGGCGGCATCGCGCGAGTCGCTGGCGAAGCTCGTCGAAACCGACGACCCCGGCACGGCGTTTTCGCGCTGGCTCAAGATTCTCGGCCGCATGACCTTGCGGCTCATCCCTGAATACATCGTGCTCGTGCTGCTGCTCGGCGCGGCGCGCGCGTGGCTGTTTCCGCATATCGGGCCGGATATCGGCAACGGCTTGCTGTGGATCGCGGCCTTCGCCGTGGCTGGCACACTGTTCGTGATCCCGACGGCCGGTGAAGTGCCGATCATCCAGGCGATGCTGTCGCTCGGCATGGCTGCCGGTCCTGCTGGAGCCTTGCTGATGACGCTGCCGCCGGTGAGCGTGCCGTCGCTGGCGATGCTCGGGCGATCGTTTCCGCCGCGCGTGCTGGCGTTCGTGACGGTGGCGGTGGTGGTGTTCGGGATCGTCGGCGGGGTGGTGGCGGCGGGGGTGTCTTGAGGGGGTGTTTGTCGAAGACGACACCCCGCCCTCAATGAATCGCCGCCCCCGCCTTGATCAGCAGCTTGAACGGCAGCGCGAGCAGCATCGCGCCGCCCACGCCCGCCACCCACAGCGCCACAAACCAGAACAGCTTGCGCGCGCGCTCAGTGGTAATGATGTTCGCCATGGCGCACCTTTCCTCTGAATACCCAATAGCTTAGCGTCGTGTACGCGATGATGACCGGCAGGATCACCGCCGCGCCGACGATCGTGAACAACTGGCTCGAATGCGGCGCGGCCGCGTCCCAGATCGAGACACCCGGGAAGATGTCATGGGGCGAAATGCTCGCGACAAGTCCCGCATAGCCGAGCAGCACGAAGCCCAGCGCGACGGCGAACGGCCGTGTCTCGTGACGCGATTCGATCGAACGTCTCATGGCCCACGCGCACGCCGCGACCAGCACCGGCACGGGCAGCAGCCGGTAGAACAGCGGCGAGTCGAACCAGCGTGACGCAATGCCGGCGTCCTGCAGCGGCGTCCAGATACTGACGACGGCGATGGTCGCGAGTTGCAGCAGCGTCAAAGGCCAGACGACGCGATACATCCGCCGCTGCAAATCGCCTTCGGTCTTGGCGATCAGCCAGCACGCGCCGAGCAGCGCGTACGTCACGACAAGCGCGCCGCCGGTAAAGAGCGCGAACGGCGTGAACCAGCCGAAGGGATCGCCGGCAAAACGGCCATCGGCGACGGGAATGCCGTCGAGAAACGCGCCGAGCGCCACGCCTTGAAAGAAAGTCGCGCCCGCCGATCCGCCGATGAACGCCAGATCCCACAGATGCCGCGTGCGCTGCGCCTTTGCGCGAATCTCGAACGACACGCCGCGAAAGATCAGGCAGACGAGCATCAGCACGAGCGGCAGATAGAGCGCGGACAGCACGGTCGAATAGACCATCGGGAACGCGGCGAACAGTCCTGCGCCGCCGAGCACGAGCCAGGTTTCATTGCCGTCCCAGACCGGCGCGACGGTGTTCATCATCACGTCGCGGTCGTGCTGGTCGGGAAAGAACGGAAAGAGAATGCCGATGCCGAGATCGAAGCCGTCGAGCACCACGTAGAGAAACAATCCCAGCGCGATGATCGCGGCCCAGGCAAGCGTGAGGTCCATGTCTTAAGCTCCTTCGATGGACTGATGCGGAAGGCTGAGCGGCCGGCGCGCGGTGCCGTCGGGCGTCTCCGTAGGCGAGCCCGGCAGCGCGGGCCCTTGCCGCAGCAACTTCAGCAAGTAGTAGATGCCGGTGCCGAAGACGATCGTGTAGACGATCACGAACGCCAGCAGCGACACGCCAACCTGTTGCGCAGTAACGGGCGAGACGGCATCGGCGGTGCGCATCACGCCGTACACCACCCACGGCTGGCGGCCTGCCTCGGTCGTGATCCAGCCGGCCAGCAGCGTGATGAAGCCGCTCGGACCCATCGCCAGCGCGAAGCGATGGAACCAGCGCGCCTCGAACAGCCGGCGCTTGCGATGCAGCCACCACGCCGCGAACGACATCAGGATCATCAGCACGCCAAGACCCGCCATGACGCGGAAGGTCCAGAACACGAGCGTCGAGTTCGGCCGGTCCGCCTTCGGAAACTCTTTGAGGCCGCGAATCTCGCCGTCCCAGCTGTGTGTGAGGATCAGGCTGCCGAGATGCGGAATCCGCACCGCGTACTTCGTGGTTTCGGCTTCCATGTCGGGAATGCCGAACAGGTTCAGCGCCGTGCCGCCTTTCTCCGTGTCCCAGATACCCTCGATCGCCGCGATCTTCGCGGGCTGATGTTCACGCGTGTTGAGACCATGGGCGTCGCCGACGAGCGCCTGAATCGGCGTCAGTGCCAGCAGCAGCCAGAGCGCCATCGAGAACATCTTGCGGATGGCGGGATCGCGCCGGCCTTTCAGCAGATGCCATGCGCCAGTCGCGGCGACGACCAGCGCCGCGACGATGAACGCCGCAATCGCCATGTGCGCGAGCCGGTACGGGAACGACGGATTGAAGATGATCGCCCACCAGTCCACCGGCACGACGTGATCGCCTTCGATGCGAAAGCCCTGGGGCGTCTGCATCCAGCTGTTCGACGCGAGGATCCAGAAGGTGGAGATGAGCGTGCCGATGGCGACCATCAGCGTGGCGCCGAAGTGCGCCTTCGGTCCGACCTTGTTCCAGCCGAACAGCATGATGCCGAGGAAGCCCGCCTCGAGGAAGAACGCGGTCATCACCTCGTAGGTGAGCAGGGGGCCGGTGATCGGGCCGGCGAAGGTCGAGAAGCCGCCCCAGTTGGTGCCGAACTCGTACGCCATCACGACGCCCGACACGACGCCCATGCCGAACGCCACGGCAAAGACCTTCGACCAGAAAAGACACAGCTCCTTGTAGACGGGCTTGCCGGTCTTGAGCCAGGCGCCTTCGAGCACCGCGATGAAGCTCGCGAGCCCGATGGACAACGCCGGAAAAATGATGTGAAACGAGACAGTGAACGCGAACTGGAGCCGCGCCAGATCGAGTGCTTCGAGAGTCGAATGCATGATGCCCTGTGCCTTGAATGTCACCCGCGCCCGGATTGTCGGGCGTGTGTGTTCTTGCCGATTCAGTCGTGTAACGGGGCCGAGCTTAGCGCCAATCGCAAAAAGTGTTGCGTTGCGTCAGCGATCTTGCTGCGCGCGCAAATGCCGCAGTTTCAAGGGCTTGCAGGCGCTATCGGGTTGATTCTCCGATGCTTTTGGGGCACGTTTATCGTGCGCTGCGGCATGAACGCGCAGGGGCGTTCGCGACAATCGACCGCACGACCGGCGAAGCCTGTGCGAAAGGGCTAAAAGAACTGAGGCGGCGTCATCACAAACCGCGCGATTCGGCCGGGTACGATAATGGCTATCGCAGCGCGCGCGCCGCGCAGACAAACAAGGAGAGATACGATGCGCCTCGATGACGAAGCAGAAAGCCGCAATGTCGAAGACCGGCGCGGCGGCGGAGGCGGCGGCTTCCGGGTAGGCGGCGGATCGATCGGCATTGGCACGATCATCGTCGCGCTCGCGGCTTCGTACTTCTTCGGCATCAATCCGATGACCATCATCAACGGCGCACAGGTCCTGCAGGGCAACGCGCCGCAGCAGCAGGCAGCGCCCGCCAGCAGGCAGCCCGCCACCGATCCGGGCGCCGTGTTCGTGCGCAAGGTGCTCGGCAACACCGAGCGCACCTGGCAGCAGATCTTCCACACACAGTTCAACCAGGACTATCCGGCACCCACGCTGGTGCTGTTCTCCGGCGGCACGCAGACGGCCTGCGGCACCGGACAGGCGGCCATGGGTCCGTTCTACTGTCCCGCGGATCGCAAGGTCTACATCGATCTCTCGTTTTATCGCGAGTTGCGCGACCGCTTCGGCGCTGGCGGCGATTTCGCCCAGGCATACGTGATCGCGCATGAAGTCGGGCATCACGTGCAGAACGTGCTCGGCATTTCAGACAAGGTCGATCAGGCGCGCACACGGATGTCGCGCGCGCAGGCCAATGCGCTGTCCGTGCGCGTCGAGTTGCAGGCGGATTGTTTCGCGGGCGTATGGGCCGCAGTCGCGCAACGGATGAACGCGCAACTGATCGAGCCGGGCGATTTCGAGCAGGGATTGAACGCGGCAGGCGCGATCGGTGACGATCGGCTTCAGCAGCAGTCGCAAGGGCGCGTCGTTCCGGAGGCCTTCACCCACGGCACCAGCGAGCAACGGCAGCGCTGGCTGCGGCGCGGGCTGTCGACGGGCGATGTCGGCCAGTGCGATACCTTCTCCGCACGCGCGCTCTGAGTTGCGGTCACGCTGCGCGATTTGGACTATTCTCGATACGCGCGACGCACGCAAACCGGCGCGAGCGGGCGGAAGAACTTACAAAGGCTGACAATGCCGCTTTCCCAATTTCATTAGAATCGCTGGTTTTGCGGAGCGCGGCTCACTGCGCCGCCTGCGGCGGCCCATTCCCGCGCGCCGCCGGCATCCGAGCACTCAAGACTCTTCCATGAAGCGAATTCTGATCGTCAAAGTCACGTCGCTCGGCGACATCGTGGAGACGCTGCCCGTCGTTTCCGACCTGCGGCGTGCCTTTCCCTCCGCAAAAATCGACTGGGCCGCCGACGCCGCCTTCGCCGACATCATTCGCTGGAATCCGGGTGTGGACCGCGTGCTGAGCGCGCCGCTGCGCAAGTTCAAGAAGGCCCGCAACTGGAACGACCTGAAGGAAATCGGCGCATCCATCAGCGAACTGCGTGCCGAGAAATACGACGCCATCGTGGATATCCACGGCGTCTACAAGAGCGCGATCATCGCGTTCATTGCACGCGGGAAGCGGCGCTTCGGCTATCTGAACCAGGATCTCGGCGAGCGTGGCGCGGCCTTCGCGTATAACGCGCGCTTTGGCCCGCGTCCGCATACCGATGCCTGGCGCGGCATGCGCGTGAGCGTCGCCGAGGCGCTCGGCTACACCTTCGACGAGACGCCCGACTACAACGTGCGTCTGCCTGCGCTCGCGTACAGCCTCGATATTCCGCGCGACAAGCGCATCGCGATGCTGTTCCACGCCACTTCGGCCGACGTGAAGAAATGGCCTAAGGAACATTGGGGCGAAGTCGGGCGCTGGCTCGTCGCGCGCGGCTATACGATTGCCTTGCCATGGGGCACCGAGCGCGAGCGCGGCGAGGCGCAGGCGATTGCGGCTATCGTGCCGGGCGCGATCGTGCTGCCGAAAGTGACGGTCGAGGAATGCGCACACTGGATCCAGGCGTCGGAGCTGGTGGTCGGGACGGATACCGGTCTCGTGCATCTCGCCCATGCCATGCAGCGCCGCACGGTCATGCTGTTTGCCGCGACATCGCGCGAGCATTTCGGCATCGATGCGCCGGGGCGCTCGGTATCGGTCGGCGATCACGGCGCGCCGCCCGACGTGCCGCAAGTGCTTGCAGCCATCGAAAGCGCAACGAACGGCGCGCCGCAAGCGGTATCCGGCTCGGCGGAAACGGGTGCGATGCTGCGCTAGAGCCGCGACGAGAACGAAGCGTGTTGCGCTGAGTCGGGCCCCATGTTTATGCGCATAAAACTTCTATCTCAAATTGTTGTGTCATCAACGTGGCGTTTTTTCCAAAAAATTGGTGCGCCAACGTAAAAGTTGCCGTTTGACTCTTGACGGCGAAGGGTTCAAGACTGACGATTACGAAAACACTTAAGAATCGTCCTAAAGATGACCGAAGAAACCGTACTGGAAGCGCGCCAGTCCCTGGTTCGTCTGTGGCCGGCCGAGATTCCGCTGAATGCAGCGCTGGACTGGCCGATCATGTCCGCCGATGGCGCCGTGCTGTTCGATGCGGGCGCTGTCGTGCCGGACGTCGCGGCGCGTGATTTCATGTTCCAGCACTTCGAGCCGCATCGGGCGGTTCAGGAACCGGCGCGTGCGGTGAGTCAGGACGCGGATGTGTCCGGCGATCAGCCTTTGTCGCTCGACGATATCGGCCTGACGATCGGCGCGCGAGTCGGACTGCGCGGCACCGGCGGGACAGGGTCTGCGATGTATGCGAGCCGCGTGATCGGTTTTTCGACGCCGCGCCGTAACGGCGAGCGCTCGCTGTTCGTGACGCAGCCGTTGATGACCGGCTTCGATCCGCTCGATCTCAATGTCGGCGAACAAGTCGATCTGGTTGCGCTGACCGGGCGCGGCGTATTCCGTTTTGCCTGCACGGTCGATGCGATCTGCCGCGAGCCGTTCAACTATGCGGTGCTCTCCGCGCCCGGCGCGATCCGCCGACTTCGCACCCGAAAGTTCGCCCGGATGCCCACGCGTCTCGCTGCGCACTTTTCGGCTCATGGTTCGACGGATGTGCCGGAACTGGGGCGTGTCAGCGATATCAGCCCGTATGGCATGTCGCTGACGGTGGCGAAGCCGGCTGCGCGCATCGGCGACAAGCTGGCGCTCTCGTTCCAGTTCAGCACCGATGGCGTGGACGTGAAGATCGACACGATTGCGATCGTCCGGCATGTCGGCGCACCGGAGCCCGGTACGGGTCACGTGGCCTACGGGCTGGAATTCGAAGCACTCGAGCCTTCGCAGCGCATCGCGCTGAAGTCGTTCATGGCCGAGCACAGCTGAACCGCGCGCCCGGCCCGCGTCTCGTGCATGCCGGCCGGCGATCAGTTGCCCGGGAAGCCGTCGGGAAAGAGCCGCTCGACTGCGGCTTCGAAATGCTGCACCGGGGCGGCGCCACGCAGCGCGATAGGAGGCGGTGCTTCCTGACCGGGCGCCGGCTCGCGCGACAGTACCGCGAACGGCACGCCCCCCACACCCAGCTTCTTTGCGAACTCTTCGTCCTCGATCACGAGATCGGTGTAGGTGCCGTCGTCGAGCGCTTCTTCCAGCAGTTCGGGATCGACACCGCATGCGGACGCGATATCGAGCAGTGCATCGGTATCGCCGATGTCGATGCCTTCCTCGAAGTACGCCTTGAAAATCGCGCGATGCACGACGTCGAAGCGGCCCGATTCGCGCGCGAACAGGGCGGCTTCGAACGCTTTGCGGCTGCGCGGCGTGACGGGCGGCATGCGCATGGTGACGCCGCGCTCTTCGGCGAGCGGCTGCACTGATCTTTCCCAAGCCTCGACGATCGTGTCGCTATTGGGATCCAGCAGGGGCGCCGGCTCGGGGCGCAGTTCGAACGCATGCCAGCGAATCTCGACTGCATCGCCATAGGCGTTGCGGAATTGATCGAGCACGGGCGTTTCGAGATAGCAGAACGGGCAGACGAAGTCCGACCACACGTCGATATACAGAACAGGCGTGGATGCCATGTAAGCCTCAAAAGCGAACGGCGCGGGATGCGCCGTCTTGTGAACCTGGGCCGGCGTCATGTGCGACGGGCGTTGAACCGATATGGTAGCGCGGGACGATTGCGGACGTGCGACACGCATGGCAAGCGTGGCATCAGAATCCGCCGTCGATTTCTATCCTGCTGCCATCGAAAAAACGTGACAGCCGGAAGGCGTGCGGATTGACGATCGGCCGGTCGCGCGCGACGAGATCCGCCATCAGTCTCCCCGCGCCGGGCCCGATGCCGAATCCGTGTCCGGAGAAGCCGGTCGCGATGAAGAGTCCTGGCTTGCCGTCCACGCCCGAGATGACCGGCACGGCGTCAGGCGTCACGTCGATATAGCCGGCCCATGCCTGCGCTTCCCGGATCTGCGATAGCGCAGGGTAGATCGCGCGAAACTCCGCGAGGGCCTTCGCGTTGAAGGACGGATTCGGCACGGGGTCGAGCGTGCGCACGAGTTCGAAGATCGTGGGCTGGTCGAGCGGCCAGCGGCGCGGCATGCGCAGCCCGTCGAGGAAGCGGGCGTTCAGGCCGAGCTTGATCGAACCGAACTGGCTTTTCAGGGCGGGGAGGAACTTGAAGAACAGCCGGAAGCTGTCCGGCGTGATGTCGTGATCGCTGTGGAATGCATTGGCGATGGTGTAGCCGCCGTCGAGCCGCTTGCGATAACCCACGTCCTGGTTACAGGCGCTCACCTCCGGCCCGCCTTCGATGGGCGCCGTGCGCAGGACCGAGGAGCGGACCAGCAACTGCGGAACGTCGACCGCGAGACTGCCGGTGAAATAGCGCGTCCACGCGCCGCCGGCTACCACCACGCTTGAGCACGCGATGCGGCCGAGTTCCGTCACCACGGCGCTGACGGCGCCGCCGCTGGTTTCGACGCCGCGCACGGCGCATGGCATGAGCACTGTCACGCCGCGTGCTCGCAGCGCGGCGGCCATGGCGGGCACTGCGCGTTGCGGCTCGGCGCGGCCGTCCGAGGGCGTGTAGATGCCGCCCGCGAAGCGGCGCGCGGTGCCTGGCATCAGCGCAGCGGTTTCGTCCGCCGAGACCATGCGCGAGTCGAGCGCGTCGCGCCCGACGAGTGCCCGCGCGCGTTCGAGCCAGGCTTCGTGATCGGCGAGGGCTTGTGAGTCGTCGGCGGCGTAGAGGATGCCGCTCGTGCGAAAGCCGGTGTCGATGCCGAGTTCCGCATCGATGCGCCGCCACAGCTTCAGGCTTTCGAGGCTCAGTTCGAGCTCGCGCAAGTCGCGGTGCGTGGCGCGGCACCAGCCCCAGTTGCGGCTCGACTGCTCGCCGGCGACTACGCCCTTTTCGCAGACCGCGACGGAGAGGCCTTTGTCGGCGAGCGCCCGCGCCGTGCTGACGCCGACGATGCCGCCGCCGATGACGACGACGTCGACGCGGTCGGGCAGGGTGCGGTCTTCGGGGATGGTGTCGGTGGGTGGGCCCATGTCAGGTGGTTTTCCTTATGACTTTGGCGGCAAGTTGGGTGGATTGTTCAGCCACGTCGTGATTGACGTTCTCGCTAGGGTGATAGTCGGCTCTGACTCGTGCATTGCGAAGCGTGATCAGGTCCAGTCCAATTGCTTTCGATAAAGCGTGTTTCGCGTCATTCGGGCGGATCATTGGATTGCACAACTGCTGGATCAACTGGTCATGGCGGCCGCTTGCCCGACCGACGGTACCGGGCGCGGGCAACCTCCGATGAAATTCGTTTGCCGCATGAAACGCTCCATAATAGGCGCGGCTGCAGACGGTACGATATTGAGGCTCGGTGGTGGCGTGGCGCATGAGTGCCGCTGCGCACTCGACCCATTCCTGCGCTGTGCTGCTCATTTGCACGCTCCGTCGAAATACACGCCCAGTGCAGCGGTGTTGAAGAACATCAGCCGTTCCTCTTCACGTAGCAACGCCTCATTCATCTTCTTCGTAAGATCCCACGAGGTAGGCACGCTGAGTCTGAAGCTGACGCAGCGGCAGACTCCTTCCACGTCGAGTACGAGGGGATTGACGTCCGGGCAAAGCCGATGCTGTCTCAACACGATGCCCGTGCAATCGAGACGTTGTGCGATTTCGTCGTCTGTCACGCCTGCGTCCGTCAATATGGAAGCCGCGGCCGACACTTGTTCCGCCCACTCCTCATCCCACTCAACCCCCCGCATCCTCGCTTCCCGGATCAACTCCGCCGTACATCCGACCGCTCCCGCGAGAAACCCATACGGCGCAATGACCGCGAGGTTGCGCGTCCGCGCGCCGCACAGTTCGCGATACAGCGCTTGCGCCTCGGAGAACATGCCGAGTCCGAGCCGCGTGATCATCCAATTCTCACGGCCGACGTCCGACAGTCCGAGCGCCACCGCGTTCCTGAACGCGCCTTCAGCGCCTTCGACATCGCCGGCGAGCGCGCGCCACGAGCCGGTCAGTTCCCACGCGGCGCGAGCATCGGCTTGCAACAGCTGGCGGATGTCATGTCCGATCGCGCGCCACTCACGCGAAAGCGGCGTGATTTCGGCGGGGTCGATGAAGCGGGGCGAAGCCGCGCGCAGTGCGTTGATACGGTCGACGAGCTGATGGGTTTTCGGTTGCGGTAATGCGTTCATGTCTTTCTGCCGGTCATGATCGACACGCGAGGCCGGACCGTGCGCGGGCGGCTTGCACGGTGTCGAAGTGCTTCGGGTCGAAGGGTGAACGCATGCTAAGTGAATCGATGGTCTTTGACCATATGAATACTTCCGAGTTATCGGCCCGACCCCCTCAGGCGCCGGGCGGCACCGCGCAAAGCCTTGCCGGGAAAGGCTTTGCGGGCATCATCGTCCGACTGGCATAGGCCGCTTCATCGCTTGCTTCCTGCCTCCGCTGCGCGCCTCGGAGCGATCCGTTACGATGCATGACGACGTGCCGGTCCGGCCGTGCCGTGATGACGAATCAAGGTCATCCGGCGGATGCATGCAAGTCCGAGCGGGCACGACGCGTGCGGACCGACAACGCGCATGCGGCGCGCGACCGAGGGTCACGCCGCCGTTCGATCATTTCCCTTCACCTTCATCCTCTGGAGAACTCACGTGCAAAAGACAGCATCGGCAAAATGGAGCGGCGGCATCAAGGACGGCAAGGGCTTCATCTCGACGCAGACCGGCGTGCTCAATGAGGCACCGTACGGCTTCAAGTCGCGTTTCGAGGAAGGTCCGGGCACGAATCCGGAAGAGCTGATCGGCGCGGCGCACGCAGGCTGCTTCACGATGGCGCTCTCGCTGCAACTGGAAATGGCGGGCCTGAAGGCCGAGAGTCTCGAGACCAAGTCCACCGTCACCCTCGACAAGGATGGCGAAGGTTTCACGATCACCGCCTGCCAGCTCGACCTCAAGGCCAAGATTCCGGGCGCCGACAAGGCCGCCTTCGACAAGGCCACGCAAGCCGCGAAGGAGGGCTGTCCGGTGTCGAAGCTCTTCGCGGGCAACGCGAAGATCACGTTGAACGCGGAACTCGTGTCGTAAGCGTATTGGCTGGTTGATGGCGCGCGGGAAGCATCGGTAGTCGATGCTTCCCGCGCGTTTTTTTCGGCTGCCCTTTTTTTCAATAAACAGGATCGACTCAAGGCGTTCCGTCAGCTTCAATCGTTCCGCTTTCCGGCGATAGCGAAACTCAACACGTATTCCAGACGGGCCTGTTCACCGTCGC
This sequence comes from Caballeronia sp. LZ043, assembly GCF_031451075.1. Lineage (NCBI taxonomy): Bacteria > Pseudomonadati > Pseudomonadota > Betaproteobacteria > Burkholderiales > Burkholderiaceae > Caballeronia > Caballeronia sp. LZ043. Next base: position 889,790 of record NZ_JARUXT010000004.1, on the reverse strand, counting down.
CAAAGTGCCCGGCATGAACGCGTCTTTATCATCCCCTTCCGCCTCTCCTCGCAACCTTGTCGGCATACATCCGGCTATCGCTCAAAGCAAGCAAGTCGATGATCGACCCATGCTGCCCCGCTTCGAACAGCGTCTGCCCGACGCTGAAGCGGATCTGATACCCGCGCTCCGCCGCCGCGTTGCTGGCCGCCAGCGCATCCCGCAGCCGCTCGAGCGCGCGATCGGTTTCTTCATCGCCGGCGTCGGTGAGCAGCGCGACGAACTCATCGCCGCCCAGCCGGCCGATCACATCGCTTTCCCGCAGCGCCGCGCGCAAGGCCGCCGCAAAGGTCGTCAACGCGCGATCCCCCTCGGCATGGCCGAAGCTGTCGTTGATGCGCTTGAAATCATCGAGATCGAAGAACAGCAGCGAAGCGTCCCGGCCCATGCGCCGGCAGACATTCAGCGCATGCTGCGCCAGCGCCTCGAAGCCGCGCCGGTTGGCGATCAGCGTCAGTTCATCGACGGTCGCGAGTTCGATCGCCGCAATCTCCTGCTCCGCGATATGCGCCAGGTCGCGCAACAGTCCGACCGCCTCGCCGTCGAGTTCGCGCGGACGCGTGTCGATCAGACACAGCGTGCCAAGCTTGCTGCCGTTCGGCACGGTCAGCGGCTGTCCCGCATAGAAACGGATACCCGGATCGCCAGTGACGAGCGGATTGTCATGAAAGCGTGCGTCGGTACGGGCGTCGGGGATCATGAACACGTCGTCGTGCATGATCGCGTGCCCGCAGAAGGAGATGTCACGGCCGGTTTCCCGCACGCCCAGACCGGCGCAGGACTTGAACCACTGCCGGTTTTCGTCGATCAGGCTGACCAGCGCGATGGGCACGTCGAACAGACGCCGCGCCAGCCGCGTGAGGCGGTCGAAGCGTTCTTCCGCCGGGGTATCGAGCAATCTGAGCGTGCGCAGCGTGGACAGGCGAATGGGTTCGTTCTCGGGTATCGGGGCGACTAGCATGGTTCTCCGGGTTCCTGGACGTGGCCATTGACCACCCTTATTCTCCGACAAACACGCGACAAATTCATTCCTTCGACCACCTGGCTCGGTTATCCGCGCTTCAGCCGGCACATTCGCTATCATGCCGAGGGGCTGCGGCTGCATGTCACGGCGCGCTACGGCACGCCGGTCGCGCCCGTGGGTCGGACCCATGCATGCAACCCGTTCAGCTCGAGACCGAACCTCGACGTCCCCTCAACCGATCCGCCCGGAGCGCCGATGAAACTCAAGCTGGACTGGACCGTCATTACCCCGATCCTTGCGCTCGTCGTGCTCGCCGCGACCGCGCTGATACCGAGCGGCGTCCTGATGGTGCTTGCCGCCATCGCGCTCGCCTTCGCGGTGTTCGCAGCGGTGCATCATGCGGAAGTGGTCGCGCATCGGGTCGGCGAGCCGTTCGGCACGCTGGTGCTGGCCATCGCCGTCACAGTGATCGAGGTCGCCCTGATCGTCTCCGTGATGCTTTCCGGCGGTCCCGACAAGGCCGGCTTGCCGCGCGACACGGTCTTTGCCGCGATCATGATCTGCAGCGGCGCGATCGTCGGGCTGTGTCTGCTGGTGGGCGGCCTGCGGCATCACGTGCAGAACTTCCAGCTGCAGGGCGCCAGCGCGGCGCTCGCCATCCTGTGCGCGCTCTCGGTGCTCACGCTCGTGCTGCCCAACTTCACGAGCACGGTGCAAGGTCCGGCGCTGTCCACTTCGCAACTGGTGTTCGTCGGCGTGATCTCGCTCGTGCTGTATGTGACCTTCGTGTTCGTGCAGACCATCCGGCATCGCGACTACTTCCTGCTGCCCACGCCCGAAGCCGCCACGTCCGTCCCTGTCGCGGCCCCCGACGATGAAAGCGCGCCCCATGCGCCGCCGCCCAGCAACCGCGAGGCGTGGATCGCGCTGGCGTTCCTGCTGCTGTCGCTGGTTTCGGTGGTCGGGCTCGCGAAGCTGCTGTCGCCGGCGGTCGAGGCGGGCGTCGCGGCCGCGGGCGCGCCCGAAGCGGTGGTCGGCATCGTCATCGCGGCGCTCGTGCTGTTGCCGGAAGGGCTCGCAGCCCTGCGCGCGGCGCGGCTCAACCGCCTGCAGACGAGTCTGAATCTCGCGCTCGGCTCGGCGCTCGCGAGCATCGGCCTGACCATTCCGACGGTGGCGGTCGTGTCGATCGTCATCGGCCAGCCCATTTCGCTCGGGCTCGCCTCGAAGGAAATCGTCATGCTGGCGCTCACGCTGATCGTCTCGGTCATCACGCTCGGCACCGGCCGCTCGACGGTTCTCCAGGGCGTCGTGCACCTCGTGATCTTCGCGGCTTTCCTGTTCCTTTCCGTGGTGCCTTGAGCGAGGGGAATCCGGGACGATCGTGCCAATTTGTTACCATGCTCGGTTTTTCGCGGGCGCAAGCCCGCTCCAGCCGCTCTGGTTTCACCGTCTGGTTACACCGAAAGTCCCGAAGGAAACGCATGTCATCGAAGAAGTCCGCCTCGCTCGCCGTTTGTACCCTCCTTGCTGTAACCGCCGCTTTCGGCGCAGTGTCGTCCGCCGTGCAAGCCAAGGAAATCACGCAAATCCGCTTTGCCGTCGACCCGTCCTATCCGCCGTTTGAATCCAAGCAGGCCGACGGCAAGCTCGCCGGCTTCGACATTGACCTCGGCAATGCGCTGTGCGCGCAGATGAAGGTCAAGTGCGTGTGGGTCGAGAACAATTTCGACGGCATGATTCCCGGCCTGAAGGCCCGCAAGTTCGACGCCGTCCTCTCCGACATGGGCATCACCGACGAACGCCTGAAGCAGATCGACTTCACCGTGCCGCTGTACGACACGCATGCGCAACTCGTCGCGCGCGCCGGCTCGGGCATCCTGCCGACGCCGCAATCGCTGAAGGGCAAGCGCGTCGGCGTGGAGCAGGGCACCGTGCAGGAACGCTATGCGAAGGCGAAGTGGGAGCCGCAGGGCGTGACCGTCGTGCCTTACGCCGACGAGGAACAGGTCGAAGCGGATCTGGTCGCGGGCCGCATCGACGCAATGTTCACCGACGCCGCGCAAGCCGCCATCGGCTTCCTGAAGAAGCCGCAGGGCAAGCCGTTCGCGCTGGTCGGCCCGATCGTCGAGGACCGCGCGATCATCGGTCCGGGAACGGCCATCGGGCTGCGCAAGGGCGACACCGACTTGAAGAACGGCCTCGACAACGCATTCGCGGAGCTCAAGAAGAACGGCACGTTCAAGCGCATCATGGCCAAGTACTTCGAGACCGATATCTCGATCCAGTAAGCGCCTCGCCGCGGGTTTGCAGGGTTTCGGAAAGGCATCGCTCGCGGTGCCTTTTCTTTTCGACACGAGGTCTGCGCACATGCAGGTTCATCATCATCCGCTCGCGGGCGCGCCGCTCGGCACCGGGCGTGTGCTCACGAGCTACGGTTTCGGCCCGCAACACGGCGACGCGCCCCGCAAGGTCTATATCCAGGCGTCGCTGCACGCGGATGAACTGCCGGGCATGGTCGTCGCGTGGTATCTGAAGCAGCGCTTCGCCGCGCTGGAAGCCGCCGGACGGCTGATGGCGCGGATCGTTCTGGTTCCGGTCGCCAATCCGGCCGGCCTGAACCAGCACTGGTTCGGCGCGCAAATGGGGCGTTTCGACCTGCGCTCGGGGCAGGATTTCAACCGGCGCTTTCCGGAGCTCGGTCCGGAGCTGGCGTTGCACCTGAAATCCCGCCTGAACGGCGATGAACACCGCAACGGCCGCCTGATCCGCACGGCGCTGCGCGACGCGCTGGCCGCTCGCCAGCCGGTGACGGAACTGGATGCGCAGCGGCTCGAACTGATGCGCCTCGCCTGCGACGCCGATCTGGTCATCGACCTTCATTGCGACTGGGAAGCCGCTCCGCATCTCTACACGACGCCCGAAGCGTGGCCCGCGATCGAGCCGCTGGCGCGCTATCTCGGCAGCGAGGCGCAACTGCTGGCGGACGTGTCGGGAGGCGAGCCGTTCGACGAAGCCTGCGCGTCGGCGTGGCGCTATTTGCGCGGCGCGTTCGGCGAGCGCTATCCGCTGCCGCCGGACGTGCTGACGGTCACGCTCGAGTTACGCGGCGTCCGCGACGTGTCGCACGAACTGGCGGCGCGCGACGCGCAGGCGATCGTCGATACGCTGACGCACCTCGGCATGATCGAAGGCGACGCGCCGGAGCCGCCGCCGCTGCGCCATCCCGCGACGCCGCTTGCCGGCTGCGAGCATCTGCGCGCGCCGCTGGCGGGGGTGATCCTGCATCGACGGGAGATCGGCGAGACGGTGCGTGCGGGCGAGACCATCGCGGAGGTGCTGGATCCGCTCGAAGACCGGCTCGTGCCGCTCGTCGCCGGGACGGATGGCGTGCTGTACGCGCGCCACTGGACGCGCTTCGCGACGGCCGGAATGCTGGTGGCGCGCATCGCGGGCGCGCACGCGGCGCGCACCGGCGACCTGCTGGTGCCCTGAACGCGGCGCCGGTGCCGGTTACCATGGATCCGTCTGCTCAAACCGTCATGGAGAATCCCGCGACATGCTGAAAAATCTCAATCCGCTGCTCAATGCCGACATCCTGCATGCGCTCTGCGCGATGGGTCACGGCGACGAAGTCGTGATCTGCGACGCCAATTTCCCCGCCGATTCCGTCGCGCGTCAGACGGTACTCGGCCGTCTGCTGCGGCTGGACGGCGTCGATGCGCCGCGTGCCGCGCGGGCCGTGCTGTCGGTGCTGCCGCTCGATACTTTCGTCGATCATCCCGCCGAGCGCATGGAAGTCGTGGGCGACGCGAGCGCGCTGCCTGCCGTGCAACGCGAAGTGCAGAAGGAAATCGACGCCGCCGAGGGACGGCCGGTGCCGCTGGCGCCGGTCGAGCGCTTTGCCTTTTATGAGCGCGCCCGGAAGGCGTACTGCGTGATTGCGACGGGCGAGGCGCGCGGCTACGGCTGCTTCATTTTCAAGAAGGGCGTGCAACTCGCGCCGGACGCGCCCCGGAAGGATTGACCGATGGTCTAGGGATTACCCTGATTCTTTTTTAAGAACTTGTTGCAATGCAGCGTAAAAGGCGTATATTCAGGGTTATCCCCTAGCTACTTACCCTGAGAGACGCTCATGAAGACCACTGCACAACAATCCTTGCTCGTTTCGTTCGGTTCCTGGCTGCGCGCGGCAAAGGCTGCGGTGCGTCGTGAGTGGAACCGGGCGCTGCAACTGCATCTGCAGAACTGCGAAATCCTCGTGGAATCGTATCGCCGGAAGTAAGCATCAGTCGTAGCACCCCGGTCAGGTCGTAAAAGTAGAGACGCCCCGCAGGCGAAAGCCTGCGGGGCGTTGTCGTATGTGGCTATCGTCGACGATCAGCCAGACGAGCGGTCAGATGGCCCAGCCGCCGAGATAGAACACGGCGAGCACCACCGCAATCGCCACCGTGCCGACATTCAGCTTGCGCCATTCGCCTGCCACCAGCCGGCCGATCACGAGCGTCGAGAAGCCGAGCATGATGCCCGTCACGATGTTCGCCGACAGCACGATATACACCGCGCAGACGAGGCCGGACATGGTGTCGACGGTATCCTCGAAATGCAGCTTGCTGACGTTGCCGAGCATCAGGAGGCCGACGTACATGAGCGCGGGCGCCGTCGCATAGGAGGGCACGAGCGCGGCGAGCGGCGAGAGGAACATCACCACCAGGAACAGCACGCCCACCACGCTGGCCGCAAGACCGGTCTTCGCGCCGGCCGCCACACCCACGGACGATTCGATGTACGCCGCCGCCGGCGCACCGCCGAAGCAGGCCGAGAAGATCGAGCTGAGCGAGTCCGCCGTCAGGGCCCGGCCGCCGTTGACGATCCGTCCGTTCTGGTCGATCTGTCCCGCCTGGCCGGCCACCGCGCGAATCGTGCCGGTGGCATCGAAGACGGCGGTCATCACGAGGGCCAGCACGCTCGGCAGGACGGCCATCGAGAGGGCGCCCTTGATGTCCATCGCGCCGATCAGCGAGGCATGCCCAGGCGCGGACAAGGCCGGCAACGCGAACACGCCATGGAAGCGCACGGAGGGATCGAAGATCAGGCCGATCGCCGAAAGGCCGATCACCACGAGCAGGATGCCGCCCGGCACGCGCCGGCGTTCCAGCCCGAAGATCGCGGCGAGGCCCACCACCGACATCAGCACCGGAAACGCCGTGATGTGTCCGAGCGAGACCGGCATGCCGGGCGCGGGATTCTTGATGATGAGACCAACGTCATTGGAAGCAATCAGCAGCAGGAACAGCCCGATGCCGATACCCGTGCCGTGCGCGACGCCCGTCGGCAGGTTGCGCAGGATCCACGAACGCACGCCGGTGACCGAGATCGCCGTGAAGACGATGCCCATCAGGAACACGGCGCCGAGCGCGATGGCGGGCGTCAGGCCTTTGCCGAGCACGAGCCCGAAGGCCGTGAACGCGGTGAGCGAAATTGCACAGCCGATCGCGATCGGCAGGCGCGCCCACACGCCCATCAGCAGCGAGCCGAACGCCGTCGTCAGACAGACGGCGACGAATACCGCGCTGGTATCGAAGCCGGCTTTGCCGAGCATGCCCGGCACGACGAACACCGAGTAGACCATCGCGAGGAAGGTCGTCACGCCGGCGACGATTTCGCGTTTCTCCGTGCTGCCGGTGGTTGAGATACCGAAATAGCGATCGAGAAAGCCGCCGTTGCCGGATGGCCCGCTCTCCTGTCGCTCCGTAGGGGAAATGTCAATGTCGCCAAGCTGCTGGGCAGAGGATTCCAACATGAGCTGCTCCTTTATCAGCACGCTGAAACGGCAGGGCCGTGCACGCACGAGGCGTACTTCGGAGCCGTCATCAGGGTCGTCTCGTAGGGTGTCTTGAATGATGCCGAGGTCTCGCACCTGAGGCTGCACTCGGTCAGGACAGAGCCTAGGGGAACAGAACGCAGGGTCCAATCCCATGAAAAACATGCCGGTCATGCCACGCGGCGTATATGCCGTCAACGCCCCACGCGACGGGGCACCGGCCGGACCGCGAAAACGCCGGACTAGGGCAAACGCCTAGTCCGGCAAGACCGGCAGCGGCGCGTGACTGCCGCGTTACTTGATCACGCGCGAGACGCCGCGCCCGCGCGGATCGGACATGGCCTCGGGCGTGTCGCCATCGACGCGGATCGCCTGGATGTCGCCATTGAAGCCCTGCATCTGGAACGTGTAGCCCTTGGCTTCGAGCTGCTTGATGACTTCCGGATCGAGCTGATGGAACGGCTCCTGGAAGATCGTGTTCGGCGGCAGCAACTGGTGATGGAAGCGCGTTGCGCCGACGGCCTCGGGCAGCGGCATGTTGAAGTCGTACACGTTCGAGAGCACCTGGAAGATCGACGTGAAGATGCGCGAGCCGCCCGGCGTGCCGATCACCATCGCGACCTTGTCGTCCTTCGTGAGGATGGTCGGCGTCATCGACGAGAGCGGGCGCTTCTTCGGCGCGATGGAGTTCGCATCGCTGCCGACCACGCCGAACATGTTCGGCACGCCCGGCTTCGAAGCGAAGTCGTCCATCTCGTCATTCAGCACGATGCCCGTGCCTTCCGCCACCACGCCCGAGCCGAAGTAGCCGTTGATGGTGTACGTGTTCGATACCGCGTTGCCCCATTTGTCGACCACCGAGAAATGCGTGGTCTCGGCCTTCTCCGGCATCGACGTGCTGAGTCCCGGCTGCACGCTCTTGGTGTCCGAAGGCTGGTCCGGATTCACCTCTTGCGCGCGCTTCAGGATGTAGTCGTCGTTGGTGAGCTGCGCGACCGGCACCTTGTAGAAGTCCGGATCGCCGAGATACTGCGCGCGGTCGGCGAACACGCGTTTTTCGATCTCGGCCACCAGATGGATGTACTGCGCCGAGTCGAGCGGGACATCGTTGAACTTGTCCTTGAGGTCTGCCTTCATCTTGAGCAGCTGCACCAGGCCGACGCCGCCCGAACTCGGCGGCGGCGCGGTGATCACGCGATAACCGTTCCAGCTTGCGGTAATCGGCTGGCGCCACACGGCCTTGTAGTCCTTCAGGTCGCGCGCGGTGATGAGGCCGTGGCCTTCCATCGACTTCGCAATCAGCTGTGCCGTCTCGCCTTCATAGAAGCCCTTGGCGCCCTTGTCGGAGATCCGTTGCAGGGTCCTGGCAAGGTCCGGCTGCTTGAACACTTCGCCGGACTTCATGCCGCCGAAATAGAGGTCGAAGTTGGTCTTGCCGCCGAACTCCTTCGCGGCGGCGTCGCGGCGCGCCACCAGCTGGTCATCGACGACGAAGCCATCCTGCGCGTAATGGATGGCCGGCGCCAGAACCTGCTTCCACTTGAGCTTGCCGAAGCGCTTCTGCGCTTCCCACATGCCTTCGACGGTGCCCGGCACGCCCACCGCGCGATGCCCGTACAGGCTCATGCCCTTGATGACCTCGCCCTTGTCGTCGAGATACATGTTGCGGGTGGCGGTGAGCGGCGCGCGTTCGCGATAGTCGAGGAAGTAGGGACGATGATCGACGTACAGCGTCATGAAGCCGCCGCCGCCGATGTTGCCCGCTTCCGGATACGTGACCGCGAGCGAGAACGCGATGGCCACCGCGGCATCCACGGCATTGCCGCCTTGCTTGAAGATCTGCTCGGCGGTGTCGGCGGCGTATTTGTCGGCGACCGCGACAGCCGACGAAGTCAGGACCTGCGGCTGATCCGCGGTTTTCGCATGGGCGGGTGTCGTGTCGACGAAACCCGCCGTCAGCAGCGCGGACGCCACGATAGCGCTCAGTGCGAAGGTCCGCATGCGCGGTGTTTGTTTCAAGAGCATCTCCTGCATTCTCCTTTTTTGCGTGCGACGAAAGATCAGTCCGTTATATACCATGCGCGCGAGGCCGCCGAAATCACGCGGCTCCGCCGGACTCAGGGCATCAACTGCCCGCCGTTCACGTCGATGATCTGCCCGGTGACATAGCGCGACATCGTCTCGGACGCGAGATAGAGGAACGCGCCGCTGCAATCGTCCGGTTCGCCGATGAAGCCCATCGGGATGGACTTGCGGAAGGACTCGAGCTGCTCGGGCGTCGTGAAGCGTTCCTGGAACGGCGTCTGGATCACGCCGGGCGCGACGGCGTTCACGCGGATGCGGTCCGGCATGAGTTCCTTCGCCATGCCTTTCGTGATGGTGCTGACGAAGCCCTTCGACGCCGCATAGAGCAGCGCGCCAGGACCGCCGCCGTTGCGCGCGGCCACCGAGGTCACGTTGATGATCGAGCCGCCGCCGCCCGAGCGCAGCGAAGGCAGCGCGGCGCGCGTGAACGCGACGACCGAACGCGCGTTGATGTGCATGATCTCGTCGAAGAGTTCGTCGCTGGCGGAGGCGATCGGCTCGCGCTTCACGAGGCTGCCGGCGTTGTTGATGAGCACGTCGATCTTGCCGAAGCTGTCCACCACTTGCGCGACGGCCGCGTCGATGGCTTTTGAGTCGCGCACGTCGGCGCCGACGGTGATCGCGCTGACGCCGAGCGCGCGCACGTCCTGCGCGACCGCCTCGGCCTGTTCCTTCGAGCTGTTGTAGTGAACCGCGACATCCGCGCCGTATTGCGCGAACGCCCGTGCCGCCGCCGCGCCGATACCGGTGCTCGCGCCCGTGATGAGGATCGACTTGCCTTTCAGGTCGTGCATGGATGCTCCGTGTCGATGAGGTCCGCGCAGGTTCGCCCGAACATGCGCCGGATGGTGCTGGGAAAAGCGCCGGCAGTGTGCCGTGACCGAGAGTATGAGCCGTCGCGCCGGCACGCGTTGGACGCGTCGTCGGGAGGCAGCACGAAGCGCTCCAGCAAGCCGATGTCATGCCGCGACGTCGCCCGCAATTGTCAATTTCATTGAATTCGAGCGCGGGCTCTATCGCCGCGCCGCCGCATGCCGCACTGTACCGACCGCGAGCGAGCAACGGGTCGGGGAAGCAGTCGCGCACGTCATGCGCGTTGCGGCGCATCCGTCAGTCAGAACGAACCATCGAATCAACATGAATCAGCCAAGTGTTTCCATGCAGCGCGGGCCGGTGCGGGCGCGTACCCGGCGCACGCTTCTGGCCGGCATCGCGGCGTCCTGCGTGACGACCTGGGTGCCCGGCACGACGCGCCGGCCCATGCCGGCCGAACTCGCCACGGCGTTGCCTGCGCCGGAGAGTTTCGTGGCCTTGTCGAAATTTCTCACCGGGCAGGCGTCGCTCGATCTGGCGCTCGCCGACCGCCTCTTCATCGCGGGCACGGGCGTCATGCCCACGGCGGCGACGGTCAACTCGACGCTGACCGCCGTCGCGCTCGCGTTGCGCACGGCCGAGCACCTCCACGCGACGAGCACGACGTGAACGGAGCGCTCTTCATGCTTGAGGCTCTGCGCTGGCGCGTGCTGGCCGGATGCGCATGGGCGATGCTGTGCGCGGCCGCGCAGGCGGACACACGCGCGCACGACGCCTTGCTCGAACGCGGCGCCTATCTGGCGATTGCCGGCGATTGCGTGGCCTGCCACACCGCGCCCGATGGCCAGCCGTTCGCGGGCGGCCTGACGCTGGCCACGCCGCTGGGTGAGATCGTCTCGACGAACATCACGCCGTCGCGCACGCACGGCATCGGCGGCTATACGTTCGAGCAGTTCTCCGCGGCGCTGCGCCGCGGCATCCGCGCCGACGGCGTGTACCTGTACCCGGCGATGCCCTACCCCTCGTACGCCCGCGTGACCGATGAAGATACCCGGGCGCTGTACGCGTACTTCATGGAGCGCGTGCGCGCGGTGGATCAGGCGGCGCCCCGGACGTCGCTGCCATTTCCGTTCAGCGTGCGGCAGACGCTGGCGGTCTGGAACCTGTTGTTCCTCGATGAACAGCCTTACGTCGCCGATACATCGCGCAGCGCGGCGTGGAATCGCGGAGCGTATCTGGTGCGAGGCCTGGCGCATTGCGGCGCCTGTCACACGCCGCGCAACGCGTGGCTGGCCGAATCGAGCTCGCGCGCGCTCGCGGGCGGATCGGCGGGGGCCTGGCATGCGCCGAACATCACGCCGGACGTCAACAGCGGGATCGGCGCATGGAGCGAGGCGGAGCTGATCGGCTATCTGCGCGACGGCTATGCGCGCGGCAAGGCGCACGCGGCCGGTCCGATGGCCGAAGCCGTCGACAACAGCCTGCGTCATCTCGCCGCCGAGGATCTGCGCGCGGTCGCGGTGTATCTGAAGACGGTCGAAGCGGTCCGGACCGAAGCCGACACCCAGCCGGCCAGCACCTGGGGTAAGCCGGCGAACGGGCTGGGCGATTTGCGCGGGGTGGCGTGGCCCGTGGACAGCGGCCGCCTGAGCGGCGCGCAGCTCTACGACGGCTATTGCGCGTCCTGTCATCAGGCGAGCGGCGAAGGCGCGAGCGGCGGGCGGCTGCCTTCGCTGTTCCACAGCACCACGCTCGGCCGCAGCAACACGGACAATCTCGTGCTCGTGATGCTGGGCGGCACGCGACATCCCGAGCGCACGTCGGACGCCTCGATGCCCGGCTTCGCGGCCTTGCTCACCGATCAGCAGATCGCCACGCTCGGCAATCATCTGCTGGGGCTGTATGGGAACGTCGAGGCGAAGGTGAGCGTCGCGCAGGTCGCGCGGTTGCGGACGGGCACGCAGCCGTCGCCGCTGGCGGGACTCGCGCGTGCGGCGGGCGCGATCGCGGTGTTGCTGCTCGTGAGTCTGATCGTGCTGCTGGCGGTGCGGCGCACGCATCGAGGCGCGAAGCAGTAGGTGACTTCGGCGCGCGTCAGTCGTCGAAGGAATACGCTTCGACGACCCGTTTCACGGCATTCCTGAACGATCCCACCAGATCCGAGCGAATGCCGCTGCTTGGATACGACATCACGTATTCGTATTCGATGTCGGTCTCGAACGGCCTCACGACGACTCCATGCGCGCGCCACACTTTCGCCGCAAAGGGCTCGACGATCGACACGCCCAGTCCGCCCGCGACCATCGCATAGCGGGTATGCGCGGTATCGGTGAAGACGGTGTAGCGCGGCCGGTCCTCGGTCGCCGAAATGAGCGATTGCTCGGCCTCGTAGGGCTGGCGCGAATTCGGCAGCCAGCCGATCAGATTCTCGCCGCGCAGATCGGCAGGGCGCACGAGCTTCTTTTTCGCGAGCCGGTGCGTGGCGGGCATCGCGCAGGCCGCGGGAGCCTTCAGCAGGCTCTCCACCTCGATGCCCGCGACCGCCGGAAAGGCCAGGCTCAAGGCGACATCGGCCTTGTGGTTCTGCAGGTTGACGAGCACCTCGGGCACCTTCACGGAATCGACCTTGATGGGCACGCCGGGATGCTGGCCGGTGAAGCCGAGCAGCACGGGCGGCAGCAGGGTCGTGGCAAGCACCGGCATGCAGGCGACGGTCAGACCGTCCGAGGCTTCCTCGCGGATCATGGCGGCGACCTGCTTGAGGCGCTCCAGTCCCAGGAAGTTCTCTTCGACGGACTTGTAGAAGCGCAGGCCGGCGGTGGTCGGATTGAGCCGGCCGCCGATGCGGGAAAACAGGCTGAAGCCGAGATCGGCTTCGAGATCGGCGATCAGGCGGCTGATCGCGGGCTGGGTCACATGCAGCTTGCGGGCTGCGCCGACACTGGTGCCGGTCATGATGAGGCTGCGGAAAGCCTCGATCTGGCGGAAACGGATCATCTGGCGTACGGCTGGAAAGCGACGGTTGAAAGCGACGCCGATCTTAGCGGAAACCGTCGTGCGCCGCCTCGACCGGAACCCTGTGCCGCCGTGCTCATTGACACCTTTGCAACAATTCGAACGACTATTCGAAAAATTTAGTGACTATAAGCACATGTGAGTGGCATCTGGCTTATTGATGCGAAATACTCGCCGCCAGTCTTGAACCGCAGATGAATGCAGCGGCCCGGCGCCGCGTGACAGCCCGCCCGGTGAAGCATCGCCCGCGTGATGCGCTTGATTCGGAAACCTCATTGTTTATCTCGAAAGAGATAAACGGCCGGGATCCGCCGGCCGGCGCAACACACACAACAAGCACAACAACACGAGACAAGGACCCCAGGAATGCCCATGAAACCGATCGCCGTTCGTGCCCGTCTTCAACGCACATGCCTCGCCGCCAGCGCGGCGCTCGTGCTGGCTATCAGTGCGTGGAACGCCACGGCGGCCATCGTGCCGCCCGGCGTAACGCTGGCCGCCAGACAGGAGCTGGTGCGCAACAACGGCTCGGAGGTCGAGACGCTGGATCCGGCGCTGGTCGAAACCGTGGGCGCGGCGAACCTCGCACGCGATCTCTTCGAAAGCCTGACGGCCACCAATGGCGACGGCGCGGTCGTGCCGGGCGTCGCCGCGAAATGGGAGCAGAAGGACGCGACCACCTGGCTCTTCCATTTGCGCGCCAACGCCCGCTGGTCCAATGGCGAGCCCGTCAGCGCAAACGATTTCGTGTACGGCAGCCAGCGCTTTCTCGATCCGAAAACCGCCTCGTCGTATGCGAGCGTGTTCGGTCCGTTCATCCTGAACGGCGCGGAGATCGTCGCGGGCAAAAAGCCGGTGAGCACGCTCGGCATCCGCGCCGTCGATGCCGCCACCGTCGAGGTGAAGACCGCCGGCCCCGTGCCGTTCCTGCCGGAACTGATGTCGAATCCGAACTTCGGACCGGTGCACCGCGCGACCATCGAGAAGTACGGCCGCGAATGGACCAAGCCCGGCAACATCGTCACGAACGGCGCATTCCAGCTGAAGGACTGGCAGGTGAACAGCAAGCTCGTGCTGACGAAGAATCCGCAATACTGGGACAAGGCGAACGTGCAGCTGACGCAAGTCACCTATCTGCCGATCGAGGACGAGAACACCGACGTCAAGATGTTCCAGTCCGGCGACAACGACATGACCTACCAGTTGCCCACCGGCACGTACGCGACCTACAGCAAGCAGTTTCCGGGCGACATCCGCAACTCGCTGATTCTCGGTACGCGCTACTACAGCTTCAACAATCGCGATCCGTTGCTGAAGGACGTGCGCGTGCGCCAGGCCTTGTCGATGGTGATCGACCGCGACCTGCTGGCGCGGCGCGTGACCGCCGACGGGCAGACGCCGCTGCTCGGCCTGCTGCCGAAGGGCGTGAGCGGCGCGGACGTGTCGAACTACGAGTGGGCCGCATGGCCGATGACGAAGCGTGTCGAGGAAGCGAAGAAGCTGCTCGATCAGGCGGGCGTGAAGCCCGGCACGAAGCTGCGCTTCGCGATGAACACGAGCGACTACAACAAGAAGATGGCGATCTTCGTGGCGTCGGAGTGGAAGACGAAGCTGGGCCTGACGATGGACATCGAGTCGATGGAATTCAAGGTGCTGCTCAAGAAGCGCCATGACGGCGACTACCAGATTGCCCGCAATGGCTGGGTGGCCGACTACAACGACGCGACGACCTTCCTGACGCTCGTGCAGTGCAAGTCGTCGCAGAACGACAACTTCAACTGCAACCCGAAAGCCGATGCGCTCATCAGCGAAGCGGCCGCCACCGCCGATACCGCGAAGCGCACGCAGCTGCAGACCCAGGCGGCGAAACTCGTGATGGACGACTACCCGATGCTGCCGCTGCTGCAATACGGCCTGCCACGCCTCGTGAAAAGCTATGTGGGCGGCTATTCGCTGAAGAATCCGATGGATCATTACGCCAGCAAGGATCTCTACATCGTCAGGCATTGAAGTCCTGACGCACCGGAGGAACGCTCATGGGGTCATACACATTGCGGCGCGTGCTGCTCACGCTGCCGACGCTTCTGATCGTCATCACGGTCTGCTATCTGCTGCTGCACGCGACGCCCGGCGGCCCGTTCGATGGCGAGCGCAAGGTGTCCGCCGACGTGCTCGCCAACCTGCAGGCGAAGTATCACCTCGGCGAGCCATTGTGGAAGCAGTACCTGCTGTATCTCGACGGCCTCCTGCACGGGGATCTCGGCGCCTCGTTCCGTTACGCGGACTGGAGCGTCAACGACCTCGTATTGCGCGCGCTGCCGGTCTCGCTGGCGGTCGGCGGCGCGTCGATGCTGCTTGCCATCGGCGCGGGCGTGGCGCTGGGCGTCGTCGCGGCGCTGCGCCGCAACAGCCTCGCCGACTACGCGCTGATGCTGGTCGGCAACGCGGGCAACGTGATCCCGTCGTTCGTGCTCGGGCCGGTGCTGATCCTCGTGTTCGCGATCGCGCTGAAGTGGCTGCCGGCCGGCGGCTGGAACGGCTTCGAGTTGCGCTACATGGTGCTGCCGGTCGCGCTGCTGGCCACCATCAACGTCGCGACCATCGGCCGCGTGACGCGCGCCAGCCTGATCGAAGTGCTGAACACCCACTACATCCGCACCGCGCGCGCGAAAGGCCTGCCGCTGCGCGTGATCGTGCTGCGCCACGCGCTCAGGCCGACGCTGATTCCGGTCGTCTCGGTGATCGGCCCGCTGGCGATTTCATCGATCACGGCGGCGGTCGTCACGGAGTCCGTGTTCTCGCTGCCGGGCATCGGCAAGCTGATCGTGAACGGCGCGGCCAATCGCGACTACACGCTCGTGCTGGGCCTCGTGGTGCTCGTCACGGCGGTGGCCGTGCTGCTCAACCTGCTGGCCGACCTCGCGTATGCGTGGCTCGACCCGAAGATCCGTTACTGAGAGGCGCGCCATGAAAACAGCATCGCTGGGTTCGACGCTCGAACAGGCCGTCGCGGGCCGCAGTCCGTGGCAGGACGCGCGCACGCGTTTCCTGCGCAACAAGGCGGCGGTCGTGAGTCTCGCATTGCTCGCGGTCATCACGCTGGCGTGCATCGCGGGGCCATGGCTGTCGCCGAACGCCTTCGATTCCACCGACTGGAACGCCACCAGCACGCCGCCCACGCTCGCCAACTGGCACTTCTTCGGCACCGACGACACCGGCCGCGACCTCTTCGTGCGCTGCCTGATCGGCGGACGCGTGTCGCTGATGATCGGCGCGCTCGCCACGCTCACGTCGGTCACGCTCGGCATCGTGTGGGGCGCGGTGGCGGGCTTTGTCGGCGGGCGCGTGGACAACGCGATGATGCGCATCGTCGACATGATGTATGCCATTCCGTACCTGTTGATCGCCATCCTGATGGTCACGCTGCTCGGCCGCGAGTTCTATCTCGTCGTCATCACCATCACGGTGTTCTCGTGGATGGACATGGCGCGCGTCGTGCGCGGCCAGACGCTCTCGATCCGCTCGAAAGAGTACGTGGAAGCAGCGCGTGCGATCGGCGTGCCGACCGCGCGCATCATCCGGCGCCACGTGGTGCCGAACCTGCTCGGCATCGTCGCGATCTACACGACCGTCACCGTGCCCGCCGTGATCCTCACCGAATCCGTGCTGTCGTTTCTTGGCCTCGGCGTGCAGGAACCGATGACCAGCTGGGGCGTGCTGATCCAGGACGGCGTCGGCGTGATGGAGGCGTCGCCGTGGATCCTGCTGTGTCCGGCGGCGCTCTTGTCGGTCACGCTCTACTGCATCAACTTTGTCGGCGACGGGCTGCGCGACGCGCTCGATCCGAAGGACAGGTGAGCCATGCCGCTACTCGAAGTGAAGGACTTGCAGGTCGAGTTCGCGACTCACGACGCCGCCGTGCGCGCCGTCAACGGCGTGAGCTTTACGCTTGAGGCGGGCGCGACGCTCGGCATCGTTGGCGAGTCGGGTTCGGGCAAGAGCCAGAGCGTGCTCGCGATGCTCGGGCTGCTGGCGCCGAACGGCCGGGCCGTGGGCCAGGCGCTGTATCGCGGCGACGATCTCATCGGCATGAGCGGGCGGCGCCTGAACCGCATCCGCGGCAATCGCCTTTCGATGATCTTCCAGGACCCGATGAGTTCGCTCAATCCGTATCTGACCATCGAACGGCAGATGACCGAGGTGCTCGAACTGCACAAGAACCTGACGCGCCGCGAGGCACGCAAGCGCGCCATCGCGATGCTCGAAGCGGTGCGCATTCCGGAAGCGGCGCATCGCATCGGGCAGTATCCGCACGAACTCTCGGGCGGCATGCGGCAGCGCGTGATGATTGCGATGGCGCTGCTGTGCGAGCCTGAAATCCTGTTCGCCGACGAACCCACCACCGCGCTCGACGTCACCGTGCAAGCGCAGATCCTGCAACTGCTGCGCACGCTCCAGCATGACTTCGGCACGTCGATCGTGCTGATCACGCACGATCTGGGCGTCGTCGCCGGCCTGTGCGATCAGGTGATGGTGATGTACGGCGGCCGCGTGATGGAACAGTGCGATGCGCCGACGCTCTTCGCCCGGCCTTCGCATCCGTACACCATCGGTCTGTTGCGCGCGCTGCCGAGGCTCGACCACGACGGCGGCGAGCTGGTCGGCATTCCGGGCAATCCGCCGAACATGGCGCATCCGCCCGCGGGTTGCCCGTTTCACGAGCGCTGCGCGGACGCGAGCGATGAGTGCGCGCGCGTGGCGCCCGAGCTCCAGCGCATCGGCCTGCATGGGATGCGCGCGTGCCATCGACCTGTCGAACAGATGCATGCCCGCCTCGGAGAGATCAATCATGTCTGACGCCAGCCTGCTTTCCGTACGCGAGATGCGCGTGCATTTTCAGGTCGGGGCGAAGCAGCGCCTGCCGTGGGCAGCGAAGCGCACGCTGAAGGCCGTCGATGGCGTCAGCTTCGATCTCAAGGCCGGCGAAACGCTTGGCGTGGTCGGCGAATCGGGCTGCGGCAAGTCCACCTTGTCACGCGCGATCCTCAACCTGATTCCGGCCACGGGCGGCGAGATCGTCTGGATGGGCGCGCCGCTCGCGAACGCGTCGAAACATGCATGGCACGCGCTGCGCGCCAACGTGCAGATGATCTTTCAGGATCCGCTCGCCTCGCTCGATCCGCGCATGACGGTCGGGCAGATCATCGCCGAACCGCTCGTCGAGCATCGGCCGGGCATGCACAAGCGCGAGATCGACGCCCGCGTGCGCGCGATGATGGCGCGCGTCGGCCTGCGCGAGCAGATGATCAATCGCTATCCGCACGAGTTCTCCGGCGGCCAGTGTCAGCGCATCGGCATCGCGCGGGCGCTGGTGGTCGAGCCGAAGCTCGTGATCTGCGACGAGCCCGTGTCCGCGCTCGATGTCTCCATTCAGGCGCAGATCGTGAACCTGCTCCGGTCGTTGCAGAAGGAGATGAAGCTCGCGCTGATCTTCATTGCGCACGACCTGGCCGTGGTGCGCCATATCTCCGATCGCGTGATGGTCATGTACCTCGGACGCGTGATGGAGCTGGCCAGCAAGCACGCGCTCTACGACACGCCGCGCCATCCCTATACGCGCGCGCTGCTCTCCGCCGTGCCGGTGCCCGATCCGGCGATCCAGCGTGCCCGCACCGTGGAGATCCTGCCGGGCGATATCCCCAGTCCCATCGATCCGCCTTCGGGCTGCGTATTCCGCACGCGCTGCCCGATGGCGCAGGCGCGCTGCGCGCACGAGGTGCCCGCGCTGCGCCCGCTCGGCGGCGATGCCTCAGTAGCTTGTCTGTTCGCATGACGGACGTGCGCTTTCACTGCAACCCTTCGATAGCGAGGACGCGTCCACCCGCATGAGTCGCCCAATCCACGCCCTATAGCGAAAGGCCGGTGTAGCCGACCTGGCCGGCCTGCCGCTTCACCCGATCCTGTCCGTACGCCCAGACCTTGCCGATCTGCGGGCGGGGTGTTCTGCATCCTGATTTTTCTGTGCGCGCAGTCGAGCGTTGCATCAATTCGTGGAGATCTTTCTAATGAAAAAACAAAAGCGATCAATCGCGCTGTCGATTCTGCTGTGCAGCGGTTTCATGGCCGCCGCCGCTACCTCTCATGCCGATGAAACCGATGCCGACGCCTCGACGCGTCACACCGAAGCGCCGCCCGCATCGCCGCCGCATACGGAAGCCGATGCGCCCATGAGCAGCCAGGCGAAGTCGAACGGCTTGATCGAGGACTCGCATTTCAACCTGCTGCTGCGGTCCTACACCGAGCATGACGACCTGAAGGGCAGCGGCAAGAAGGATGCATCGGTGCTGGGCGCACAGGCCGTGTTCGAGTCGGGCTATACGAAGGGGCTGATCGGACTGGGCGGCGACGTCTCCCTGTTCGGCGCATTCAAGTTCAATGGCGGGGAGGGCGCGGGCAACCGCGTGCACCTCGGCACGGACGGCGGCGGATCGGGACAACTGGCGTGGGCTTATCCCGGCGTGTGGGACGTGAAGGCGCGCGTCTCGAACACCGTGCTCAAATACGGTCAGCAACTCTTCGACGATCCGTTCCTCGTGCCGCACGACAACCGCTCGCTGCCGCCGACGTATCGCGGCTTCTCGCTGGAGAGCGATGAGATCAGGGGCTTGACGCTCAAGGCCGGCACGGTGGACGCCGTGCTTGCGCGCGGCATGACGAGCGTCACCGGACTCACGACCGAATACGGCGGCACGCATATCTCGCGCTTCAGCTTCTTCGGCGGCGACTGGACCCATGGCGACGACACGGCCGTCTCGCTATGGGGCGGCATTGCCAACGACGTGTGGCAACAGTACTACCTGAATGCGACGCACAGCATCGGCGATCCCGCCTCGATACGCTGGACGGGCGCGCTGAACTACTACTACACGGGTTCGATCGGCGACCAGCGGCAGGGCGCGATCACCAACAATGCCTACTCGCTGGCATTGTCGGGTACGCACGGCGCGCATACGGTGCAGGTGGCGTATCAGCAGATCGTGAGCGATCAGAGGTTCGACTACATGGGGCAGTCCGCGGGCGACTACTTGTCCAACTCGCTGGATGTCGACTACAACCAGCCGCATGAAAAGTCCTTGAGTCTCACCTATACGCTCGACATGAAGCACTACGGCGTGCCGGGTCTCAAGGTCGCGGTGTGGGGCGCATATGGCTGGGATGCGGACGGCAGCGCGATGGCCAACGGCACCAGCGCGCAGGCCGCGGCATACCGCATCAACGGCACGCCGATCCAGGGCACGCACTACGAAGTGGGCGTGATTCCGAGCTACACGGTGCCAAGCGGCAAGCTGAAGAACACGTCGATCAAGTTCTATTACATGCACCACCACAGCAACAGCCCGTATTATCCGGACGGCACGAGCGACGTGTATCGACTGATGGTGAACGTGCCGGTGAACGTGTTCTGACGGCTTCCACGAACAGGCGAAACCGGCCGGATCGTAAACCCTACATAAATTTCCGTTTACATTACGTTTATCTTTCAATATAAAGAGAGGGCGTGTTGCGGATTGCCATGTCTCGCCCACGCTCATCGCCCGGCAGGCCTGTCTCTGCCGGGTTTTTTTTTGCCCTTCGTTCTGCCTCTCCTCCAGCTTTCAAGCGCTTACGATGCCCGGTTTTCTCCGTGAAAACCCCGTCGTTTCTTTCGCTTGACTTACTTGATATATCAAATACTGTGTATATGCGGCGACGCTGCTCATGCCGCGAGAGGCGCCGATCGGCGCACGCATACACAAGGCATGATTGCCAAGGAGACAGGCATGGGAACGGACCAGATGGACCGCGAAGGCAGGACCTCGCGTCTCGCTTCGCCGTGGGTGCAATTGGTTTTCGGCGTGATCTGCATGGCGATGATCGCCAACATGCAATACGGCTGGACGCTCTTCGTCAATCCGATCGATGAGAAGTATCACTGGGGCCGCGCCGCCATTCAGGTGGCGTTCACGATCTTCGTCGTGACCGAGACCTGGCTCGTTCCGGTGGAAGGCTATCTGGTCGACAAATACGGTCCGCGTCCGGTCGTCGTGGGCGGCGGTCTGCTCTGCGCGATTGCCTGGGCGCTCAACTCGGTGGCGTCTTCGCTGCCCTTGCTCTATTTCGCGGCGGCCGTCGGCGGGGTGGGCGCGGGCGCGGTGTACGGCACCTGCGTCGGCAATGCGCTGAAGTGGTTTCCGGCGCGGCGCGGGCTGGCGGCGGGCATCACGGCGGCGGGCTTCGGCATGGGATCGGCGGCGACCGTCGTGCCCATCGCGCACATGATCAAATCGAGCGGCTATGAAGCGACCTTCCTGTGGTTCGGGCTGGGACAGGGACTCGTGGTCTTCCTGCTCGGCATGGCGCTCTATGCCCCGCCGGTTCAACTGCTTGCCTCCATGAAAAGCGCGGTCAAGGCGGCCGTCTACAACGCCAGCCCGAAGCAGGTGCTGGCCTCGCCGATCTTCTGGGTCATGTACCTGATGTTCGTGATGATGGCGGCAGGCGGCCTGATGGCCACCGCGCAACTCGGTCCCATCGCGAAGGACTTCGGCCTGCATGATTCACCCGTCTCGCTGCTCGGCCTGACGCTGCCGGCGCTCACTTTCGCGCTGACCATCGACCGCGTGCTCAACGGCCTCACGCGACCCTTCTTCGGCTGGGTATCGGACCGCATCGGGCGCGAGAACACGATGTTCATCGCGTTCGCCATCGAGGCGGTGGGCATCGTCGCGCTGTCGCGCTATGGACAGAATCCGGTGGCCTTCGTGGTGCTGACCGGCATCGTGTTCTTCGCCTGGGGCGAGATCTACAGCCTGTTCCCGGCGACCTGCGGCGACACCTTCGGCCCGAAGTTCGCGGCCACCAATGCAGGGCTGCTCTATACGGCCAAGGGCACGGCTGCGCTGCTGGTGCCATTTTCGAGCGTCATCACGTCGATGACCGGAAGCTGGCACGCCGTGTTCATGCTCGCGGCGGGGATGGCGGCGCTCTCGGCGCTGCTTGCGCTCTTCGTGCTGAAGCCGATGCGTCAGGCGCATACGGTGCGGCATGCGCGCGCGGCGGCACTGGATCTGCCTTATACGCCTGCCATGAAGGAGTGACCAGGACGGGCGACCCGGCGTGTCGCCCGTTTTATTGTTATCGAGCTCGCGCGTTTCGCGGCTTGCGACTGACGAGGCGGCCCGCAGGCCGATTGCGATTGCGCGTGTTGTGCAGCCGCCGGCGGATGGTCTCCTCGCTCTCTTATCTCGTCGGCCGGACGGCAGCCGTGACTGTGACGTACCGTGGCGTGCGCCGTTCGATCATGGCGAGCCACGCCGGAAAGCTCAGTGCCGATGCCAGTGAAGCGCATGCGAAGAGGGCGAGAGCGAGGTCAGCGTCCATGATTTTCTCCAAACGGGTGGTTGGAGACAGTGTCGGCGGGAACGGCTTGCCGGAAAACCCTGCTCCCGTGGGGAAGGACGCCGCTTCGCGGGCTCAATGCGAGCCCTGCCGAATGAGGGAGAAGCCTCAGAAGCGCGTGCCGACGCTGCAACCGCCGAAGCCGCCGCCGTTGGTGGCCACGCCGCCGCAGCCGAACAGACCGCAGCCGCCGAGCGCGAGTGACGCGGCGATGACCAGGACGGCGAGGCGAAGAGAACGAAGATTCACGATCAGATGGGCAGGGCGCCATGTTCATGGAAGGTGCCTGCCATCATAGTCACATTGCGACGCCCGGATCGTCAAAGTGGGCCGGGCGCGTCAGGCGGGCAGCTTGCGGAAGCTGATGGCGAAACGGTTCCATGCATTGATCGCGGTTACGAGCAGCGTCAGGTCGACGATTTCCTCGTCGCTGAAATGCGGCTTCACAGCTTGCCAGACGGCGTCCGGCACATGGTCGTGCGAGACCAGCGTCAGTGCTTCGGTCCATTCGAACGCGGCGCGTTCTCGATCCGTGAAGAACGGCGTCTCGCGCCATACCACGACGGTCGCAAGACGGCGATCCGTCTCGCCGCCCTTGCGGGCATCGGTGGTGTGCATGTCGACGCAGAACGCGCAGCCGTTGATTTGCGACGCGCGCAGGCGCACCAGATGGGTCAGGGACTTTTCGAGCGCGGATTTGCCGATGCGCTCTTCCACGCCAACGAGGGCCTTGATAGCGGCGGGATTGGCCTTGTAGAAGTCGAGACGGGATTCCATGGCGCTGCTCCTTGGTGGGTTTGGACAGGTTCAGAATAGGCCGGATGGTGGCCTATTCAAATAGCCGGTTTTGTGGAATATGGGGTAACCAGTGGAAGTCTTCGCCGGACGAAAAAAACCGCGGCAAGCTGCGCCGCGGTTTCGAACACCCGCGTCAAGGCGTTCAGTCGAGCGCCGCTGCCGGGCCGAAGAATTCATAACGGCTCTGCGACTCGGGCACGCCAAGCGCCTTCAAGTGCTTCTTCACGGCTTTCATGAAGGGCTTGGGCCCAAGAAAATAGGCATCGAGGTCGCGATCCGCGGGCAGCCACTTGTCGAGCAAGGCTTCGTCGACGAAACCGATTCCGTCCGCCGGATGATCGCCGTCGCGCGCGTGCTCGTAGCAGTAGAAGCGCTTGAGCTGCGGATGGCGCGCCGCCAGCGTCTCGATGGTCTCGCGGAACGCATGCACGCCGGCGTGCCGCGCCGAATGAATGAACGTGACCGGACGCTGCGTCACGAGCGCGGTGTGCAGCATCGCGAGCGTCGGCGTGATGCCGACGCCGCCGCTGATGAACACGACCGGCTTCTCGCCGGGTTCGAGCGTGAAATGGCCGGCGGGCGGATAGAGTTCGAGCACGTCGCCGGCGTGCTTGTGCTCGTGCAGGAAGCCGGAGACTTTGCCGTTCGCCTCGCGCTTCACGCTGATGCGGTACTCGCGGCCATCCGGCGCGGCCGACAGCGAATAGTTGCGACGCACTTCCTCGCCGTCGATTACCACCCGCAAGCCGATGTACTGGCCCGGACGGAAGTCGAGCAGGGCGCCGCCGTCTTCGGGCGTCAGGTAGAACGACGTGATCTCGTCGCTTTCCTTTTCCTTGCGGGCAATGACGAAGCGCCGCGTGCCGCGCCAGCCGCCGGGCGCCTGTTCGCGTTCGCTGTAGATGCCTTCCTCGAGCCCGATCAGCAGATCGGCGAGTTGCCCGTAGGCGGCGGCCCAAGCGTCGATGACGGCATCGGTGGCGATCTCCGCGCCGAGCACGTCCCGGATCGATGCGAGCAGGCAGCGTCCGACGATCGGATAATGCTCGGGCAGGATATTCAGCGCGACGTGCTTATGGATGATCTGGCCGACGAGCCCGCCGAGCTTCTCCAGTTCATCGATATGGCGCGCATACATCAGCACCCCGTTGGCGAGCGCGCGCTGTTGCGCGCCGCTCGCCTGGTGCGCGTGATTGAACATCGGGCGGACTTCGGGATAGTCGGCGAGCAGCCGGGCGTAGAAATGGGTGGTGAGCCCTTCGCCGCCGCTTTCGAGCAGGGGAACGGTTGCCTTGACGATGGCACGGTGTTCGGCTGACAGCATGGTTCTTTCCTCGTTGATGAAGATGCATGGCGCATCGGAAGTCTGTGCAAACTCCAATACAGGTTTTGTGCCAAGGTAGAATCGTCGTTAAATCAATGCTTTGAAGATTTATATGGTCGATTCGACTCTAGTCAAAAAGACTGCTGACGTAGTCGCAATGACTTCGCGCGTGCTGCTCGACGCGCTGGTTCCGCTCATCGAGGATCTGTCGAGCGAGATGCCGGACACCGAGCGCTACCGGCGTCTGCTGCATACGTCCCGCGCGCTTTTTCCGAGCGACGCCACCGCGCTCCTGCGGCTCGACGGCGACACGCTCGTGCCGCTCGCCATCGACGGTCTGTCGGGCGATACGCTCGGGCGGCGCTTCCGGGTGAGCGAACATCCGCGTTTCGCGCGCATCCTTGCGCACGAGGCGCCGACACGCTTCTCCGCCAGCTCCGACCTTCCCGATCCCTATGACGGCCTCGTCAAGGGCTTGAGCGGCCATCTGGAGGTGCACGACTGCCTGGGCTGCCCGCTGTGGATCGATGGCCGCGCGTGGGGCCTGCTGACCCTCGACGCGCTCGATCCCGCCCGTTTCGACGGCATCGACATGGCCTCGCTGCAAGCGTTTCTGAGTCTTGCGGCGGCGACGGTGAGCGTCGCGGGGCGCATCGACCGGCTGGCGCGTTCGAGGGAGGCGGAGCGTCATCGCGCGGAGGCTTACCGGCAGGCAGGCGGGCCGAAGCGGCGCGAGATGATCGGCGGCAGCGATCGGCATCGGCGGATGCTGGAGGAGATCGCGATCGTCGCCTCGAGCGATCTCACCGTGCTTGTGACGGGCGAGACGGGCGTCGGCAAGGAACTCGTCGCGAGCGAGATTCACGCGCTGTCGCCGCGCGCCGACAAGCCGCTCGTCAGCCTCAACTGCGCCGCGCTGCCGGATACGCTCGTCGAAAGCGAGCTCTTCGGGCATGTGCGAGGGGCGTTTTCGGGGGCGTCGTCGGACCGGCGCGGGAAGTTCGAACTCGCCGACGGCGGCACCCTCTTTCTCGACGAAGTCGGCGAACTGCCGCTGCCCGTGCAGGCGAAACTGCTGCGCGTGCTGCAGAACGGGCAGTTGCAGCGCATCGGTTCGGACAGCGAACACAAGGTGGATGTACGGCTGATCGCCGCGACCAATCGCGATCTCGCCGAAGAAGTGCGCGAAGGGCGGTTCCGCGCGGACCTGTATCACCGGCTGTCGGTCTATCCGCTGGTCGTGCCGGCGCTGCGCGAGCGCGGCCGCGACGTGCTGCTGCTGGCCGGCTTCTTCCTCGAGGAAAACCGTTCGCGTCTCGGCCTGCTGAGTCTGCGCCTCGCCGCCGACGCCCAGGCCGCGCTGCTGGCCTATCGCTGGCCGGGAAACGTGCGCGAACTGGAGCATCTGATCGGCCGGAGCGCGTTGAAGGCGCTGGCGTCGCACCGCGAGCGTCCGCGCATCCTGACGCTCAGCGCCGCCGATCTCGCGCTCAATGGCGATGCCGCCCCGACGCAGGCGTCCGCCGCGCCGCCGCCGCTGTCGGCAAGCGGCACGGACTTTCGTGCAGCGGTGAGCGCCTACGAACGCGCGCTGATCCTCGATACGCTCAGGCGTCATGAGCAGAACTGGGCGTCCGCGGCCCGCGAGCTGGGTCTGGATCGGGCCAACCTGAATCGTCTCGCGAAGCGCCTTGGGCTCAAGTGAGCGCGGCCGGCTCTTTGCCTATCCCGAAAATATTGAATAGATTGTTTTAGATCAAGAAACGCGCTCGTGCCCGCCACGCGGCGTGCGCGCGCATTGAGACAATCCCGGTGCTGGGAAAAGCGGGCGCTGTCTTCTAGTATCAGAACAGCCTGACGCAACCCATCGACAGCATGTTCACTGCAGTGCCTTGAAGCAGCGTGCCGGATGCGGGCCTGTCCCGCGCGGCGTATCGACAACGGCATTTCGAACACGGCATTTCGACAACCGGGGGTTACGTGCAGAACGTGACAGACGCGGCGAAGCTCAGCACGTTCATCGTGTGCGCACTATTGCTGTGTTTCGGCAGCGGGGCGTTCGCCGCGGACGCGCCGGCCACCGAGCGCGCGCCGGACACCATGCAGGCCCGCGTGATGGGCTGCGCCGCCTGCCACGGCGCGCACGGCGAGGGCACGGACAACGACTATTTCCCGCGCCTGTCCGGCAAGCCTGCCGGCTACCTGTACAACCAGTTGCTCGCCTTCCGCGACGGCCGGCGCAAATATCCGCCGATGAATTACCTGCTCGCCTATCTTCCGGATGCCTATCTGAAGGAGATTGCCGCGTACTTCGCGGGCGAGCGTCCGCCGTTCCCGCCGCCGGCGCCCGTCAGTGTCGATGCAAAAACGCTCGAACTGGGCAGGTCGCTGGTCACGAAAGGCGATCCGGTGCGCAGCGTGCCTGCCTGCATCAGCTGCCACGGCCCGGCGATGACCGGCATGGAGCCTGCCATCCCCGGCCTGCTGGGCCTGCATGCCGATTATCTGAGCGCGCAACTGGGCGCATGGCGCTACGGCACCCGCACCACGGCCGCGCCCGATTGCATGGGCCAGATCGCCAAGCTGCTCTCCGATCGCGACATCACCGGGATCGCCGCGTACCTGGCCTCGCTGCCCGCGCCGGCTGATCCGGCGCCGGTGGCGGCCGGTTCGCTCACGATGCCGCTCGCCTGCGGCAGCGTTCCCCACTGACGAGGACCCCGACGTGCGCCGATTTCGACCCTCCGGAGCGCTGACCGTCGCGGTTCTACTGGCGGCATGCGCGGCATGCGCGGCATGGGCGGTGTTGCTGCTGGCACCGTTGAGGCAGGTCCATGCGCAGGACCGCGCGGAGACGATCAAGCGCGGCGAGTATCTGGCGCGCGCGGGCGATTGCATCGCGTGCCATACGCTGCCCGCCGGCCGGACCTTCGGCGGCGGCCGGCCGATGGACACGCCGTTCGGCACGCTCTTCACGCCCAACATTTCGTCGGACCGGGAGACGGGCATCGGCGGCTGGAGCGCCGACGAGTTCTACCGGATGATGCACGACGGCAAGTCGCGCGACGGCTCGCTGCTCTATCCGGCGATGCCGTACACGTCCTACACGAAAGTCACGCGCGCCGATTCCGACGCGATCTACGCGTTCCTGATGTCGACGCCGCCCGTGCACCAGCCGAACCGGCCGCACGAACTGCGCTTTCCGTTCAACAAGCGGCAACTGCTGTTTGGCTGGCGCTCTCTGTTCTTCAGGGAGGGCGAGTACCGGCCGGACCCGAAGCAATCGGTGGAATGGAATCGCGGCGCGTATCTGGTCGAAGGACTCGGACATTGCTCGATGTGCCACACCGCGATCAACGCACTCGGCGGCAACGTGAGCTCCAAGGCATTCGAAGGCGGATTGATCCCGATCCAGAACTGGTACGCGCCTTCGCTGACCTCGAACCGGGAGGCAGGCCTCGGCGACTGGAGCATGGACGACATCGTCGGTTTGCTGCATGCGGGCGTGAGTCATCGCGGCGCGGTGTACGGCCCGATGGCCGAAGTGGTGTACGACAGCCTCCAATATCTGAGCGAGGACGACGTCCGCGCGATGGCCGTCTATCTGAAGGCGCTGCCCGCGCGTTCCGGCGACAAGTCCGCGCCGCCCGGACCGGCGGTGATGGAGCAGCAGACGAGTCTCGCGCCGCTCGGCAAGAAGATCTACGACGCCCAATGTGCCGAGTGCCACGCTGCGCGCGGCGAGGGCAAGCCGCCGGATTTTCCGCCGCTCGCGAACAATCAGTCGATCGTGATGAACTCGGCCGTGAACCCGATCCGCATGGTGCTGAACGGCGGTTATCCGCCTGGCACGTTCAAGAATCCGAAGCCGTATGGCATGCCGCCGTTCGCGCAAGCGCTGTCCGATGTCGAGGTGGCGGCGGTGGTGACCTACATCCGCACCGCATGGGGCAACCAGGGCGCGCCGGTGACGGTGAAGGACGTGAACGAACTGCGCTCGGCGCCGCTTTACTAGAACCCTGACGACCATGAACGAAGACCCGAACGCCGAGGAAGACGCGAAGCTCGACGAGATTGTGAAGCGCGGCCCGAGCGGCGCAATCGTGCTGGCCGGTATCTCGACTGCGATCGTGATCGGCATGTGGTTCGTTTTTTACTTCGCCGTGTTCCTGCCGCGCGGCGTGATCCGGTGATTCATCCAGACTTCGCCTATGGCCATCGATCCAAGCTCGCATGACACTGCCGAACGCGTGGAGCGGCGCTGGGCGATCCTCGTCCTCGCGATCGCCGTGCTGCTGGTCGGGATGGTCGTCTACACCGGCCTGCACTGGGCGATGATGCCGCCGTCGCGGGTCGAGACCGTGCGGCCGGAGACGCTCGGCGTGTCGGGCGAATTCATCGAGAGCAATCTGGGCAGCGCACCGGAGGCGGATGGTTCGGTGACGGTGCGCATCGTCGCGCAGCAGTATTCGTTCACGCCGCAATGCCTGGTGGTGCCGGCGGGCGTGCCGGTGACGTTCCGCGCGACGGCGGCGGACGTCGTACATGGCTTCCTGATCACCGGCACCAACATCAATTCGATGCTGGAACCGGGTTATGTCTCGACCTTCAAGACGACCTTCGAGACGACCGGCGATCATCTGATGCCCTGCCACGAGTACTGCGGCACCGGGCATCAGAACATGTGGGCGCACGTGAAGGTGATCGATCGCGCCGAGTTCATGGAGAGGGCCGCCAAGCTGCCGGCCCGTTCGCGGAGAGTGTCCTGTGTTCAATAGCAAGCGGCTCGTCCTCGCGCATTTCTGGCTGGCGTTCGGCGCCTTCGGCATCGCGCTCCTGCTCGGCGCATGGCAGATGCTGGTGCGCAGTCCACTGCATCCGTGGCTGCAGAATCCGGAGCTGTACTACCGCTCGGTGACGGAGCACGGCACCGTGATGGGCTATGCCTTTCCGACGCTCGTGGCGATGGGCTTCGGCTATGCCGTCAGCGAACTGGCGCTGAAGCGTCCGCTCGCGGGTTTGCGCTGGGCGTGGCTGGGCTTCTGGCTGGTAGCAGCGGGCGCGATCACGGCAACCATACCGGTGGCGATGGGTCTGGCTTCGGTCCTCTACACCTTCTATCCGCCGATGATCGGCAATGTCTTCTATTACATCGGCGTGGTACTGGTCGTGGTGGGCTCGTGGGTGTGGGTTGCGCTGATGTCGGTGAACCTCGCGGCGTGGAAGCGCGAGAACCGCGGCAAGCCGGTGCCGCTCGCGATGTTCGCGACCGTCGCGGGCGCCTATCTGTGGGGCTGGACCGCGGTGGGCGCGGCGATCGAAGTGCTGTTCCTGATCCTGCCGGTGGCCTTCGGCTGGAAGACGACCATCGATGCCGGCCTCGCTCGCATCTTCTTCTCGTGGACGCTGCACGCCATCGTCTATTTCTGGCTGGTGCCCGCCTACGTGGCGTACTACACAATCATCCCGCGCGCGATCGGCGGCCGTCTGTACAGCGATGCCATGGCGCGCATCTCGTTCATCCTGTTCCTCGTGGTGTCGATGCCGATCGGGATCCATCACCTGTTCGCCGATCCGCAAGTGGGCTCGGGCTTCAAGTTCATGCATTCGGTGTTCACCGCGCTCGTCGCCGTGCCGACGCTGCTGACCGTGTTCACGATCTGCGCGTCGGTGGAGATCGCGGCGCGGCTGCGCGGCGGACGCGGCCCGCTGGGCTGGCTTAAGGCGCTGCCCTGGGACAATCCGATGATGCTGGCCGTGGCGTTTTCGTTCGTGATGCTCGGCTTTGGCGGCGCGGGCGGCCTCATCAACATGAGCTACCAGCTCGATTCGACGATTCACAACACGCAGTGGGTGACCGGGCACTTCCACCTGATTTTCGGCGGGGCGATCGTCATCATGTACTTCGTGATTGCCTACGATCTGTGGCCGCATCTGACCGGGCGGCCGCTGCTGCATCCGAAGCTGATGCGCTGGCAACTGTGGCTGTGGTTCATCGGCATGATCGTGCTGACGTTCCCGTGGCATTTCGTCGGCCTGCTGGGCATGCCGCGACGCATGGCCTTCTATGACTACAGCGATCCGGAGATCGCGGCGCAGGCGCTGTCCGTGGTGATCTCGGTGGTGGGCGCGCTGATTCTGCTGGTGTCGGCGGTGCTGTTCTTCATCGTGCTGGTGAAGGCGCATCGCACGCCGCGCGCCACGATCGAGCCGTTCCGCTTCAGCCGCGCGGTGCACGAGCCGAGCAGCATTCCGGTGGCGCTGAACAGCTTTGCCCTGTGGCTCACGCTGATGATCGGGCTCACGCTCGTCAACTACGGCTATCCGATCGCGCAACTGCTCGCGCGCTCCGACACGTCGGTGCCTGCCGTGCCCATCGGAGCCGCGCGATGAGCGACGAACGCCTCTTCACTTTCCGCAACCGCTGGTTCACGGTCAGCGTGCTGGGGACGATCGGGATCGCCATCGTGGCGGCGCTGATCGGCTTCGTGTGGCTGCCTTCGGTGCAGCGCGATGCGCAGTTCAGCGGCATCTGGAACGCCATCTGCAGCGCGGCGGGCGTGCCGCGCAGCTGGTACGCGGGAGGCGTGATCGTCGAGCCGGAGGCGAAGCTGACGAGCGTCGAGATGACGCCGCAACTGCTCGCGACGGTCAGTTCGAATTCCATCGGACGAGGCGCGACGCTGGCCTTGCGCTGCACGATGTGTCATGGCGAGCGCGGCATGAGCGATGCGAACTCGCCGAATCTGGCAGGCCAGTATGCGGCGGTGATCTACAAGCAGTTGATCGATTTTCAGAACGGCG
This sequence comes from Caballeronia sp. LZ043, assembly GCF_031451075.1. Classification (NCBI taxonomy): domain Bacteria; kingdom Pseudomonadati; phylum Pseudomonadota; class Betaproteobacteria; order Burkholderiales; family Burkholderiaceae; genus Caballeronia; species Caballeronia sp. LZ043. The sequence goes on along the minus strand of NZ_JARUXT010000004.1, from coordinate 858,686 downwards.
CGCGCAGCAACGCCGTGATGTCGCCGATGGCGATGAACCTGAGCGATCAGGACATGCGCGATCTCGCGGCGTATTACGCGAGCCTGCCGCGACCGCCGGCGCAGCGCAAGGTGAGCGATGCGCGTGCGCCGGCGATCGTCGCGCACGGAGCGCCGATGCGGAATGTGGCGCCGTGCGCGGTGTGTCATGGCGGCATCGACAGCAAGGCGGGAAGTCCCTGGCTCGATGGTCTGCCGGCGGCTTATACGAAGTCGCAGTTGCTGGCGTTCGCGAGCGGGGCGCGGACCAATGATATCGATGGCGTCATGCGGAACGTGGCGCGCAACATGACCGCCGAGGAGATTGATGCGGCGGCGATGTATTACGCGCGGGAGCTGGAAAAGGTCAGATCTGGGCAGTGAGCTGAAAACCGAGCGTCACGCGCGCCGTGATGAGCGAGGCGGGTTTGAGGAGCGGGGTGCCCGCGAAGAGGTCGTACTTCAGGGCCGCGAGCTTGAGCGGAAGACTGCCTCGGATGCCGAGTACCGCTCCCAGCAACCGGGTGCCTGCAAGGAATGCCGTGTTTGGGCCGAACACGCGCCCGTAGCCGACGCGTGCAAGTCGCCGCAGCATCCGCGTTCATCTGACCAGCGATCTGATTGCCCCAACGGCTTGGCGTACCCGGTGCGTCGTGACGTGTGTTGTTCGCCCAATCAGCGATCTTATCGAGTCGACCCTGAACAATGCGCCGAGCCCTGCACGAGTTGAGTTACGAGAGGAACATTCGAGGAGGCATGCTGAAGAACAAGCTCAGCATCAAGACGTAAAAAAGCCTCAGCCTCCTGAGGATCATCCTCAGGTTGTGACCCGCGCCGCACAACACTGCGTGAATCGCATCGCCTAATGCACCTTTGAGCCAATTCCGATCAAGCCTGCCGTCTGTCTTCATGTGGCCGATGGCGGGCTCGATTGCGCTTCGCCGGCGGATCATCGCGCGCAGTCCACGCGTGATGCCGCGACGCATACCCGGGTGATAGATCTTTACGCCTTCAATCGCAACGCCCTTGTATCCGCGATCCACAATCGCCACCTCCGGACTTACATCACTCAGAATTGCGGCTTGCTCCAACGCCTCTGCCAGCGTGTGACCATCGTACGGATTTCCCGGCATCAAGCGAGCCCCGACGACCAACCCTTCCTTATGCGTCGTCGTGCTCGACACTTTCACCCCAAATTCATAAGGCATACGAGCCTTGCCTTTGGCTAGACACTCGACTTCGGGAGCGTGTAGTGCGTAGAGCTTGTTCTTGTCCCTGGGCTTTTGCGACAGGATGCGCTTCGTTTGAGCAATCAGTTCGAGCAATGCGATGCGGCCCGACTCCGATACCCGCTCGACTTGCCGTTCGACATCGCCTCACCGAGTCGTTTGCGCCAGCGCGTTAGGCTCGACGGATCGATGGGTGGCTCGGTCTGCAGAAACACTTCGCCCGTGAAGACTTGCCAATAAGGGTTTTCGACCCACTGCCACACAACCTCTTCATCGGACAGGTCAAACGTGTGTTGAAGATAGAACAAACCAGCAATCAAGCGCGGGGATGTCGCGGGTCGTCCGGCAACAGACACGAAGCTTGCACTCATCGTCGTGCCGAGATGCGCCCAGTCGATCAACCCGGCCAGGCGCCCCGTATCCTGCAATTCCGGTAATCCAGTTTCGCCCTTAACAGCCCGTCAGTAAGGGACTTCGAGATTTTTCAGGATCGCCTATTTGACGTTCTTGCCAAGCCACGAACTGATTAGACCAGCAATCTGGAGGTTGTTCTTCTCAAGCATCATCATGTGCGCGTTGCCATGAATGCCGACGTCAGGCAGCCGCACGAAGTCGGTGTTCACCCCTGCCTGTTTCAGATACCGGGCGGTGCAGTGGTCATACGCGGAGTGGTATGAGGCTTCCGACGTCACCATCATCACCGGGATACCACTCAGGTTCACCAATGAATGCACCGGTGCCTTCTGGCTCCAGCATCGCACCAGGTCCGGCTTGTCCGGCGTGGCTTGTTGTTCGATCTGCAACTGCGAAGGATCGGTGATCGGCGGATCATAAGTCATCGGAATGTCGGTCACACCCCAGGCACGCGCTTTGTCGGTGCCGAACGGGATCTCGTTTTGGAACGGTGGGCCCGAGGGTTCGACGGCAATAATCGCCTTGACGAGCTTTGGCCGCGCATCCGCGATCAACCAGCCGAACGGACCGGACTGCGAGTGGGTGAGCACGATCGCCGGTCCGATCTTATCCAGCAACGCCGCAGCAGCGTGCTGAATCAACGTCTCCGTTTCCGCATTGCTGGCGAGGAACTGCACCTGTGTTGAATAGAACTGGTCGAAAACTGGATCGCCGATTTTGCCGTGACTCGGACCGCTACCCGGCCATTGAGTATGAAACTTGGCCTGCGGCCAGAGATTAAATTGCTCGGGAACGGAGAACAGGCTCTCTTCGGTTTTCGCGTCGAAGGTGCTCAACTTACCGTCGATGCCTTCTTGCCAGGCCGATCGTCCACGCGCTGGCTGGTCTACCATATAGACCTCGTAGCCTTGAGCCACAAAGAACTTGGCCCAGCCTTCCCGGCCGTCGGGTGTGCCCATCCAGTTGGTGGCAGTTTGCCCCGCGCCGTGGATAAGGACGATTGGGTAGGGATGGAGGCGCCGGGTAGGCGTGAGTTTTTCCACGTACATCTGGCCATGCATGACCGGTTTGGCTGAATCGCCAACGTAGCTACCGCCCACAAAGAAGAAGCTGTCTTGCGCGATCGGATTGGATTCCGAGGTGCTGCTTCGATTACCTGGCTGCGCTTGTACAGCAGAACACGCGAAAGAAAGAACAATCCCTGAGATGAGAGTCCTAGACCAGTTTGACCACATCGTTCTTCCTCGCACGTTGACTTTTGTGCTGGCGTCGTTAGACAGCCATTCATCAAGTTTCATGCTCTACTACTCCTAGGTAAAGTTAATGTTCAGCTGCTGACGATTACATTGGCCCGGTTGATTACCGTCATCTGGCAGGCTCCGCTGCTATTGAACTGGGCGTCACGGTCGGACGTTCGCGTTCGCGAACCTGCCCATAGGTTCACGCGCGAACGAGACGTAGGCACAATCAGATCAAATTACGACCGAGATCCTAAGCATTGCCCATGGATCAGAGTGCGGTGGAAAACGAACGCAAATCTGACCTCCGGAGCTAAAAGTTCGGCCCATTTACGGGGTGTTACCAGGTGCGCGACTGTAGAATCGTTTGACCCTTATCGGCTCATTTGGCTCAAAAATCGTGTCAATCCTTTTCTAAATGTTGCGATATGGGCCAGAATATTGGCGTGAAGTTAGCTTAGTATTACATCGTGGAGCTGTCTCTGCGGATGGGACAGAACACATGCACTCGACTACATTGTTGTGCCGACTGTAAAGTCAAACGATCAAATGTATGACTTGATACCATCACGAAAGGAGGTCTTTGACGCGCATAGAAGACCTTCGGCGCGCATCCAAGACCTCGCAAAAGTGTTTGAGGTATTCGCCCTCAGCATCCCAACTGGGTCGCGAGTTCAAGAAAATCATGCGCGTTAATATCAAAGCCATCTTCAAACGAAGTGTCGACGTTGCAGTCGGGCCCAAACTCAAGAGGACGCGCAACGAAAGCCGTTTTCAGTCCGAGCTCGCGTGCCGCGTACAGGTCATATTTGTGACACGCGACCATCATCGCTTCACCAGCCGATAGGCCAAGATAGCGCAAGGCCATTTCGTAGGTGTGCGGATCTGGCTTGAACGTCTGGATCATTTCGCCGGTGAAGATTGCGTCCCACGGCAACGACCCGCGCTTTGAAATATTGATCATCGCGCTGACGTCCGCATTCGATAGCGTCACCAGTTTGAAACGCCGCTTCAGCCGTTGCAGCCCTTCGACAGCATCGGGCCATGGCTCAATCGTCTGCCACGCAAAGTTGATGCGCTCACGCTCGTCGAGCGTCAGGAACCCCACGTTATATTCGTCTATGACTTCGTCGAGTACTGACCTATAGATTCGATCCACCGGCCTCCAAGGTTCGGTTCCCGCGAGAACTGCATCGAGCGCCGGACGATATTTCCGCCGCCATTCATCGACAAAACGTCCCCAGTCGACGCCCGTCGCGCGATCTGAGGCGATGGTACGGGCCGCTGCGGACACGGTTGAGCGAAAATCAGTCGTGCTTCCCTGCACGTCAAAAATTAATGCCGAAGAGAATTCATCTTGACCCCTGTCTGAAGTAGGGCGGGACTTTCGCAATTTTTTGGTTTCTATTCCTCACGCCGTTTGGTTTGTAGCTGGAATAGTCCGGTATATGACCTTGCCGATTCCACCAGATTCAGGAGTTCGAGCGGCGATGTCGGAAACACTGATTCAACACTGCATGTTCGAGATCACGAGAGGAGCGAACCGCCGCTTTCTCAAGAATGTCGAACATAATCGCTGCGCGATAATTGGCACATCCGCGTCAGCGCCGAGAGAAGCAGAAGGACCGCAATCCAGAGGGCATTATTCATCATTGCCGCAGTCGTATAGGCGCCTAGAACCGCTCCCGTCAGAAAGCACAGACCCGCGGCTCCAAGGAGCGAGGCATCATGTAGCGCCGCCTTGTCATAGCGCGGAATCAACCCTTCGAGCAGCCGCTTCGTGGCCCGTCGTAGATTGCCTGTCGTCATCACGGACGTGTAGGTCACGTTTTCGACGTGAGTGAACGATAATGTTTGCAATGTCGCAACGAACGTTATGCCGGGAATCAGGACGAAATCCGGCAGGCTGAGCAGATTGCTGGCAGCCAGCGCCAGAAAGCCGATCTCGAGAACAAGGCACGCAAGGGCCGGGCGCGTCACGAATCGGGCGATTGTGGCCAGGCCCAGCATGTGGACGACACATACCGAAAAAGCGAAGGCAATGAGCGGTGGAACATGTCGTGCAGCCTGCGTCCAGTCTCCGCTGGCCACATTGATACCGAGAAGGGCAATGTTCCCCGACATTGCGTTTGCGAATACACCGCCGTGCCCGACATAGGTAAAGGCGTCCAGAAATCCACCGGACAGTGTCAGCAGGACAGCGACGCCGCGGCTCCTCCCGGCCAGTTCAAGAGCCGTCATGTCAACTCCTCCAAAACATTGAATATCTGATCGCGTTACGACGGTCAATGAAGGGTGCGTCCCGTTGCCGCCGCTTCGGACTCTCGCACCGGACGCAGGGGAATCACATACACGGCCATCACCAGCGCGATCATTCCGCCGAGAAGTGTTTCCCACGCGCGGGCAACGAGCACCGAAACCGAATGTTCTCCCGTGGCGGCAAGCGTTATCACTAAGACGAAAGAAAAGGCGGCGCAAGCGATGTCATAGCGATCGGATAGCGTCACCGTATAGACGATGAGAGCGAGTGCCACAGCACCACACACGATGAGGGGTGCATGCGTCGCAATAGGCAGGCACGCGAGCCCGAGCGGCACGCCGACGAGTGTCCCGATGATTCGCCGCCTCATGCGCGCGACCGTACCGGTTGCTGTCACGGTCGTGCCGCATACGGCGGCCGTGATGGCCCACACAGGTTGAATGAGTCCGAACACGCTGTTCAACACGATGATGATCACCGCCGTGGCACTTGCCTGCAGCCCAATGATGCACTCGGCCGAGAGGCTGGACGCGCGACAGGAAGAATGCGACGGTGATGCCGCAGCGGCCGGCATTTCGTTCGGACCGGTCAGGAGGCGAGGCACGACCGACGCGACGATCGCGACCGCCAGGGCAACACCGATCTCGCGCACGTCGATGGGCGTGAGGTGAGCACCGTAGGCGAGCAGCTCGCCGATATAAAGCTGCAAACCCAGACCCGTTCCGAGGACGCCATATTGTCGAAGAAAGCCGGTCAGAAAAACACTGGGCAAGAGAATCCATTCGCCGCCGCCTAATCCATATTGCCTTACTAGCGGAAGACTCAGCAGAGGCGCGAGCATTGCAAAGAACAAAGCGCCGACCGCAGCGCAGCTGCATAGCATGACGAGGTCGCGCGTCGATCCATACCGCGTGCCGCGTGCTTCGAACACGCTTGCCCAGAGTGCAAAGCTACCCGCGAGCATTGCAATCGACGCATGACCGGGGTCAAGGACCGTGATGTCATGAACGGTTCCGAGCGCGAGAGCGCTGCCGTATGCCGTGACGATTCGTAGCCCTTTGACGCGCCGGTACGCCCCCGGATCGATACATTCAAACCAGACCAGAATCCTCTCGATAAGCTCAGACACGCCACGCTCTCCAATCGCGCTGAAAGCGCGAACTGGGCAGCATACGGGCCGCCCGGCGACGCGCAATGATCGCGTCAGATTTCAGATCTTTGTGATAGCGGGATCGTCCGTGGTTGCCTGATCGATCCGTCAAGACAGATCATAGGTTCCCATTCTTAGGCCAGATTTACTCGTGGAAATGGCGTGTCGGATTGAACGGGCAGGGCGCTTCAGTCCTTGCGTCGCACGCGTGCGGACCCCTCAGGCCAGCTCGATCAGAACGGGTCCCAACAACGCGAGCAAGACGGATCCCAACGCATAGGTAACGGCGAAGGGCACGGTGGCCACCGAACTTTCGGACTTGTCGATTACTTGCCCGAAGGCGGGGCTCGCGCCTCGTGAGCCCGCCATGGCGCCAGCCAGGAGAGCGGCGTTCCGATAGCCCAAAACGTAGCGGGCGAACAGCATGGACAGGATCATCGGGAACAGCGTGACGAAGAACCCCAGCAACAAAAGGGTGATGCCGCTCTCTTTCACTGTCAGAAGCGCTTGAACGCCCGAATCCAGACCGACCGCCGCAACGAATGTGGACAGACCGAAGTCTTTGAACGCTTGCGAAGCCGCGGGCGGCATTGCGCCGTACATCGGATGCTTGCCCCGCATCGAGCCGAAAAGCAAGCCCGCAATCAGACAGCCGCTTCCCGCACCGAGCGTAAGCGGAAAGCCACCGATATAAACGACGCACTTGCCCAATACCAACCCGGCCACGAGCCCCATGCTCATGTACACGAAGTCGGTCTTGTCGGAGCGCTGGAGATGGAAGCCTGCCGCCTCCGCCGCATGCAGCGTGCTTTCGGGCGAACCGTAGAAGGTGATGACATCCCCGTGTTGCAGTTCGGTGTTCGCGAGTATGGGTAGTGAACGGCCTGCCCGGGTCACGGCCTGAATATATACGCCGCGCCGAGGCTTCCCGTCGATCGTCGCCCTGCCGTCAACGAGCCGCAGGCGTTGCCCGCCTTCGCGGGTAAAGACGGCCTGCCGGGAGCGCATCTCGACGGACATCTCATGACACTCCGCGACCTCGCCGCCGAAGCATCGCGCGGCCGCGAGGACCGAGTCGCGCATGCCGACGATCAGGATGGTGTCGTCAGGATCGAGAACGAGGCCGTCGTGAATTTCGATGAATGTCCCCGCGCGCCGTACCCGCTCGATGCTGATGAGATCGCGCTGACGTATCTCGATCTCGGCCACGGTGAGACCGGCCGCCCCTCCAGCCATATATGCCCGGCCGACCAGCAGAGGCATCGATGCCGACCGTTCGTTCATTTGACTGTCGATGCCGTTGCCGGATGCCTGTTCGATCGCATTCGCCGCGTCACGTAACGACGTCCGCATGAAGCGCGGGATCAGCGCTGTCAGCATTTTCAACCGGTCCAGAATTGTTTGACGAATTACTTGAACCGTTGTTTACCGATGGCTCATCACCATTCCCACTATTGAGCGTTGCATTACTGGGCACGTAGCCTGGGGTTCCCATCGCGGCCGATCCCGCCGCCCCCGCTGTCGAATCTGCTAGCACAGTCCCCGGATTGGCCGTCGGCGGCTCGCCACCTTTGGAACCGATGATAGTGTTGATACCGTTCGCCGTACCTTGTGCAATCAGGTCGGACGGTCGTTGCGACGCCGTCGACGCAGCATCCGCGTTCATCTGAACGGTTATCTGATTGCACCAACGGCTTAGCGTACCCGGTACGTCGCCATAGGTGTTTTTCGCCCAATCAACGATTTTATCGACGAACTCGCTGCCTGTGCTGCCCTTGCCGTCAGCATTGCTCGTGCTGCGATTGTAGAGGTCCGCACTCGTTGCCGTGGCCGCGCCTGCACCACCCACCACGATTGCACCACCAAGACCCGCCAACACGTTCGCGGCTACATTGCCCGCGAGCATCGAAGCGGTTTGAGGTTCCCTCGGTTTTTCGCCTTCCAGAGGCCCCCGGGTTATGCAGCCGCATCCCTTGTCCGCTGAGCCACAACCCAGTCTTGCATGAACTGGGTTGGCGACACGAAGCCAAGCGATGAATGACGACGACTGCGGTTATAAAACACTTCGAT
>NZ_JARUXT010000004.1:801021-850208 GCF_031451075.1 Caballeronia sp. LZ043 | reverse complement strand
CCACATCGCCCGTGCCAAGATTGCTCACGAGGCCGCTCGTGTTGTCGATGCTCGCCGCTTGAAGGTCGAGCGTGCTCAGATCAACGCCTGCGCCCGTGCCCGTGCCCGTGCACGTGCCCGCTTGAACCTGCCCGTTCGTATTCATCAGGCGGCCGCCGCTGGCGAGCGACAGCGACCCGAGCGCGCGAACTGCGCCCCGCGTGTTGTCGACGTCGCCGGCGAAGCGCGCAGAGATCGCGCCTTGTGCGGCCAGCACGCCGTTCGCGTTGTTCAGGCCAGCGGCCTGCGCGGTGAGCGTGCCGGCCGAGATGATCCGGCCGCCAACGTTCGAGAAATAGCCAGCGCCGTTGGCGGGCGCAATCGTCAGCGTGCCCATGCCAGCATCGATGATGGAGCCGCCGTCGTTGATGAGCGCGCCCGGCGCGAGCGTTAGATCCGTGCTGTTGGTCTGAAAAGTCCCGTCGTTGGAATTGTCGAACGTGCCGCTGACATGGAATCCCGTCGACGTTGCGCCGTATTGCGTGATCCGGCCCGCGCGATTGATAAGTTCCGTCGTGTTGACATTGAGCGCGTTCGCCTCGATCCCGCCGCCGGTGTTGTCGATTGTGCTGGTACTCGTGACCGTGAGATTCGGCGCGACGAGCGAGCCGCCGCTATTGGTCAGTCGCCCGGTTCGAATCGTCTCGTTTGTGCCTGCGCCGATCTGCCCGCGCTCATTGTTGAGCGCAACGCTCACGAGATTCACGTCCGCGTTCGACAGCAGTTTGCCGCCGGCGTTATCGAGCACGCCGTCGGCCGTCACCGCGAGGCCGCCTCGGGCCGTCATGGAGCCTGACGCGTTGACAAGCGTACCGGCCGCGACAGCCACACGTCCGTTACTGGCGATCGAGCCGGCGCGGTTGTCGAGCGTGTTCGCTACGGCAAGCGCGGCCGTGCCAGTGCCCGTCTGTGCGATCAAGCCATCGCGGTTCGAGAGCGACGCCGCGTTCAACTGGATATCTGCTGCGCTGAGCACGCCTTGATCGTTGACCAGCGCATTCGCGGCGCTCACCTCGAGGCCGCCGCCGGCCGTAGTCGTCGCGCCCGACAGGTTCGCATCGGCGCCGCGCGCCGCCAATGTGAGCGCGCCGTGCGCGGACGTGATGCTGCCGCCGAGATTAAGCGCGCTGCCGCTCAGGGCCGCATTGCCGCCCGCGACATTGCGGCCGGTCGCCGTCACGGCGCCCGACGCGCTCACGTCGAGGTCGCCCGACTGCGCAAGCGACCCGTCGCCGTTCACGCCCGCCGCGAGCGTGCCCGTCGAGGCGATGCTGTCCGCGCGAAGCGTTGTCTGGCGCTGCGCCGCAAGCAGGCCGCTGTTCGCCAGCACTCCTCCTGTCGTGGCGACGAGGTCGCCCTGCGCGTACGTCGTGCCGCGATTGTCGATGCCGTCTCGCGCGGCAACGTTGAGCGTGCCGCTTGCGTTGGTCTGCCCCGCGAGCACGAGTTTCCCGTTCGACGTGAGTGTGAGCTCGCCCGCCTGAGCGGCAAGCACGCCGCGCGTCGAGACGCCGACGCCATACTCGTTCGACGCGAGAAAGATCCGATTCGCATACATGCCACCGAGCGCGCTCACGTCCAGGCCGACGGCGGGCGCCGTGCCGTTGCCCGCGACCGGCGTCGCGGCGAGCGTATCGTGCTCGATGCCGTTCGCGCCGGTGATCGTGTTGAGCCGGTTCGCGTAAATGGCCGCGTTCACCTGGATTGCGCGCGCGAGCAGGTCGACCTGATCGATGTTGGCGGCGTTCAAGCCCGCACCTTGCACGACGAGGTTGCCGCCGCTCACCGTGAAGCCCGTCAGCGACCCGTTCGGCCCAAAGTTCGGCGTGCCCGTGGTCAGGATCGCGCGGCTCGTGTTGATGAAGCCGCCCCCGTCGACTATCAAACCGTTTGGATTGGCAACAACGACCTCGGCGCGAGGCCCGGCGACTTCGACGTACCCTCGAATCGCTGAGGGCGCGCTGCTCATCACCTGATTAACGATCACACGAGCAGAGCCGCCCGGCGCGAGGTTGGCGTTGCCGTTGATCAGTCCGGCCTGCTGCGTCTGCGTGATGGCGGGCGAGTTGTTGAGGATCGCGCCTTGTCGCTGAACGTCGAATTGGGAGTAGTTGTTGACCGACACCCCCGCGCCCGAGGGCTTGGCGATGTTCACCTGTGCGAGGCCGTTCTGCGTCTGTATGACCTGCGCGCCAGAGCCCGGGACCGCGACAATCTGCGCCCACGTCGGTTCAGTCCCGGCAAGCGTGCCGATGCACAGCTTCGCTGCACCGACAAGCGGATGCCAGACGCGTTTCAACCTTGACTTGTAAAGACGCTTGTTCATGCTCTCTTCGGGAACGAGGCGGCTTGATCGTCCCGCGAGGCGTCGCGAAGGCAAGCAACTCAGGAAAGATTGTCAGCGCTCGCCCAGCGCCGCGTAAGGAGAAAGGTCCGAAAAGCGAGCATGTCCCGAGTCCCGCCGATCCGGCACCCCGCCCAATCGCCGCTCCGCGACAAGGGCCTTCATTGCCCCATCCCCATGCTTTCTGTATCGTGGCCTGAACCGTGCTGCGCAGAACCCGCAGCCGCTACAGGAATCCCACGACATGACCCCCAGCAGCGACACCATCACCACCGACGTATTGATCATTGGCGCCGGCCCTGTGGGCCTGTTTGCCGCCTTCGAGGCCGGGGTGATCGGCCTGACATGCCAGATCGTCGATACGCTCGGGCGCATCGGCGGGCAATGCATCGAGCTGTATCCCGACAAGCCGATCTACGACATCCCCGCCATCCCGTCCTGCACCGCGCGCGAACTCGTGGATCGCCTGCTCGAGCAGATCCGCCCGTTCGACGTGCCCATCCATCTCGACCAGCGCGTGCAGTCCGTCACTCAGCGCGAGACCGATCATCGCTGGACCGTGACGACCGAAAATGGCATGCGCTTCGACTGCGCCGCGATCCTGATCGCCGCGGGCAACGGCGCCTTCGTCCCGCAGCGCCTCCAGGTTCCCGAAGCGGCGGCGCTCGAAGGCACGGACGTGCATTACAGCGTGTCGCGCGCGGCAGACTTTGCGGACAAGAACGTCGTGATTGCCGGCGGCGGAGATTCGGCTCTCGACTGGGCGCTCGCATTGAAGGACATTGCCCGGTCGCTGACGCTGGTGCATCGGCGCAACGGCTTCTCGGCGGCGGCGAATTCGGTTGCGGCGATGAAGCGCGCCGTCGAAGCGGGCGAGATGACGTTCGTGGTCGGCATGATCGACTCGCTCGATGCTCCGGCAGGCCGGCTCGAACACGTGCGCGTGAAGCAGATCGAAGGCGCGACCGAACTCGCGGCGGACAAGCTCGTGGCGCTGTATGGCCTCGTCTCGGAGCTGGGTCCTATCGCGACCTGGAATCTCGACGTGCGCGGCGGCCGCATCGAAGTGGATACGTCGAACTATGAATCGTCGCGGCCGGGCATCTTCGCGGTGGGCGATATCGCCAACTATCCGAACAAGCAGAAGCTCATTTTGTCGGGCTTCCACGAGGCCTCGCTTGCGTTGCGCAAGGCTTATTCATACGCCTATCCCGACAAGAAGCGCATGCACGTGCATTCGAGCTACGACGCGAAACTCGCGGAACGCGTGAGCGCCGCGCACGCGGCCGATCATTCCTGAGCGACGCATGGCAGGCCGGATCATCGGCTGGCTGCTGCTGGCGGTGCTCGCCGGCGCGCTGGCGTTCGGCTATGGCGTGTATTCGCGGCGCATCGCGCTGCCTGAACGCTACGATCCGTTCGCGCCGCTCGACGTGCGCGCGCCGCCCGACACGTTCACGCAGTTCAAACTGTGGCGCGCGATGCACGACCCGCAGCGTTGCGACGCGGCGCTCGCGCGCTCGGGGCTGGCCTATCGCCACATGGCGAACGCAACGGGCCAGGGCGGCTGTCCGCTGAAAGACGTGGTGCGTGTCACGCAGACAGAAGACGTGCGCTTCAGTGCGCCGTTTCTCGCCACGTGTCCGCTCGCGCTCGGCCTCGCGTATTTCGAGCATCAGTATCTGCAACCCGCCGCGCGCGAAACCTTCGGCGAAGGCGTGACGCGTATCGAGCACGTAGGCAGCTATGCGTGCCGCAACGTCAATCATCAGCAGGACACGGCGCTGAGCCAGCATGCGAGCGCGAACGCCATCGACCTGACCGGCTTCGTGCTCGACGATGGCCGCCGCATCACGCTCGCCCGCTGGGACGATCCCGCGTCACCCGACGCACTGTTTCTGCGCCGGGTCCACGCGGGCGCGTGCCGTTCCTTCAACACAACGCTCGGCCCTGATTACAACGCGCTGCACAAGACTCACTTCCACGTGGACATGGGGCCGTACAACGTCTGTCGATGAACCTCCCGCTCAACCGTGCGCGTGTGCCGGGTTGCGGCAGCTCGCGTGATCGTGCGGCTGGTCGTTCCAGGCGGAGCCGAGAATGATGCTGCAGAAATTCAGGCGCCGGTAGTTCGGGTCCTTGAGCGCGAGCACGTCGGCCTTGACGTTGCCGAAGGTCGATTCCGGCTTGTTGATCGTGCCTTGCGTGAAGGCATCGATGATGCCTTCCTTGAAGTTCGCTTCGCGCGGATGGGCCGCCACCACGAGACGCCGCTGATCGTCGGTGAACTGGTCGTAGGCGAGTCCGAGCACGTCCATTTCGACGCCCGCCGTGACCAGCGCCACCACCGGCTTCTTGTGTTGCGGAATGCCCGGCGTGGTGTGCAGCGCGATCGCGTCCCACACCTGCTCGATATCGCTCTCGCCAATGCCATGCTGATGCAGGAACGTGCGCGCCGCGTTCGCGCCATCGACTTCGAAGCGGTCATGCGGGCTGCTGTAGGCCGGCGTGAGGCCCATGTCGTGGAACATCGCGCCGATGTAGAGCAACTCCGCGTCGTACTTGAGCTGCTTGCGTTCGCCGGTCAATGCGCCGAACAGGAACACGCGGCGCGAGTGGTGATAGAGCAGGTCGGGCTCGGTGTCGCGCACGAGTTGCGTGGCTTCGCGTGCGAGGCGGCTATCGGGGATCTTGATGCCTGCGATGATTTCGTTCATGACGGAGACTCCGTGAAAGTTGATGCGGCGGCGTATTCGAAACAGGCGAAACGTGAGGAACATGAAGCCTTGGATTGCTAGAATCGCAGCAGTAGCCGCCGGGCTGGATCAGTGCGTTGCGACAGTGATCAGTCTCGGCAAAACGCGCGTCCGTCTCAATCGAAACGATGCGCCGAAGCCTGCCAAGCGCACGCCGTCTTCTGCCACACGCCTCAGCCACACGCGTCTCACGGACTCTTACCCGATGCATACCGTTGCGATAGCCATCTTCCCGGGCGTGCAGGCGCTCGATGTAGCCGGTCCGCTCGATGTCTTCGCCGAAGCGAACGGCTTCGTGCCCGCCACCGAGGGCTACGCGATCACGCTGGTCGGTCCGGAGGAGGGCGTCGTGCGGGCCTCGAACGGTACGCGTCTGCTGGCCGATGTCGCCTTCGACGCCCCTGGCCAGCGCTATGGCACGGCGCTCGTCGCGGGCGGCCCCGCATTGCCGACGCAGCCGCCGATTCCCGCGCTGACCCACTGGCTGACCGATGTCGCCGCGCGCTGCGAACGCTATGGCTCCATCTGCACCGGCGCGTTCGCGCTGGGCCATGCGGGCCTGCTCGACGAACGCGACGTCACCACGCACTGGCAGGACGCACGCCGGCTCGCGGATGCGTTTCCGCGTGCGCGGGTGGAGCTGGACCGCATCTACATGCGCGATGGCCGTCTCGTCACGTCGGCGGGCGTGACGGCGGGCATCGACGTGGCGCTCGCGCTGGTCGCCGAAGATCACGGTCCGCAGGTGGCGCTCGCGGTGGCCAAACGCCTCGTGGTGTTCGCGCAGCGGCGCGGCGGGCAGTCGCAATTCAGCCCGTATCTCAGCGCACCCGCCGACGACACATCACCCGTCGCAAAGGTGCAGGCGTATGTGATGGAGCACATCGGCGCGCGGCTTTCGGTGGCGCAGCTTGCGGGCGTGGCCGGCATGAGCGAGCGCAACTTTGCGCGCGCCTTCGTGCAGCTCGCGCAAATGACGCCGCATGAGTTCGTCGAGCGTGCGCGTGTCGATGCCGCGCGCAACGCGCTCGAAAGCAGCGACACGCCGCTCAAGACGGTCGCGTATGAATGCGGCTTCGGCACGGCGGATCGCATGCGGCTCGTGTTTGCGCGGCGGCTGGGTGTGTCGCCGAACGATTATCGGGCGAGCTTTCGGGCGCGCTTCGCGAAATGATCCGCGCGGCGCGCCGACGCGTCACGAAGGGTTCGCTAGAATTCAGATGATCGCGGCGCATGTAAAAAGGCGGGCACAGGACGTGCATCGCATGCCGCGCCATCCACTCTCGACATATCGGAACAGCGAATGACGAAACACGAAACCGCCACGCAGGAACCCTACGAACGCCGCGCGTTGCTGCTGCATCTGGGCGACGTACTGGAGGCAGTGTTCTGCGTAAGCCAATGCGCCGACGAATATGCAAGCATCGGCGACGCGCTGAAAAGCAATGACGCGCTGGCGGGCTTCACGCTGCTCGGCTTCATCAATCCCGACATGGCGCCGCGCGAATTCATCCGCCGCGCGTCCGGCGCCTTCTTCGTCTGGCCGAAGGCATTGCTGGATGAGACGCTCAACCGGCCGATGCTTGCAAACACGGTGAAGCACGATCTCTTCGCCGGCCGCAAGGAAGGCTGGAATGCCTATGTGCAGGAGCGTCGCAAGGAGGTGTCATGGTTCGGCGAAAATCTGCCGGATGAGGCACGCAGCGCGGCGCCGGCGCATGAGGCCGCAACGCCGGAGCCGTCGCGCTATGCCACCTGGCCCTGGCCTAACGAGTCCTGACGCGGCAGTACGCCACAGTCCTATTGCTTCTTGCCCATGGTGCTGGAGCCGGCATCGAAGCCGAGTCCGTTGGGCCGTTTCGCCGCTTCCGCCTTGCCCGCCGATTCCTTGCCAGGCCGCGTCTTCAATGCGTCGCTGGCGTTTGCGGCTGCAGCGGCGGGCGGCGTCGTGTTGTGCTCCTGGTAAGCGGGCGTGCTGTCGTACTGAAGCTTGTTCGGTTGCTGTGCGTTCGCGACCATCGCCAAGGTGCCGCCCAGCAGAATCCCCGCCATGCGTCCGAGTGCGTTGAGTGTGGGTTTCATCTGCGCCTCCCTTTGTTCTGCACTTTCCTCGGTTTCAGCAAGACGCGGACCCGCTCGCGCAACACTGCCCGCACTGATTGCTTGTCGATGCGCAAGCATTGCGCGCGCAAGCCTCGGGACGTGCTGCCGGCTTGATGGTGGTCAAGGGCGCAGGCTCCATCCCTCGGGAAAATCCTCATTTTCAACGCGGGAAAGCGAAAATGAGAAAGGCACCAGGGGTGGTTGCAGGCGTGATTGCACTGTCATGCGTCACGCTGTTTTCGATGCCGGCATGCGCGGGCGATGACACGCCGGCAAGCGTGCCAAGCGGCGGACTTCATGCGGGCGACCTGCTCGTGCGGCTGCGCGCGATCAGCATTCAGCCGGACGTGAAGGCGGGCGGCGCGCTGGGCACGCTCGACGCAGGCGTGAACAACGCGATCGTTCCCGAACTCGACTTCACCTACATGATTCGCGACCAGATCGGCGTGGAACTGATCCTGGCGACGTCGCGGCATCAGGTGACGTCGAACGTGGGCGGGCTGGGCGGCGTCGGCGTGCTGCCGCCCACCTTGCTTCTGCAATATCACTTCAATCACGCGGGGCGCGTGCGTCCGTATGTGGGCGCGGGCGTGAACTACACGCTCTTCTACAACGACAAGCTGAAGGCCGGCGCGACGCCCGTATCGATCAATCACAGCAGCTTCGGTCCGGCTTTGCAGGTGGGCGTCGACGTGCAGGTCGCCAAGAATCTCTTCGTCAATGCGGACCTGAAGAAGATCTGGATGCGCACGAGCGCGTCGGCGGATGGCGCGGACCTTGGGTCGCTGAAGATCGATCCGTGGGTGCTCGGCGTGGGCATCGGCATGAAGTTCTGAGCCTGGCGTTTTCCGGCACCTCGCGCCTTGTCTGAAAAATGGCGGAAGAAGCCGGTGCTTCTGGCGTGGACGGTTTTGCTCGCGCGGTATCCTTGACAGCAGGCCCGGCGCAGACGCGCGCCGTCCGGATGCCGGTGCGTGCGTGCACGCCTGGACCGGCCGGCGGCAAGCCGTCTGCAACGACTAATAACACCGCATCGGGGAACAGCAAGCCAAATGAGACTTTCCACTTACGCGGGAATCGCCTTGCTCGCAGCGTCAGGCGCCGCTGCCGCGCAACAGCCGCTGGCCTTGCCCGGCCGCAGTCAGAGTTCGTGGCAGCAATCGGTCGATACCGCCGCCTGCTACGCCTACGCCAACCAGAACACCAAAGTGAACATGGCGCGCGAAGCGCAGACGCCGCCGCGCGATGCGCCTCGCGAACCGCGTCCGCTCTCGCCGCCGCGTGCGGTCGAGCCGCCGTTGCCGCCGGTTGCATCGGGTGCGCTGGCGGCTTCCGCAGCGTCGTCGGCGGTGGCGGCTTCGGGGGCGTCCGCCGTCACCGTGGCGGGCGCTTCAGGCGCGCACGCAGCTTCGGCGCCGCAGGGGGCATCGGCGGCGCTGCCGGCATCGGGCATCGCGGCCGCGTCCGGTGCATCCGACGCCATCCTCAGCGGCGACATGAAGATGCCGCCCCTTCCTCCGCCCGAGCCGCCGATGGTGCGTTACTGGCGCGCCTACAGCGACTGCATGCAGAACCGCGGCTATTTCGTGCGCTGAAGCCGGGATTCGCTCGCGTCCGTTGCATCGGACGCGCGCATGCGCTGCAATTACTGCAGCAGCCCGAACACCGCGACACCCGTCGTCGTGCCGACGAAGACCTTGCCGTTCGCGATCATCGGCGTGATGAACTTGTTGCCCGCGCCCCATTGATCGCGCGTGCCCGCCTGATTGCTGTTGTACAGTTCGCGCCCGAGATTGGCCGCGTCATAGGCATGCAGCGCACCCACCGCGCCGTTCTCGAGGGCCCACACGATGCCGTTCGCCGCGCCGTTCGCCGAGATCGCGGGCGTCGTGCCGGGGTAGGGAAAGGCCGTTGCGCTGCGCGAGGCGGCGGTGGTCGCGAGCATCGCGTTGCTGATGGGCAGCGCCTTCAGGCTGTCGTTGAGGCCGCCGTAGTAGACCACGCCGTTGTAGTACGCCGACGATCCCCATATGCCCCCCGCCAGCGTGCCGACGAGCGTCTGCCAGTTGCCGTTCGCATTGGGGTTGTACTTGCCCATCGCATCGCGGTCGACGACGTAGATCTTGTTGTCCTTGCCCGCGCCGACCGCGAGGTGCTTCACGGTGCCGTCGCTCATCGTCTGGTCGGGCAGCAGCAGCGGTCCGCCGGAACCGAAGTCCTCGTCGTTGCCTGCCTGCTGCACGTTGTTCATCGTCGCGAAGTAATCGACGATCTTCAGGTCCGGCGCCAGCGACATCTTCATGAACGTGTTGGCCAGATTGCCGTCGACGGGAAAGCCTTGCGCGTTGAGCGTCGGCGTGAACGAGCCGTTGCCGGCGATGAGGTACACGTAGCTGCCGTCGGAAGCCATGCCCGAGCCCGCCATCCAGATGGAGCCCTGTGCGCCGTTTGCGGTGATGTTGATGACGCCGGTCTGCACGAGCGTATCGGCGCTGTAGGCCATGACCCAGCCGGTGTACGGGCCGGACATGCAGTGCGCGGTCCAGCCCATGTAGACGTTGCCGTTGACGAGCGTGAGCGCGACCCGTTCGGTGTGCAGCGCGGGATCGAAGGTGATCACGCCGTTCACGCTGTTGCTGCCGGTGCCGGGATAGGTCGCCGCGATCTCGCGCGGGCCGCCGGACAGTTCGGCGCCGGTTGCGAGGTCGATCGCATGCAGGCGATGATGCGCGCGGCCATTGGCGTCGGAACTCATCGCGACGGCATAGAGCACGCCGTTCGTTCCGCGCGAGCGGTCGATCACCGGTGTCGACGTGATGCCGATCTCCGGCGACAGGTCCTGGCAGGCGGTCGTCGTCGGCGTTTCGCCTGCGCCCAGCAGGGAGACTTGCCAGAGCGGTGCGCCGGTGTCGGCGTCGAACGCGTACAGGCTGCCGTGCTCCGTTGCCACGTAGACCACGTTGCGCACTGCGCCGCCGATCGACAGGCCCGTCACATGCAGCGGCTGCGCATCGACGCGGCCGTCGGTGGTGAGCATGCGCAGCTTGCCGAAGGTCGAAGCGTTGACGTTCGCGAGCGTGAGCTTCGTTTCCGCGAGCATCTGGCCGCTGCGGGAGAGGTCGTTGTGATGCATGAGGACATCGGTCGGGGATGAGCGGGCGGTGGTGGTGCCGCTGCCGGTTCCGGTGTTGCCGCCTGAAGCCATGCCGCTGCCGGCGCCGGTCCCGGTGCCTGATGAGGTGCCCGATGACGTGCCGCTCCCGGAGCTGCCAGCGCTGCCGCTTCCTGACGCAGACCCTCCGCTCGAAGGCGAGCCGCCGGACGCTGTCGATGAGTCGCCTGAACCGCCTCCGCCTCCACCGCATGCCGCGATGGTCACCGCGACGATCACTTGCAGCGACCGCCTGAGCCAGCGGGCGCGGCGCATGCGCGCCGGGGAAGAATCGTGACGGGGCGAACAGGACTCGTCATTCGGCTGCTGCGCGCGCATACGAACCTCACGTGGACGGTCCCGGGTGATCGTTCTGATCGTGAATCTCGCGCGCCGGGCCAGCGCGATGACGGTCTGCCGCTTGCCGTCGAGCGCCGCCTCGTGGGAAGGTCCGCGTGAGGTTTGCAAGCGCCGCTGAACTCATGGTATCGAACGTGCAGGCGCGTCGAAAGACACTTTCAACGCCCAAAGCGCCAGCGTCACGCGGCGTCGATTGCTCGGTTCATAGGGCGAAATGCAGGCGGCGAATCCAGACGGAGGCAGGCCATGAATCCTCAACCGGTCCACGAAGGACAATGCGCATGCGGCGCGGTGCGGATCCGCGTCACCGGCCAGCCGAAGGAAGTGAACCTGTGCCATTGCATGACGTGCCGGCGCATTCACGGCGCGCCGTTCGGCGTCTACGCGATCTTCGCGCGCCACGCAGTGCAGGTGTCGGGCGACACGCGTGCGTGGTCGAGTTCCGCGACGGGCCGGCGGCATCATTGCCCGTCATGCGGGTCGCCGGTCTATCTCGCGTTCGACGGCGTGGATGAGGTGGAAGTGCCGACCGGTCTCTTCGATGAAACCGGCCTGTTTCCGCCGCGCTACGAGATCTGGTGCAAGAGCGCCGAGCCGTGGCACGACGCGCATGGACGGCCGCGCTTTGAACGCGGCGCGCCGGCATGAAGCCTCAGCACTCGACGATCGCCTTCACCACGCCCGCCTGCGGATCGAGCAGCGAAGAGAAGCGCTCGGGCACGTCGTGGAGCGCGAGGCGGTGCGTGTTGAGCGCGTCGGTGGGCACGTCGCCGCGGCGCATCGCGGCGAGCACGGTTTCGAAGTCTTCCGGCGTCGCGTTGCGGCTCGACAGCAGCGTCGCCTCGCGCTTGTGAAACTCGGGATCGGCGAACGAGAGCCGGTCCGGCACGATCGACACCAGCACGTACTTGCCGCCATGCGCGATGAATTCGAAGCCGCGTTCCATCGCGCGCGGGTTGCCGGTGGCGTCGAACACGACATCGAAGAATTCGCCGTTCGTGAGCGTCGACAACTCGTCCTTGTCGTTCGCGCCGATCTGCACGGTGGCATCCACTTTCAGCTCGCGCTGACAGAACGCGAGGCGGTCCGCGCGCGTATCGAGCGCGGTGACATGGGCGCCGCGCAGCCGCGCGAAGGTGAGCGCGGCCATGCCGATCGGTCCCGTGCCCACCACCAGCACGCGCTGGCCCGGCTGGACATCGGCGCGGCGCACGGCATGCGCGCCGATCGCGAGGAATTCGACCATCGCGGCCTGATCGAGCGTGACGCCTTCGGCCTTGTGGACGAACTGCGCGGGCAGGTTCAGATATTCGGTGAAGGCGCCGTCGCGATGCACGCCGAGCACCTGGATGTTGACGCAGCAATTGGTCTTGCCCTGACGGCAGGCGATGCACGTGCCGCAGGAGAGATAGGGCATCACGTAGACGGTGTCGCCGGCGGCGAGGCCGCTCGCCGGATCCGCTTCCTCGATCACGCCGGACAGTTCGTGGCCCATTACGCGCGGATAGGAGAGATACGGCTGATTGCCGGTGAAGATATGCAGGTCGGTGCCGCACACGCCGACGCGCTTCACGCGCAGCAGGACTTCATTGGCGCCGCGTTGCGGCTTGTCGCGCTGTTCGGCCTTGAGGGTTCCGGGCGTTTCGCAGATGACGGTCAGCATGCCGATTGTCTCGATGTGTCGTTGGAGTGGGGTGCCGACAATCTAGCGAGGGCCGCTCATTTGGTCAAGCCAATTTACCAATCGTAAAATTGGTAAGGCCAGCAGCGCGGCCGGTTTGCCCGTATATTTTGACTCTATCGATCGATACGGACGCGTCCCCCACGCGCGTCGAAGGACGACACGTGCAGCAGCTTCATGAATTCGTCGAACGGCATCCGCGGCTGTTCGTGCTGTCGGGCGCGGGCATCAGCACCGAGTCCGGCATTCCCTGTTACCGCGACCGCGAAGGCCAGCGCACCGGCCGCTCGCCCATCCTGCTCAAGGACTTTCTCGATTCCGACCATGCGCGCCGCCGCTACTGGGGGCGCAGTCTGATCGGCTGGCCGATGGTCGAGCAGGCCCGCCCCAATGCCGCGCATCACGCGGTGCGGGCGTTGGCCGCGCGTTCGCGCGTGCATCGGCTGGTGACGCAGAACGTCGATGGCCTGCATACGCGGGCCGGCAATCCGGACGTGATCGAACTGCACGGCAACATCGGGCGGGTGCGCTGCCTGGCCTGCGGCGAGCCGCACACGCGCTCCGCCGTGCAGCGCCGGCTCGAGACGCTGAACCCGGACTTCGTGGGCCACACGGCGCCCGCCGTGCCCGATGGCGATGCGCAGATCGAGGATCTCGACTTCGCCGCCTTCGAGGTGCCCGGCTGCACCCGCTGCGGCGGCTTGCTGAAGCCGGATGTGGTGTTCTTTGGCGAAAGCGTGCCGCGTCCGCTCGTCGAGGACGCGGCACGCTCGCTCGAGGGCGCCGATGCGATGCTGGTCGTCGGCTCCTCGCTGATGGTCTATTCCGGCTACCGCTTCTGCGAATGGGCGGCGAAGAGCGGCAAGCCGATCGCGGCGATCAATCTCGGCAAGACGCGCGCCGACGCGCTGCTCGCGCTGAAAGTGGAAGCGCCGTGCTCGGAGGCGCTGGAAGCGCTGATCGAACGGCTGGACGCACGGCCCGTCGCGGACTGAACGCGCGGGCCTCAAGCCCCGCGCGCGAGCGTCCTGATGCCGTCGAGCAGGCGCTGTGCATCCTCCATGCGCGAAAGCACGGCCGGCGTCACCCGCACGACTTCGCCCGCTTCGGGCCCCGGACGCGTCACCGTGAACACGCCGAAGCGCTCGCTCAGCGCGGCCACGAGCGAATCGCAGCCCGTCTTGCCGGCGTGGCCGCGCAGCCGGAACGCGGTGATGCCCGCGGTCATCCCGGGATCGGGCGGGGTCAGGATCTGGACGCCGTCGATCTCGCGCGCCGGCTCGGCCCACGCATCGCGCAGCGCGCGCACGCGCGCTTCCTTCGCGTGCGCGCCGATGCGCTGGTGCAACTCCAGCGCCGCCGGCACCGTGAACCACGCGGCGAAGTTGGGCGAGCCGGTGTGGACGCGCGCGCGGATGTCGTCCGCGGGCCAGCTGCGATTGCCGAGATACGGATCGATCGAAGCGACATGCCCGCGCCGCACATAAATGGCCCCGCAGCCGAGCGGCGCGCCGATCCACTTGTGCAGGTTCAGCGCGGCGAAGGGCGCATCGAGCGCGGGCACGTCGAAGTCCAGTTGGCCCCACGAATGCGCGGCATCGACGATGACATCCGCGCCTGCCCGTTCAGCCATCGCCGACAGTTCCGCCACCGGCATGACCAATCCCGTTGCGAAGCACACATGCGACAGCAGCACGAGGCGCGTGCGCGGATGCGCGCGCAGCGCTTCCGCATACGCGTCCAGAACCGCTTCGCGGGTGGCGGGCTCGGGGATCACGAGACGCACCGGCGTCACGCCGCGCCGTTCGCGCAGCCATTCCATCGCGTCCTTGCCGCAGGGGTAATCGAGGTCGCTGTACAGCACCGTGTCGCCGGGCGCGAGGCGGTTATAGCCGCTGATGAGCGCCAGCAGCGCCTCGGTGGCGTTGCGCGTCAGCTCGATCTCCTCGGGCGCGCAGCCCATCGCGGCCGCGACCCGCGTGCGCAGGCCGTCGAGCAGCGGCGTGTAGTGCCGCCGGATCAGCAGCGTCGTCTCGCGGTTCACGCGATCGGTCCAGTACTCGAACATCTGCCTGACCGGCTCGGCCATGGCGCCCCAGAAGCCGTTCTCCAGGTTGATCAGCTCATCCGATTGCTGGTACAGGCCGCGCACCGCGTTCCACCAGGACTCGTCGGTGGCAATGCCGGAAACGGGCGTCGGCGGAAGCGCGGCAAGCGCCGCTTCGAATTCGGACGTACGGAAGTCGAGTAAATCGGACATGGATTGTTATCAGGAGGGATCGACGGGACAGCACGGCCGCTCAGTATCGCCGATATACACCGGCCGCCACGGTTGGACAAATCTCAGACTTATTTACTTGTCTGATCTTAAGAGCGATGGCCACAGGCCGTAATCAGTACCTGGAGCGCCGCGCCCCGCATGAGGGCAAACGTTCAATCGAACCCTATGGCGCCGACAGTCCCACAACCGGACCCTGAGAGAACCCAAACCATGAACCTCAAGAACATCACGATCAAAACCAAACTGATCGCTGGATTCGGCATCCTGGCCGTGCTGGTCGTGCTGGTGGCCGGCATGTCGCTGCGGGCGTTGTCGGTGGCGACCGACGGCTTCTCGCACTACGTGAACGGCATCAACGCCCGCGCCGATGTCGCCGCACAGATTCGCACCGCCGTCGACCGCCGCGCCATCGCTGCCCGCAATCTGGTGCTGGTCACGAAGCCCGCCGACGTGGAGATCGAGAAGGAAGCCGTCACGCGCGCGCACGAAGACGTGCAGGCGCGGCTCAAGCAGTTGCGCGACATGATCGCGAGCGCCACCGACACGAGCGAGACGGCCCGCAGCCTGGTCGCCGAGATGGCGCGTGTGGAGACGCTGTACGGGCCGGTTGCGACGGATATCGTCGGCCTGGCGCTGGCGGGCAAACACGAGGACGCGATCGTCAAGATGGACGACCAGTGCCGTCCGCTGCTCGCCCAGCTCGTCAAGGCCACCGACGACTACGCGAGCTACACCATCGCGCGCCGCGAAGAGATCGTGCGCGACTACGACGCCAGCTACGTGTTCCAGCGCAATGTGCTGATCGCGCTGTGCGTGGCGGCGTCGCTGTTCGCGGTGATCGCGGGCATCGCCATCATCCGTTCGATCACGCGGCCGATCGGCGCGGCGGTCGACATTGCGCAGACGGTGGCGCGCGGCGATCTGACGAGCCGCATCGTCGCCGACGCGAAGGACGAAACCGGCGACCTGCTGCGCGCGCTCGCCGAGATGAATGCCCGTCTGACCGAGACCGTCAGCCGGGTGCGCGAAAGCAGCGGCGCCGTGGGCGGCGCGGCGAAGGAACTCGCGACCGGCAATACCGACTTGAGCCAGCGCACCGAGGAACAGGCCGCGTCGCTGCAGGAAACCGCGGCCAGCATGGAACAGCTCACGTCGACGGTTCGCCAGAATGCCGACAACGCCCAGCAAGCCAGCTCGCTCGCGTCGAACGCATCGCAGATCGCCAGGAAGGGCAGCGACGTGGTGGGCCGCGTCGTCGCGACGATGAACGGCATCAGCGACAGCTCGGACAAGATCGCGGAGATCACCGGGATCATCGAAGGGATTGCGTTCCAGACCAATATTCTCGCGCTCAACGCGGCGGTCGAAGCGGCGCGCGCGGGCGAACAGGGCCGCGGCTTTGCAGTTGTGGCGAGCGAAGTGCGCAGCCTTGCGCAGCGCTCGTCGAGCGCTGCGAAGGAGATCAAGGACCTGATTGCCGCGTCCGTCGACAAGGTGCGCAACGGCTCCGAACTCGCGGGCGAAGCCGGCACGACGATGGCCGAAGTCACGCAGGCGGTCGCGCGGGTGACGGACATCATGCAGGAGATCGCGGCGGCGTCGGCGGAACAGGGGCGCGGTATCGAACAGGTCAATCAGGCCATCACCCAGATGGATGAAGTCACGCAGCAGAACGCCGCGCTGGTGGAGGAAGCCGCCGCCGCCGCGACTTCGCTCGAAGAGCAGGGCCGCCGGCTCAACGAAGCCGTGGCGTTCTTCGTGGTGGAAGGCGGCGCGCCGTCTCGCCTGACTCAGGCGGTGCAAGCGCCGGCCGTCAAGCCCGTCCGGCATGTCGCGCCGGTGGCGATCACGCGCCCGGCAACAGTCAGCGCCGACGGCTGGAGCACCTTCTGACGTCTCTCAGGCGTTGACATCGACGATCACGCGCCCGGCCACTTCACCGCGCAGCAACCGGGCGGCGTAGTCGGGCGTATCGGCGAGTGGGATCGTGGCCGCGACGCTTTCCATGGTCGCCACCGGCACGTCTTCCTCGATGGCCCGCCACGCGGCGACTCGCCGCTCGCGCGGCACATAGACACTGTCCACGCCCAGCAGCGCCACGCCGCGCAGGATGAACGGCGCGACCGTGGCCGGCAGATCCATGCCTTGCGCGAGGCCGCACGCCGCCACCGCGCCGCCGTAGCGCAGGCTCGCGCAGACATTGGCGAGCGTATGGCTGCCGACGCAATCCACCGCCGCCGCCCAGCGTTCCTTCTGCAAGGGCTTGCCCGGCGCGGACAGCGTGGCGCGTTCGACGATATCCGCCGCGCCCAGTTCGCGCAGCCGCGCGGCTTCTTCAGGCCGTCCCGTCGAGGCAATCACGCGATAGCCGCGCCGCGCCAAAATCGCGACCGCGAAGCTGCCGACGCCGCCGTTCGCACCCGTCACCAGCACCTCGCCGTCGGCGGCGCTCACGCCGTGCCGCTCCAGCGCCTGCACGCACAGCATGGCCGTGTAACCCGCGGTGCCGACGGCCATCGCCTGGCGCGTCGTGATGCCGGTGGGCAGCGCGATCAGATGCGCGCCCGGCACGCGGGCCTTTTGCGCGAGTCCGCCCCAGTGGGTTTCACCCGCGCCCCAGCCGTTCATGACAACCGGGTCGCCGGGCTGATAGTCCGGATGCGAACTCGTCTCCACGATGCCCGCGAAGTCGATGCCCGGCACCATCGGCCAGGCGCGCACGACCGGGCCGCGGCCGGTGATCGCGAGCGCATCCTTGTAATTGAGCGTGGAGTAGTCGATCCGCACCAGCACGTCGCCGTCGCTCGATGTGGCAAGCCGGGATTCGTCGATGGATTCGACGGCGGCAAGCGTGCGGTCGTCCTGCTTCTGGAGCATGAGGGCGTTGAACATCGGCGGGGCTCCTGTGGCTGGAAAAAGGGCGGCGCGAGGCCGCCCCGTTCATGACGCAAAGGCTGGATCAGTGATGCTCGTATTCGGCGCGCGGCTGGGGCGTGGCCTTGACCTTGTTGTACTGGAACTCAGGCAGCGCCTTGATGGCGTCCTTGGTCGCGCCCGCGAGCACGAGCTTGCCGTCCTTGACGTCGAGTTGATCGACCGGAATGGCGACGTCGTGATGCGACACGCCGAGGAACTGGTTCGCCGCGATGATGACGAACGACACCGACTTGTCCGGCGCGACGATGATGTCGTGGATCACGCCGACGCGCTGTCCCTGGTCGTTGACGACGGGCTTGTTGAGGATGGACTTCTTGACGCTCCAGCCGTTGATGATGGCAGTCGAGACCTCGACCGATACGCCGAGCGGCTGGGCGCCGGCGACCTGGGCAAACGATGCCGTGGAAGTCAGGCCAAGTGCCGACGATGCAACGAGCAGTGCCACGAGTTTCGCTTTCATTCTTCTGTTCCTCAAAGGGTTGGGCCAACCGGTTCAATGGGAAATGCGCGATTCAAGCTTGCAGCGCGATGGAAGTTTGAACGTTTCTCGTGACTTCTGCAGAAACGGTGTCCGCCCGCGCCGCGCGCACTGCATTAGTGCGAGCGTGCGGTGGTCGGAAAGGGGATTCAGCGCGCGATGCGCTTGAGCGCTTCGCCCTTGTGAACGGCGCGCTTGCCGCTCTTGTCGCTTTCGACCTCGAAATGCGGATCGTCGGACGAGGCGTTGACGGTGTGGCCGTCGACATGGGTCCGCTCGGTGATGACGCGCACGACGTGTCCCGTCGTTTCGCCCTGCGGAGTGTTCCAGCTGACGTGGTCCTTGATCTTGAAGGCATGGCTCATGAGATGAGGCTCCGTTCGGATGAGAATGCCCGCTCTCGCGCAACGGCTGTGCCCGTCGCCGGGGAGGCTAGAGGCGCGCGAGCGTCGCTTCGTCGGCGCGGCCTTCGAAGTAGCGGCGCAGCGCTTCGTCGAAGACGGCGGGATCGTCGGCGGTGCGGGCGAACAGCGTCATCGACGAATGGAATTTCAGGTCGTCCGGATAGCCGAAGATGGCGTCCACGCCGCGTCCCTGCACGCCGTTCACGAGCCGCGTGAGCTCGACGAGACGCGCGCCCAGCACCGGATGCGCGAGATACGCCCGGGCTTCGTCACACGACGCGATGGCGTAGCGCTGCGCCATCGCGCTGTGGCCGAGCCCTTCGATCTGCGGAAAGACAAACCACATCCAGTGCGTGCGCTTGCGGCCAGCGGCAAGCTCGGCGCGGACGTCTTCGATGACGCCCGATTGAGCATCGACGAAGCGCTGCAGGTCATACGGATCGCTCATGATCGGCTCCTCATGCGACGGCCGCGGCAATGCGCTGTCTCATCGCCGTGTCCGGAAAGCCGCCGCTGCCCGCGCGCGCGTTGTCGATCATGTAGTCGCGCTTGCCCGTGCCGGGAATGACGCAGGTCACGGCGGGGTTGCCCAGCACAAATTTCAGCAGAAGCTGTGCCCACGAGCCGCAGCCGAGTTCGCGCGCAAAGTCCGGTAGCGGCCGGCCGCGCAGACTGGCGAGCAGCGAGCCGCCGCCGAACGGCTGGTTCACGATCACCGCGACCCCGCGTTCCGCCGCGAGCGGCAGCAGGCGCGCTTCGGCGTCGCGATCGTTGGCGGCGTAGTTGATCTGCACGAAATCCACGCGCTCCGAGCGCAGCACCGCTTCCACTTGCGGAAACGCGCTGGAGGTGTAATGCGTGACGCCCACGTAGCGCACCTTGCCGGCGGCCTTCCATTCGCGCAGCGTCGCGAGCTGGGTGCGCCAGTCGAGCAGATTGTGGATCTGCATCAGATCGATGCGATCCGTCTGCCAGTAGCGCAGCGACTGCTCCATCTGCGCGATGCCCGCCGCGCGGCCTTCGGTCCAGACCTTGGTCGCGATGAACGCGCGCTCGCGCGTGCGCGCGTCGGCCAGCAATGCGCCCGCGACTTCTTCGGAGGAGCCGTACATCGGCGAGGAATCGATCACCGAACCGCCTGCCGCGAACAGCGCGCGCAGCACGTCGGCGAGTTCGCGGCGGCGGGCGGCGTCCGTGCCCGCATCGAAGGTGCGCCAGGTGCCGCAGCCGACGATCGGCAGCGGCTCGCCCGTCGATGGAATCGGGCGCTTGAGCATGGGTGGCGTGTCGGCGGCTCGGGTGGCTCGTCCGGCCTGCGTCACGAGCGCGGCGGCGGCCGTCCAGTGAAGAAAGGCGCGGCGCGTGGTCATGACGGTTGCACGCGCGCCGGGATGTCGCAAGGGAAAGCAAGCGGGAAAGCGGCCATCTTTTTGGCTCCTGCGAAAGCGTGGACGACTGCTTTCGGAAGCGCGATCCCGCCAGAAAGTTCCGCGCCGCCTCAGTGTTTGCGCAACGCGGGCGCGCGGCGGAAGCCCCTGAACCGCTCCCGCCGATGCTCCTCGTCGAAGTGCGCGCGCGCCGGCTTCACGAGATCGCTGCGCGCGACGATGCCCACCAGCCGCAGCGAAGCCGCGTCCGCGACCACCGGCAGGCGCTCCAGTTCGTGTACGGCAAGACGCGTGGCCGCGAGACGGCACGGTTCGCCCGGCAGCGCGAAGACCGGCGTGGCATAGCCGGCGCCGCGCAGCGCATCGCCGACACTGACGCCCGCTTCCCGCACCGACGAAGCGCCGATCAGCGTGCCCAGCAACGCCCGGTCGAGCATGCCGGCGAGCGCGCCGTCGCGCAGCACCGGATACGCGCGGTGCATCTGCTGCGGGCCGAAGTGTCTGGCGAGGACGTCGGCGAGCGGCGTGCCGGCGTCGATGGTCTGGGCATCGCGCGTCATTACTTCCTCGACGTGATGCCGCTCCAGCGGGTCCACGCCGTATTCGCGATAGATGTGATAGCCGCGCCGGGCAATCTTCTCGGTCATGATCGAGCGCTTCATGACGACGGTGGCGAAACCGTGCGCGACCAGTGTCGCCGCGAGCAGCGGCAGCAGCGCGTTGGCATCGTGCGTGAGGCCGAAGGCGAACACGATGGCGGTCAGCGGCGCGCCCAGCGTGGCGCCGAGCGTCGCGGCCATGCACACCAGCGGCCAGAGCGCCGCGTCGTGCCCGGGCAGGATCGCGCCGAGCGCGGTGCCGAGGCCGGCGCCGAGCATCAGCAACGGCGCGAGCACGCCGCCCGAGGTGCCCGACGCAAGCGCGATGACCCAGATGATCGCCTTCACCGCAAGGATCGACAGCGCCACCTGGATGGCGATGTGCTGATGCAGCAGGTCGCCGATCACGTCATAGCCGACGCCGAGCGCTCGCGGCTCGAAATAGCCGCCGATGCCGACGAACACCGCGCCCAGCGCGGGCCACCACATCCAGTGGATGGGCAGCTT
Source organism: Caballeronia sp. LZ043 (assembly GCF_031451075.1). Lineage (NCBI taxonomy): Bacteria > Pseudomonadati > Pseudomonadota > Betaproteobacteria > Burkholderiales > Burkholderiaceae > Caballeronia > Caballeronia sp. LZ043. Next base: position 829,180 of record NZ_JARUXT010000004.1, on the reverse strand, counting down.
GTGGAACAGGTCTTCGAGCTTGTACAGCGACGCCGACAAGCCCGAGGCCAGCGCGCCCGAGAGCAGACCCGCGACGAGGCAGGAAAGCAGCGACAGCATGTGCGGCGGCGCGGTCTCCAGCGGAAACAGCGCGCCGGTGCCGAACACCGCGGCGCGCGCGAACCCCGCGACCGCGCATGCGAGCGCCACCGGCAGGAAGCTGCGCGGGCGCCATTCGAACAGCAGCAGTTCGACGGCCAGCAGCACGGCCGCGACCGGCGTGCCGAACACGGCGGTCATGCCGGCGGCCGCGCCTGCCACGAGCAGCGTCTTGCGTTCGGCGGCGGTCACGTCGATGCACTGCGCGATCAGCGACCCGAGCGCCCCGCCGGTCATGATGATCGGGCCTTCGGCGCCGAACGGCCCGCCGCTGCCGATCACGATGCCCGACGAGAGCGGCTTGAGGATCGCGACTTTCGGCGACATGCGGCTCTTGCCGAACAGGATGGCCTCGATGGCTTCGGGAATGCCGTGGCCGCGAATCTTCTCCGAGCCGAAACGCGCCATCAGCCCGACGATCAGCCCGCCGATCACCGGAATCGCGATCACCCAGGGGCCGAGCGTATTGAGCGCCGGCGAGTGCTCCGCGACCGAGAACGTGCCGAAGAAAAACAGGTTGGTGAACAGATGAATCAGCCCGAGCAGCACGACGGCCGCGAGCGTGCTGATCGCGCCGATGACAGCGGCCAGTCCGCAGATCGTCAGCAGGCGGTCGTTGACGGAAAAGTCGCGTTTATGCTGGTCCATGAGATGAGCTCCCGATGTCCTGATGAATCAAAGATCGATTTGCGGCACGCGGAACGCGCCCTGCAGCGACTTGAGCTCCGCGCGGTGCAGCGCGGCGAGGCGCGTCAGCACCTCTTCACCGCGCGCTTCGAGATGCACCTGCACCTGGCGACGGTCCGTCGCGCTCGGCGCGCGCCGCACGAGCCCGGCTGCCTCGCAGCGCGTGACCAGCGCGACCACGCCGTGATGGTGCGACTGCAGCCGTTCGGCCAGTTCGCCGACCGTCGCCCAGGCGCGGCCCGGATAGCCCTTGATGTGCAGCAGCAGCAGGTACTGCAACGGCGTGATGCCTTCGTCCTGCGCGGCGTGTTCGGAGAAGCGTTCGAAGCGCCGCATCTGATAGCGGAATTCGGACAACTGTTCGAAGTCCGGTTTGGCGAGCGTGCGGGGTCGAGTCATGGAGACGGTCTGGGAAAACGGAATTGGATCAGGCCTGCTTGCGCTCGGCTGCGAATGACTGCTGGTAGAGCCCGGCGATCAGGTCGGCTTCGGTGATCATGCCGGCGAGCCGGTCGTGCGCATCGACGACCGGAATATGGTGATGGCCGAAGTGGGCGAACATCGGCACCAGTTCGGCGATGGCGGTATTCGAGGTCACGGTGCGGACTTCGGTCGTCATCAGGGCGGCGACGCGCGGCGCGTCCGCCGTAGATCCGCGCATGGCCCGCGCGAGCGCGCTGCGCAGGCCCTGGAAGCTTGCACCGCGCCGCACGGGCGCAAGGTCCGCGCGGGTCACGATGCCGCACACGCGGCGCGCCGCATCGATCACCGGCAGCGCCTTCACGCGATGGCGTCCGAGCAGTGCAAGCGCCTCCTGTGCGCTCGTCTGCGGCGTCACCGAGACGACCGTGCGCGACATGATGTCCGCGCACCGGAACTCGGTGAAGCGGCGCGCATAGGCCTGCAGCTGGGTTTCGCGCAGCAGGGTTTCGAGATCGTCCGGATCGACGTCGAGCAGTTCGCTGCGGCGCGCCAGCACGGCTTTCAGATCCGCGCGCGTGAACGATGCGGCGTCCTGCGGCGCGGCTGCGGGTTTGGGTATGGCATGGCCGTGCGGATAGCGATGCCCCGTCAGCGCATGGAACACGATGGCCGCGCCCAGCAGCGCCGCCGACTGGATGGCCACCGGCGCGAGCACGAAGCCGTAGCCGAGCGCGTGAACCGACGGCCCGCCGAGCACGGCCGTCAGCGCGACCGCGCCCGACGGCGGATGCACGCAGCGCAGCGCGAACATCGCACAGATGGCGAGCGCGACGGCGAGCGCGGCGGCTTCGACGGGATCGTGGATCAGCAGCGCACAGCTCACGCCGACGGTCGCCGACACCAGATTGCCGCCGATGATCGACCACGGCTGCGCCAGCGGGCTCGCCGGCACCGCGAACAGCAGCACGGCGGAGGCGCCCATCGGTGCGATCAGATACGGGATGGTGGCGGCATTGCCCGGCAGCAGATGGCCGATGCCGCCCGTCAGCGCGATGCCGAGCAGCGCGCCCAGACCGCCGCGCAGGCGCTCGCTCCAGCGCAGCGCGACGGGAGCGGGGAGGAAACCATGCAGCCAGCGGAGTAAGGCGAGTCGCGACACGTGTCGGGCATTCCGGGGAAGTCAGTCAGCGGGTTACACACTGTCTGACCGGCGGAAGGTGCGAGAGCAAGCGTGCGTCGAGTTCGAAAGTATATCTCAATGTGATATAAAACGGCCGGTTTCATCGAACGGGGAATTCATCTGATGGAAGTGCTCGGAGGCGGCTTGGTCGTGTAGCTTTGGTGCTTTGCATCACGAGGCGATTTCCGACATGGCCCGCTCAGTTCTTCTTCTAATGGGCACCTGTGTGCTCGCCTTCGTATGTGCCGCTTCGGCAAGCGCCGCGCAGACGGACTCTCCCTCGACTCTCGTTAGCGACGTCGATATGTCGAATATGACCCGAGCCGGTCGAAGCTGGACATCCTGGAGGCCTACACGCTCGATGCAAACGGCGTGCGCCACGATGTTGCCTCCAGCCAGATCGATGACCTTCAGAAGTCACGTCCTGAGGGCGCGCCGATGTTCTTCGACGAGAAGCTGCGTCTCGTAATTTTCCCGGCGGTGACGGTGGGCTGGACGGTGCATCTGCATTACCGAATGATTCAGTCCGAAGCAGTGGTGCCCGGCGAGTTCGATGACTTTACGGTTCCGGGGCAGCAACCGGTGCTCAAGCAACAGCTCAAATACGACCTGCCCGCCGACAAGCCTCTGTACGCGGATGCGCGTGGCTACGTCCGCGAGCTGCCGGTCACGGCGAATCGCCGTACGCGCTATGTATTCGACTATCGGCGCGAGAACCTCGTGCGTGCCGAGCAGGGCTCGGTTGGCCGTGCGCAGTATGACGACTGCTTGATAGTCTCGACTTTCCCGGACTATGCGAGCTTTGCGGCGAGCTATCGCGAAGCCGCTGTCGATGCGACCGCGAACGATCCAGCCATCCAAGGCACTCGCGCGCCAACTGACCCGCAACGATCCGGACGAACGCGCAAAGGCGAGGACGCTGTATGACTGGGTGCGTCACAACATCCGCTGCGTCTTCGTGTACATCGGGGAGAATCCGGCCAATCCGCATCACGTGACGCAAGTGCTCGCTAACCGTTACGGCGACTGCAAGGATCACGTTGCGCTTTACGGCGCGCTGCTTGCAGCAGTAGGGATTCACAGCGAGCCCGCGCTGACCGGGCTCGGCACGGTGTACACGCTGCCGTCCGTGCCGGGTTACGGATCGGGCGCAATCGATCATGTGATCACCTGGCTGCCGGATCTTCAGCTCTATGCCGACACCACGGCCGATGACGTCTCTTTCGGCTTCCTGCCCACGGCCGACATGGACCGGCCGGTGTTACTGGTCAACTCCGCGGTGTTGTCGCGCACGCCCGCGACGTTGGCGTCGGAGCGCAAGGCGCGTCTGAATACCGACGTCAAGCCGGACGGCGCGGCGGACTACACCTACTGGGTCGAACATGCGGGCGTGATGACGGACATCGAGCGAACCAGGCTGGGGCGCGTCGACGCAACGGGAAGCGAACAGATCGCGCAGAACCGGTTGCGTGAGTCGAATCTGCGCGGCACGGGCGTGCTGACATCGAGCGATCTCGCGGCCACCAGCGGCCCGTTCTCGACCACCCAGCGCGGCACGCTCGACGACGTCGTCTGGTCGAACGGCGCCACGGCGCTTCCCGCGCTGACGAGTCTGTCGGGCGGCATCGCGACGCAAGTGCGCGACTGGCTCGTCGAGCGTGCGCGCACGCAGCCCTATATCTGTGTCGGCGGGCGTTTTCTCGAAACCGCGCAGATCGTGCTGCCGGAGAACATCCATATCACGAGCATGCCGGACAACCTCGATCTGTCGAGCGGCTTCTTCAAGTACCACGCGCATTATTCGCTCGATCCCGCGACCCACACGATCAGGATCACGTGGACGCTCGGCGCCGACTTCGGCAAGCAGGCCTGCTCGCCCGGCGACTTTCAGACGGCGCTGCCGGCGCTGCGCAAGACGGAGTGGGACACGCGGCAGCAGATCATCGTCAGGATGACAAGCTGAGCGCGCGCCTCATTCCATCTCGCGCACGACGCGAAAGCCGTTCTGCGACTGCCGCACGCTCGCGCTGTACTTGAAGCGCGTCGCGGACTGCATGTAGCTCGCGCCTTCCCGCCACGATCCGCCGCGGATCACGCGCACCGAACACGACGGTTCGTCCCAGGCGCGGCCATCGGCGGGCGCGTTCTTGTAGGAACTGTGCCAGCAATCGGCTACCCATTCCCAGACGCTGCCGTTCATGTCGTGCAGGCCGTAGGGATTCGCCGCGAACGATCCGACCGGCGTCGGCGCATCCGCACGATACGGCTCGCCGCAGTCCTTGCAGTCGGCGTTGCCTTTCTTCATCTGGTCGCCCCACCAGTAGACCGTCTGCGTGCCGCCGCGCGCGGCGTATTCCCATTCGGCTTCGGTCGGCAGGCGATACGGCTTGCCGCCCGTCTTGCTCAGCCATTTGACATACACCTGCGCATCGTCCCAGCTGACGTTGCGCATCGGCGCATTGGCGGCGGGCGCGCCGCCCGTTTCGCCATCCGGTGCGATGCGCGTGCAGGCCCCGGCGTCGGCGCAGGCGTTCCATTGCTCGACCGTCACTTCGTTCTTGCCGATGGCGTACGCGTGCCCGATCGATACCTTGTGCGGCGGCTTCTCAGCGGGATCGTCGTTGTTGCTGCCCATCGTGAAGCTGCCGGGCGTGATCGCGATCAGGGCCGGGCAGGCCGGACAGTCCTTGATCTCGCCGCCCGCAGTCTTCGCGGCGGGTTTGGCTGACGCGGTGGCAGCGGCGGCTGTCGCGGCGGGCGTAGCGGGCGTAGGGGGCGTGGGGGCAGGGGCAGGCGAACGCGGCTTCTCGGGAGCCGCGGCGACGGCAGGCGCCGGCTTGGGCGCAGGCGCGGCGGGCGTGGCGGTGGCGGCGGACGGAGCCGTGGGCTGCGCAGCAGGCGCCGATACGCTCGGCTTCGCGTTGCCGGCCGCGTGCAACCGTTCGATGCGCGCTTTCGCGAGCGCCGCGAAGCGGCCGTTTGGATAGGCCTTCAAATACGCCTCATAGTCGCTCGGGAAGGTGCTGTCCTTGATCGAGTCCCAGAACGCCAGTTCGTATTGCTCGTTGCTGTCCTTGGGAAGAATGCCGCGTGTGCGAATGGGTTCGTCGATGGCGGATTCGGCTGCATGCGTGGCGGTTGAGGCAGTCACACGCATGTTGTCCGGTTTTCCTTCAATCACAAAGCCCTCTTCCAGAGAAGACGCAATCCATGGCCGCTGCGACTCATGGGATTGCTGCGCGATCCGCACGGCCGCCGCGCTGAACGTCGCGGCGGACAATACATCGCGCTCGCCCAATGCATGCAGCAACGCCGTCGTGTAGCGGCCATTGTGCGGACCCTCGCCAGCCTCTTCGCCGGGCGCGGCCCCATAAGTGACGAGCGTGTGCGCAGGCAGGCGCCAGACTGCGGGCGCTGTCTTTTCGAACGGCTCTGAAAGACACATGTCCAGCACGACGAGATTCGCGCCGCCGGGTCTCGCGCGCGCCATGCGCTCGACGATCTCCCGCGCCGCCATGCCCTTTTCGACGAGCTGCGCGGGCGCGGCCGCACGCGCGTCGAGCGGCAGGAGCAGCGCATCGCCGCCCACTTGAACGCCGTGTCCCGCGAAGTAAACAAGCGCCGTGTCGCGCGGACCGAGCCGGCTGGCGAAATCATCAACGGCGTGCCGCAGCGCGCCGGCGTCCAGATCGATGCCGCGCGTGACCGCGAAGCCGAGCGAGGCGAGTGCCGTGCCGATATCGTCCGCATCGCGCGCGGCGCCTGGCAGCGGATGCCCTTCATAGTCCGCATTGCCGATGACCAGCGCGGCGCGATGCGGTGCGAGCGGTGCTGCGGATGCGCTCGACGCCGCCGCGTGGTCGGGCGCGAGCGCGGCGCCGATCGTTACGAACATGCTTGCGATGAGAAGAGTTCGCCACATATTCACACCCTGTGCGTCCGGCTTCGAGTTGTAGGGCGCAGCGCCGCTTGCGCGCTTCTGCGCAAAGACTGCACGGGCGAGGTCCGCGCCCGGGGCCGGTCACGTGAAGCGAAGCGCGTTTCCGTGCCAGTGCAGCAACAACAACGATAGCACTTAGTCATACGATGCTTCATCCCCCTGAAGAAGGGCTCCGCAATCAGGCATTCGGGGCCCTGCGTGCATACGTATCTTTTTTAAACGTTACGGCCTAATCTAAAAAAACCGCAGACGATGTCGAGCGCTTCAAGCATGGCCGTACCTGTGCGTACGCTCGTGCAGGAAGCGATTCCCTGGCTGATCGCCATGCCCTTTCAACCCGAGAGGCGTGCATAACATGCTGAGAAGAACCGTGCTGGGCGCGCTGGCTTCCCTTGCCGCACTCGTCGCCGATTCGTCGTTTCCCGCCGCGCGTGCCCGCACGCCCGCGCCGCCGAACGCCGAGGCCTACATCATCTGGCCGCCCGACGGCGCGGTGATCAGCGGCGGCAAGCTGTGGGTGCGGATGGGCTTGCGCAACATGGGCGTGTGTCCGAAGGGCATCGACATGCCGAACGTCGGCCATCATCACTTGCTGGTCGATACCGACCTGCCGCCGCTCGATCAGGAGATTCCATCGGACCGCAATCATCTGCACTACGGTGCGGGCGAAACCGACGCGCGTCTCGAACTTCCGCCCGGCAAGCACACGCTGCAACTTCTGATGGGCGACTACAACCACGTTCCGCACGACCCGCCCGTGTACTCGAAGAAGATCACCATCACCGTGAAGGCGTGACACTTGCCGAGGGCATACGACATGAAGAAACGATCCGCTCGCGCGCCCGCTCTCCTGCTGGCGGCCACGCTTGTCACCGCGACTGCGCTTGTCGCATCCACGGACACGCAGGCCGGCCCGACGCCCGCGCCGGCCAATGCATACGCGTACATCGGCTATCCGAACGACGGCCAGACCCTGCCGGCGGGCAAGCCGTTCAAGGTCTGGTTCGGTCTGCGCTTCATGGGCGTGGCGCCGCGCGGCGTCAAGTTTCCGAACACGGGACATCATCATTTGTTGATCGACGTGGACTTGCCGCCGATGGATCAGGAGATTCCATCGGACCGCAATCACTTGCACTACGGCGCCGGCGAAACCGAAACCCTGATCGAGCTTCCGCCGGGCAAGCATACGCTTCAGCTCCTGATGGGCGACGACAAGCACATACCGCATAACCCGCCGGTTTATTCCAGAAAGATCACGATCTACGTCAGGTGAATCGGGCGCCGCCGCGCGCGGCGCCTTTCCCGTCCTCAGCCGATGAAACGGCGCACGTTCCGGTGCGGCGGGAGAAATGTGTCTGTGGATCGTGAGGGTTGTTGCTGAAGGACCAACAGACGGAATCCGAAGTGTTGGCCTCCGGCGAGCACAAGATGATGAAGCGCAGCACCGGCCGTATCGATGCAAACCAGGCCAGACAAGGCGCAGCGCAGATAAAACGATGCAGCGAAGCAACTGGCATGACCCATGCATTTAAGCGGTACGAGCCGACACCCGCTCGAACCTGCCACCCATCCAAGGGGAACCGACATGACGAAGCTCACCATCAAGGATCTTCCCGTCAGCGAAGAACTGGATCGCCGTGCGATGAATGCCGTACGCGGCGGCAACGCTTCGCTTGCTTCAAGCTTTTTCCCGGGCCTGGATCTTTCGGCGTTCGCGATGTCGCTGACGCCGCAGCAATTCATCAACCAGACGCAGACGACGCTGAACGAAAACGGCAGCAACATTGCCTTCGCCGAAGGCCTTGCCGCACGATCGAACGTCGCGCCCAAACAGGATGCGAAGAACATCACCAACTTCAATTTCGGCGTGCCGGGCGATGTCGCCTGAGTATTTCCGGGAATGAAACAGCCGTCGCAGCAGTAACGCATCAATGCATCAATGCAGGAAAGGCGGGGCGCGGGGAGCTCTGCCGTAACACTGCCCGCAAGCGGGCTTCATGGCCGCGCGCCGTGTCGCAGAACACGCGCGCGCCATGTGACATAACCCGTATGGAGTCGCGGTGCGCCGTGTGATTTACTTGATTGACTGAATGACGTCACTTGCGGCCGGCGCCGCGCTTCTCACCTGTTCATCCGACCGTCGGTGCGCGTTCACCGGGAGTGAGATCGTGCAAGCCTTGTTGCCATCGTTGCGCGTGCGATCGGTTCGTCGCTGGTTGACGGCCGCCGGGCTCAGCGTCGCCGCGCTGCTGTCCGGTTGCATCGACGTGAAAGTGCCCACCTACCAGCGCCCCGACACGCCCGAGAAGACCGCATTCACCAAAATCGACGCACCGGCCGTCGCCGCATCCGACACCATCCAGCCCGACTGGTGGAAGCAGTTCAAGGATCCGTATCTCGATTCGCTCGTGGAGCAGGCCATCAAGGGCAACGTCGACATCAAGGTGCTCGCCGCGCGCATCCAGGTAGCGGGCGCGCAGATCGGCGAAGCGCGCGCCGGCGCCTTGCCGTCGATGGACCTCGGCGCGGGCGCGGCCTTCGAAAAGACCACCGGCCAGAAGTTCTTGAAGACCTATAACGTCGCGACGCAGGTGAACTGGGACATCGACATCTGGGGCGCGGTGGAGAAGGGCGTGCAGGCGCAGAAGGCGGAATTCCGTGCCACCGAGGCCGACTGGCGCGCCGGTTATCTCGAACTCGTCTCGTCCGTTTCGACGACCTACTTCCAGATCCTCCAGTTCGACGACCAGATCGACCAGCAGAAGAAAACCATCGCGACCAATCAGCAGATCCTGACGATCTTCGAAGGCATGGAGAAAAACGGCCTCGTGCCGCATACGCAGGTCCTGACGCAGCGCGCCGAACTCAACCGGCTGACGCGCGATCTGCTCGAAATCAAGCGCTCGCGCGATCTCGGCGACAACGCGCTCGCGACATTGATCGGCGTGCCGGCCGGCAATTTCAAGGTGCCCGAAGGCCAGCTTCAGAAGCGCGTGCAGGCGCCGCCAGTGCCCTCGGGTTTGCCCTCGCAACTGCTGTCGCGCCGTCCTGATCTGATCGCGGCCGAATACCGCGTGCTGGAAGCGTACGACCTCGTCGGCCAGGCGAAGCTGGCGCAACTGCCGACCATCAGCCTGACGGGACGCGGCGGCACGGCGAGCTTCGCGCTCACGGACCTGCTCAAGACCTTCACGTTCAGCTTTTTGCCGAGCATCAACATCCCGCTGCTCGACCCGAGCGTGCGTGCCCGCGTGAAGACCACCGAAGCACAGACCACGGTGTTCGAACAGCAGTATCGAAGCACGGTGATGGGCGCGTTCGAGGAAGTGGAGAACGCGCTGGTCAATCTCGATTCGCACATGAAACAGCGTGGCGAGCTTCAGCAGGAAGTGGATCAGTTGTCGGTCGTGGCCGCGCAGATCGACGCGCAGTTGAAGGAAGGCGTGATCTCGCAGCTGCAGGTATTCGAGACCGAACGTACGTTGCTGGCCGCGCAACTGGCCCTGCTGGCGAATCATCAGCAGATCCTGTCCGATACGGTGACGCTCTACAAGGCGCTGGGCGGCGGCTGGCCGACGGTCGACGTGCAGAGCGCCAGCAAGGACGCGATGAAGTAAGCATCGCTTCGGCCCATGTGCCGTGGCGATGTTTCATATGAAGTAATCCATGCAGGATTGCTCACGACCGCTCATGATCGATTACACCGGTACCGCACGATTGACTACGACGATGCGTGACTTAAACTTTCAACAGCCGCCGGAACCCGTTGCTGCAGCCTCCGGTGCGGCTCAACTTGTCCATGTACCCGGCGTCGACGGGCGTTCCCATAACGCGTCGGCCGCAGCGGCTGGACGCAGCGTGTGACATGGACATGGCTCAAGGCTATCCCGTCGCGGAACCGCCGCCGAGTGTCGGCGAGGCGTTCGATGTCATCCTGAAGCCGCTGCCGAACCCGGAGCTCGGCCGCGATGCCGACCATCTGACGGAAATCCGCATCGACGAAAACCTGTTCCCGATCGGCCGTGCCGAAGCGCCGTTCGATGCAAGTCCGCCCGAAGCCGTGGCGCAGCTGTCGCGCCGCCACGCACGCATTTTCATTGAGCACGGCTTTGTCTATATCGCCGATCTCGGCAGCAAGAACGGCACCGCCGTCAACGGCACGCCCGTGCGCGAAACACCCGCGCGCGTGCACATTGGAGACATCGTTTCGTTCGGCAGCCGGCTGTCGTATCGCGTGCAGTTCGCCCCGCGCGCACGCGGCGCGGGCCAGGCGAGACCGGTCGGCGTCACCTTCGTGCCGCAACGCGATGATCTCGGTTTGCAGATCATCGAACTGGTGCAGTTTCCGTTTCTCGTCAGCAAGACAGACGATCACTTCGCGCGTTTCCGCGAGCGCTATCCGCATCAGGTGAACTATGTGTCGCGGCGGCACGCGCATGTGTTCATCAAGGGCGGCGCGCCGTTCGTCGAGGATCTCGGCAGCACCAACGGCACCTTCGTCAACGGCGAACGGCTCGGCGCGTCGGCGCTCGAACTGAAGGATGGCGACAGTGTCGCGTTCGGCGGCTCGCACTTCGCGTACACGGTGCGCCTGCACGGCGACGAAGGCGAGTCGACGCTCACGGAAATCGCCTTGTCGGCGAGCCCGCAGGCACAGGTCGCTCCCGAAGAAGCGTTCGACAGCGACAAGACGACTTTCGTCGGCTCGGCGCATTCGTTCCTCGACATCTTCTGCGTGGACCAGGCGGCCGCGCGCGAAGACGAAATCAACGTGGACGCGCAACCCGGCGTCGCTGAAGAAAAGCGCCCGGACACGCATCAGGCGAAACGGAGCAAGGCTGTGCTGTTCGTCGGGGAGCTGCGTCGGGCGCTCGCGAGCGATGACCGTTCCGCGGCGCGGCGCACGCGCATGGTGGTGGCAGGCGTACTGGCCGTGTTCGTCGCGGGCGGCGCGGCGCTGTTCTATAGCGGCTCGTCCGAGCGGCACGTCAAGTCGCTGATGGCGGAGGGCGACTACGGCGCGGCGGCCGCCGCAACGGACACGTATCTGAAGGCCCATCCGCAGGACCTGCATTACACGGCGATCAACACGGAGGCCGTACTCAAGTCGAACGTGCCGCGCTGGCTCGCTGCACTGAAGAAAGGCGATTTCAAGGACGCGGACGCGATCATCGCGCAGATGAGGACGCTCGGCGAACACAATGCGGACGTGCGTTCGCTGCTCGACGAACTGGCCTGGATCGGCAAGCTGGAGGCGTTCGTGATGGGCCGCGGCGGCGCCGATGCGCCCATCCGCATCTATGCCGACGAGCCGCGCATCGACGCGATCCTGAAGCACTGGGACGCCGATGCAAGCGGACATCAGCGCGACCTGGACCGCATCGCGGGCTATGTGCCGGAGTTCCGCGAGCCGTATGGGCTGGCGCTTAGTCACCTGCGCAAACTGCAAAGCGACGATTCCGTGTATCTCTCGGCTATCGACCGGCTGGATGCGAGCATCGTGAAGAGTCTCGGACAGGACGATCTCGATGCCATCGACGCGACGCTCAAGGACTATGCGGACAAGTATCCGCGCCTTGCGGGCCTCGATCGCGTGCGCGCCGATCTCGATGCCTTCGGCGCCGTGCGTCGCGGCCTGAACGGCGCGAGCCTTGCGCCGCTCGCGGCTGCGTTGAAGAAGGCGAATTTCTCGACGCCGCCGTTCCAGGAGAAGCTGCGCCAGATGAGCGCGGGTCAGTTGCCGCAGCAGCCGGTGCTGACGCAGTATGCCGCCTTGGCGGACGCATGGAACCAGGGCAAGAGCGCCCAGGCGATCGACGCGCTGCAACAGTTGCCGCAGGGCGCATGGTCCGCGACCGTGCAAAAGGAACTGGCCCACAAGAAGGCCGTCGCCGCACAGTTTGCCGACGTGCAGAAGGCGCGCGGCACGAAGAACTATGAAGAGGCATTGCTCTCGTTCTACGAGACGCTCGACTTCGACAGCGACGCGTACTACGTGAAGACCGTCGCGCCGGAAGTAGTCTCGCTGAAGGACCGCGCGACGGCCCGCGCGCAGTCGCTCATGGCGCAGGCGCAGACGTCGTGGCAGCAGTACCGGACGAACGGCGGCATTGGCGGATCGCAGCGTCTTGAGGCCAACGTGTCCGACACCTTCCGTGCCCAGGCGAAGCTGCTGTCCGACGCGGAAGACGCCGCCACGCGCGGCATGCGCATCTTCAGGCAGGTGAAGGCCGACGCCGCAAGCGCGAAGTGGAGCACGCTGGCGCGCGAGATCGACACCGAAGCGGATTTGCAGCGCCGCTCGCTGCAGGATCTGCGCATGGTGCTCGAACCCGGATTGCTGAATACGAAGCTCGGACTGATCGGCGGCGCGCAAGGCGCCATGACGAATTCCGGCGGAGGCGCGACCAGTGAAGCGAGACGCACACCTTAAGCCCTTGTCCGAAGCGCTCGGGGATCACGGCGTGGAAGGCATTTCGATCCTCACCGCGGAGCCGCTCAGGTTCACGCAGGCGCTGGTCTTCGCAATGGTCGCGCTGATCGGCTCCGGGCTGATCTGGTCGTTCGTCGGCCATGCGGACGTGATGGTGTCGGCGCAGGGCACGCTCGCGCCGGAATCCGAGGTGCGGCGCTTCTATGCGCCCATCGACGGGGAACTCGCCGATCTGTATATCGCGGAAGGTCAGCCGGTGCGCAAGGACGACGTGATCGCGCGTCTCAATGCCCGGGGCGCGATCGAGGCGGCCTCCAACGCGCTCGAAGCGCAACTGAAGCTCGATGACGCCGAGCGTGAATGGAAGCAGTTCCCGGAAAAGAAACTGCTGATGGAGCGGCGCATCGCGGCGCTCAAGGATCAGATGGATGTCGAGGAGCATCAGCATCAGCAGCGCGTCTCCGAAGGTACGAGCAAGCTCGCGGAAGGCCAGAAGGCGCAGTTGCAGGAAGCGCGCAGCACGCTGGAAAATGCCCGCCGCGCCCGCGATGCCGCCAAGGTCGAGCTCGACCGCTTCCAGCGCCTGTTCGCGCTGCCGGGCGGCGGCGGCATCGCGCAGACGCAGGTGGACCAGAAGCGCAATGCCTATCTCGAAGCGGACGGCGCGTATCGCGTCGAGCAATCGCGGCTCGCGGAACTCGACTTCCGTTTGAGCCACGACTTCACGCAGGCAAAGCGGCAACTGGAAACCAGCGGCCAGGAAGCGACCAGCCTGCGGCTTCAATATGAGGCGGCGATGCGCGAGGTCGCGAGTACCGAAGACAAGTTGCGTCTGCAACTACAGACCGCGCGGCTGGTGGCGGATGCCGCCGCGCGCATCAAGTTCGAGAACATCGACAAGGACAATTTCCTGCTGATCCTCGCGCCGGTGTCGGGCGTCATCACCGATGTCACGTCCACCCAGCCCGGCGACAAGATCCAGGCGAACACGCCGATAGGCGGCATCGCGCCGGCGAATGCCAAGCCGGTGCTGAAGATCGAGATCGCGGAACACGACCGGGCGTTCCTGCGCGAAGGGCAGCGCGTGAAGCTCAAGTTCAATGCGTTTCCGTATCAGCGTTACGGGGTGATCGACGGCACGCTCGCGTTCATCTCACCCGCGACGAAACCGAGTCCGACTTCCAAGCAGCCGGTGTATGAAGGACGCGTGACGCTCGACCGCGACTATTACCAGGTTGCCGATACGCGTTATCCGCTGCGCTACGGGATGACGGCGAACGCGGAGATCGTCGTGCGCGAGCGGCGCTTGATCGACCTCGGGCTCGATCCGTTCCGCAACGTGGCGGGGTAGGTGCAGGGGCAGGCTCATCACCAGATCGACACACATCCAGACGGAGAAGAACATGACGGCGATTGTGCGTATCGACGACGAAGTGGTCGACGTCGGCGAGTTTCTCAGGTCACTGAAGCTGAGCGGCCAGTTCGACGGCCTCATCGAGCAACTGGTGCGCGACAAGCTGACGGTGCGCGCGGCGCGCAAGACCGGCGTGGAAGTCAGCGACGAGGAAATCCAGAACCGCGCGGACCAGTTCCGCCGCATTCGCGGACTGCATCGCGCGGCGGACATGAACAACTATCTCGATGCGCTGCATGTGAGCCTCGACGAGTTCGAGGTGTTCATCACGGACTCGCTTTATCAGGAAAAGATGCTGGACCGCGTGGGCACCGCGCGTGAGGTCGAGGAATACTTCCAGTTGAATTCGCCGCGCTTCGACAGCATCGAAGTGAGTCACATCCTGCTGGACACCGAAGGCAGCGCGAAGGAGATGATCTCCTATCTCAACGACGATCCCGACAGCTTCGCCGAGATGGCGCGCGAGCATTCGCTGGCCGATACGCGCGACGAAGGCGGGCGGGTCGGCCGCGTGATGCGCGGGCAGTTGAAGCCGGAAATCGAGGCGAAGGTGTTCAACGCCGAAGTCGGCGATCTGCTTGGGCCGTTCGTCTCCGCCGACGGCACCTCATATGAAATCTTCGCGGTGACCGCCAAGTATTCCGCGCAGCTCGACGACGACGTGACCGCTGAAATCCGCCGCCTGCTGCGCGAGGAATGGATGTCGCTGCGGGCGCAGGAACATGTGATCGAAGCACGCTGAAGACCTCCGAAGCCCACCGAGCAAGCGACACGACATGGACGCGCCATCGAGCCTCGATTCACCCGCCGAGTTCCTCTCGTCGGTGGAGATACTCTCGCCGTTTTCGCGCGAAGAAATCGACGAACTCGCCGCTCAGGCGAGCTCGCGCCGCTTCGGTTTCGGCGAGACCGTGTGCAATGCCGGCGACGCCGCCAATGGCCTCTATATTGTCAAGGCGGGCTCGGTGCGCATCTTCACCGAGGAGCATGGCAAGGAAATCAGCATGGGGGTCAGGAAGGAGCGCGAGACCTTCGCCGATATCGCGATGCTGCGCGACTACCGCCATGAATCGTCGGTGCGCTCGTCGGGCAAGACCGAGTTGCTGTTCATTCCGCGCGCCGCGATCGAAGTGGTCATCGCGAAGAATCCCGCCGCGCTCGCCTTCGTGACGAGTTATGTCGCGATCAATTCGGCGGGCGGCTTCGTCGCCAAGCTGTTCGACTTGCGCACCAAGCTCAACAAGGCCGAACTGGAAGAGTGCGTGCGCAGCGTGGGCGTCAAGCGCGTGGCCGAAGGCAAGGAGATCCTCAAGCAGGATTCGCGCGACGACCGGCGGCTCTATGTCGTGCGTCAGGGCGAAGTGCGCATCGTGCGCGAGGAAGGCGGCCAGCAGCATGTGCTCGCGACGCTCGGTCCAGGCGAGATCTTCGGCGAGAAAGCCTGCGTGATGCGCCAGGAGCAGATGGCTTCGGCGATCGCGAACACCGATACACGCCTGCTCGTGATTCCCGAGAAGACGGTGCATTTCATCATCGAGCGCAATGTGAAGCTGCGCGAGGTGCTGGAGGAACGCATCCGCTTCACCGAGCGCGAAATGCAGCGGCAGAAGAAGATGGCCGAACGCCGCCGCCTGCCCGCGATGCTCGACCTGCACACGCGCCCCGAAATGGGCGAACGCGTCCTCAAGCGCTTCGCGTGGGTGGAACAGGCGGAGGAGATGGATTGCGGCGCGGCGTGTCTCGCGATGATCTGCCGCCACTACGGCATCAACATGACGCTCGGCAAGCTGCGTGAACTCGCCAATGTGACGACCTCCGGCGCGACGCTCGATTCGCTCGCGCGCGCGGGCGAGTCGCTCGGCTTCACCGCGCGCGGCGTGCAATGCACGTTCGAATCGCTGCGCGGCTTCGAGATGCCGTTCATCGCGCACTGGGAGGGCTATCACTACATCATCATCTACGGCGTCTCCAAGGACAACGTGTGGGTCGCGGATCCGGCGCTCGGCTTCAGGAAGATGACGGTAGGCGAGTTCGAACGCGGCTGGAGCGGCACCTGCCTGCTCTTCACGCCGGGTCAGGATCTCGCGCAGAAGGCGGTGTCGCGTTCGCCGTGGCTGCGCTTCGTCGGCTATCTGAAGCCCTACAAGAAGATCCTGCTGCACCTGTTTCTCGCCACCTTCGTGATCCAGGTGCTGGGCGTGATTCCGCCGCTCATCATCCAGAACATTCTCGACGGCGTGATCGTGCACCAGAACGTCGGGCTGCTGCATGTGCTGATTGCCGGGCTCATCATCTCCAGTCTGTTCACGCAGCTGATGTCCACCATCCGCGCCTATCTCGCGAACTTCATGGTGCGCAACATGGACTTCGCGATGATGTCGCAGTTCTTCAAGCATACGTTCTCGCTGCCCTTCGGCTTCTTTGCCAAGCGCAAGACCGGCGACGTGTTCGCGCGCTTTCAGGAGAACCTGACCATCCGCGCGTTCCTCACGGAATCCACGGTCACGACCGTGCTGAACCTGCTGATGATCTTCATCTACTTCACGATCATGTTCCTCTACAACGTGAAGCTGACCTTGTTGCTGATCGCATTCGTGATCCCGATGACAGCGCTCACCGTGCTCGCCACGCCGCGCATCAAGCAGAACGCGCGCGAGACCTTTTCGGCAGGCACCGACGCGCGTTCCTATCTGATGGAAGCGCTCGGCGGGGTCGAGACCGTGAAGGGGATGGGGATCGAGCGCGCGGTGCGGCTCAAGTGGGAGAAGAAGTATGCGAAGTCGCTGGAGGTGCAGTACAGGTCGCAGCGTTTCAATATCGCCGTGGGGCTGTGCAGCCAGTTGCTGAACGCGGCAACGACCATCGGCGTGCTGTGGGTGGGCGCGAACCTGGTGCTGGCGCGCGAGCTGACCATTGGCCAGCTGATTGCGTTCAACGCGTTCATGGGCAGCGTGCTCGCGCCGCTGATGGGGCTCATCAACCTGTGGAGCCTGCTCAACGATGCCGGCGTCGCCATGGAACGGCTGGGCGATGTGCTCGACATCGAGCCGGAGCAGAAACCCGAGGACATGCAGCAGCGCGTGATGCTGCCCGACCTGCAGGGCGACATCAGCTTCAAGGGCGTGTACTTCCGTTATGGCGACGGCGAGACGCCCTACGTGCTGGAGAACATCAGCTTCGACATCAAGCCGGGCGAGCTGATTGCGGTGGTCGGGCGCAGCGGCTCGGGCAAGACGACGCTCGCGAAACTGCTGGTCGGCTTCTACGGGCCGAGCGAAGGCAAGATGACGGTGGACGGCTATGACATCAATGTGGTCGACAAGGGTTTCTATCGCGCGCAGATCGGCTATGTGATGCAGAGCAACCTGCTGTTCTCGGGAACGATTGCCGACAACATCGCGAGCGGCGATGAAGCGCCGGACCGCAGGCGCATCGAGGAAGTCGCGAAGATGGCCGACGCTCACGCGTTCATCGTGAAGATGCCGCTCGGTTACGAGCAGGTGGTGGGCGAGCGCGGCGTGGGGCTTTCGGGCGGACAGATTCAGCGGCTGTGCATCGCGCGGGCGCTGTATCACGACCCGCGCCTGCTGGTGTTCGATGAAGCCACGTCCGCGCTCGATACGCAGTCGGAGAGCAACATCCTCGGCAACATGCAGGAGATATTGAAAGGGCGCACGGCGGTCATCATCGCGCACCGGCTGTCCACCATCATGCGTGCCGACAAGATTCTCGTGCTGTACGAAGGCGGCATCGTCGAGCAGGGCAGGCACGACGAACTCGTGGCGAGAAAAGGCATGTACTACCAACTCGTGCAGAAGCAACTGAGCGCAGCATGAAAATACTCGACCAACCGGAAAGCGAAGCCAGCGCGCCGACCTCGGCGATCTCGTATGCGGGACTGATCGAGAAGATCGAGATCCTGCGCTCGACATTGCGCTGGACCTCGCGTCTCGAACGCCCTGAAATCGAAAAGCTGCTGCGCCAGGCGAGCGCCCTGCGCGACGAAGTCATGCAGATGTCGCACAAGGAGCGCTTCGTGCAGGCCGCGGCAGCGGAGCCGAAGCGGGATCTATCGCCGGGTGCGCGGAGGCGGGCCTTGCTGGAACGCAGCTTCATCTTCGAAGGGACCTTCGGCGACAATCCGAAGCTGCTCGAAGCGCTGGAGATTGCCGAGAAGGCCGCGCCCACGGATCTGCCGGTCCTGATCGACGGCGAGAGCGGCACCGGCAAGGAACTGATGGCGAAGGTGATTCACGCGAACGGCGGGCGCGCCGACAAGCCTTATATCTCGGTCAACTGCGGCGCGATTCCGGACAATCTGCTGGAGTCCGAGTTGTTCGGGCATCGCAAGGGCGCGTTTACCGGCGCGACCAACGATCGCAAGGGCAAGTTCGAGAGCGCGCATACCGGCACCATCTTTCTCGATGAAATCGGCGAGTTGCCGCTCACGGGCCAGGTCAAGCTGCTGCGCGTGCTGGAGGCGCATGAGATTCAGCGCGTCGGGTCGGACGAACCCATTGCGGTGGATACGCGCATCGTCGCGGCGACCAATCGCAACCTGCGACAGTTCTGCGACGAAGGGCGTTTTCGCGAGGACCTGTTCTACCGTCTGAGCGTGATTCACCTGACCTTGCCTGCGTTGCGCGAACGGCGCGACGAGATTGCCTTGCTGTTGCAGTACTTCGGCGATGAAGCGGCGGCGACGCTCAAGCGCCGGCCGGTGCGCATGTCGCCACGGCTGCGGGATTTCCTGCGCAACTACGATTACCCCGGCAACATCCGCGAGCTGCGCAACGTGGTGTACCGGCTGACGTGCCTCGCCACCGACATGGCGGACCTCGAACATCTGCCGGTGGATATCCGGCCGAAGTCGTCGCTTTCGCTGGCCATGAACGATGCCTCGGCGAACGGCAATGGCATCGTGACGGCGAGTTCGCTCGCGGAAGCGAAACGCGTGGCGAGCGATGAAGCCGAGCGTGCGTTTCTCGAACGCGGTTTGAAGGAGACCGGCGGGACAGTGGCGGAACTGGCGCGGCGCTATGAGATGAACCGCTCGCATCTGCAGATGCTGCTGAAGAAGCACGGGCTGCATTCGAAGGAGTTCCGGCTGGCGGCGCAGAAGAGCCGGGAGGCGGAGGGGTGAAGGGCGGGGTGATCGGATGCGGAGCGCATGGACCTCGGCGCCACCCCTATCAATCAAACCCCCGGATTCACCTGCGTCTTGTCCGACGCCATCAGATCCTCGGCATGCGCGACCACCACGGAGATGTTGTCGCGCCCGCCGCGTGACAACGCGATCTCGAGCAGCCTTTGCGCCGCCCTATCGCAATCGCCGGGAGCCAGCTCGCTCGCCATTTCCGCTTCGCTCACCTCGTTCGACAGACCATCGCTGCATAGCAGGAAGGTGTCGCCGTCGCGCAGTTCGAGCGTGTTCTCGTCGAGCTCCAGCACGTCCAGCGCGCCCACCGCGCGCGTGATCAGATGCTGCGCCGGATGGTGCAGCGCTTCCTCGGCCGTCAATTGCCCGCGCGCCTTCAGTTCTTCCACATGGCTGTGGTCGCGCGTCAGCTGCACGAGATTGCCCCGCCGCAGCAGATAGATCCGGCTGTCGCCGGCCCACAGGTAGCCGCAGGCGCGATCGCGTGCGATCAGCAAGACCACCGTGCTGCCGATTCGCGAGACCTGTCGCCGCGCCGCCTCCGCCCGCAGTTGTTCGTTCACGCGCAGAAGCCTCGCGCGTGCATCGGCCAGCACGCTAGTGAGGCCGCTTGCGCCTTTCACCTTCGCCAGACTCTCGATGACCATGCGGCTCGCGAGATCGCCGACCGCATGGCCGCCCATGCCGTCGGCGACGGCCCACACGCCGCGCGCCGGGGCATCGAGCAGAGCGTCCTCGTTGATCTGCCGCACGCAGCCGGTGTCGCTGCGGGCGGCGGAAGTCCATCGAAACTCGCTGGGGAAGGTCATGGCAACCTCCGGAATTCGGGGTGGCGCGGCGGCGGGCGGAGACTGCGAGCGATCGCGGTCATTGTCTCCCAACATGCGCCGCAGCGAACGGCGGATGTGCACCGCTCAGCCCGCGCGATTCCCGGCGACCGAGTCGGGATTGACCGTCAGCGTCGCCCCGTTGCCCGTGTTGCTGACGGTGGTGCTCTGGAACTGGTTGACCATCTGGCCGACGTTCGTCGTGTTGTTGGTGACGTTGTTCGTCACCTCGTAGATGTTGTTCGTGACATCGAAGACATTCACGGCCGCGCCGCCCACTCCGCCGCCGCCCGATCCCCGGTCCACGTACGGCGTGATCCAGCCGTAGACCCAGGGAGCACCGCCGCCGCCGCTGATGGCCGACATCGCCGCCTGATCGAGTTCCTTGTCGTAGGCGAGATCGGTGATGGTGAGGATGCCCATGGCAGTTCTCCGGAATGGCCTGAAGGGACGCGCGAGATCAATGCAAAGGCCGTGCCGGAATGCGCGCCATAGCCGTTCGAAAAATGGGTCGCCATAACGGGCGGGCGTGAGCGGCTGGGTCCCTGACAACTTCTGCTTCGCAGACTCAGGCGAACAGTCGGCACGGCGCCAACACCGTGTACAGACTCGACTGTATCTCGCCAACACCTTCTCCGACGCGCGCTCGATACGCTCCAAAGCGCTTCACGAAGCAGGCGAGCAAATGGCACTACGGACCCGACAGACACGCCTGAGAACTGTTGGCCTCGATCCTACATCCGCCGACCGTCACATGGGGTAAAACTGGCGGAACCATATGAAAATCAACGACATAGAAACACTGGCAAGGAAGATGCAAAAGAGCTGGCAACCCGGCGTCACACAAACACATGACGCCAAGCCGAACAGCCTCGGAGCCAGCCATGTCAACCCAAGAACAAATCGAAGTGAATCAGGCGCAAGCCTTCGCGCAGGAAGACGAACCCGCTCTGGGCACCGAACTCGTCACACGGCGTTCCGGCTACGACCATCACGGCATCTATGCCGGCAACGGCATGGTCATCCACTACGCCGGCTTCGCCAAGTCGCTGCATCGCGGGCCGGTCGAGGAAGTGACCGTCGAACAGTTCGCAGCCGGCCATGAAGTCACGATGCGCCAGAACCCGGCCGCCACCTTCGTCGGCATGGAAGCGGTGCGCCGCGCGCGCAGCCGCATCGGCGAAGACCGCTATCACCTGCTGACCAACAACTGCGAGCACTTCGTCACGTGGTGCCTCGACGGCCGCGCGCGCAGCCGTCAGGTGCAGGCCTGCCTCGCACATCCGCGCGCGGCGGTCCGTGCCGTGAGCGGACTGTGCCGCGCCTATATCGCCGCCCGACGCATCCGCCGCATGGATGCGGCGCTCGCCGCCTGATTGGCGCTCGACGCGCCGAATGCTGAACCTTGAACCCGAGGAGACCGTCATGCAAAGCGCCGCCAACTCGCTGCACTGGGCCGTCGACAAGTGGCTCGCGCCGACTTCCGCGCATCCGGCACGGGTCGTGCGCCTGTGCCGTTCGCAGGCGACCGGCGCGCGCTATGTCTGCATCGAGGCGCAGCATCCGGGCGGCCCGCTCGCGATCATCTTCTTCCGTCACGACGACGGCACCTGGAACGTGTTCCCGCCGCAAACACGGCGCCCGTCGATGAGCGCGCAGCGTCTCGCCGCCTGAAAACGACGACCGCGACGGCGACGGACAGCCGGGCAGGGCCGGAGCGCGTCGGGCGGCTCCGGCTTTGACACGGCGAACCCGCTGCCGCTACTCTAGGCGCAAGCATTCCGGCCCGGCGGGGACATCGCCGGGTCGCGCGGAGGCGGCCGGTCGTGGTAGCTTTGCGTCGGTGAACCAGATCGTACAATTTTGAGGTAATGCTGATGACACAGCCCGACTCCGTTTCTCCCGCCCGCGCGACGTCCGAATCCCGTCCGGACGACAATCCGCTCGGCATTGCGGGACTGGAGTTCGTCGAGTTTTCGAGCCCTGATCCGGAGGGGCTCGCCGCGCTGTTCGGCCGGCTCGGCTTCGTACCCGTGGCGCGGCATGTCAGCAAGGCGGTGACGCTGTTTCGCCAGGGCAGCATGAACTTCCTGCTGAACGCCGAACCGGATTCGTTCGCCTCGCGCTTCGCGGAAT
Source organism: Caballeronia sp. LZ043 (assembly GCF_031451075.1). Lineage (NCBI taxonomy): Bacteria > Pseudomonadati > Pseudomonadota > Betaproteobacteria > Burkholderiales > Burkholderiaceae > Caballeronia > Caballeronia sp. LZ043. The sequence goes on along the minus strand of NZ_JARUXT010000004.1, from coordinate 806,844 downwards.
CGCACGGAGTGGGCATTGCCGCCATCGGTATTCGCGTGCTGGATGCGCAGGTCGCGCACGAGCGCGCGCTGGAATACGGCGCGTGGGACTTCGAGGGCGAGAAGATCGGCCCGAACGAACTGGCGATTCCAGCCATTCAGGGCATCGGCGACTCGCATATCTACTTCGTGGACCACTGGCCGGGCAAGAACAGCGGCGAGAGTTCCATCTACGACATCGACTTCCGGCCGATTCCGGACGCAAGCCCCGCCGCGGACAGCACCGGCCTGCTCGACGTCGATCACTTCACCCAGACAGTCGGTGCGGGGCGCATTCAGGAATGGCTCGACTTCTATCGCGAAGTGCTGCACTTCGCGGAAATCCATCAGGTGCATCCGGACTGGCACGTCTCGCAGGACTCGGCCGTGATCGTGTCGCCGTGCGGCTCGATCCGCATTCCGGTGTATGAGGAAGGCACCTATCGCACGGACCTGATGCAGCAGTACCTGCCGGACCACGAAGGCGAGGGCGTGCAGCATATCGCGCTGGCATCGGCGGACATCTTCGCTTCCGTCGACAGCCTGCTCGCGCGCGGCGTGCGTTTCCTCCAGCCGCCGCCGCGCTATTACGACGAGATCGACGAACGTCTGCCCGGTCATGGCCTCGACATCGAGGCGCTGCGTTCGCGCGGCATTCTCGTCGATGGCGAGATCCTTGCCGACGGCACGCCGCAGCTGTTCCTGCAGACCTTCGCCGAGCGCCGGCCCGGCGACATGTTCTTCGAGATCGTCGAGCGGCGCGGCCATCACGGTTTCGGCGAGGGCAACCTGAGCGCGATTGCAAAGGCGCGCGGTTGAACAGGCACACCTTCGCATCGGCGCTCATTGCACGACGACCGTCCCGGTCATGTGCGGATGCAGCGAGCAGAAGTACTTGTAGATGCCGGGCTTGTCGAATACGTGCGAGAAGTGTTCGCCGCTGTCGAGCGGATCCGACTTGAAAGTCTTGCCCTCGTCCGCGACGGTATGCAGCATGTCGTCGTGATTCACCCAGGTGACCGTGGTCCCGACCGGCACCGTGATGCTGGGCTGGCTGAACGCGAAGTTGTCGATGGAAATGGTCGGCGCGGCGGCTATCGCTACCTGTTGCGCGGGCGCGGGCATCGGCTTCTGCGCCGGTTCCGCGGCACAGGCTGTAGGCACCATGCCGATCACGCCCTTCACGACCAGCGCAAAAGCCGCTTTGCGCAGGCACTTGCCGGCGAGCGGCCGGAGCGTGGCCGGCGAAACATACGGCGACACATGGTTCGCGAGCGTCGTGGAGATCATGACTGCACCCCCGCGAGCGACGTATCCGTGACCGCAAGCTGGGTTCGTCCGGCGACATGGGTGACTTCACGCAGACCAAGCATGCTGCGCAACTGATCCGGCGGCACCTTCATCGGTCCGGGTCCCGACGGCGCGCCCGGCGCGGGTTGCGGAAAGGCGGTCGACATCGCCGAATAGAAGCGCATCTCTCCTTCCACCTTCTGTGCGACCTGATGCACGTGGCCGTTCAGCACGGTCACCGAGCCGAAGCGCTTGAGCAGCGCGAGCGCCTGCGCGCTGTCGTCGGTGCCCCAGCCCCATTCCGGATACAGCGCCCACAGCGGGATGTGCGCGAACACGACGATCGGCGTGCTGCTCGACTTGCCCTGCAGATCCGCCTTGAGCCAGGCGAGTTGCGCATCGCCGAGAAAGCCGAGGCCGCCGCCCTTCAGGTCGATCACGTTAGTCAAGCCGATGAAATGCACGCCGCCCTGGTCGAAGCTGTACCAGTGACGGTTGCTGCCGCGGCCGTATTGCGCCGAGAAGCGGTCGAAGAACGGATTGCCGTCTTCGACCAATACGTCGTGTTCGCCGGGCACATAGTGCACATCCATGCCGGCGGCGCCGATGATCTGCGTCGCCGTATCGAATTGCGCGGGCTTCGACAGATGCGTGATGTCGCCGGTATGGATCATGAAGGCCGGCTGTTTCTTCATGGCGCTCACGCGCTTCACGGCTTCTTCGAGCGTGCTGGTCGGCTCGGTGTTCGGATCCTTGTTGAAGCCGATATGGCTGTCGCTGATCTGCACGAAACTGAAGCCGCTGGTCGTCTCGGCGGCTTGCGCGGACGAGATCAGGCGCGAAACGGGCACGCCGCCGCTCACGGTCCAGATCACGCCGGCGCCCGCCCATGCCATGCACGACAGGGCGGTGCGGCGGTGCTTGCCGTGATCGTCGAGTTCTTCGTGTGGGTGCTGATCCTGAGCGAGGCTATCCGTTTTCATGGCGGTTCCTTGGTGTCGATGTGGGTCGTGTTTCCTGGGGCAGGTGCGCTCCCTTTTGTGGGATCGCGTGCCCCTGGCGGCCCGGTGCAGGGGACGAGGCCTGAGCGTGGCGCCCGGTGTGCGGACGTTGCTGCGGCATCCGTCCATCGAACCGGCGTGGATGGCCTGTTATTCCCTTTTTATTTGTTGTAGAAGCGGACTGGAGACGGGAATAAAACCCGGACGGCATGCGTAACGGTGAGGGAGGGCGCGGGAAGCAGTCTGGCCGCGCCGCCTGGGGCAGTTTGCCGAACGTGGCAGCGAAAGGAGACCGCGCGATGTGGCAAGGCAGGTCGAGACAGGACAAGGCCGGACGCGGCGAGCACGCGGACCCGCAGGCTGCGGTGGCCATGCGGGCGCGTTTCGAGGCGACCGTGATGCCGCATCTGGATGCGGCCTACAACCTCGCGCGCTGGTTGTCCGGCAATGCAAGCGATGCCGACGACGTGGTGCAGGAAGCGTATCTCCGCGCCTTTCGTTTCTTTGGCGGATTCGACGGCGGCGCCGAGGCGAACGCGCGTGCGTGGCTGCTGGCGATCGTGCGCAATACCTGGTTCACGGAGTGGCGTCGACGGGTGCAGACGGCCGACGCGACGCCTTACGACGAAGAACTGGGCGGCGACGAGGCGTTGCCGGGCTGGTCGGAGGAAGGGGGCGCCGATCCCGAGACGCTGGCCGTGCGCCGCGACGAGATTCACCTGGTGCAGCGCGCGCTGGAGGCGCTGCCGGTGGCCTTTCGCGAGGTGCTGGTGTTACGGGAACTGGAAGACATGAGTTACAAGGAAGTCGCATCTGTGACGGGCGTGCCGATCGGCACGGTGATGTCGCGGCTCGCGCGCGGCCGCAAGATGCTGGCGGGAGCGGTACGCGCGGCCCAGGGTGGGCAAGACCGGCCGAGCGTGCGGCTCGTGCGCCGTGCCGCACCGGGTCAATCAGAGGAGTCGGGAAATGGAAAATAACGACACCGCCTCGCTGGATACGAGGCTCGCCGACGGTTCGCTGTACCAGCGCGCACCGGTGCATTTGCGCACGCAGGTGCTGGCGCGGGTGCGGGAAGAGGCTTTCGAGGCAGAGCGTGAACGCGCGCCTGTGCATCGGGCGAGCCGGGGCTGGGTCGGCAATGCGTTCGCCGCGCCCTGGCCGTTCTTCGGCGGCGCGTTCGCCGGCGCGACGCTCTCGGCGCTCGTGCTCGGCGCGATGCTGTGGTTCCAGGCGTTGCCGCTGATGTCGGGCGTCGCGACCGGATCGCCGATGGCGCAGGAGATCGTGTCGAGCCACGTGCGCGCGCTGATGTCGGATCGTCCTATCGACGTGCTGTCCAGCGACAAGCACACGGTGAAGCCGTGGTTCAACGGGCGTATCGACTACGCGCCGCCGGTGATCGATCCGGCCGGACCGGGATTCGCGCTGGTCGGCGGCAGGCTGGATTACATCGATCATCGTCCGGTGGCGGTGGTGGTGTACCGGTATCTGAAGCATCCGATCGACGTGTATGTGTTTCCCGAGCACAAGGGCGATGGCAAGAGCAAGACCGCCGACAAGGACTTCCAGCCGGTCGTCACGCAGTCCGACGATGGCTATGCGCTCGCACGCTGGAGTCACGACGGGATGACGTTCTGGGCGGTGACGGATGCATCGGGCGGGGTGCTGCGGCAGTTTGTCCACGCGATCGAGACGGGCGCGCCGCGTTAAGCGAGAGCAGCGGTCGCACCAGGGTGCAAGGTTGCGCGCGGTGTTCTTCGGGATGCCGCGCGTTTTTTTATGCGCGCGGGTGGCTGCAAGACCGCGACATCCGGACACGCATGCCCATGCTTTTGGCACATTGGTCTATGTGCGCAACCCCACGCACGGTGCGCAGCGACATCGAATGGAAGGGCGATGCAGCGCTCGTGCCCGATGCGGGTCATGGCGTGACCATCAACCGTGGCGCGACGATCGCGAACCAGGGCGGTTCGGGCGATCTCACACTGCGTGCGGACATGCATGGCGTCGATAACGGCGGCAGCGTGAACAACGCGGGCAAGATCGACTGGTCGAAGAGCACAGGGCTGGTCAGCGCGCTGTACGACATGAACGGCAGCTATACGCCGGGCACGTTGCTATCGAACGCACAATGGACCCCGCAGCGCTACAGAGGCGATGTGACGCACATCACGGCGTACAAGCTCGTGAACAACACAGCGGACTTGCAGAAGGTATCAAGCGATGTGTCGGGTAACTATGCGCTCGGCAAAGACTTCTCGGCCGGCACGATCAGTCCGATCGCCTCTGATCAAACGCCGTTTACAGGGCAGTTCGACGGCTTCGGTCATTCGGTGAACGTCGATGCGGTGAGCACGGTTATCTCGCCTGTCTGTCAGTGCGTGTTCGGCGGGTTGTTCGCTGTGATCGGCACGAATGGCGTGGTGCGGAACGTCAACGTGTCCGGCTCATCCACCAATGCAAGCTCAACCGATGCTGCCTTGGGCATGCTCGCCGGTGAAAAGTTCGCCACGATCGCTTACGCAACGTCGAGCGGTCGCGTCGGGGGAAGCAATTACAACGAGAACGGCGGCCTTGTGGGCGTCAATCTTGGTCTGATCGAACGCTCGTCAAGCAGTGCCGATGTGGGAGATGCAGGTAACTCGGGCGGTCTTGCGGTGTCGAACTACGGCACCATCGTGCAGTCGTTTTCTACGGGCACCGTGACGGGTTATTCGGCTGGCGGCCTTGTCCAATACAACGGTGGCTCGATCCTCCGGTCGTATTCCACTGCGGCCGTCAGCGGCGCTTTCGGCGGCGTTAATGCTCCCGGCGCGGGCGGTCTGGTGAACGGCAATGGTCCGAGCGGCGTCATCAGCGAGTCCTTCGCGACCGGCGCAGTGATTCCCGTTGGAACGGTGGGCGCACGGACTGCCGGGATCGCGGCCTCCAACGAGGGCGCGATTGCAGCGAACGTGTATTGGGACGCGCAAGGGACACAGCAAGCGAATGGCGTGTTCATGAACACGGGCACTCCGGTGTCGAATGCCAACGGCCTGACCACGGCGCAGATGAGTCAACCGGGCAGTCTCAGCGGGTATGACTTCAGCTTGGGCGGCGCGTGGGCGTTGCCGGTTGGCGCTACGCATCCGGTCCTCAACTGGCAATTGACTGGGCAGTGACGAGCGCATGGTCGAAAGCAACGCGGCGGCGATGCCGTCGTTTCGCTGTTCCAAGATCAAGATGCGCGGGTATCGATGATGGCGTGATTCATGACATGACGGCATTGCCAACTTTGCTGCGGCATCAAATGTCACGGCTAAATACAAATGTCCGATGTCTGGCTCATTAGAAATGTCAGGGTTTAAGCCTTGCCAATCTCTTTAGATCATTATCTCCCCACCGCGGCTGCCCGCTCTTCGGCGCAACCCAACACAGCCGCGTTGAGTCGCTCCAGGGTCAGTTCGCGCTGCGTGCGCGTGCCCACCTTGCGTTCTTTGGGCCGTGGCGCCATTCCCTGATTGGTCCGCGAA
>NZ_JARUXT010000004.1:580309-794456 GCF_031451075.1 Caballeronia sp. LZ043 | reverse complement strand
ACAGACCGCCTCGATCACTTTGATACGTTCGAGTTCGTGCATAGTCGCCGTGATGAAACCACGCTCGTTCATGGTGAGCCCCTGGAAGACGCGCCATCGTCAGCGTGCGCCTTACAGGGCAAAACCGGACATTTCTAATGAGCCCAAACCCGACATTACTTATATGGTCGCCTCCCATTTGCAAGGTAATTGTGCGTGGCGAGGAGGGTGGTTGCGGACTTATATCCGGACTCGATCGCGGGACGTGCCCGCCGGCCCCGATGGATTTCGCCGCAAAGGTCCTAATCTAAAAAGCGGACTTGATGTCCGAGTAATGTCTCAGGCTTGCCTTTGCGCGGTCCAACCTGTCTTGCCATCGTTCAATCTACCTGTGCAACCGTGGATAGGTTCTAAACTTGCGTAGCTTGCTTACTGCGTTGGTGAGGCTTGATATGTTCGTCCGTACGCCAGCAGCGCCCAGATCGTTCGTGCCATCTTGTTGGCGAGTGCAACTGCTACGACGTTAGTTGGACGTCGGGTGAGCAGCAGACGCAATCGTTCAGGTAAATGTCTGGAGCTCGAGATAACCGATCGCGCACCGTGGATCAGTAGCGTTCGCAGATACACGTCACCGCGCTTGCTGATGCCACCGAGCTTCGTCCTGCCACCGGAACTGTTCTGTCGCGGCACCAGACCGAGATAGGCGGCGAACTCGCGCCCGGACCGGAACGAACTTGCTTGTCCAATGACTGATACCGCCGCTGTCGCGGTAAGTACGCCAACGCCGGGAATCTCCGAGATGCGAAGGCATGCGTCATCGTTGCGCCGCCAATCGGTAATGCGTTGTTCGAGCCGTGCGATCTGCTCGTCGAGCGCACTGAGTCGCGAGAGCTGATCTTGCAGACTATCCGTTAGCATCGCGGGGAGTTGATTGCCCAGAGAGGCCAGCGCCGCCTTCGCAGCCTCAATCGATGGCCGGCGACCTTGTGGGAGAACAACGCCGAATTCATACAGCAATCCGCGAAGCTGATTGATTTGCATGACGCGGATGCGAACCAGTTGTTGGCGTATCCGATGTAGCGACAACATGGCCTGCTGATCCTCGGTCTTGACTGCCACGAATCTCATACCAGGGCGCTGAGCGGCCTCCCAGATCGCTGCGGCGTCGGCCGCATCATTTTTGTTCGACTTCACAAACGGTCGCACGAACTGCGCCGCGATGAGCCGCACATCGTGACCGAGCCGCGCAAGTGCTCGGGCCCAGTAGTGAGCGCTGCCGCAAGCTTCGATGACGACACGGCTCGCAGGCCGGTTGGCGAAGAACGGCACGAGTTGCGCGCGTTTCAGCGCCTTGCTGTAGATCGCGCCGGTCACAGGATCGACGTAGTGAATCTGGAAAACGCGCTTGGCCAGATCGATGGCAATGGTCATGGGTTCCATCTGGATTCTCCTGGGCGGCTGTCGTGCCGCAATTAGCAATGTCACACGATCTGCGGACGAGCCTGCTGCGCCATACCGACCGCTAAGGCGGGAGGCGACCATTCCATCTAAAAAGCCGTGACACATCAAATCTTCCTCTAATTTGTGTTATGTAAAATTAAAGGTGGGCATGGCGGTTTGAACGACATTGAAGTCCTCACGATCGGCGTCTGGCAATGGGACCATGCGCCCTGAGGCAATAAGCGCCAAAGGCCACCGCTGCGACCCGCAGCACGAGCAAGATGAGGAAGAGAACCTCCGGGTGATCGACGAACGCGTCCACGGCCCGATCCTAAGCCATTTGCATTGCGAGTTTCCTGAGCACCGGGCCAGCATGATCGTAAAAACGACGTAATCCTGAGCACAGATAATTCAAGCCCGGTTCGCCGTCCGGGCTCCGCACGAAGCGGTTCTTCGGACACTCTCCCCAGCACAGTTTCAGATGCTTGCACTGTCGGCAGAAGGCGGGCAGCGAATCCCGTTTCGCAAAGCCGAATCGTTGCTGCTGGGAAGAAAATGCCATTTCCCCCAAGTGTGTGCGCGCAATGTTTCCAAGGGACCACTCCGGATAAACGTAATGATCGCAAGAATAGACTTCACCATCATGCTCGATGGCCAGTGCTTTGCCGCAAAACTCAGCTGATACGCAGGTCTGTGCTGGCCGTCCCGCCGTCTGCACGACAGCGGTTTCGAAGATGTTGACGAGCACGCGTCCGACGTCCTTCTTGCTCCACTCATCGAATGTTCGCGACAGAAAATAGCCCCAGTCGTCGGGATCGACCGACCAGTCGGTGACGACCGAATCGCTGTGTCCGGGACGCGCGGCATTACTCCCGATGATCGGCATCGTGTCGTCGGCCCAGTGTTGCGGCGCTACCGTGTGAAATTCCTTCGGCTCGACGCAGGGAATCAACTGGATGTATGTCGACCCGACCTCCTTGCGCAGAAACCGATAAACATCCAGTGGCCGCCTGGCGTTCACGCGGTTGACGACAGTGAGCGTGTTGAAGCTGATACCGTGAGCCTTCAGGAGTGATATTCCACGCATGACCTTGTCGAACGTCGGCTGCCCCTTTCTGTCCCGACGAAACGCGTCATGAAGCTCTCTCGGTCCATCGATGCTGATGCCCACCAGGAAATCATGTTGCTTGAGGAACCGGCACCAGTCGTCGTCAAGCAGTGTTCCGTTGGTCTGAAGGTCGTTCGAGATGCGTCTCCCTTGCGGAAGGTATTTAGTCTGCAGCGCCACTATGTTGCGAAAAAAATCGAGACCAAGCATGGTCGGCTCACCGCCTTGCCAGGAGAAAATAACCTCATCGCCATTCTGGGCCTCGATGTACTGGCGAATGTAGCGCTCGAGCATCGAGGATTCCATGCGACGGCCCCGATGCTGCTGAAGCAGATGTTCCTTGTACAGGTAATAGCAGTAGCTGCAATCGATATTGCAAGTGGATCCGATCGGCTTGGCCATCGCGTGGAAGCGGCCTTTCTGCCGCGGCGCGACGGGCTCCCCTGCGGGACGCTTGGCAACAAACTTTATCGGATACTCCGATGTGCTGTGGTCGATGGGGAGCATATGAACTCTCTGCAAGACGAATCAGGGCTTCGGCGCGGGGTAAACCATCTGCCAATCCTGCTTCATGCTGACGACAACCCACCCGCGTGTCATGGCCTCGTCCCAAGCGGTGTCTAGCCTGGCAGTAGGCGATGCGCGGTCGTAGGCGAACTCGCGCTCGGCGTCGTCATGATGAATGAGCAGCGCGAGCGTTTTACCGGGCCCGCCGGCCGTGTATTCCAGCATTTCGCGGTCACCGTCGGAGTTTCCGACCGCCAGAATCGGACGACGACCGATCGCGCGAAAAATCCCGACGGGCTTTCCTGGACCGTCGTCGATGAAATCGAAACCGGGCTCACGCATCAACACCGGCTTGCCGTCGCGTACGGCATAGCTGAGCTTTTCCTGCGTACCAACGACGTGCTCTGGCGGAATGCCGTAGGCCTGAGTCACCCACACCCGCATGAAGTCAGCCGTGCCGCCCGATACGATCCACACGGTAAAGCCGTTTGCCTTGAGCAATTGAAGCAGTTCGAGCTGCGGTTGATAGACGAGCGCGGTGTAGGGCCGATTCAGCGTGGGATGTCGTGCCTGCGCCAGCCAATGGCGAATCGCGCGATCGTAGTCGTCCGTGCTCATGCCGCTGTTGGCGACGGAGAGCAACTGAAGCAATGCACGTTTGTTTTGTCCGAGCGCGCTTGAATCGTGCGTCATCAAAGCCTTGTAAGCGGGGCTGCGCTGCCATTCCGGGTGCTGAGGCGCTGCCGCTTTCAACTGATCGATCATGAACAACAGCTGAAACGGCGCCGGTTGCTCGCTCCACAGAGTGCCGTCATTGTCGAATACAGCGATGCGCGCTTCGGGGGCAACATAGGTCGCGCTCCCTTCACGAGTGACATCAGATACGAAATCCAGAATGGCCGAGCGTGCAGCACCGTTGCGCCAGGAAGGCAGTGGGCCTGCGGATGCATCCGCGCTTGCGACTGGTTGGTCGAAACCGGCTGCGGGCTGCGTTGCAGGGTCTTGACTGGCACACGATGTCAGCGTCACGCACAGGGCAACCACGAAGCGCAACAGGCCGCGTGACACGCTACTTGGCGGCATTGAGTGGTTGACGAGACGCATTTTCCGACACCTCCGCAGAGATCAAGCACGTTCGCACGGCTGGCCGACGCCTGTCGGCCAGCGCACACGATCTGTCAATCAGTTTCCCGTCGGGAGCGGAATTTCGAAGCCATTCTTCTGCAATTCATCACGAACATACTTGAAACGTTCATACGCGCTCAACGTGATCGGACCCGAGTATGCCTCGCTCTGAGCCTTCCTCGGCGGAAACTTCACGTACGTCTGCATTTCTTCCTTCACCGCCCCACTCAGCGCGGGAAGCGTCCAGGTATGCTCCGTGTAGTTGTTCATGAAGATGTCGTAGCGCTCCTGCGGATCCTGATACAGATCGAAAACCTGTGGAACGGTCGCCACGTAACTCTCGGGTCCCTTCCATCCAAGATTCGAATCGACCGCGAGGCCACCGGTCTTCACACCCGCATCGCCGCGGAGGTTGAACACCGCCTTGAATTGGCCGACGCGCACGGCTCCCGGCGTCAACTCGTTCTCGGTAAAGTAAAACCATGCATTACGCTTGCTCTTTCCCGTGCCGAACAGGACGGGCGACATGTCATAGCTATCGAAGATGATCGGCTTGCCATCGCGATCGTTTTTCGGTAGCTCGACGCCCGCAATGGCGGCGAAGGTCGCCATGCAATCGAGGCCTCCCAGGATGTCGTAGTTTCGCGAGTGCGGCTTGATCTTGCCCGGCCACCAGGCAATAGCGGGCACGCGGGTCCCGCCTTCACGATCCGTGCCCTTCGTCCCGCGGAACGGCGTGTAGCCCGCATCGGGATAAACGTCCTGCCACGCACCGTTGTCGGTGGTGAAGAAAACGAGCGTGTTCTTGTCCAGCCCCTTCTCGCGGAGTTTGTCCAGGATGTGGCCGACTCGCGCATCGAGTTCGACGAGTGAATCCGCATACTTGGATTTCGAGAGGGATTTGCCGATGTAGTCCGGGTCCGGAAGGTTGGGCTGATGGACCTTCATGAAATTCACGTTGATGAAGAACGGCTGCCCCTTTTGAGCGGCCTCGTCGATATCGTCGAGCGCGGCCTTCTCGATGTACCGATCCACAAACGGGATGCCGACGATCCGTTTGTCAGGTTCATTCTGATATTGGCCGTTGAGCTTGAAATCTTCGTGCGCCTTCTCGCCGGCCTTGGCTGACAGCATCCCGGTTGTCACCTTGGTAAACATGTCGCGGGTAGGCTGGTCCATTTCAGGGAACCACTTCGGATCCGCGTAGGTGTACGCGTTGAGGTGGTAAAGCCCCACGTACTTCATGTCGTCATAGCCTTGTGCGTTGGGGAGCGCGTAATCGGCTTCGCCCAAATGCCACTTGCCGGTGAAATACGTATTGTAGTGAGCGAGCTTCAGCACTGAAGCAAGCGTCCACTCCGCATGCGGCAAGCCGCCGCCCTGTCCCTGGAACGCGACAGTGGTCATGCCGCTGCGGTTGGGGTTGCGCCCCGTCTGAAGGGCTGCACGGCCCGGCGTGCAGCTCGGCTGTCCGTAGAAGTCGAAAAAGGTGATGCCTTCATCAGCCATTCTGTCGAGGTTGGGCGTGGGAATTCCACGCCCTTCCCCGCCGCCATATACCCCCAGATCACCCCATCCCACATCGTCGCCAACAATCAAGACGATGTTCGGACGGGACGACTGTTGGGTATCGGACTGCGCCTGCGCATTGATCGCAAGGCCGAGAAGGCCTGCCGTGGCGAGAACGAATGGGGCTCGCACGACCGGCTTGGCGAGACTCGTGAGTCTTGTGGAAAATCGCATGAAAGATCCCCCAGCGATCATTCGATGGCTAGTCGATATTCAATGTCACGGCCGCTGGCGCATAGCCGTATTGAGCGCCGCCAGCAGGTCCTGTCCTAGAAACGGCTTGATGATCAACGCGTATTGCCCGACTGCAGAGAGCTCCCGCTGCGTGGCGGGTCCGTCAAAAGCCGTGATGAAAATCACGGGCGGTCGTGGTTCCGCAAGCGCCAGATAGAACGAAGGTCCGGACAGTCGCGGCAGTTGTATGTCAAGGATGAGGCATTTCGCGGCCATTGCATGCCGTCGAACGTCTGCATTGTCCGCACACTCGAACGGCTTCGGATCGAAGCTTTTGGACAGCCTCAGCAACCGTTCGATCGCGCGCCGAAGTCCAGCGTCGTCCTCAATGATCACGATAAGCGGTAAGGTCTCATCCATGCGTCGGACACGGTCGTGTGCTGCACATTGTTGTGCAGACCAAGGAACGTGACCATTGGGGTTCGGGGCAAAAATCATTGCCCCTTGGGGCAATGCACGCCGCGCCGGCATTGGGCGGGACCGACGAGGCTCAAGCATCAGGCGAAGCCGCTTGTTCACGATGGGAGTCGTTGTTCAAACGTAGTCCGAGCACTCCTCATCCATGCCGTGACGGGCCGGGCCAACCAGAAATCTCGGGAGACAATGAGCTCGATAAATTCGGCGTTCGCCAGAATCAGGAAGGAGTTCGCCAAGGCTCCGTCGGCGACAATCTCGCTCTTGTCATTCAACCTTGATGAATGCGCTGGTCGCACTCGTCATTCGCTATCTGTAGCGGCTGTACTTCGTGCGCTCGGTCGCGGCAATCTCAAGACGATGATTTTCGGCTGCCATCAGCGGTCCCGCTCGTCATGACTGGACGAATCTGCAATGTCCTGCTCCCGGACGATGCCGTGGAGGCAAAGCGTGGCCGCACCGGGGTTATGCGAGGAAGCCAGATGGAGAAGACCGAGCCACCCCGCCCTCCCGGTGCCGCTGACACGCGTCCCTGATGCGCTTCGACGATGGATCGCACAATCGATAGTCCAAGCCCCATCCCATGCGGCTTGGTGGTATAGAACGGCTCGAAAAGCGTGTCGCTCAAGACGTGACCGAATCCAGAACCTCGATCGGTCACGGTGAACTCCACTCCCTCAGGAAGGAGGACCGTGCTGATGGACAAGATTCGGTGTGCGGACTCCGTGTCGGCCATGGCATCCATGCCGTTCAGACTCAGGTTCAGAAGGACCTGTTGAAGCTGGACTTCATCGGCCAGGACCTCGCCACCGAACGCCTTCAGATCGACGTCGAGGACGATTCCTCGGCGCGTTGCCTCGGGTTTGATCAACGACAAGGTACTCTCGATGACCTCGTCCAAGGTAATCGTATGGAACGACACAGTCTGCTTTTGCAAGAGCATGCGTAACCGTTGAACCACTTCATTGGCACGCAGCGCATCACGCTTCATATCGGACAGGATCTCCTGGAGCTCATTGTGATCCAGGTGAGCCGCCCCGACCAGCAACTCTGCCGCCTCAGCGTTACTCAGAATAGCGCTCAAGGGTTGCCCGACTTCGTGTGCAATGGATGCACTCAGCTCGCCCACGGTCGCGAATCGCGCGGCGCGAGCGAGTTCACCGCGCCGCGCAGTTGCGTCCGCTTCAGCGAGACGTCGGCTGCGACGTTGCGCGAGCAACGCGAGGATCGTGATCGCCTGGATCACCAGAACACTCGACAGGCTCAGGATGGCCGCACGATATTCGCGAAACATCGAGCGGGGCGCATTCACCAGAATACAATCGGGCGGCAACGCGGACGTTGACAGCCCGTAGCGTTCGATCTGGCTGACATCCGCGGTGCATCTCGCCAGCAATGGCTGGAACAAGAGCCCGCTCAAATTCCCTCCGTTATGCAGAATCGCGCGTGCCGCATCACCCGTCAGGCGGCCGTTTTCCTCGAGATCGTACATCGCACCCGCCGTGATTCCGGCATTGACGTACGTCGAATACCAGGCGTAGATGGGTGCGCGCGATGCGTGAGCCATGGGCGCAACAAGTTTTACCGGAAAATAGCGATGCCCAAGACGGTCGCGGTACGTGGTCGTGTAGACGACGGCGGTGTGGCGATCGAGCGCGGAAAGACGGGCTTGCAACTCGCTTGGCGGCAGCCCGATCCAGGCGGCTACGTCGGTCCAGTGTGGACGTGTCGCGGCCGCCTTGACCACTCTGTCGACCATGCTGGTATCGACCTCCGTCACTCCGCCCACCACGATGAGCCGATGCGCATCGGGCTGGAGTCGCTCCGCCACGGCGAGGGTCTGTGCGGCGTCGATGCGAAAAGGCAGATAGGCAAAATCTGTCGGAAGGAGTCGACCCGTGAACCACTCTTGGGGAACACTCGACAGCAAAACGGGTACGCCTGGCCATATGCGGGCATGGTTGGCTAACGCGAAATCTGCCGCGGGTTTTCCCAGAACGATGACGAGATCGATGCGCTGAGCCCGGTATTTCTTTTGCAAAAGCGCAAGAAATTCGGGTGCGATGTTCTCCGCGCCAAAGCGAAATCCATCGATGGCATCGAGGAACACTTCGGCGCCCCGCGGAGAAGACGCTTCCAGCACGGATCGGATCGCCCGGATCTGCACGAGTGCCGCAGGCTGGATCGGATCGGCGCCGGTCAGCAAGACGACGCGCGCGGGCTCGGCACCGGGAGCGGCAATCGGCGCCAGCGCGCAGACGGTCAAGGAAAGCCAGACGACGAGGTTCGGAACGCAACGTGACGATGTCTTGCGCATGGAAATGCGTCGTCGAATGGTGCAGGCGGGGCGCACCTGCACCACATGGGCACAGACGCCCACTGGGTGTAAGCGCGCCTTCATCAGAGCCTGCTCAGGCTGCAGGTTCATTTCGGTGATCTGCAAAGCGGCGACATCGCTGAGTTCACCCTGCAACCGCCGGCCATCAAGCGCCCTCGGCGCGACGGACGAGCTCGACCAAGGACGTCGCGCCGAACTGTCGCATCAGGCTTGCTCGAGAGGACTTGATTGTCCGCTCTGACAACTTCAGCTCTGCAGCAATTTCCTTGTTCCGCTTGCCCTTCAAGATGCCGTTGAGGACAGACTGCTCGCGATCCAGGAGCGCGGGCTTATCGACGCTCGCTGCTTGCGCCGGGACTGTCCCGTGTGTACCAAGCGCAGTTTGAATGGCGTCCAGCAGCGTTTGCCGATCGAATGGCTTGAGGAGAAAGTCAATCGCGCCGGATTTCATCGCCCGAACGGTGCGCGGCACATCGCTGTATGCACTCATGAAGACGATCGGCAATGCATGATGTTGACGCAGGATGGCCTGTTGGACTTCAAGCCCGTCGGGCCCACCGAGTTCGAGGTCAAGCAGGATGCATCCCGCTTTCGAATCGGACGCGCTCACCAGGAATTCACCCGCGGAGCCATAATTTCTGACCACGTAGCCCGAGCACGACAACATGCGTGTAAGCGCTCGACGAAAGGAAATGTCGTCCTCGACCACGTGAATGACCGGTTCCAGAACACTGTCCACGTCGTTCCCCCTTTGAGAGCTGATCTGGATGCTGCTCGGCTCTACCAATACAGCAGTTTTGCGATTTCGGGTTGACAAAGCATTCATACGAATCGGATAGGCCTTTTCTGTCGATTCCTCTGGCGATTGACCAGAACTGCACAGAAACATTGCCTGTCCAACCATCAGAGCGTAGATGGCATTGCCCGCGCATGACACTTCCAACACGGCTTCGCGCGAGAAGCAAGTGTCCTGACCATCGGTAGGCGTTTTATGGCATCAGAGAGCGAAGCCTTGTCGGGCCGAGGGTGATCCAGCCTGGATGCGCACACAAATCAGTCGCCCTCCGGTTCGTCGAGCCAGAATTGAAGCGTGACTCATTGGTCCGCTGCGACCTGGATCTGAGTGACGCCATGCCGAGAACCGCGAGCATGCAATACAGCGCGCCGGCGCCCAGCATCATGACGATGCCTTCCATCGTCGAATCGAGCGCGACCTCCACCACGCCTGTGCGTTCATGTCGGGGTGCAGCGGGAATTTTTTCAACCCACCGGACGGCGGCTAGCTTCTGCTCAGGAACAGTTCGGCCACGACCGAGCGAAGCCACCGATTGCCCGCCTCATGATGATATTTCGCGTGCCAATGTTGTCGCACCGCGAACTTGTCCACCGGAAAGGGACACGCATGAACCGCGATGTCATTCACTCTCGCGAGTGTCTCGCCGATATTTCGCGGCAACGTAGCGATAAGATCCGTCGACTTGATGATCGATCCCAGTCCGAGCATGCCTGGCAGTTCCAGCACGACATCGCGCTCGATAGCCTCGCGTAACAACGCTTGTTCCAGCAATTGCGCGCCCGTGCCGGCCGCGATGATCACGTGCCCTTCGCTGCAATATTGCTTGAGCGTCAGCCTGGCGCGCACGCGAGGATGGTGCGGATTGGCGAGGCATACCCAATCCTGCATGTACAACTGCTGCTGGTACATGCCGGCTCCAAGCCATGGAACATGCCCTATCGCAAGATCGGCTTCACCGGATTCGAGCGCCCGTTCCGTATTCCCGTCGATCCTTGCCGCTTCCAGCCGAATATCGGGAGCCTGGGCCCGAACATGCGCCAGCAGACGCGGAAGAAGCGTGATGTGACTGGCGTCGGTCATGCAGATCCGGAAGCGCCGCTTGGCCGTGGCGGGATCGAAGGAGATTTCCCAGGCGGCAAAGCGGCGCAGCGACTCCAGGATTTCCCTGCACGGTCCGATCAATGCATCCGCCTGAGGCGTCGGCGTCATGCCGCCTGGCGTGCGGACGAACAGCGGATCCTGCAAATGCTCACGCAGACGCCCCAGCCAGATGCTCACCGTGGGCTGGCTCTGGCCGAGTTGTTCCGCCGCCCGTGTGACGCTTCGCACGTCATACAGCAGGTCGAACAATTGCAGCAGTTTCAGGTCAGGGAGTTCGGAAAGGCTCATCACGGTATTGCCTGTCGCAATGCTCTCATTGTAACCATTGCATTGCGCGTGCGGGTTCAAACTCTTATCGTGAGCCCACGCGTTCCCTATCCTCTCCCCATTTGATTCCTTACGCTTCAGCAGCGCCCGGAGGCACGCATGATCACCGGCAATACAGCCATCATCGCCCACATCGAATTTCCAACGCATAGCTTCAAGGCGCCAATGATCTACAACCCCTGGTTCGATCACGCCGGCATAGACGCCGTCGTTGTTCCGATGGGTTGCAGGCCCGAGCCCTTCCCTGCCTTTCTGAAGTCTGTCTCGGTTCAGGCACGCGGCTGCCGCTTCCAGATGGGCTCGGACATGCCGAGGACGATTTCCTGCGCGCGCTGGACTGCTGCGCCGATGGGTTACGAGGCTGCGGCACGGCGCTCGTCATCGAGACGCTCAACCGGAAGGAGTCGACGCTCGTCAACAGCGTCGCCGGCGCCGCCCGGCTTGTGAACGTGCTGAATCGACCGGAAGTTCGTGCGCTCGCGGATTTCTATCACATGGACGAAGAGGCGGAACCGCTCGGGCGGGGTTTGCGAACATGGGCCGTCGCTGGCGCATATTCACCTCGCCGATACGGGGCGACTCAATCCGGGAAAGGGATCATACGACTATCCGACGTTCTTCGGCCACCTCAAGGCGGCCGGCTATGACGGGCTGCTCAGCAGCGAGTGCGGCATCGAAGGCGATCCGGTCGCATCGATGCGGGACAGCACGGCGTGTCTTCGCCGTGCCTGGACCGACGCGTGATACGCGTGAAGGCCTGACGGTGAGGACCGGCCGTGTCAGCAAGCCGCCGACACGGCCGCGCGAAGCCCAAGCGAATAGCTTTCGATACCGAAGCCGCAAATCTGCCCCTTCACCACTTCGGCGAAAACCGACTTGTGCCTGAATGCTTCGCGCGCGTGGATATTCGACATGTGAATCTCGATCACGGGCACGGTCAGGATGGCAAGCGCATCCCGGATGCCGTAGCTGTAATGCGTCCACGCGCCGGCGTTGATGAGCACGCCATCGACGTGATCGACGAAAGCCTGATGGATGCGTTGGCACATGTCCCCTTCGCTGTTCGTCTGATAACTTTCGACCGCAACGCCCAGCTCCCGGCCGAGCCGGTGCAGTTGAGCATCGATATCCT
Organism: Caballeronia sp. LZ043; assembly: GCF_031451075.1. Classification (NCBI taxonomy): domain Bacteria; kingdom Pseudomonadati; phylum Pseudomonadota; class Betaproteobacteria; order Burkholderiales; family Burkholderiaceae; genus Caballeronia; species Caballeronia sp. LZ043. Next base: position 782,386 of record NZ_JARUXT010000004.1, on the reverse strand, counting down.
CGAGCGTCGCCGTTCCGTATTGAACGGGATCCCGCTTGCCGAACATGTTGTGGTTGATGCCATGCAGCATGAGAAAGGTTTTCATCGTTTCATCCAGCTTGATGTTGATATCTTCGAGTCGGATCAGCTGCGCTTCTGCCAGCCTTCCGGGCCCGCGTGAATCGCCCACATGGAAATCAGGTTGAACACGATGCCCACCGCAACGATGGGCCAGGTTGCGCCGCCGGTCTCGGCCTGGATCAAGGTCGCGGCAAACGGCGCACTGCTGCCGATGACCACGGCAAGGTTATAGGCCACGGCCGAACCGCGATAGCGGAACTCGGTCGGGAAGGCCTCGGCGAAATAGGCGGGCTGTACGCCGGCATGAAACTGCGCCGCGCACAAAAGAAACACGATGGCGACGCCCATCAGGACGATGTGTCCGCTCAGTATCAGCGGGAAGAAAACGATGAAGGCGGCCAGCATCGAACGCGATCCGACCAGCATGGCGCGACGGCGTCCGAGACGATCGCACAAGACGCCGCCGAGACCCATCGCGAACATCGAGCAAAGATGCGCGACGATCAGAATGGCGAAGGCCGTCTGCTTCGATACACCGAGCTCCGTCGTGGCATACGAAAGGATGAACACGGTCGCGATGAAGTAGGCAATGGAGACGGCGGCCCAGACAAACGTGAGGCGCAGGATCGTTGCTCCGTGCTTTGCAAATCCGCCCGCCGGTTGCGAGTGTCCCGTGCGCTTCCTCTTCATCTCCGCTTCGAACGCGGGCGTCTCGGAGATGCGCATCCGGATGAACAAGCCGATGGCCACCAGCAGGAAGCTGAACAGGAACGGAATGCGCCAGCCGAATTGCAGGAACTGGTCATTCGTGACGAGCGCGGCAACGCCGAACAGCACGGCATTGGCCAGCACCTGTGCGAGCGGCGATCCCATGGCGATGAAGGAACTGTAGAAACCGCGCCGGTCCGTCGGTGCATGTTCCATCGTGAGCAACTGGCTGCCCGTGACCTCGCCGCCGAGTGCGAAGCCCTGCATGAAGCGCAGCGTGACCAGCGCAACCGGCGCGAGCACGCCAATGGATGCATAAGTGGGCAGTATGCCGATCAGGAAGGAGCAAATGCCCATCAGCAGAAACGTGAAGACCAGCATGTTCCTGCGGCCGACTCGATCGCCAAAGTAGCCGCAGGTCAGCCCTCCGAGCGGACGCGCGATGAAGCCCACGGAGAAGGTCGCGAAGGCTGCGAGGGATGCGGTCGTCGGATCGGTCTTCGAGAAGAACAGTTGCGGCAACACGGTGGCGGCAATGGCCCCGTAAGCCGCAAAATCCAGCCATTCCAGCGCGGACCCGGCGATGCTGCTGAGTGCCGCGCGGTTCGCCATCTGCTTTTCGTCGGCGTGCTCCATGGGAACGGCGCGGTCGCCGTTGATTGCGTGTTCTTGCGGTGTCAAGTGCATCTCCTGGAAAGTGGTAACGGCCCGCTTCTCCGAGCGGTTCGATGAATGCATCAGTGCCCGGTCCAGTTCGGCGGGCGTTTGTCCGCGAACGCCTTCGGGCCTTCGCGAGCGTCGTCGCTGGCGAGCATGCGCTGCGCGAGCGGATAGTCCTCGTGCATGGTCGAGGCAAGGCTGGCCTGCGCGAGGCTCATCAACATGACCTGCTTCGATGCCTGGATGGCGAGCGGCGCGCACGCGAGAATGTCGTCGGCAAGCGCCCGCGTCCGGGCCATCAACTGCGCTGCGGGCACGACCTCGTTGATCAGCCCGACGCGTCTCGCCTCATCGGCGGAAATGCGTTTGCCGGTCAGCACCAGCGCCATGGCGTCCTTCATGCCGATCTGTCTCGGCAAGCGCTGCAGCAAGCCGCCGCCCAGCGCCGCCAGACCGACGCGTGGTTCCGACAAGCCGAATTGCGCATGATCGGACGCGACCGCGATATCGCATGCCGTGAGAATCTCCATGCCGCCGCCGAGGCACAGGCCGTTTACGGCGGCAATCAGCGGCTTCCACAAGTCGAAGCGATGCGTGATGCCCGCGAATCCCGTCGACGGCTTCGTGTGGTCTCCCGTTGCATCGAGCGCTTTCAGATCCGTGCCGACACAAAACGCCCGCTCGCCCGCGCCAGTCACGATCGCCACGCGCAAGGCGGGATCGGCGGCGTAGCGGTCGAAGGCATCGGCCAGTTCGCGGTGAGCATCGGGATGCAGCGAGTTGAGGACCTCGGGCCGGTCGAGGGTCAGCGTCAGCAACGGCCCTGCCACTTCATAGCGGCAATAGCAATACGTTTCAGGTTGCATTCGAAGTTTCCTCGCACGCGTCAGTTCAACGGAACGGTCAGCCGGTCGATGACCGCGCGCGTCTCCGGGCGAACGCCTCGCCACCACGTGAAGGCTTCGGCCGCCTGCTCGACCAGCATGCCGACGCCATCCGCGATGCCTTGCACGCCCGCATCGCGCGCGAGCCGCAGGAAAGGCGTGAGGCCTTTGCCGTAGGCGAGTTCATAGGCCGTGCCGTGGGGGCTGAAGACGCTCTGAGGAACAGGCGGCAACTGCCCGGTCAGGCTTGCGGATGTGGCATTGACGACAAGATCGAAAGGGCCCATCGACTCCAGTTCCGCATAGCCGCATGCTGTCAACGAATCGCCTGACGCAAGCTGTTCGACGAGTGACGTTGCCTTGTCCAAATGTCGGTTGGCGATAACGAGCTGCGCCGGCCGCGCCGCCATGAATGGCAGCAACGCGCCGCGCACCGCGCCGCCTGCGCCGAGCAGCAGTACGCGCTTGCCTGCCATCGGCTGATGCAGATTGACTTCGATGTCGCGCACGAGCCCGACGCCGTCGAAGTTCTCGCCGATGACGCGCCCGTGGTGAAACTTCATCGCGTTGACCGCGCCGGCGAGCGTCGCCCGTTCGCTGCGTTCATCGGCCATGGCGAACGCTTGCAGCTTGAAGGGCGCGGTGACGTTCATGCCCTTGCCACCGGCTGCAATGAAGTTCCTGACGGTCCCGGCGAAAGCCTGCGCCGGTTCGGGCGGCCCCTCGATCGCAACGTAAGTCAGGTCCTGCCCGGTCTCCTGCGCGAAGAGCCCGTGGATCAGCGGAGACTTCGTGTGCCCGATCGGATTGCCGATGACCGCGTAGGAGTCGCTCATGACGCAGGTCCTTTCGAAAACAGCACGCCGTCGGTCTGCATCGCGTCGATCTCGGCGGCGCTGAAGCCCAGCGATTGCGCGACTTCCGCATTGTGTTGCCCGAGATCGGGGCCGACTTCGCGAATGGAGGTATCGCAGTCGGAAAAGCGGAAAGGCAGGTTCGGCAGACGCAGCTTGCCCAGGCGCGGATGCTCCTGCTCGATCACCATGCCGCGCGCGACGATCTGCGGATCGGCGACGACTTCATCGATGCGCTGCACCTTCGCGCAGGGCACGTCCACGCTGTCGAGCAGCGCCAGAACCTCCGCGACCGAACGCGCGGCCACCCACTGCTTCACGACCGCAAGCACCGCTTCACGGTTCGCGTTGCGCCCGTTCAGGCTGTGAAACCGGCTATCGGACGCGAAGGCCGCGGGACCGCCGTGCTGCTCGACGATCGCCGCGAAGCGCTTCCATGAATCGTCGACCTGGGCGGCAATGACGAGATCGCCATCGGCCGCGCGGAACACGCCGTACAGCGTGGAAGTCGGCATGTCGTGGCCGGTCTGCTCCGGCACCACGCCCTGCATGGTGTAGCACTGGACCGCGTATTCATGCATGGAGAACAGCGTGTCATACAACGCCATGTCGATATGCTGACCGCGCCCGCTCTTCACGCGGCCCAGCAGCGCGGCGTTGATCGCGGCCACCGCGTGAATGCCGGTGTACATGTCGCCGAGCGAGATGCGCATGAGCGGCGGCGGCTCGCCCGGATTGCCGATCATCTGCATGATGCCGCTCTTCGCTTCCGCAATCAGTCCGAAGCCCGCACGATGCGCGTCCGGTCCGGTGTGTCCGTATGCCGAGATCGAGCAATAGACGAGTCCTGGGTTACGCCCGGACAACGCGGCATAACCCAGGCCAAGCTTGTCCAGCGCGCCGGGCCGATAGTTCTCGATGAACACATCCGCCGAATCACAGAGACGCTCCATGAACGCCTTGCCGCGCGGATCCTTCATGTTGACGCTCACGCCGCGCTTGCCCATGTTCAGCTGCAGGAAGTAGGCGCTTTGCTGGTCGTCGAGAATGGTGGCGTGCTGGCGTCCCGCATCACCGCTGCCCGGACGTTCGACCTTGATGACTTCCGCACCGAGTGCCGCGAGACAGCGGCCCACATACGGACCCGCAAGAAAATGGCTGTAATCGACGACGCGAATACCTTCGAGAGGACGGGCTTGCATCAGTTGGCTCCCGGACGACGCGGAATCATCAGGCGATGTTCGCCGCGTTGAACGACATCGCCGTTCTGATTGATGAGCTCGGACGGCAGGACCACGATGCCCCACTCCGGCTTGCTCTTGCTCGCCCGCATGGAGCCGACGCGGAACTTCACGTGCAGCATGTCGTTGACCTTGATCGGCAGCAGGAAGTCCCAGGTCCAGCCGAGCGACATGCCGGGCAGGAAGCGATAGTCGCTTTGCGTCTTGAGGCCATCGGCAATCGACAATCCGAACAGGCCGTGCGCCACGATCGAACCGAAATGGCTCGCGTTGGCGTAGTCCTCGTCCACATGCACCGGCGTGTGATCGCCCGTGAGGTCGGCATAGGCCAGGATGCGTGCCTTGGTGACGGTGTAGGTCGGGCTCGCGCATTCGTCGCCTTCCTGCGCGTCGTCCCAGTACTTTTCGATGATGCTCATGCTCACTCCTCCACGCGGGGATTGATTGCCAGCGCCTGAGCGACGCACGCAGCAGGTTTCGCCTGAATGAGTTCGACGGCGAGTCCGTCGGGCAGACGCAGCCAGTTGCGTCCTTGCGGCATTTCAGTGACGCCGAACGCCTGTGCGGCGGCAAGCGCCGCCTCCAGGTCTTCGCACATCACGCCGAGATGACCGAGCCGGCCTTCAGGTCCTTCGAAGCGCGGCTCGTGGATGAATTGCAAACCGCCCAGGGTCCAGTACTGACGTGGTTCTTCGCGCGTGCCATCGACCTCGCGCATCGTCATGCCGAGGACGTCCTCGAAGAAGCGGATATGCCAGTGAATGTCCTTCACCCAGATGGCAACGTGCTCCAGATATGCTTTCGGAACGCTCATGCCAAGGCTCCTTGTTTCTGACCATCCGTCATCGCGCGCTCGATGCCCTTGATGCAGGCAACGAGCGTCGAGTTCACCGGCGTCGGCACGCCGAGGCGTTCGCCCCAACGCACTACCGCGCCATTGATGAAGTCGATTTCGGTGACCGAGGACTTTTCGAGGCTTTGCAGCATCGAGGTCTTGAATTCCGGCGAGAGTCCTTCAGCGGCCATGTTCCAGGCATCTTCGGCTTGCTCGATGGACAGCCTGACGCCGGCGGCCTTGGCGGCGGCCATCGCTTCCTCGATGGCGGCGATGGAAGTCGCCTTCAGCACGGGCTCGTCGTAGAGCTGCCCGTACGTGAGACGGGTAATGCCCGTGATCGCGCCGGTCGCCACGTTGATCAGCAGCTTGTCCCACATCGTGCCGAGAATGTTGTCGCTGACCGTGGTCGTCAGGCCCGCGCTGTTGAATGCTTCCGCGATTGCCTGTGCGCGGCTCGTGATCCGGCCATCCAGTTCGCCGATGATCGTGAGCTTCCCGGTCACGCCCGACTGGATATGCCCTGGCGCCCGCAACACGCCGCCGACATAGGTCTTCCCGGCAAGCACGCGCTCACGGCCGACAATCCCGCTCAGCACGTCTTCGTGACCCAGGCCGTTCTGCAAGGACAGCACGACCGTTTCCGGCCCCACGAGGTCGAGCGCGCCGCGCATCGCGGCGTCGGTGTGAAAGGACTTGACCAGCACGATCACGACATCGACCGGGCCGACTTCCGCCGGATCCATCGTGGCGCGCACCTTGACGCGACGCGTGCCGCGCTCGTCGTCCACTTGCAGGCCGTCGCGCGACATGGCCTCGACGTGCGCGGCAAACCGGTCCACCAGCCAGGTCTCGTGGCCGCCTTCCGTCAGCGCCGAGCCGATCGCGCAGCCCAGGGCGCCGGCTCCGAGAAATGCAATCTTCATGAATGTCTCCTTGAATGGAGACGAAGATACGGCCGTGCAGACATGCTGACAATGCAATGGATTTAATACCGATATTGCGTAAGGCAATAATGGGCTGGAAGATCGAACCGCCGCGTTGAAGGCGCCCTCGATCAACGAACGGCTCAAGCGCTCCGTTCCGCAGCCCTGCCGCGCGTTTCTGGAAAATATTTTTGCGCGGCTCTTCCCACAACGCGAAAGCTTCCTCTATAATTCGCGCCTTCTGTAGGCTCGTAGCTCAGTTGGTTAGAGCACCACCTTGACATGGTGGGGGTCGTTGGTTCGAATCCAATCGAGCCTACCAACGACATTCCCGAAAAAAGGCACCGCCGCGATCTTCATCGCGGCGGTGCTTTTTTTCGTTGGCACTCGCGCCAGGCACTTACCGTACACGCGAGATCCAGCGCTCTTTACTCCCAGCAATTCCGGAACGCGACCGCGACGATGACTGGCACGGTGAGCACCAGCGGAATGGCGAAGTACGGGACTTCGAGATGGACGATCCACGTGTAGATCAGCCACGCCACGCCGAGCGCAAGCGTGGCCAGGCCGACGAGCGCCGTGAGCACGTTGAGCATGCGGTGCGAGATCTTGCTGGAGCTTTCCTTGCCCGAGTGAGTTTCCATGGCAGCAGGCGCTTTGAGGCGCGGTAAGAGACGTCTCAATTTTATACCGCTCTGCCCGCTGCCGTATCCTTTGCTGTCCCGGCTTCCTGCTCAGATATGAAAGAGTTGGGCCACGAGCGCCGCGCCGAGAAACGTTCCCGCATTCGCCACGAACGACACCAGCACGATGCGCCAGCCAAGCCTTCTGAACGCCGGAATGTCCTTGGCAATCGACAGGCCCGCGAAGGTCAGCATGGGCGTGGTCACGCCGAGGAAATCGTTCTGCGCGCTGAGCGTCGCGATCTGCGCGCCCCAGGGGCACCACGGCGAGGTCAGGAACATCGCGACGATCGACACCCAGCACACCGCCGGAATCTTGCGGCCCGTGGCCTGCGCGACGGCGTCGCCGACGATCGTCGCCAGCACCATGATCGCCATGCCCGGCAAGGCTTGCAGCGGTGTCGTGCCGTGCGTGATCCAGTCGGCGACGAGCGCCATCGCCGCGGTCACGCCCCACGCGAGCAGCTTGCCGCCGTAACCGAGTTCGGGCGCGGCGGTCTTCACGTCGCCCAGTCGCGGCGCCGCCGTGACGACCTCGCTCGCGTCGGAGGCCCGGGTCTTGCGACCAATCAGCGGTTCGAGCACGCGGTAGCCAAAAACCGCCATCGGCAGCGAGATGAAGAGCGTGAAATAGGTGCCGATGGTCGTCGTGATCAGATTGCTGGCCGCCGCGAAGGTCAGCACCGACTTGGCCGTTTCCGGGTCCTGTTGCGCGGCGATCGCGCCGGAGGCGGCCGCCATCATGCTGCCCGACCCGACGCCCGATCCCATGGCGAGCGCGAGCGGATGAAAGATATGCAAGCTTGCGACGAAGCCCGCGAAGATCGCGATGAACACCGCGCCGAACACGGTGCCCGTCAGATATTCGGCGAGCACGCCGCGCCCTTCGGCAGAGTCCATGCCGTATTTCTCGCCGATGATCGCCAGGCTCGGTTCCCGTCCCACGGAGAATGTCGCGCCGATTGCCTCGCGCTTGATGCCGAGCAGCAGCGCGAGCGGCAGGCCCAGCAGGATCGTGCCGACGAAGTGCCCGAGTTCCTGGAACGCCAGTGCCCAGCCGGCCGCCACGAGCTTGGGCAACGCACTGCCCACCATGAGACCGAGCTTCGCGACGAACAACAACAGCGCAGGCTGCAGAATCGCTGCCGCGTAGAACTGGCTGCGCACGTCGAGACGCGCCTCGCTGTTCCAGCGTTCGGAGACGAGTCCGAGCGCAGCGCCGAGGAGCAGCGCCCAGATCATCGGCAGCAGGATGACCTTGCCCGGACCGATCTTGAACGTGAACGAACCAATGAACTCGGCGATCAGCAGAATCACTGCCGCATAGAAAAACAGCTTCGCGGTTCTCAGGCCACTGCCTTGTGCGCTTTCCGCGCTCATTGTGCTTTGCATGCGCTTCTCCCGTGTCGTTGATCGTTCATATTGGCCCGTGCCGCTTGCACGGCGTGGGCGGCAAGGTCACAGATAGCCGAAGGTCGTGGCCGGTTCCCTGGCGGTTTCCACCCACACGCTTTTCGTTTGCGTGTATTCGTAGAGCGCCTCGACGCCGCTCGACCGGCCATACCCCGAGAGCCCGTACCCGCCGAACGGCGACGCCACGTTGATGGTCTTGTAGCCGTTGACCCAGAAGGTGCCGGCATCGACCTGTCCCGCCACGCGATGCGCGCGCCCCACATCGGTGGTCCACACCGCGCCTGCAAGGCCGAATTCGGTGTCGTTGGCAATGGCAACGGCTTCCTCTTCCGTATCGAACGGAATGGCCGCGACCACGGGTCCGAAGATCTCCATGCGCGCGACTTCCATGTCGTTCGTCACGCCGGCCAGCACCGTCGGCGGAACGAAGTAGCCCGCATCAGAGCGTTCGACCGTGCCCGCCGCGAGCGTCGCGCCCGCGCTGACGCCCTTGCCGATCATCGACATCACGTGCTCGTACTGCTTGAGGTTGTTGATGGGGCCGACTTCGGTGGCGTCGTCGAGCGGCGCGCCCACCTTGATCTTCTTCGCGCCCGCCGCGACCATCGCGACGAACTCGTCATAGACCGAGCGCTGCACCAGCAGCCGCGAGCCCGCCACGCAGCTCTGCCCCGCGCCCGCAAAAATCGCGGCCTGTGCGGTCAGCGCGGCGCGCTTGAGATCGGCGTCCGCGAAAATGATGTTGGCCGATTTGCCGCCCAGCTCCAGCACGCACGGCAGCACTCGCTTCGCCGCGGCTTCCGCGATGCGCGCGCCCGTCGCCGGCGAACCGACGAACACTACCTTCTTCACCACCTTGTGGGCGATCGCCGCCTGCGCCACCGTGTGACCGAGCCCCGCGAGCACGTTGATGAGCCCCTTCGGCGCACCGCCGCGCTCGGCCAGCAGGCCCACCACGAGCGAGGTGAACGGCGTCAGTTCGGAAGGCTTCAGCAGCACCGCATTGCCCATCGAAATGGCGGGCGCAACCTGCCAGCCGCAGGTGAACACCGGCGCATTCCAGGGCGTGATCTGCAGCACCGTGCCGGCCGGCTCGCGACGCGTGTAGTTGAGATGCGAGGTCGGTACCGGGATGACGTCGCCATAGAACTTGTCGGCCCAGCCGCCGTAGTACTCGAACATCTCGGCGACCTTCGCCACTTCGCCGCGGCAATCGCGGATCGGCTTGCCCGAGCCCAGCGATTCGAGCCGCGCGATAGCCTCCGCTTCCTTCCTGACCTCGCGCGCGATCTCGAACATCACCCGGCCGCGCGCGGCGTGCGTGAGCGCCCACCATTGCTTCTGCGCACGCGCGGCGGCCGTGGCGGCCTGTTCGACCACGGCCGCGCCGCCATCGCGATAAGCGAGGCTCGGCTTGCCGGTGGCCGCGTCGTGAAGCTGGATAAGCTCGCCCGCGCCTTCGATCAGTTCGCCGCCCACATAGGAGCCGATGGTCTTCGCATTCGGGAAGAAATGCGCGAAGGCCGCGAGAAGTTGTTCTGCTGCGTTGTGTGCCATGTCCGTCAAGTCCCCTTACTTCGATTCGATGAACTGCACGATGCGGTTGAAATCCTCGGCGTCGCCAATGCTCGCCTCGCTGGCCGCCCACAGCCGCCCTGCTTCCTTCGCGATGGGCGCGTCCTCATGAACGTTGTCGAGCAGCGCCATGGCGAGGCGCACGTCCTTGCGCATGAGCTTCATCGTGAAGCCGGAATCGAACTTGTCGTTGAAGATCCAGGTGGGATAGTTGGTGAGCGTCGCGCTGTTGCGTCCCGAGCCTCCGTTGAGCGCCTCCACGAGTTTCTCCGGGTCGACGCCCGCGCCCTTTGCCGCACGCACGGCTTCGCTGGCGGCGAGCAGATGCACGCCCGTCAGCATGTTGTTGATGATCTTGGTCACGTGTCCCGCGCCCACCGGGCCGACATGCACGCGCTTCGCGCTGATGACGGCGAGGATCGGCTCGACGGCCGCGACGTCCGCGTCCGAGCCGCCGAGCACCATGGTCATCGTTGCGGTCGCGGCGCCTTTCGGGCCGCCGCTGACGGGCGCATCGACGAAACCGATCCGGCATTCCGCGAGCGCCGCCGCCACCTTGCGGGTGCTGTCGGGATCGGCGGTGGTCGTATCCACGACGATCAGGCCGCCCTTGCCGCCCGACGCCACGCCGCCCTTCCCGAGCACGACCTCCTCGACGACCGCGGAGGTCGGCAGCGAGAGAATCAGCACGTCGGCCTCACCCGCGATGGCCGCGATCGAGTCGCGCGCCTCCACGCCATCTTCGGCGAGTGCCGCGGCCACGCCGGGCGCCGCATCGAAACCGAGCACGCGATACCCGCCGCGCGCCGCCGAGCGCGCCATGCCGCGCCCCATGTTGCCGAGTCCGATCACACCTACCGTCTTCATCCGCGAAATCCCCTTCCGATGCGCGGCGCCTGGCGAGGCAGCCCTCTGCCCGCCGCTCCGCGCGTTGTGCATGGATGCCATGATCCGCCCGGCAAGCCGTATAACCAATCAGCGCCAATATTGGATGTGTTCTAATTTTTAGAACGGCACGTGCCGCGCAATCACGCTGAAGCCCTGGATGCCATGACCGACAATCTCACCGACAGCCGCATCGTCTATTTCTTCGAGTCAGTCCGCTGCGGCACGGTCCGCGCGGCCGCCGACTATCTCAACGTGGCGCCATCGGCAGTGAGTCGCCAGATCGGCCTGCTGGAAAAGGAGCTGGACGCCGCGCTGGTCGAACGCCATGCACGCGGCGTGAAGCCGACCGAGGCGGGCCGGTGCGTGATCGAATATTTCCGGGAACAACTCGCGCATCGCGACGATTTGCTCTCGCGGCTGCAGGAATTGCGCGGGCTACGCACGGGGCATGTGAACATCGTGCTCGGCGAGGGCTTCGTCTCGGACCTGCTGTCAGGGCCGATGCCGCGCTTTTGCAAGCAGCATCCCGGCATCAACGTGAATCTCGATCTCGGCGGCACCAATGACGTGATCCGCAAGATCTCCGAGGACGAGGGCGAGATCGGGCTCGTCTACAATCCGCCGCAGGAACCGAAGCTGGTGTCGCGCGCGATCAAGCGCCAGCCGATGATGGCGATCGTCGGCGCCCGTTTTCCACGGCGCGATCGCAAGTCGCTGAGCGTGCAGGAGCTCGCGCAATTTCCGCTGGCCGTCACGCATGCGTCCTACGGCACGCGGCAGATGCTGCAGGCCATCGAATATGCGGAGAAGCTTCGGCTCGATCCAGTGGTGACGACGAACTCCATTGCCATTCTCAAGCAGTTCGTGAAGTCGGGACTGGGCATTACCGTGTTGCCCGCCTTTGCCGTGACGAGCGAGATGGAAGCGGGCGAACTGTTCGCCATCGACATTCCTCACCCCATTCTCGCCGATGCCGAAGCGCATCTCGTCACGCGCACCGGACGAAGGCTTTCAGTGGCGTCCAACAAGATGCTGCAACTCATGACCGCCCATATGCACGCGTTTCGCTAAGCTTGCACGCTTTAATTCAGGGAGAACTTCGCATGATCGACGATACCGACAAGCGCCATTTGCTTCGCTGCATCGACCTCGCGCAGGAAGCGCTCGATGCCGGCGACGAACCGTTCGGCTCGATGCTCGTGGCAGCCGATGGCCGCGTGCTGTTCGAGGACCGCAATCGTGTGAGCGGCGGCGATCACACGCGTCATCCCGAGTTCGCCATTGCCCGCTGGGCTGCGGAAAACCTGCCGGAAGCGCAGCGGCGCGGCGCGGTGGTGTACACGTCCGGCGAACATTGCCCGATGTGTTCGGCGGCGCACGCATGGGTTGGGCTGGGGCGCATCGTCTATGCGGCGTCGGCGGCGCAGTTCACGCGCTGGCGCGCGGAACTCGGTGCGACGCCCGGCCGCGTGCGTCCCCTGGCGATCCAGGATGTGATCGATGACATCACCGTCGATGGTCCCGTCGAAGCCTTCGCCGAGCGCGTGAAGGCATTGCACGTGGCGAGCTATCGGAGAAGCACGGGTCAGCAGTAGATCGCCATCGGGATGCCGGATGCATCCGTGTCAGGTGGTTCGGGCAAGCACAGCGCCTGTCCCGCCGCGATACGGCGCGCGCTCCACAAGACCGCGAAGGCGTCGAGCACGTCGTCCCGCGATGCCTGCGCGGGACGCCTCGCGGCCAGCGCGGCATCGACGGCGCTGCCGAAGCATTTGACCAGCAAGGCATGACGCTGCGCGAATCCCGCCGCGTGCGCCTTGCTTTCGCGCAAGCCGTGCTCGGGGCCGCCATGCTGCATCGACAGGTGCATGAAGCTCAACTCGGGGTGAACTTCAAAGAGGCGCGAGCGCGCGGCGGCATGGCGATGCAGGAGCGCATCGACTTCACTGATCTTCCTGCCGATATGAAAGGCCTGAATGGAAATGCGCTTGCCGCATTCGGCGAGGTTGATCGCGCAGGCATCTTCGTAAGTACACGCTGCTAGCGCCGCGCGCGTCGGCGGTGCAAATACCGAGCTTGCACGCGGACGTCCGAGCAGGCGGCGCGCATGTCGGTCGCAGGCGCGCACGCCGTCGGCCGACAGACCGACCGGAATATCCATGGCGACGATCGCATGCTCGCGTTCCCAGTCGATAAGAAGGTCGAGGCGATCGATCACATGGGTCGAGATGTCGCCGGTGCCCGCGTGCTGCCGGACGACGAACCATCCCGCCTTGCAACCGTCGATGCCAAAGAGATCGAGTTTCATGCCGTGATCGTAGCAAGCGCGGATCTTCATGCGCATGTGTGCGGCTCAGCGCGGACGCCCCGGATGCCGCTTGCTATACACACAGGAAAGACGAAACGAACAGGAGAGGCGTCATGTCCGCTCAGCCCGGCCGAGCAGCAAGCAATGAAATCGACCCGGTCCGCAAGCAATTCCGCCAGGCCATGGCGCATCTCGGCGCGGCCGTGAACGTCATCACGACAGCGGGCGCGCATGGACGCTGCGGCATCACGGCCAGCGCGGTGTGTTCGGTCACCGATGCCCCGCCCACGCTGCTGGTCTGCATCAACCGGTCGAGTTCGATGCACGCGGCCTTTGCGGGAAACCGGCACGTGTGCGTGAATGTATTGCCCGGTCACTTCGAGGAAATGGCCCGGCACTTTGCCGGCCTCACAAGACTTACGATGGAAGAGCGCTTCTCGCTGCCGGTATGGGATGAAGGCGCGCACGGTGTCCCCGTATTGCGCGATGCGCTTGCGAGCCTGCAAGGCACGATCGTGGAAGCCAAGGAAGTGGGCTCCCATTCGGTGATGTTCGTCGAAACGACGGCGATACGCGCGCGTGGCGACGGCGATAGCCTGATTTATTTCGACCGCAATTTCCATCGCGTGCCACGCGGATGCTCTGCACTTTGAATCATTGGCCGCGTTGCGCCTTGCCTTGCCAATTAAATGATTACCGTATTTGCTTTGTGTTCTTCCCGTAGTCTGCTTCCTCAGGTGTTAAACACCGTAACGATGCGTAATGAATTGTGAGGTATTCGGGATGCTCCGGATGTAGCGTAGCGGCACAGGCGGGGCGTGGCTCGCGAATAGTCGTGCAAGCGTAATCGGGTCTGGATTGTTTCTGAATTCCGCAAAGAGAAACAAAGCACGGTCTGTCCGGTCAGCCATGGCAAGATCTCGGCAGCACGGCGCCGGCACCTGGCTTCGATAACTTTCGAGGCGTCAGTCCCGCATGCGGTAAGCCCTGATCTGCCAAGCTTTCGTCAAGCACGCGCTTGCTCGTTGAAAGCCGGTGACTCGCGCCTTGTCGCTTCTTATCTTTGCTTCATGCACCTTCGACCCGTCCAGGACCGGATAGCCGCGAAGTACGGAATGCAAAAAAAGATGCAGCGAGTTGGCCTGCCAAAAGCTTTAACAAGTCCGCTTCTTATATCTTTAAATGATTCTTTTCATGCGATCGAAGTCTATTGCCTCTAGCGTATGACGCATGCGCATGGCATAGTTCGAAAATACAAATCGATAGAGGAAAGTCCATGCCAACGCTCGAGAACATTCAGGCACGTATCGAGGCACTGCAGGCGAAAGCCGAATCGCTACTTGCCACGCAATCGGAAAGCGCGCTGCAAAAGATTCATGATCTGATGACGCGCCATAATCTGACAATTTCGGACATCGAGAAATTCGCGGGTTCACGCAAGAAGTCAGGACGTGCCGCTTCGTCACGCAAAGCCTCTGTCGTGGCTTATCAAGACCCGAAGACGGGTGCCACGTGGAGTGGACGAGGCCGCGCGCCCGCATGGATTGCCAAGGCGCGGGACCGCAGCAAGTTCGCGGTAGCAGGCGCGGCCTCGGGCGCAGGCAAGGGCAAAAAGCGCGCCGCCACGAAGACGAAAGGCAAAGCCAATGGCAAGGGGCAACCGCGCGGTCCGCAGCCTGCTCTTTACCGTGACCCGCAAAGCGGCGCCACATGGAGCGGTCGCGGCCGTGCACCGGCATGGCTGGCATCCGCTGAAGACCGTACGCCGTTTCTTATCGGCTGACTTTATTCGCTGAAGCGGAATTGCAGCGGCATGGTTTGGGAGACGGCCGAGTTCAATCGCAGAGTTCACTCGATTGTTCGGCCGTCTCTTTTTCGAAGTGGCCCGCTTTCAAGCGGCCAGTCGGTACGTGACTGCTTCACGTTCATTGAACGCGCGGATCGAAGTCAAATTCCACCCTTATGCCGCCAGGCTCATGAATCATCATGTGCCGTTTCGGTCCGGTGCCAAGCAGTTCAGGCGGAAACTCCACGATCACTCCCGGCCACGTCGAGACGCGTTCGAGAATCTCGTTGAATGCGGCTTCATTTGCGGCGCGCAAGGCAATATGGTGAAGTCCGACATTCTTGCGGCGATCAAAGGCTGTCGGCGGTTCTTCCTTGGCTTGCCATAACGTCAGCAGCGCACTGCCGTCCGAGACGAATACCGCCGGGTAATCCGGCTTCTCGCCCACGACCTTCCAGCCAAGACATTCAACGAAGAAATCGCGCGTCGCCTCGAGATGGCGCGCGGTCAGTCCGATGTGATCAATCCCGATTGTCAGCGTTAGCGTCATCGCTTCCTCCGGATGATCGGGGCGAGGCCGGCATCCCGCTCATGAGCGCCTTGCCTCAACGCCCCGAATGGACCTGTGAGTCAACCTCAGGCGAGGGTCAATGTGACATCGATGTTATTGCGCGTCGCATTGGAATAAGGGCACACGATATGCGCCTTGTCGATCAACGCCTGAGCGGCGCCGCGATCCATGCCGGGCAGCGAGATCTTCAGCGCTACTTCAATGCCGAAGCCATTCGGAATCTGACCAATGCCGACGTTTCCGTCGACAGCCAGGTCTTTCGGCAAATCAATCTTGTCGCGCGCGGCAACGAACTTCATCGCGCCGATGAAGCATGCGCTGTAGCCGGCGGCGAACAACTGTTCGGGATTGGTGCCGTCACCGCCGCCTCCGCCGAGTTCCTTCGGCGTGGTCAGGCGCAGATCCAGATTGCTGTCAGGGATGTTGGCGCGTCCATCGCGGCCGCCGGTGACATGGGCATGGGCGCGGTATAAGACCTTTTCGATCGACATCATCAGACTCCTGAGTTGGGAAGCGAAGCGAGCCTCGCGCACGCTGCAAACACGCGAGCTTCGTCGAGAGGGATTTCGATGGAACAGGAACGCCGCCGCATCAGGCGGGTTCTGCTATGGAAGGATACGCAAGACGCGCGAAGCTCGCTGGAGCTTCGCGCGGGGAAGGATGGTGCAGAAGAAGAAAAGAACAGTCAGGAATCAGAGCACGACCGGCTCTCGCCCGGGAAACATCGCATCCGCGACGGTCGCCCTCGTTTCCTTGACGACGCTCTCGCACAGCGCCACCACCTGGCTCGAACCGCTCGGCATGAACAGCGAGTGATCCGCGTCGGAGAACACCGCCATGCGCACGGACGGAAAGCGCGACAGGCGCGCGCCGCCCTTGCCGAAGTTCGCGGCGATCAGGTCCATGCCCGCATCGTAGGCGCCGTAGATGAGCACCGTCTTGACGTGCCGGGCATCCAGCGCACGGATCATCGGGCCAGGCTCGGTCGCGAGTTCGGGCGGCGTTTGCGTCAGGCGGTCGAGCCGCAAGACATCGACGACCCGTGAACGTACGCGCGTCATCATGTAGCCCGACACGAAACGCAGTACCCGCTTCAGATCTTTTTCACCGCGCAGGATCGCTTTCCATTTCTGCGGATCGAGCATCGAGAACGCATAGCCTGCCATCGAATTGCGCGTCGACTGGCGCAAGGCATCGGGCGCGATATCGGCGGGCTTCTTGAAGGTCGGCAGATTCACCGTGACCACGCCGGTGATCGAGTCCTCGATCAACGCGGCCTTCAACGCGTGATAGGCGCCCGAGCACACGCCGAACGAGAAGATCGACTTGTATCCCTGGCGCGAAAGCCAGCGGGCGGCCGTGGCGGTGTCGTCGGTGGCGACGGAGTTATAGATCCGGCCAAACGCCGTATCCGATTGCACGATACCGGAGGCCGCCGGACTATCGCCGCGGCCGCGCGCGTCAAAGCGCAACGAGGCTACCCCGCGGCGCGCGAGTTCACGCGCGATGCGTACGGAGAGCCTGCTGTCGCCCACCCGTGAGCTTGCCGATGTGTTGGCGATCAGGAATACCGAGCCGCGCGACAGGCCAGTGCGCGGTTCACACAGCACCCCGAAGAGCCCTTCTTCGCCGATGCAAACTGGCCGCTCGATCGCTTCTGACGTTTCGATCGTCAGGTCGGGCCACGCTTCCTGCTGCATCACGGCTTCAGACGCTGTGCCCTGCTCCTGCGCGGCGTCGCGGGTGATCCATTGCACCGCTTCTTCAAAGGCCGCGAGTGGCAACGCATTGAAGGCCGTTTCCTGGATGAAGCCGAGGAGATCTTCGAATGGCGTCACATCGGCTTCAACGCCGCGTTCCGCGAGCGCATCGCGCAACGGATCCTTGCCGCCCGCCCGCACATTCATGATGAGTGCCCGGCGCGCGGGTACGGCAGCAGCACGCTTCACGCTGGCGACGAGATCGATCTGTTCCAGCGAGCGCTTGAATTCGTCGCTATAGATCTGACCCAGCACGTTGAGCGGCTCGGCGGACTGCTGCATCTCGCGCAACGGCGGCGCAAGCTGATCCAGCCAGGTCTTGCGCACGATGTTCAGCTCGCGCATGTAGATGCGCCCGCTCGACACCGGAGCGAGCAACACCAGATCGTCCACCGGCTTGCGCAAGGCGGCCTCGAGCGCAAATGCCGCGCCGACGCGAAAGCCGCACAAGGTCAGGTGCTCGATACCCGTAGTCTCTTTGAACCAGTCGATGGCCGCTTCGACGTCGTCGACGGACGAAGCGAACTGGTCGGGCGCGCCATCGGCGCCTGCCGAGTCACCCGTTCCCCGATAGTCGAAGCGCAGCACCCACAAGCCGCGCGCGGACAAGGCATCGGCAAGGTGCCGCATGCCGCTGTATGTCCATACGTATTCGTGGCCGTATGTATTGCAGAGCAGCACGCCGCGCGTGCCAGTCCCTGCATGCAGCCATCCGAAGCGATTCCCGAATACAACCGGTCTCATTAGATCTTTTCCTCGTCTCTGGTGGCGCGCAATTCGGCCAGGCATGTCTCCCGCCGGCAAGTCTCGCCTTGACATGTCAGGCCGTCAACGTCCCTGCGCACACAACCGTGGAGGTGTTTGTGCGCAATCGACGTTCCCGGATGCGAAGTTGGCCCGCTGCATGTCGAGCCGGATCACGGGCGATCCAGGAGTGCCATCTCATGGATTCCAGCCGGCTTTACTTGTCGCGGGTTCGCGAGGTATTGAGGCGATTATATGAATCGCTCCCGCTATCACGACATTCGGTCCGCAAATTGTGCCCAAAGAAGCTATCAAATGGCGCTTAACGCGGGGGCTTGTGTTTGGCAGCGCTCATTCACGCATGAAGATCAGTAAGCCTTTCGATGCCTGGCTTTCGAATGGGTTTCATCGTCAGGCAATCCATGGTGAGACGCATGAGGAAACAGCGAGCGCTGTAACGTGGTCCGCCTGGGAAATCATGGTAAACACCGAACCGGATAAAGGTCCGGTATGAGCACGGAGCAGATGGCAGGCCTTCGCAAAACAAGCAAAGCGCTTGGCCGCTCCGATCGCTTGAGCGGAGCAATGCACTACGACGTATGCCCCGCGTCGAGGCAAGACGCAGGGCCCTGTTCGAAGGTCACACGCGAGGTCAAGCCGCTTGTCGCCCCCGCTCCTCGCCGATAAGGCGTGCATGCGCGTACACCCGGTCTCGTTCACCTGCCACGAGCGTGCGTTTGTGCGCGAGCGTCTGCCGGTGATATTTCGGGTCGCCCATCAGCTGTACGTATTCGCTGTGACGAT
Source organism: Caballeronia sp. LZ043 (assembly GCF_031451075.1). NCBI lineage: Bacteria > Pseudomonadati > Pseudomonadota > Betaproteobacteria > Burkholderiales > Burkholderiaceae > Caballeronia > Caballeronia sp. LZ043. The sequence goes on along the minus strand of NZ_JARUXT010000004.1, from coordinate 763,686 downwards.
GGCGCAAGTAGCGCTGGAAGAACTCCGCGCCCGGCAGGCCGCTGTCGAGCGCCATCAAAACGCCATAGTCGATCTCGCGCACATCGCCCAGGGTCTTGATGGCCGATTCGAGCGCGGCATAGCGTTGCGCCAGTGGAATGCTTCGCTCGCAGAGTGCATGAAAGCGCTGATAGGGCAGCACGTGTCCGTGCGATGCACAACGCCATAAAGCTTTCGCTAGCCGCTGACTGAGTTCCGTTTCCACGTTTCCTCCCGCTGGTTGAGCGGATCGTATGCGTGCGACAACTTCACCTTCATCCGGATCTGCAATGACGATGACCGATTGCCCTGGAATTCACCTGCAACGTCAGGAGATACGCGCGACATTCCACATCCAAGCGAGCCCTGCTTTGCGCATAACGCCAAGAAGCCGTGCTGATCTGAAGCGTGTCGTGTAATGCCGGCGATGTTTGAACGTAAGCGTCGCCCTATTGTGACTTCGTGACTTTCGCGACTCGTGCGGCTTGTGATGCACCGATAGATAACCACCCGATTCCCGAGCTGGAACAATGCAAGCAACAGTTCAAGCAAGTAATCGACGATGCGAAACAGCTTTACGCAGAAGAGCCCTGCGCGCCGAAGCCCAGCCTGGCATGGAAAACGTCTAGGGACGCTGTTGTTTGACCGCTGTTGTTTGACATCAGGGCCGCGGTCCGAGGCCTGCAACTCGCTTACATGCTAGCAAACATACATCGGGAATCCAAGGAGAGTTTTCCGTAAGGAGAAGTGCCTTGCACTTATTGCTTTCGCGCTTAAGGCCGCGATTTCACTTCGATTGCCGTGCAGGACGGTCCTCTACAGCACCGCCGTTAAAAGCGTAAGCCGAAAAATGCAATGCACCGTCCATGCATTCCTTAAGACTGGTTTAAGGCGAAGAGACTAAAACGTTTCTTGTGGCGCGAGCAAGCAATCGTCTCAATGCATCGGGAGGAGCGAACCGCGCGACGCTTCAGATCCGCACGTCCACGCGGATGGTCTGACCGGGCACCGCTTCATGCGCATCCCAACGGCGCTACAGGCGAGGTGATGACCATCCCATTCAGCCCGGCAGTCACATGCCGGGCTTTTTTTATGCCGGCCGCGCCGGCGCCGGGTCTTCCCGCATGCGCGCGCTGGCCGCCGGCAGATCGAAGCGAAACGTGGTGCCGTGCGGGCCGGTATCGATCAAGCGGATCTGGCTGCCATTGAGTTGCAGCATGCGCTGCACGATGAGCAGGCCCAGACCGCCCCGATGTGTTCCGCCAGACGTGAATGGCCGCTGGAACAGCGCATCCCGCATGTCGGGAGGAATGCCGGGTCCGGTGTCGCTGACCGTGATGCAGACCCGTCCGCCCTCTTCGTCCACGTTGCCGAGCGTGACGTTCACGGCGCCCTGCGGCGGCGTATGACGGATCGCGTTGTCGAGCAGATTGGTGAGCACTCGTTCGATCATGCCGAGATCGCCCGTGACACTGGGCAGCCGCGGCGCGAGGTGTGCATTCAGCTGCACGCTACGCGACTGGGCGGGCAACTCGAACTTTTCGAACACGTCCTGAAGAAGATCCGGCAGTGAAAAGACTTCGCGCTCGAGCGCGACCATGCCATGTTCGAGCCGAGCCAGTTCGAACAGCGACTGCGCGAGATGACCGACCTTGGTGCTCTGCGCCAGCGCGATGGACAGATAGCGGCGGCGCTCGGCGGCGGCAAGGGACTCCGACTTGAGCGTCAGCGTTTCCAGATAACCATGCAGCGACGCGAGCGGCGTGCGCAGGTCATGCGAGATATTGGCGACCATCTCGCGGCGTTCGCGATCCTGCCGTCCCAACTCGCGCCATTGCTCGCCGATACGCGCCGCCATTTGCGCGAACGCGCTTTCCAGCACGACAATCTCGTCGCGTTCGTCTGCCACTACAGCCGCCGGCAACGCGGCAAGCGGCGGCTCGCCGGGCGCGGCGCTCGCATCGAAGCGGCGCATCGCTTCGGTCAGGCGCCGCAACGGCCGGGTCACGAGCTCGAACGCCACCACGCCGGCGACGAGCCCGAGCAGCGTGACGAGTCCCATCGACGCAAGCGTGGTACGCAGCACCGCACTCGCCGACGCCTTCGCCGCCAGCGCATCGTGCTGTTCGCCGAGCAGCACCACATACACATAACCGAACGGCGGCTGGCCCGCCACGCCCAGCGGCGCCGCGCTGAAGACCTTGCGCTTGTCCGCGCTGCGCGGATCGTCGCCGAGAATGGGCAACGCGTCGCCCTTCAGGAAACGTTCGATGGGCGCGAGATCGACACGTTCGCGTTTCAGATGGCCCGGCGGCGCATCATCGGCGCGGATACGGCCCGTGTTGTCCAGCAGATAGACCTCGACGCTCGGGTTCACCACCATCAACTGGCTGAAGAGACGGCGCACCGCGGGCGCGTCGATATCCTTCGCGTCCGCCAGCGCGCCGTCGTGCGCAACATGCGTGGCGAGACTGCGCGACAGGCTCTGGATGACTTCCTTCTCGCGCAGGTCGCTCGCCCGGATCTGCAGCCACGCCGATGCGCCGCAGCACGCCAGAAGCAGCCCGCAGAACACCGCAAAGAGCCGTTGCGACAACGTGAGCTTCACGATGCGGCTCCCGGCTCGCCGGCGTTCTGTGCCGCAAGCTTGTAACCGTGTCCCCACACGGTGAGGATGCGATGAGGATCGGCCGCATCGCGCTCCACTTTTGCGCGCAGCCGGTTGATATGCGTGTTGACGGTGTGCTCATAACCTTCATGCCGATAACCCCACACGGCATTGAGCAGATCCATGCGCGAAAAGACCTTGCCCGGATGGCGCACGAAATGATGCAGCAGGTCGAATTCGCGCGGCGTGAGCTCGATGCGCGCACCATCGACCCAGGCTTCGCGCGCGAGCGGATCCATCGCGATGCCGGCAGCCTCGATGCGCCCCGCTTCGAGGCGCGAATCCTTCGCGACGGCATCGACGCGGCGCAGCAGCGCTTTCACGCGCGCCACGAGTTCCAGCACGGAAAAAGGCTTGGCGAGATAGTCGTCCGCGCCGAGTTCGAGGCCCAGGATGCGATGCACTTCGCTCGACCGCGCGCTGGTGATGATGATCGGCGTATAGCGCGTCATGGCGCGCGCGCGCCGGCAGATTTCGAGGCCGTCGACGCCCGGCAGCATCAGGTCGAGAATCAGCGCGTCCCAGCCGCCTTGTTCGAGCAGCCGCAGGCCTTCGGCGCCATCGGCGGAATGCACGACTTCATAGCGTTCGTCGCGCAGGTTGAGACTCAGCACGTCGGCGATATGCATGTCGTCTTCGACGATCAGAATGCGTTTCGGTTGGTCCATGGGAAGGTGCGTGGCGGATTGGCGCGAAACCGCATGACGATGAGGCGCGCCCTGCCGTCATTGTGCAGAAAAGCGCGCGGCCAAGTATCACATTTAATTTAACTTTCGGTGAGGACTCGGAGATGCGCGCGCGATTAGCATGAGGCCATTCCAGTCCACGACCAGGATCACGCCATGCCGACTCGCCGCCGCTTTCTCCTGACCGGCACCGCGGCCGCCGCCTCAGTTTTCGCGCTGTCGGGCCGCTTCCGCGCCCTCGCCGGCACGCCGCCGCAGGGTGCAATGCAGGCTGCCGCGCCGGAGCGCTTCGAGATCGTCCATAGCGACGACGAATGGCGCCGCCTGCTGAACCCCGCGCAATTCGACGTGCTGCGCCGCGAGGGCACCGAGCGCCCCTATACCAGCCCGCTGAACGACGAACATCGCGCCGGCACCTTCAGCTGCGCGGGATGCCGGCTCGCGGTGTTTTCGTCGCAGACCAAGTTCGAGAGCCACACCGGCTGGCCGAGTTTCTGGGCGCCGCTCGATCACGCGGTCGCGACACGTCAGGACGGTTCGTTCGGCGTGTTGCGCACGGAAGTCCATTGCCGGCGCTGCGGCGGCCATCTCGGCCACGTGTTCGACGACGGCCCGAAGCCCACCGGACTGCGCTACTGCATGAACGGCGTGGCGATGACGTTCAATCCCGGCGCGGCCTGACGCGCTGTTACCCAAGAAACCTTTCTACGCGAGCTCATCATGTTGCTGATCGTGTTGGCCTATCTCGGCGGCGCGCTGACGATTCTCAGCCCGTGCATCCTGCCGGTCCTTCCTTTCGTGTTTGCGCGCGCGGATCAGTCGTTCGTGCGTAGCGGCCTGCCCCTGCTCGCTGGCATGGGCCTGACGTTCGCCGGCGTCGCGACGCTCGCCGCCGTGGGCGGCGGCTGGGTGACACAGGCGAACCAGTATGGCCGCTGGGCCGCCATCGCGCTGCTCGCCGTGTTCGGCCTGACGCTTTTGCTGCCGCGCTTCGCCGACCGCGTGATGCATCCGCTGGTCACGCTGGGCAACCGTCTGACGGCCTACGCGCAGCATGGCGACGGCAAGCCGGGCATCGGCGGCTCGGTGGTGCTCGGCATCGCGACGGGCCTGCTGTGGGCGCCCTGTGCCGGCCCGATCCTCGGCCTAGTGCTGACCGGCGCGGCGCTGCATGGCGCGAGCGTCGGCACGACCCTGCTGCTGCTCGCCTATGCGGCCGGCGCGGCGACTTCGCTGGCGGTCGCGCTGCTGATCGGCGGACGGGTGTTCGCGGCGATGAAGCGCTCGCTCGGCGCCGGCGAATGGGTGCGGCGCGGGCTCGGCGCGGCCATGCTGCTCGGCGTGGTCGCGATCGCACTCGGTCTCGATACGGGCGCACTCGCCCGCGTCTCGACCGTGGCCACCGCGGGCATCGAACAGCAGCTCGTCGACAAGTTCTCGAAGGGCAATGGCGCCATGATGATGTCGGCGCAGAAGCCTGCGCCTGTGCAGAAGCAGGACGCCGGCGAAGCACCGCAAGCGATGATGCGCGCCAGCACTGGCATGCAAAAAGCCGCCGCGTCCGGCCTGCCTGTGGAAGGCGTGCTGCCGCCGCTGGATGGCGCGGTGCAGTGGCTCAATTCGCCGCCGCTCACCCGTGAAGCGCTGCGGGGCAAGGTGGTGCTGGTCGATGTCTGGACGTACTCGTGCATCAACTGCCTGCGCACGCTTCCGTATGTGAAGACGTGGGCGCAGAAGTATCGCGATCAGGGCCTGGTGGTGATCGGCGTGCATGCACCGGAGTTCGCCTTTGAGCGCAATATCGACAACGTGAAGAAGGCGACGCACGATCTCGGCATCGACTATCCGGTGGCCATCGACAACAACTACGCGATCTGGCGTGCGCTCGACAATCAGTATTGGCCGGCCCATTACTTCGTCGATGCCAACGGCAACATCCGTTATCACCATTTCGGCGAAGGCGAATATGCGGAGTCCGAGCGCGTCATTCAGGAGCTGCTTGCCGAAGCGGGACATGGCGCGCCGCCGTCGGCTGCCATGACGGCCGCCCCGCAGCACGACGCCGCCGCCGGCCAGGGCGCGATGATGCAGGCCGACAACGCGGACATGCGCTCGCCGGAAACCTATGTCGGTTACGAACGGGCATCGCAGTTCATGTCGCCCGGCGGACAGACGCCGGATCGCCTGCACGATTACGCCGCGCCCAAGGCGCTTGATACCAACGACTGGGGCCTCGCCGGCGCCTGGAAGGTGGGCGCGGAGCATGCCACGCTGGAAGGCGCGTCGGGGCGCATCGTCTACCGCTTTCATGCGCGTGACCTGCATCTCGTGCTCGGGCCGTCCAAGGACGGCAAGCCGGTGCGGTTTCGCGTGAGCATCGACGGCGCGGCGCCCGGCGCATCGCACGGCAGCGACATCCAGGCCGACGGCAGTGGTACCGTGAAGGAACAGCGCCTGTATCAGCTCGTGCGGCAGACCGGTCCGGTTGCGGATCGCACGTTCACCATCGAATTTCTCGATCCCGGCGTCGAAGCCTACGCGTTCACGTTCGGTTGATTTCCGCATCAGCGGATACAGCGTGTGTCACCAGGAGTAATCCATGTTGAAAACCAGCAAGTCTTTCAAGGTCGCGAGCGTGGCGGTGCTGTTCGCGGGCGCCTTTGCGTTGCAGCGTGTCGCGCATTCGAGCGAGGAAGCGGTAAAGATTCCGCCGCCCGCGCACGACGAAACCGCCGGCGCGGTGCATAGCGAAACCGCCGTGTTCGCCGGCGGTTGTTTCTGGGGCGTTCAGGGCGTGTTCCAGCACGTCCGCGGCGTCAAGGAAGTGATGTCCGGTTATGCGGGCGGCGCGGCGAACACAGCGCAATACGAGCGTGTCAGCGAAGGCGATACGGGTCATGCGGAATCCGTGCGTATCACCTACGACCCGGCGCAGGTCAGCTACGGCAAACTGCTGCAGATCTTCTTTTCGGTCGCGCACAATCCGACCGAACTCGACTATCAAGGCCCCGACCACGGCACGCAATATCGCTCGGCCGTGTTCCCGACGAATGCGGCGCAGCGCGAGATTGCCACCGGGTATATCGCGCAGCTCGACCGCGCGCATGCTTATGGCGGCAAGATCGTCACGCGGGTCGAGGACTACAAGGGCTTCTATCCCGCCGAAGGCTATCACCAGAACTATTTGACGGAGCACCCGGAAAGCCCGTATATCGCGATCAACGATCTGCCCAAGGTGGGCAACCTCAAGCAGATGTTCCCGGGTGTCTGGCGTCAGGACGCGGTGCTGGTGACGGTCGCGTCCAAGTAGGCGTCGAGGATGGCGAGCGCCTCGGGCAGGTTGCGGCGGCCGAAGCCGAGACGCACGTGCGCATCGCCATGATCGATCAGCGTGGAAGGCAACAGCAGTACGCCGGTCCGTTCGAGCAGTTCTGAACAGAAACGCGTGGCAGCGCCCTGCTTCAGGCGCACGAAGCCGATCGTCCCCGCGCGCGGGCGCTGCCATTCGACACGTTGCGCGTGACGCAGGAAGAAGTCGTCGAGCAGCCGGAGGTTGGCGCGCACGATCTCGAGGTTGCGCGCCAGCAGCGCGCCGCTATGCCGCACGGCAAGCGTTGCCAGATATTCGCTCGGCGCGCTGTTGCTGATGGTGAGATAGTCCTTGAACGTGCTCATGCGTTCGAGCACCTCGGCGCTGTGCGTCGCCACCCAGCCGAGCCGCAGGCCGGCCAGTCCGTGCGTCTTCGAAAGCGCACCGAGCGATACGGCGCGTTCATACACGTCGCAGGCGGCCGGCAGGCGATCGGCGGGATCGTGTTCCAGCCCGCGGTACACCTCGTCGCTGAACAGCCATAACTGATGCCGCCGGGCGAAATCGACGATCTGTTCGAACGCTTCGCGCGATGGCAAATATCCGGTCGGGTTGTGCGGCGCGCAGATCACGAGCGCGCGCGTGGCGGGCGTCACGAGTGTTTCCAGTGCGTCGATGTCGAGCGCCCAGCCATGCGTCTCGCGCGCCATCCACGCCGACACCCGCACGCCCGATGCCTCCGCCACCGAATAATGCGACTGGTAGCCGGGCATCTGGACGATCACGTGGTCGCCCGGCGCGAGCATCGACCTCATGAACGAATAGATGGCTTCCTGCGCGCCGGTATGCACGATGATCTGGTCCGCGCTCACGCTGTCATACAGCGACGCCAGTTCACGGCGCAATGCGGGCGCGCCGGGATACTCGGTATAGCCGAGCCAGGTGTCGCGGAGTCCATCGAGCGCGTCCGGTTCGAATTCGAGCAGTTCGCCGACCGACATCGATTCCGGATCTGAACTGCACAGCAGATGGCGCGCGGTGAACTCGTGTTGCGCGAAGTAGCGTTCCAGCTTGAATGGCGTCGGTTGCATGATGCGTGGCTTGATCGGGTTCGAAGAAAGCCGTAGTCTGCGCGTTCGACAGGCCTTAACAAAGCTCATTTTGCTAATCCCGATCAAGGAACGCTAATGCTGGACTATGCCCTTTTGAACGCGCTGCTGGCCGTGGTCCGCACCGGCTCGTTCGAGCGTGCCGCGCGCGAACTCAGCATCACGCCATCGGCGGTATCGCAGCGGGTTAAGCTTCTGGAAGAGCGCGTCGGCAGTCTGCTCGTGCGGCGCGGTCAGCCCTGCGAGGCCACGGCGTCCGGTGCGCTGCTGTGTCGTCACACGGAACGCGTCCAGTTGCTCGAAGCGGAACTCGGCGGCCGCATGCCGGCCCTGCCCGGTACTTCAGGCGAACGGCGCGCGCGGCTGCGCATCGCCGTGAACGACGACAGCATGAGCACCTGGTTTCTCGCGGCGGCAGCGGAGTTTTGTGTCGAGCGGGAGGTGCTGCTGGATCTCGTCGTCGATGATCAGGATCACACGGCGCAGCGCATCCGCGATGGCGACGTGCAAGGTGCAGTGACGACGCTGGCCGAGCCCGTGCCCGGCTGGCGTTCCATGAAGCTCGGACGCATGCGTTATGGCGCAGTGTGCGCGCCTGCTTATTTCGCGCGGCATTTCGAGCGCGGTCTCACACGCGATGCCTTCCGTCAGGCGCCGTGCGTGAACTTCAACGACAAGGACGAGCTGCAGCGGCGTTTCATCCGGCGCGTGACGCGCGCGGACATCCATCCGCCCGCTCACGTGGTGCCGCACGGCGCGGGCTTCGTGAGCGCGTGTACCGCGGGCATGGCCTGGGGCATGTGCCCGCGGCGCCTGGTCGCGCGCGAACTGGAAAGCGGCGAATTGGTGGAGATGTCGCCGGGCGTGCGCTTCGATGTCGATCTGCACTGGCAAAGCTGGCGCCTGGCGGTGGGCTGGCTGGACGACTTCAGCGCGGTGCTGAAGCGTCATGCCAGGCTGTTACTCGACTGAGATGCGCCTGCGCGAGTTTCAGCGCTCGAGCGTTTCGAACGAGTCCACGCGATCCTTGTAGAACGCGAGATGGTCCTTGATCGCCGCGACCGCTTCATACGGCGTCTCGTAGGTCCACACCGCGTTGGCCGACTTCTGTCCACCCGCAGGAATGCTGTAATAGCTGCACTCGCCCTTGTAAGGGCAATAGGTGCTGTGTGGTGTGCGTTCGAGTTGCGCCATGTCCACATCCTTGCGCGGCACATAGAGCACTTCCGGATACGTACTCTCGCGAAGTCCGAGCGCTTCCGTCGTGTCCGCGATCACGCGGCCGCCTGCCTTGACGACGACGCGCAAGGGACTGCGTTCGATGGTGATCGGATGATCCGGTCCGGGAATCTTTACGGCTTTGTCCATGAGTTTCAGCCTCGCAGGGCGCGCCCAACGCGCGTGATCGAAATGATGGTAGCGCCCTCGCGTGATCCCTGCTCAAACGACTAAGGCGCAGCCGCGTTTCCGCGACTGCGCCTCGCCTGTCAGCCCCGCTGCCGGGGCAATGACGGATCAGTGGCCGAAATAGACCGGCTTGGTGCCGTCGTTGTCCATCGGGCGCATCGAGCGCATGCCGGACGCCGACGTGCCGGCCCGCGTTCCGCCGTACGCATTCATATCGGCGTTATACCCATTGCCGTTCTGACGCTGCACACGGCCCTCCGCGGCCTGGATATCCTGCGGGTACGAAGTCTGATCCGACTGCGACGGGTCATAGCCCGCTGCTTCCACTTGCCGCAGATCCTGCTTCACCTGGGCGCGCGTCACGGTCGAATCGGATTGCGCGAATGAGAGGGCCGGCGCCACCACAACGGCGGCAATGGCCACGGCCTTGATCAAGGATTTCATGGTGATCCTCCGGTATGTAGACATCGCGCAGAGATTTTTCTGCGCGTGCTTCATACTCAGCATCGAGCGTGCCAGACCGCTAGGGAAATCCCTATGACGCCTTGCTCTCAACCAGCCTGACGAGCGTATGCAGTACGCGATTCGCCGGCGTCGGCACACCCAGCGCCTCGCCGCGCCGTACGATCAGACCATTCAGGTGATCGATCTCGCTGAGCTTGCCGCGCGCAAGATCCTGCGCGGTGGAGGAAAACTGGCTCGGCATGGTTTCCGCGATACGGCTCACTGCGGCATCCACGTCGCCGGGAATGGTCATCCCTTCGGCCTTTGCGACGGCCAGGCACTCATCTACCACGTCGCGCATCGTGCGCGTCACGCCCTCGCCCTGAACCAGCTTTCCATACGGCAATTGCGTGATGGCCGAGAGCGCGTTGTAAGCGCAATTCAGCACGAGCTTGGCCCAGAGCGCGCCGCGTACATTGTCTGATATCTCGGTGGGCACACCCGCCTCGATGAACGCGCGTGCCACTTCCTCGCTTCGTGTCGATGGCTCGATCACGAGTTCGCCGCGGCCGTGATGCCGGATATGTCCGGGACCGGCCATTTCGGACGCGACGTACACGACGGCGGCCGCCGCTTCCTGCGGAAGCATCTCACGCAGACGCGCCGCATTCTCGACGCCGTTCTGCAGCGAGAGCAACAACGCGTCGCGTTCGAGATGCGGCTCGAGTTCGCGAGCGGCGCTCTCGGTATCGGTGGACTTCACGCAGAAGAGCACGAGTTGCGCGCCCTGCACTGCGTTCGCGTGCGTGCTGGCCGCGACGTGCACGCGCTCGTCGAACTGTTGCGTGTCGAGCCGCAGTCCTTCACGTTCGATCGCCTCGACATGTTGCGGCCGCGCGATCAGCACGACCTCGTGACCCGCGCGCGCCAGCATGCCGCCGTAATAACAACCGACCGCGCCCGCGCCCATCACCGCGACTTTCATCTCGCCTTCTCCTCATTGCATGGCGTTGCATTGGCTCGCCACGGTAACACAGCGAAGCGGCCGGTCCACGCGCAACGCTAGCGAAGATGCGCAAACGCTTGCGCTTGTCGAAGCAAATCGCGTGATGTTGGCTATCGTCGCAACTTTGTGTGCGGACGCACCATAGTCAGTCGAATTCGCGGTGAACCATATTGTTAAATCAGGCCATACGGATATACGCTTCTTTCAGTGGATTGACAATGCCGTCCGCAGGGGAGCCGAGCGCCAGAATCTGGCCGCATTCGGAAGCGCATCGTCGACAGTGATCCCGGGGATCAATACACGGCAGGCCGCAGGGCAGGCACGTCGCGGGCGCATGGAAGCGCAGGGAAGGGCGCGGGGTGCACGCTGCCGGAATTCGAAAAGGCGCGGATCAACCGTTCGGGGATGAGCGGCCGGAAGCCTTGAAGCGTGGGCGATTTCACGAGAACAAAAAACATGAATCATGGTTATGAAGCATCGCTCGTCAAGCGCGTGGTGAATCAACTCGTCGCAAGCATCGTGAACGGTGAATACCAGGACCATGTCCTGCCGCCGCAAGTGCTGCTTTCGAAGAAGCACGGCGTGAGCCGCACCATCATGCGCGAAGCGCTGAGCGTGCTGATCTCGCGACGCATGCTCGACGTGCGGCCCAAGACCGGCACGCGCATCAAGCCGGTCAGCGAATGGCTCGTGATGGATGCCGAGGTTGCCGAATGGCGTCTGCGCGTCCAGCCCGATACGGACTTCGTGCGCCGCCTCATGGAGTTCCGCACACTGGTCGATCCGCCCGCCGCCGCGCTGGCTGCGACCCGCGCGAACCGCCATCAACGCATTGCCATCAACGCGGCGTTCCAGAAGCTGCTGCACACGAGCCCGACCGAAGCGCTGCAATCCACGGCGGAGGATGCCTTGCAGGCCGCCATCGTCGATGCCAGCGGCGACGAGTTGCTGCGGCAGATGGGTTGCGTCGTGCGCATCGGCATCAAGACGATGAAGGCGGCGCTGCGCACGCAGCCGCATGCGCTGCCACGCGTGCCGGAGAGCCAGCTCGGCGAATATGGCCGGCTCGTGCGCGCGATCGAACTCAATGACAGCGAGGCCGCCCGCGAGGCCATGACGCAAGTGCTCGCGCGCAGTGCTTCGCTGTGGACCGAAGAGCTCGTCTGACACGTTCTCGTCTGACACCCGCTAGCAAGCTGTTCTTCCCGCACTGCCGCAAAGACGCTCCTGCAAGCCGGGAGCGCATCTTGCGCGACTCTACGAGCCCTGGGTCAGCGCTTTCGCCTCGCATGCGCCGTTCGCGTGACTAAAATGAGTGAAGCCCCGGGTGAAGCTTCGCGTGCGAGGACGCATGCGCGTCCGCCCTGCGGTGCGCTCGTGCGCTGACGTACGTTCAAGACACGGAGGCAGGAATGGCAGAACTCGACAAGGAACAGGTCGTCGGCGTCCTGAACCGGATTCTCGAATCCGAACTCGCAGGCGTCGTGCGCTATACCCACTACTCGTTTCTGGTGTTCGGCTTCGGCCGTATTCCCATCGTGTCGTGGTTGCGCGCACAAGCCGACGAGTCGCTGATGCATGCGCATCAGGCCGGCGAATGGATCACCACGCTCGGCGCGTATCCGTCGCTGACCATCGGACCGCTGCTCGATACCCACACGTTCGACATCTCCACCATCCTTCGCGAATCGCTACAGTCCGAGCAGGTTGCGCTCGGTCACTATCGCGAATTGCTGCGGATTGTGGAAGACCGGTCGGTCGCGCTGGAGGAATATGCGCGGCAGATGATCCAGGTCGAAGAGCTGCATGCGGGCGAAGTCGACAAGATGCTGCGCAGGCCCGGTGAAGTGGATACCACGCCCGAGCGCCGCACGGGCCGCCACTGAGCAATGCCTTTCTGAAAACACAAGCTGAAACAACAAGCGCCGGCGCCGCTTGCAGCGGCCGGCGCTTTCAGGATGCCAGGTGAACGACGCTTACTTCGGCTGCGCGACCGTGCGCAGATAAGGCTTCAGTGTCTTGAAGCCGTCCGGGTATTTCTTCTTCGCATCGTCGTCCGACACCGAAGTGGGGATGATCACGTCATCGCCCGGCTTCCAGTTCACCGGCGTGGCCACCGTATGCTTGGCGTTGAGTTGCAATGCATCGAGCAGACGCAGCACTTCGTCGAAGTTGCGGCCCGCGCTCATCGGATACGTGAAGGTCGCCTTCACCTTCTTGTCCGGACCGATCAGGAACACGGCGCGAATCGTTGCATTGTCGTTGGCGGTGCGCGGGCTGCCGCCGCTCGCGTTCGGATGGATCATGTCGTAGAGCTTCGCGACATTCAGATCCGCGTCGCCGATCATCGGATAGTTGACCGCGCTGCCCTGCGTCTCTTCGATATCCTTCGCCCATTGCGCGTGATTCGTGACGGGGTCGATGGAAAGACCGATAACCTTGGTATTGCGCTTGTCGAATTCGGGCTTGAGCTTCGCCATGTAGCCAAGCTCGGTGGTGCAGACCGGTGTGAAGTCCTTCGGATGCGAGAACAGGATCGCCCAGTGGTCGCCAATCCACTCGTGAAAGCGGATCGTGCCTTCGGTCGTTTCTGCCGTGAAATCGGGCGCTTCATCACCAATGCGAATAGCCATATCAAATCTCCACATATAGAAAGAACCGGTGAACATTCTGCATGCGGCAAGAATGGTTTCCGGGTTGAAACACTGAAAATGCCACAGTCACGCCGATTATAGTGCGCGACGCCGGGCCCGCGCTCCCGGCTCCCAAAGCCCTTGCGCTTCGTGTGGCCTTGTGTCACTGCGCTTCAATGTGAACGCCCGTGTCGTCGCGGCACATTTCCTGCTGCCCCGGTGCTGTTTTGCAGACCTTCCGACGAAGCGTCGCTCGAATTCGACGGTGAAATCTGCTATTACGGAACGACGCCAATCGCTGAAGCATGGGTTGGCGGGAAGTAGCAGGACCGCGCAAGATCCCGCATTCGAACAGGCGGACAGCCTTCGCCGTGCCAACGGGCGCGGCCGCCCTGCCGCCGCACAGGAGGCGATCGTGACTGTCATGCAAAGAAAATCCATCGCTACGCTGCAGGACGAAGCGGACGCGACCGACGACGCCATGCAGGAACACGGCGGCCATGCGCTGAAACGCTCGCTCAGCTCGCTGGATGTCGTGATGCTGGGCATAGGCTGCATCATCGGCGCGGGCATCTTCGTGCTGACGGGCCATGCCGCCGCCACCAACGCCGGCCCGGCGATCATTCTGTCCTTCGTGCTCGGCGCCATCGTATGTGCGCTGGCGGGACTCTGTTATGCCGAGATGGCCTCCACGGTGCCGGTATCCGGCAGCGCCTATACCTACGCCTACGCCACGATGGGCGAATTGATCGCCTGGCTCATCGGCTGGGATCTGATCCTCGAATATGCAGTGGGCGCGACGACCGTTGCGATCGGATGGTCGGGTTATGTCGTGAGCTTCCTGCATTCACTCGGCATCGACATACCCGCGCAGTTCGCGGGTGCGCCCTTCTCGTACGAACCCGGACACGGCTGGAGCCATGCGGGCGCGGTGCTCAACATTCCCGCGATGCTGATCGTCGGACTGATCACGATCCTGCTCGTGATCGGCATACGCGAGTCGGCTCGCGTGAACAGCTTCATCGTCATCATCAAGGTGCTGATCGTGCTGGCCTTCATCGGCGCGGGCATCGCCTATGTCGACACGGGCCACTGGGTCACCGCGAAGAATCCGACCGGTGCGTTCATTCCGCCCAACACCGGCGAATCCGGCGTGTTCGGCATGAGCGGCGTGCTGCGGGGCGCGGCCGTGGTGTTCTTTGCCTATATCGGCTTCGATTCGGTGTCGTGCGTCGCGCAGGAGACCAAGAATCCGAAACGCGACATGCCGATCGGCCTGCTCGGCTCGCTCACCATCTGCACGATTCTTTATGTGCTCGTGTCCTACGTGCTCACGGGCATCGTGCCCTATGACAAGCTCAACGTCTCGGACCCGATCGCGGTGGGCGTCGATGCCATCGGCATGCGCTGGCTCTCGCCCATCGTCAAGCTCGGGGCGATCTTCGGCCTGACCTCGGTGATCCTCGTGCTGCTGCTGTCCCAGCCGCGCATCTTCTATTCGATGGCGAGAGACGGCCTGCTGCCGCCGTTCGCGTCGAAGATTCATTCGCGCTTCCACACGCCCTACATCACGACCATCATCACGGGCGTCATCGTGATGGTTCTCGCGGGGCTGCTGCCTATCGGGCTGGTCGGCGAACTCGTGAGTATCGGCACGCTGTTCGCCTTCATGGTGGTCTGCATTGGCGTGCTGGTGCTGCGCATCACGCAGCCCGAGCTGAAACGCTCGTTCAAGACGCCGGCCGTGTATGTGGTCGCGCCGCTGGGCGCGTTGTCGTCGCTGTTCCTGATGTCGGGACTGCCGGCCGATACCTGGATCCGGCTCGTGGTGTGGATGGCGATCGGCGTCGTCATCTATTTCGTCTACGGCATCCGTCACAGCAGACTGCGCGATCAGCGCGGCGCGCAGCCGGCGCGTCATTGACACGGCAAAGAGCCGCCCTTGCAGGCGGCTCGATTGTTTCGCGCATCGAAAGCGCTCAATACATCGCGTAGATGAAATTCGACACCTGTTGCGTCGCCTCATCGGTGGCGCGCAGTTCTGCGGCCATGCTGCGCCATTCCGGTTCGAGCGCCGCGAGCGAATCGAGCCCCTGGCGCCTCCAGATGTCCACGAGCGAGGCGATCATGTCGTCCTCGCTCACGATGGGCTCAGGCTCGAAGACATCCTGCAGATAGGACGCGCAGTCGGCGTCGAAGGTCGTGGGAATAAAGCCTTCGACTTCCGGCTTCAAGGCCGCGAGCCGTGCGGCGAAGAACTGGTTCAGGTCGGCATCAGTCAAGTTCATACTCCTTCTTCCAGGATTCATCCATCTCGACAGCAGCTTGCTCGTCGCGATAGAGGATGTAGTTGCCCAGCACGAGCGCGTCGATCTCGGTGCGCATGAAACAGCGGTAAGCGTCCTCGGGCGTGCAGACGATAGGCTCGCCGCGCACGTTGAACGACGTGTTCACGAGCACCGGGCAGCCGGTGAGTTCATCGAACGCGCGCAGCACGGAGAACATGCGCGGATTGACGTCCTGCGTCACCGTCTGGATGCGCGCGCTGTAATCGACGTGCGTGATTGCGGGCACGTCGCTGCGCACCGCGTTGACGATCTCCAGCATGTCCTCCGGATCAGCGGCGTCCTTCGGCGTGATACGGCGCGCCTCTTTCACGGGCGCGACGAGCAGCATGTAGGGACTGTCGGCGTCGATGTCGAACCAGTCGGCCGCGCGCTCCTTCAGCACGATGGGCGCGAACGGGCGGAACGATTCGCGGAACTTGATCTTCAGGTTCATGCGCGACTGGGTATCGGCGGCGCGCGGATCGCCGAGGATGGACCGTGCGCCCAGCGAACGCGGGCCGAATTCCATGCGCCCCGAGAACATGCCGACGATCTTCTCCTGCGCCAGCAGCGACGCCACCTGCCGCGCGCCCTCTTCACCCTCCGGCAGCGCATGGAACACGGCGCCTTGACGCTGCATGAAGGAGAGGACTTCATCGTCGCGATACGCCGGGCCGATGAAACTGCCGCTTTGCGCATCGCCCTGCGGCGCGAGTACAGGACGGGTTCCGCCGAGCACGTTGAAGTCCGCGAGACAGGCCGCGCCGATGGCGCCGCCCGCATCTCCGGCGGCGGGCTGGATCCAGATTTCGTCGAAGATGCCCTCGCGCAGGATCTTGCCGTTGGCGACGCAATTAAGCGCCACGCCGCCCGCCAGGCACAGCTTGCTCGCGCCGGTGAGTTGCCTGATCCCGTAACACAGCTTCACCATGACTTCCTCGGTGACGGCCTGGATCGATGCCGCGAGGTCCATCTCGCGCCGCGTGATGCGCGATTCGGGCGTGCGCGGCGGACCGCCGAACAACTCATGGAAGCGTGCGTTGGTCAGCGCGAGGCCGCGATGGTAGTCGAAGCAGTCGAGGTCGAGACGGAACGAACCATCCGCCTTGATATCGATCAGATGCTGGCGGATCTTGTCGGCATAGACCGGCTTGCCATAGGGCGCGAGGCCCATCAGCTTGTATTCGCCGCTGTTGACCTTGAAGCCGCAATAGAACGTAAAGGCGCTATAGAGCAGCCCGAGCGAATGCGGATAGCGGATTTCCTTGAGGATATCGAGCTTCGAACCGCTGCCGAAGCCGAGGCTCGTCGTGGACCATTCGCCGACTCCGTCCACGCACAGCACCGCGGCTTCCTGGAATGGCGAGGGAAAGAACGCCGAGGCTGCATGCGAGTAATGATGCCGTGAGAAGTAGATCGGCACGTCGTCGCACGCGAGCATCGCGCGGATCTGTTCCTTGAAGTACGGCTTGACGCCGAAGAACGATTTGACGGCGTTCGTGAAGAACGCCTGCGACTCGGGCGCGAAGGCAATCGACGAGCGGATGATGCGGTCGGCAGTCAGCGCAGGATCGTCATAGAACGCGATAGCCGAGAGATCCGTGCCGTCGATCTCCGCCTCTTCGAGACAGTAGTTGATCGCGCCCGCCGGAAAGCCCGGATCGTGGCGCTTGCGCGTGAAGCGCTCTTCCTGCGCCGCCGCGACGATCTCGCCGTCCTTGAGGATTGCCGCCGCCGAGTCGTGATAGAAGGCCGAAATGCCGAGTACGTAGCGTGCCATTGTCATTATCCGATGATGTTTCGAAGCTGATTGGCCAAGGCTTCCCCGACCGCCCGGTGCGCGGGCGGTGTCATGTGCACGTCGCCGCGAAAACGGAAGCCGCGGCGCGTTTCGTCGTCGAACTTCCACAGGTCGTCCACGACGTGATGCACCGGCACGCCGCACTCGGCCGCCAGTTCGTCGAAACGCTTGCGCACGCCCGCATAACTCGCGGTCTTCTCGACGTACTGATACACCGGCAGCACGGCGATCAGCACCGGTACCTTCACTTCGGCGCTCCAGTGCAGCAGGATCGCGCGCAGCAGCTTCCACGCGTGACTGTCGGGCGAGTCGTATTCGGGCAAGGGCTGGAAGCGCGTGAGCTTCTGCACCTTGTCCTTGAACTCCGGTCCCATGCCGTTCACCATCTGGCGCGCCTTGGAGAACAGGCCGCCGCCCGGCGCGGGCGACTGATCGGCCTCGCAATGAAACGGCTGCGGCACGGGCACGCCCTGCAGGTCGATCGCGCCGCACTCCGACAGCTCGAACCACGGCTTCGGCACATAGAGCGGCGCGCCTTCGCGATCCGACCATTCGCGATGCTTCATCACGTTGCGCTGGATGTTCTCCACCAGCACGCTGATGACCACGGCATCGAAGTCGATCTTCTTCGCGAACTCGCGATACACCAGGTATTGCTGATCGGTACCGCTGCCGGACAGTCCGAAGTTGAGCACTTCCGTATCGGGCAGGTTGTCTTCCAGCACGTCGGAATAGCGCTTGCCGTTGCTGACGCCGTCGCCTGCCGTGAAGGAATCGCCGAACACGAGTACACGGCGCGCGCGATTCTTCTGCGGTGTCGCTTCGTGATTGCAGCGAAAGCCCGCGCCGTTCGTCTTGACGAGATAGCCGCCGCCCTCATGCGGTATCCGCAGCTTCAGACCCGGCACGAAGCGATATCCCAGCATCTCGTCGTACTGCATCAGCTGCCGGTGCAAGGGCGGCGCTTCTGCGCGTGCATTCATCGGTCTCTCCCGTTCGCCCGTGGGCGTCGTTGCTTATCCCGCGACGGCAAGCTCGCCCGCGCGCGCACCGTTGATGACTTCCGCGACGCCGTCGACATACACGTGACGCGGACTCGATGTCGCGAGCAGATGCGCGAAGCCCGCACTGCCCTCGCCGCCTTGCCATGCATGCGGCCGGTCGTACAGGCACAGGTCGGCGCGCATGCCCACGGCGAGCGAACCCAGATCGCGAAGGCCGACTGCGCGCGCCGCGCCGTGCGTCAGCGAATCGATCCATGCGTCGCACGCGGCGTCCGGACAGGCGCTCATCTCCGCCGCGCCCTGCGCGAGCCGGTGCAGCGCGCCGGCATCGACCGAGCAGGCCAGCGCGCGTGCGTTGAGCCAATGAGCCCAGAGCCGATGCTCGATCAGCGAAGCCCGCACGAGCGGCGCGCCGCATACGAGATTCACATCCGTTTCCGCGATGAACGCCGCGTCCTGACGCGAAATGTCGGCGGGACCGAACAGCGTGGTCTCGCAGCTCAGGATCGACAGATAGGACAGCAGCCCGACCTCGGTGAAGTAGCGCGTCTGCCGATACTCGCGCTCGTCGTCATGCGAAGGACACAGCTTGACGCACAGGCGCTTGCGCAGACGTTCCGCTGCCGATGCCACGCCAAGCAGCGACGCAGCCGACCAGATCCGCGCGGGCACCACGGCGGGCAGGAGCATGCAGCGCGGATCGGGTGTGTCGAACAACGCGTGCAGGTCGGCTTCCGGCGGTTCGTCGAGTTCGATGTAGATCAACCGGCGCACGCCATTGCCGCCCGCGAATGCGCAGGCATCGGGAAAGCCGCGCTGGAACGAGCCGGCGGTGGTGATGCCGTGAGTGAGCAGCAGGTTCGAGTGTTCGCGCCATGAGTCGGGCGCGATGCCGGCGTCAGCATCGATGAGGCCGGGGACGCAGACGAGATCGGCGGCATCGAGGCGATCCGTGCGCACGGACTCGCGCGGAGCCAGAATCCGTGCGATGCGGTCGCCGTCTATTTCCAGATCGCCGCGCACGAAACGATGCGTGAGCGAATCGAAATACCACGCATCGGACAGCACCCACTGATTCGCATGACACGCAAGCTGATCCAGCGCATTCATCTCGGCCCCCGTGTGCGTCATGCCGAGTCCCGGATGCGACTGTCCAGGCATGAATCGGCACGCACGACGACTGTCCTCGCGCGGCGCAAACGCGCCTGACCGCGATGGCTTCGGTTCAGAATATAGAAGTGCTATCCGGCGTGCGCCGCGGGTCTTGCGCAGCGCTTTCCTCGCGTGCCGCGGCGGGTTTTGCGTTTGCGAACCCGCGCAGCTTTCCGGAGTGAAAACATTTTCTTCAGCGCGTTGACAGGCCGATGTTCGGAAGGCCACACAGCCACAGGCGGCCCGAGGCGTGCCACTTCGACCGGTGCGATGCGCCATGATCGTGCGGAACGCCTTCTGGCGGGGCTTTCGGGCGCTTTTGCGGTGCTTCTTCAGCGCCGTTTTTGTGCATTGCGCCAGGCGGCCGTGGCCGATAGGCGCTATGCAATGGCCGCTGTGCGCAGCGCGTGGGCGGCCGCTTCACTCTGCGGCGCGCCTCGACTCGTGTTCGCGCGCCTCTTCAGGGCTTTCGTAGATATACGGCGCAAGCCCCCGACGCTTCAGCGCATCGCCCAGCTTGAGGCGCAGGAAACTGCTGGTGGTGTAGCGCGTCACGCGCTCGTACAGCGTGTTGACCAGACGCGTGACCATCTCCGAATAGGCGTCGAGCATGTCGGGACGGATCGAGAAGTTGTCGTAGTTCACGATGGCATGCGGCCGCGCCTTCGCCCCGCTCAGTTGCTTTTCGACTTCGCGCTGGATCGCCTCGACGTCGCTTGCATTCTGGACCTCGTGTCCTTCGAAATTGATGAAGAACAGATTCTTCTCCGCGTCGTAGCTGAAGCGCTCCGACAGATCCAGCCGCAGCAACAGCGTTCGCAAGCCCATCGGCGCATCGCGGAAGATGCGTTCGTCCATCAGGCGCGGCGGCGGCTCCATCAGCGGTGTGAACCCCATCCTGGCGACGATGTCCCGCTTGATGTCCACGCCCGGCGCCACCTCAGTCAGCCGCAGCCCGTGCTGCGTGAGTTCGAACACGCAGCGTTCGGTGATATAGAGCACGGTCTGGCCGCGCTCGGCCGCGTACCGGCCGCTGAAGGTTCGATGCTCCACCGCGTCCACGAACTTGACGCACTCCCCGTCACGACGGATGCGCAACTGGCCGTCTTCTATCGCGAGGTCCAGCTTGCCCGCATTGAAGGTGCCGACGAACACCACTTTCTTCGCGGCCTGGCTGATGTTGATGAAGCCGCCCGCGCCCGCCAGCTTGGGGCCGAACTTGCTGACGTTCAGATTGCCCTCACGGTCGGCCTGTGCCAGACCGAGGAACGCGATGTCGAGACCGCCGCCGTCATAGAAATCGAACTGATACGGCTGGTCGATGATCGCCTGCGTGTTGGTCGCCGCGCCGAAGTTGAGGCCGCCCGCCGGAATGCCGCCGATGACGCCCGGCTCCGTGGTCATCGTGAAGAGGTCGATGACCTGCTCCTCGTTCGCGACGCTCGCAATGCCCTCCGGCATGCCGATGCCGAGATTGACGACGCTGTTGGCCATCAGCTCGAAGGCGGCACGGCGGGCGATGATCTTGCGTTCGGTGAGCGGCATCGGCGGCACCGAGCTCGCGGCCACGCGCAGTTCGCTCGAGAATGCCGCGCTGTAGGGCTCGCCGAAGGTCTGCCAGTGATTGTCCGGCCGCGCGAGCACGACGCAATCCACCATCACGCCCGGGATCTTCACCTGCCGCGAATTGAGTGTGTTGGATTCCGCCAGCCGCTCGACCTGCGCGATCACGATACCGCCCGAATTGCGCGCGGCCATCGCGATGGACAGCGCTTCCAGCGTCAGCGCTTCCTTTTCCATCGTCACGTTGCCGTTGAGGTCGGCGGTGGTGCCGCGCACGATGGCGACATCGATCGGGAAGGTCTGGTAGTACAGATACTCGGTGCCGTCGATCGGCATGAGCCGCACGATATCCTCGGTGGTGCGCGCGTTCAGCTTGCCGCCGCCGTGACGCGGATCGACGAAGGTGCCGAGACCCACGCGCGACAATTGCCCCGGACGATGCGCGGCGATGTCGCGGAACAGCTGCGAGATCACACCTTGCGGCAGGTTGTACGCTTCGATCCGGTTGTCGATGGCGAGCTTCTGCAATCCCGGCACAAGCCCCCAGTGCCCGCCGATCACGCGTTTCACCAGCCCTTCGTGCGCCAGATGATTGAGGCCCTTGCCCCGGCCGTCGCCCTGGCCTGCCGCATACACGAGCGTCAGGTCCGCGAGGGGCTCAGTGCCTTCGCGAAAGCGTTCTTCCAGCGCCATCGCCACTTCCTCGGCAAAGCCGATGCCGACGAAGCCGCTCGTCGCGAGGGTATCGCCGGAACGGATCAGCCGCACGGCCTCGTGAGCCGACACGATCTTGCCGCGCTCGACGAGCCGGGCGGTGGACGGAAACGGCTGGCGGGTCGGCGGACTGCTGGCGGTCATGGCGTCTCCTGGATGATGTGATCTTGTTTTCACCCGCTTGCATCGATTTGCACCGGGTATATGTCTCGTGAAGTCTGATCAGCCGATTTCCGCCGTCATATCTCGACGCGCGCGCCCAGTTCGATCACGCGATCGGCGGGCAGGCGCAGGTAGGCCGCCACATTGCCGACGTTGTGCAGCATGATCGCGAAGAGCCGCTCGCGCCATAACGCCATGCCGTGGCCCGGAGTCGGCACTACGCTTGCGCGGGACAGGAAATAGGAGATCGTCGCCCGATCGAACTTGAGCCCCGACGAACGACACGTCTCCAGCGCGGCGGGCAGGTCCACTTCGTCCTTGAAGCCATAGTTCACGGTCAACTGGAAACAGCCGTCGCCGAGCTGCTGCAACGAGACGCGGCGCCCTTCCTCGACCCACGGCACCGGCTCGGTCGCGACCGTCAGGAAGACCGTGTGTTCGTGCAGCACGCGGTTGTGCATCAGATTGTTGAGCAGCGAATGCGGCACGCCGTTCGGATCGTTCGACATGAAGATCGCCGTGCCCTCCACCCGCGCCGGCGCCTTGGCATGCAGGTTCGACAGGAACTGCCGCAGCGGCATCGTGCCCGCGCGCACGCGCGCTTCCTGCACCATCAGTTGGGCGCCGCGTCCCCAGGTGGCCATGATGGTGAACATCAGGAGGCCGATCGCCAGCGGAAACCAGCCGCCTTCCCTGATCTTGAGCAGGTTCGCCGAGAAGAACATCGCGTCGATCACGAAGAAGAACGCGGTCGCGAACAGGCACAGCGCCCAGTTCAGATGCCATGCATAGCGGATCACGAAGAAGGTCAGCACGGTGGTGATGAGCATCGTGCCCGTCACGGCGATGCCGTATGCGGAGCCGAGCGCCGTCGACGACCCGAAGCCCAGCACGGCGGCGACCACCGCCAGCAGCAAGGTCCAGTTGATGCCCGGCACGTAGATCTGCCCGATCTCCCGTGCCGACGTGTAGACGACGCTCATGCGCGGCAGAAAGCCGAGCTGCATGGCCTGCTTGGTCATCGAATACGTGCCGGAGATGACCGCCTGCGAGGCGATGACGGTCGCGATGGTCGAGAGCACCACCATCGGATAGAGCATCCACGACGGGAACAGCCGGTAGAACGGATTCTGCAGCGCGGCGGGATCCGCGATCAGCAGCGCGCCCTGCCCGAGATAATTGAGCGCGAGCGCCGGAAAGACCACCGCGAACCAGGTGAGGCGGATCGGCAGCGCGCCGAAGTGACCCATGTCGGCATAGAGCGCTTCGGCGCCGGTCAGCGAGAGCACCACGGCGCCGAGCGCGACGAACGCGAGCCAGCGATGATGTGCGCAGAACGCGAGTCCTTCGAGCGGATCGAGCGCGGCGAGAATTTTCGGCATGGCCACGATGTTCACGACGCCCGATACGGCCAGTATCACGAACCACACCACCATGACCGGCCCGAAGACCGCGCCGATGCCCGACGTGCCGTACTTCTGCATCAGGAACAGCGCCACCAGCGCGACGAGCGTCACGGGCACGACATAGGGCTGCAGGCCGGGCGCGGCGACTTCGAGCCCTTCCACTGCGCTGAGCACCGAGATCGCCGGCGTGATGACGCCGTCGCCGTAGAACAGCGCGGCGCCCATCACGCCGATCAGCAACAGCGTCTGCTTGAGGCGCTTCTTCGATTCGACCGAGGACGCCGCGAGCGCGAGCAGCGCCATGATGCCGCCTTCGCCGTGGTTATTGGCGCGCAGGATCAGCGTGACGTATTTGAGCGAGACGATCAGCGTGAGCGACCAGAAGATCAGCGAGACGATGCCGATCACATTGGCCGGCTGCAGCGCGAGACCACCGGCGGGATCGAAGACGGTTTTCAGCGTGTAAAGCGGGCTTGTGCCGATGTCGCCGTACACGACGCCGAGCGCCGCCAGCGAGAGCCCCGCCCACGCCGTGCGGCCGTGCGGTCCGGGCGCGTGCTGGTCGCCGGCCGGCATGCCGGTTGCAGTCGATCCCATGATTCCTCCCTGCGTTATGGAGCCGCTGCGTATGCCGCGGCCGATTTGTCAGAGGATGAGCGTCTGCCTGATTGTCTCGATAGCAGTATAGGAACGGTTGCGGGCTTGTGTTCGGGTTCGTGTTCGGTTTGTGTTCTTGCAGCACGTTTCACGCGTAACGGATCTGCGCCACGGCGCGCAGGTCGTCGGCGCTTGCCGTCCCGTAGCCGAAGAACTCGAGATAGGCGGGAATCATTTCGAACAGCATGTCGGTGCCGACTTGCACCTTGCAGCCTTTGTCCATCGCCGCGCGCAGCAACGGCGTGTATTCCGACTTCATCACTACTTCGCCGACGAACGTGGCAGGCGCGATGCGGTCGATATCGAACGGCATGGGATCGCCCTCTTTCATGCCAAGCGGTGTGGCGTTGACGATGACGTCGAAACCGGCGGGATCTTTCGTGTCGGTGCGCACGGTCAACTGCGGATAGTGCTCGCGCAGACGTGCTGCAAGTCCTTCCACAGACGCCGTGTTCATGTCGAAGATCGCCAGTTCGGCGACACCGGCGGCGGCCAGCGACGCGGCAATCGGCGAACCGACGCCGCCGCTGCCCAGCACCAGCACGCGCGCCCCGTCGAGCTTGCAACCCTTACGCTCGACGCCGCGCACGAAGCCTGCGCCGTCGAACTGATCGCCCAGCAGCGTGCCGTCCGGTCGCTTCAGGATGGCATTGCACGCGCCGGCGATGCGCGCGGTCGGACTGACTTCATCCATCAGGCCGAGGGTCGTGATCTTGTGCGGCATCGTGACGAGCGCGCCGCGGATGTTGGTGAGATTGAACAACTGCGGCAGGAAGGCGACGAAATCGTCCGGTTTCACGCCCATCGGCACGACGACGGCATCGATGCCTTGCTGGTCGAACCACGGGTTGTAGATCATCGGCGCCTTGAAGGCTTCGGTCGGGTAGCCGAGATGGGCGATGAGGGTGGTCTTGCCGCTGATCATGGCCGCTCCTTGTGCAAGGTCAGGCCGCGCGGAAAGCGCGTGCCTTCACCATGATAGTGCGGTTCGCGCGAGTCAGTGGCTTGCGCCGAGGTAGGCCGCCTTGACCGAGGGATCGTTGCGCAACTGCTCCGCCGGGCCATGCGTGGCGACCCGGCCGTTTTCGAGCACGTAGCCGTAGTCGGCGACGTTGAGGGCGGCCGCCGCGAACTGTTCGACCAGCAGCATCGTGACGCCGTCCGCCTTCAGGCGCTCGATGATGCGGAACACTTCGTCGACGAGAATGGGCGCAAGACCCATCGACGGTTCGTCGAGCAGCACGAGATCCGGGTTCAGCATGATCGCGCGCGCCATGGCGAGCATCTGCTGTTCGCCGCCCGAGAGCGTGCCGGCCAGTTGATGACGGCGTTCCTTCAGGCGCGGAAACAGTTCGATTGCGCGTTCGAGATCGGCGTCCACGTCGCCCTTCGGACGCGACCAGGTGAGGCGCGGGAATGCGCCGAGCAGGAGGTTGTCGGTGACGGACATCGTCGCGAAGACGCGGCGGCCTTCGGGAGAATGCGCAAGACCCAGCCGCGCGATACGGTGCGAGTCCAGCGAGTCGATACGCCGGGTGTTGCTGCCGACGCCCATGGTGATCTCGCCGTCAGTGGCCTTGATCATGCCGGAGATGGCGCGCATGGTGGTGGTCTTGCCCGCGCCGTTCGAGCCGATCAGGGTGACGACCTTGGCCTTCGGCACGTGAAGCGAGATGCCGTGCAGGACCTTGACTTTGCCGTAGCCGGCGTGGAGGTTGTTGATGGTCAGCATCGTGAGCGGGCTCTCTTCGTCTTCGGCGCGGGTTGTGCGGTGGGTGCTTTTTCGGGGTTGTTCTTTCTGATTAGATACCTGTGGTGCGCGCTGGTCTATTAGCAACGGCCCTCGCTTGGGACGGATTTTCGTGGCTGCGGGATCAGGTGCTTTGGTCGTGGATGTGGCGCAGCGCGGCGGTGTCCCATCTGCCCATGTCGATAGCGTGCTGGAGCATTCCGAGGGTCAGGGGTTCTGCTACCCGGTAATCGACAACGCCCCATCTTTTGAGCAGCCACTTTGTCAGAAAAGGAATTCTGATTCCGCGGTACGGGAAGTATCGATTGAAGTCGTAGTCGCCCAGATCGACGGTGAAGCGTTCGAAATACTCTTCGAGCAAATCCGCCGCCGACTCTGGGAGCATTTCAAGGTCTTCGTCCAGACGGTCACTGAGAACAAGAGGCTGATGCCCTGCCTTGTATCCGTGGTTCAATACGACAGCCTCTAGCTCAGCCGAGAGTGCCAAGGGTCGTGTCATTGATTCTGTCCTGCGGTTGAACGAGCGTGTTATAGCGGAGCGTGGTTTTTATCTGGATAGCAACGAGATCGTAGGCGACGACAGGCACCGAAAGAAATGGTAGCCACCTACCCACGAAAGCGCCGAGATGGCTGGTATGCCTGACGCGCAGTGGTAAGTAGCCCACAAGCGTTGGGAGGCGTTTCTTCATCTTGACATTCAGAAATTCCCGACCGATCACAGAAGCGAGTGACGTTCCCGGGATAGTGCCCTTGGGCTTTACTCGCGTGCCCAGCATCGGCGCGCCCAACACAACCGCAAACACGGCAGCAACTTCAACGACGTCGAAGTGCTCGCAAATGATCTCCACCAGCACGCAGAGATAAAGTTCCTCCTTGGTGAGATCATGCAGGTCACCATAGCTATACAGGGTGACTGACAACTCCCCATCGCTGACAAGCGCTTCGTAGCTCACTTCTAACCGCCGTTATCGAAACTGCCGCAGATCGATCACTGCCGTCACCGCGCCCATCGTGCCGCCGGTGATGCTTTGCGGAAAGTATTCCTGCTTCATGGTAGTGAAGGAGAGACTGACCGTCTCGATTGCCATGCTGCCTCCACCTGCCGGAGACACGTGCGTGATGACTACATCGCCAAGCGTTATTCGAAAGTATTCGAACGGCACCCCACCCGCTTTCCGCAAGGTGAGCTTGACCTGCCTGATGCGCGTCCCATTGAAGCAATACACCGCGAGATTGGGCGAGGCGCGGTCAATCTGATGTATGAATGTCAGGTCGCCCACGGTAGCTTTGGATGCCCCGCCACCCGAGCCTGACGTGTTGGCAGCGTTCTGCCGGATATCCCAGTTCCATGAACTGGCCTGAATGGCACGAGGGTGCATTGCGTCCGGAGACTCACCGTCGATACCGTCGATGTCTACAAAAATATCGCCAGACATGGATCTCCACGCTCGGCCGAGGAAGCCGCTCCTCAGCGGCTGAATATCCTGAATGACTGTAGAGCATCAGAAAATCAGGATAAGTCGAGGTGACGGCAGCTTATCGCCAGAACGAAAACCTGATAACCCCGAAAGATCCGAAATCGCCCTCAAGCCGCCTCCGCCGCCTGCCCACCCAGATAAGCCTCGATAACCTTCTCGTTGGCCTGAATCTCCGCCGGCTTTCCTTCCGCAATCTTCTGCCCGAAATCCAGCACCGAAACGATATCGCACACGCTCATCACCACATCCATGTGATGCTCGATCAGCACGACCGTGATCCCGTGATGCCTCACCTTGCGAATGATCGCCACCAGTTCGCGGATATCCGGCGCAGTCAGTCCGGCTGCCGGTTCATCGAGCAGCAGTAGTTGCGGATCGAGCGCCAGCGCCCGCGCGATTTCGAGCAGACGCTGCTTGCCATAAGGAAGATTGCGCGCCTCCTCGCCGGCCGCATGCTCCAGTCCCACGAAGCGCAGCATATTGAACGCCCGCTCCCGTGCCGCAAGTTCTTCGCGCCGGTAACGCGGACTCATCACGCCGACATCCGCCAGGTTCGACCTGAACGTGTGATGCAGTCCGACGAGCACGTTCTCCAGCGCCGTCATCTCCCCGAACAACTGCACGTTCTGAAACGTCCGCGCAATGCCCGAAAGCGCGATGCTCGACGACGTGCGTCCCGCGAGCGACTGCCCTTCGTAGTCGATGGCGCCCGCCGTCGGCACATAGATTCCTGTCAGCACGTTCATCATCGTGCTCTTGCCCGAGCCGTTCGGTCCGATCAGCCCGTGGATCGTGCCGCGCCTGACCGTCAGGTTCACGTCGTTCAGCGCCTTCAGTCCGCTGAACTGCATCAGGACGCCGCGCACGTCGAGGATCGCATCCATGCCCGCAGCCTCGACCGCCGATAGCGCATCGTCCTCGCGCGTCTGGTTCGCGAGTTCCTCGGTATCTACCTTGGTCACGCGCACGCGGCCGAGATTCAGCGTCTTGCGCACGAAGCCGACAATGCCGTCCTGCAAGTAATACACGACGAGCAGGATCATCAGCCCGAAGATGGTCAGACGCCAGTCGGTCAACGCCTCGATCCAGAACGAGAACACGGCGAGCCCCGCCGTGCCGATCACCGGCACCGCCACGCGCCGCAAGGTCGTGGTCTTGCGGGCCAGCGCCAGCGCGGCGCCCAGCACGACGATAACCGCCAGCGCCGTGGCAACCACGCGGAAGTTGGAGATATCGTCGAGCAGTTTCGGCAGCAGGACGATCACCGTCGAGCCGATGATCGCGCCCGTCCGCGTCTTGCGTCCGCCCATGATGATGGCGAGCAGGAACAGGATGGTCAGTTCGAAGTTATAGGTATTCGGCGAGATGTACTGCTCCGAATACGAATACAGACAACCGGCGAGCCCCGCGAAACCCGCGCTGATCACGAACGCATAGACCTTGTATCGATACACCGACACACCCATGCAATCGGACGCGATCGGGCTGTCGCGCAAGGCTTCGAACGCGCGGCCCAGATGCGACTTCAGCACCCGGTGCACGACGATCAGCGACACCACCAGCAGCGCCGCGACGAGCCAGTAGTACTGCACCTCGTCGAGCCGATGCCCGGCAAAGGACGGCTTCGGGATCTTGAGTCCCATCGGGCCGTTGGTGAGGAAGTCCATCTCGTTGATGAGGATCTGGATGATCGTGCCGAACGCGAGCGTGACCATCGCGAGATACGGACCGGACACGCGCAGCGCGGGCAACGCGAGGATCGCGCCGAAGCCGGCCGTGACGAGGATCGAAAGCGGCGCGGTCACGTAGAACGGCATGCCGAGCTTGATGAACAGCACGCCCGCCGTGTACGCGCCCACGCCGAACAGCCCTGCATGACCCAGCGAGACCTGACCGGTATAACCCACCACGATATCGAGCCCGAACAGCAGGATCGCGTAGATCATGATGGTTTCGACGAGATGGATGTAATACGGATTGCCCGACGCCAGCGGAAACACCACCAGCGCGGCCAGGCCGACGAGCGCTGCGATCCAGTTCTTTGCATTCATCGTGGCCGCCTCAGACTTTCTTGATCGCCGTCTTGCCGAACAGGCCGGCGGGCTTCACGGCCAGCACGATCAGCAGCAGCACGAGTCCCGGCACGTCCTTGTAGCCGGTGGAGATATAGAAGCCGGTCGTCGTCTCCGCGATGCCCAGGATCATCCCGCCGACGATGATGCCCATGCCGCTCGACAGCCCGCCGATGATCGCCACCGCGAACGCCTTGAGGCCCAGCACTGCACCCATCGTCGCACCCGTCAGCGTGAGCGGCGCGATCAGCACGCCGGCGAACGCGGCCGTCAGCGAGGACAGCGCATACGAGAACGTGATGACCAGCCCGGTGTTGATGCCCATCAGCGCGGCGGCGTCGCGGTCGTTGGCGGTCGCGACCACGGCCTTGCCGAAGATCGTCTTGCGATTGAAGAACTCCACCGCGAGCATCATGACGAGCGCGCCGCCGACCACGAGCAGTTCCATCGGCAGCACGTTCGCGCCAAAGACCTTGAGCGGCGCTTCCGGCAGCGGCGAAGGAAAGCGCAGGTCGTCGCGGCCCCACACGTTCTCCGCCACATTCTTGAAGATGATGCCGAGCGCGATGGTCGACATGATCCAGCCGAACTCCGACTTGATGCGAATGGCGGGCCGCACGCCGATGCGCTCGACGAACGATCCCTGCACGAGTCCGAACAGGCAGACCAGCGGAATCATCAACCAGTAGTTGACGCCCGCCGACACCAGCGTCAGGCCGACGAGCGCGCCGAGCATCAGCGCGTCGCCCTGACCGAAGTTCAGCGTGCCCGACGTGGCGAACGTGAGTTGGTAGCCAAATGCGATCACGGCGTAAATCATGCCGAGCGCGATACCGCTATAGACGAGTTGCAGGAGGATCATCGTCGGGCACCAGGATAGAGCATGAAAAAGCCGCACTCGCCTCCCCGGCGAGCGCGGCTTTGATCGGCATGTCGGGACGGCCGGCCTTAGTTCGTCGCCGTCGTCTGCTTGGTGCGCAGCGTGCTGCCGCCCTTCTTGTCGGCGTCGTAGGCATAGACCACGCGGCCGCCCTTTACTTCGCCGACAACCGGCACGTTCGGGCTGATCGCCTCGTGATCGGTCTTCGTGAACGGCTTGTCATAGACCATGACCACGCCTTCAACCTTCGTGTTCAGGTTCTCCAGCGCTTCCTTGACCTTCGGGCCATCGGTGCTGTTGGCCTGCTTGATCGCCGCCGCGAGCAGATACACCGAGTCATAGCCCTGCGCCGCCGACACCGGCGAATCGATGCGTTCGTTCTTCGGCTTGAACTCCTTCAGATACGCCTCGATGAACGCCTTGCGCTTCGGCGTATTGGCTTCCTGGATGAAAGTCTGCGGCATGCGCGCGCCTTCGCCGTTGCTGCCGGCATTGTCGATGTAGTTCGCCATCGAAAGCGTCCAGCTGCCGATCAGCGGCACTTTCCAGCCGAGCTTCGCCATGCCGTTCGCGATCTGAGCGAGTTCAGGCCCGATGCCGTATGTCAGCACAGCTTCCGCGCCCGCCTCCTTCGCTTTCAGCAACTGGGCCGTCATGTCGACGTCCTTGATGTTGAACTTCTCGACCGCCACCGGCTTCACGCCCTTTGCGGCCAGCGCCTTCTCCAGATCCTCGCGGCCAAGCTGCCCGTAGTTCGTCGAATCGGCGAGGATCGCGACCTTCTTGAAGCCGCGCTTCGTCACCGCTTCCTCGACGATCATCGGCGCCTGAATGCGGTCGGCCGCGGCATTGCGGAACACATAGTTGTCGGGCTGGTCGTCGAACTGTTTGGTCACCACGGTGCCGGTCGCGACGTTGTTGAACACCGGGATCTTCGCTTCCTGGAAGAAGCGCTGCGAAGCGAGCGCCACGCCGGTGTTGATGTAGCCCACCACCGCGACCACCTTCTCCTTGTTGATGAGCTCCTGCGCGATCTGCACGCCGCGCTCGTTCTTCGCTTCGTCATCGCGCTCCACCAGCACGATCTGACGCCCGAGCACGCCACCCGACTTGTTGATCTCGGCGGTCGCGAGACGCACGCCGTCGCGCATGCTCACACCCATGGACGACGAACCGCCGGTGAACGGCCCATCGACGCCGATCTTGATCGGGTCAGCCGCGTGCGCCAACGAAAATACGCCGAATGCGAGCACGCCCGCGATGAGCTTCATCTGCATACCCATGTGTGTCTCTGTCGCCTCGATTGTTATGAAAAGGTCGGCGCGACGAACCCTCGGCGCGCGTGCCCGGTCCCGCAGGTTATTGCCAGCCGGCGCATGCAACGCTGTTGAGTGCAATCTGCGTTATCGATTACATCGGCCGTGTCCGATATTAGAAAAATGTAAGGATATGACCATATTCGGACATACCCGAGGGCACGCGCGCTGGCACACACGCGATGCATCGCACCGGTGCATGGCCTGCAAATAAAGGGAAAATCGGATCAGATGAGGGATGCGCTTGAACAGCATCCCAAAGCTTTCAGACGGCGTATCGAAAGGCGCCGGTTCGCGGGTATACGTGTAGCTACATGCCCCAGCGCAAACCCGCCGTGTGCACCGGGCTGTCCCAATGACGGGTCATCTCGTCGTCGAGCGTACACAGCGTGATCGACGCGCCCGCCATCTCGAGCGACGTAGTCAGTGCGCCGACCTGCGAACGCGCGATGCCGAGACCGCGGCCATCGAGCCAGCGGCGCACTGCGTCATACAGCAGATACAGCTCGCCCAGCGCCGTTCCCCCAAGTCCGTTGACGAGCACGAGCAGGCGCGCATCGGCGGCGGGTTTCAGATCTTCGACGATCGCGGCCAGCAGCTCGTCGGCAATCGCATCGGCGGTGGCGAACTTCGCGCGCCTGCGCCCCGGCTCGCCATGAATGCCGACGCCGATCTCGATCTCGTCGTCGCCAAGCGAGAAGGTCGGCTTGCCGGCGGCAGGCACCGTGCAGCTCGAAAACGCAACGCCCATCGACGCGATCCGTCCCGCCACGCGTTCTCCGAACGTGCGGCACGCTTCCAGGTCCGCGCCGGTCTCGGCGAAGCTGCCCACCAGCTTCTCGACGATCACCGTGCCCGCGACGCCGCGCCGGCCCGTCGTGAAGCTCGAGTTCTCGACGGCGACATCGTCGTTGACGAGCACGGTGGCGTTGGGCATCTCGCAGAGCTCGGACGCCATCTCGAAGTTCATCACGTCGCCGGAATAGTTCTTCACGATGAACAGCACGCCCGCGCCAGTGTCGGCGGCCTGCGCGGCGGCCAGCATCTGGTCCGGTGTCGGCGACGTGAACACCTGGCCGGGACAGGCGGCATCGAGCATGCCGTAGCCGACGAAGCCCCCATGCAGCGGCTCATGTCCCGAGCCGCCGCCCGAGATGACGGCCACCTTGCCGGGCTTGAGCACCGTGCGCACGATGAACGCCGGATCCAGGTTCACCGTGACGAGATCCGCATGCGCAGCGCCGAAGCCCGCGAGACTCTCGCTCAGGAAGTCATCCACGCGATTGATGAACTTCTTCATGTCTCCCTCTCCTTGTGAGGTTCAGGCCGCGTCTTGCGCGAGGCGCGCGCAGACGGCCGCGATCATGAGCTGACTGGAACGCGCGCCCGGATCGATGTGACCGCGCGAACGTTCGCCGAGAAACGAAGCGCGGCCCTTGGTGGCGAGCATGTCGCGCGTGGCGAGCATGCTCTCTTCTGCAACGCGCGGCAGCGCATCCAGTGCCTCCGCTTTCGATGCGCCCGCCCCGGCCAGCGCGGTGAAACGCTGCGCCACCGGAATCAGGACGTCCATCATGGTCTTGCTGCCGGTCGAGGTCTTGCCGCGTTGCCCGACTGCCTCGACGCCCGCCGCGAATGCGCGCGCGAACGCGGCGACGCTATCAGAGGCGTCATCGATCGGCGTCTTTGCCATGCCGGTCAGCATCGAGAAGAACAGCGGTCCGGATGAACCGCCTACCGTGGAGAGCGTCTTCGCCGCGGCGAGTTTCAGCGCGGGCGCGAAGGCTTCGGCTTCGATCTGCGTGCGCAGCGCCACGAGGGCATCCATGCCGCGCAGCAGGTTGATGATGTGATCGCCGTCACCGATAGCCTGATCCAGCGATGCGATTTCGTCTGCATGTTCCTTGAGCGACGCATGCGCTGCGTCGATGCACGCCATGACCGTCTTGCCGTCCATGCGCCGATCCTCCGTTCACGGGCAGAGTGAGCGGAAAGGATACCGCGTCGTGCGGGGTCACGTCGTGCATCACGCGGGCGCTTCAGGTCCAGGGCACATGCACGCGGTCGAGATCGCGATCGAGCTGATACGCGGCGCTGATGAGCGCGAGATGCGTGAGCGCCTGCGGAAAGTTGCCGAGCGCCTCGCCACTCGTCGCCACTTCCTCTGAGAACAGGCCGACATGGTTCGCATAGGCGAGCATCTTCTCGAACACCAGCCGGCCCTCGTCGACGCGGCCCGCGCGCGCCAGCGCTTCCGCGTACCAGAACGAGCACGCGGAGAAACCGCCTTCGGTGCCGGGCAGGCCGTCCAGCGTCGGGCCACGCGTATAACGGAAGATCAGCGGATCGACGCGCAGTTCGCGGCCGATGGCATCCAGCGTGCCGATCCAGCGCGGATCCTTCGGCCCGATGAAGCGCACCAGCGGCATCATCAGCGTGGAGGCGTCGAGCGTGTCGGAATCCGGGGTCTGCACGAAGCTTTGCAGTTCGTCATTCCAGAAGTGCTCGTGAATGTCGTGATGAATCTCGTCGCGAGTGCTGAACCAGCTGGCGAGCGGCGCGGGCAGCGAGCGCTTTTCCGCGAGACGCAGCGCGCGGTCCACCGTGACCCAGCACATCAGGCGCGAATGCAGCAGCGGGCGCGTGCCGTTGCGGAATTCCCAGATGCCGTTGTCCGCATCGCGCCAGTGCTCGACCACGTAATCGACGGTGCGCGTGACGTGCCGCCAGCCTTCGTAAGAGATCGCCGCGCCATACTTGTTGTACAGATAGAGCGAGTCGAGCAACGCGCCATAGACGTCCAGCTGGATCTGCGCGCGCGCCTCGTTGCCGATCAGTAGCTGGCCCTTCCCATCGCCGACGAGGCTGTCGAGGTTCGCCTCCGCGAGCGCATCCTCGCCGTCGACGGAATACATCACACGCAACTGCCCATGCGAGCTGCAATCGCGGCTACGTCCGGCGATCCACTTCATGAAGCCCTCGGCCTCGCCGGTATAGCCGAGCCGCAACAGCGCGTACACGCTGAAGGCGGCGTCGCGAATCCAGGTAAAGCGGTAATCCCAGCGGCGCGAACCATCCTGCGCCTCGGGCAGCCCGAAGGTCGGCGCCGCGACGATCGCGCCGAACTCCTCCGAACTCAGCATCTTGAGCGTCAGCGCCGATCGCAGCACCACTTCGCGGTAGCGTCCGCGATACGTCGAGCGCGCCGACCAGCTCTTCCAATAGTCGATCGTCGCCGCCAGCACTGCATCGTGTTCCGCCTCGATATCCGCGAGGCCTTCCGGCAAGCCGAAGGCAAAGCACGCACAGTCGCCTTCCTCGAGTTCCAGCGTGGCGCAGGCTCGCGCGCCGTCGAGCGACAGCGGCACGTTGGCGAGCAGTTGCACGGACGGCGAGCCATCGGCGGGAATGAATTCGACGCCCCGCTCCACCGCGCGCGCCTCATGCCCGGCGCGCGCATAGTCGAAGCGCGGAGCGCACGTCACATCCAGCGTCATGCGGCCAAACACAAGCCGCACGATGCGCAGCACGCAGTTCGGCGCCTGATCGGCGCGCGGGGCATCGGCGGCGACGGGCATCAGGTCGAGCAGCTCGCATACGCCGTCGCCCGTCATGAAGCGCGTGAGCAGCACATTGGTCTCGGGCAGATACATCTGCTTGACGTTGGCGTGCGGCACGCGTGGCGTAATGGCGAACGAGCCGCCACGCTCGCCGTCGAGCAGCGCGGCGAACAGCGTGGGTGAGTCGATACGGGGAAAGCACATGAAGTCGAGCGCGCCGCGCAGCGAGACCAGCGCGGCCGTCTTCATGTTGCCGATCATGCCGCGCCCGTCGACAGGCAACGCGACCGGTGGAACCTGCTGGGGATGGTGTCCCATGACGTTGTGCTCCCGGCGAGCCGTGGTTGGCGTCGTCGGAGGGGAGCAAGTCATATTCCTGTCGCGCGCGTCAGCAAGGCTCCCGGCGCGACAAAGTCTCGACAGCTCAGCGCGCGGCCGCTTGCTCGGATGTCCCCGTGGCGGGCTCTGCCGACGCGCTGCCGAACACCGATGCACTCGCCGCGCCTTCCTGCACGGCCAGTGACGTGGCGGCCGGCACCGGCGCCTCCGCGTGACGCGACCGGCCGATGCTCGCGATATAGACCACCGCCGCCACGGCAACGCCTATCAGCACCGCCGCCACCGCGAAGCCTGACGACTTTCGCCTCATTGTTCCTCCTGATCGGATACGATGTCCCCGGCTCGCGGGCCGGCCCCGTGCCGATGTTAGCAGCGCCACCCGTCAAGGCCGCGTGGCCCGCCGCGCATTGCAGCACCGATCGATCAAAAAAACCGACCCGAGGGATATTCATGCACGCCGTCACGGCCTTCAATCTGGTGCTCATCTCGCTGATCGCGATCATCGCGCTCGAAGTCCTCGCGCGCAGGCTGCGTCTGCCGCCCGCCGCCGCGCTGCTGATCGGCGGCGTCGCCATGGCCTTCGTGCCGGGATTGCCGAAGTTCGAACTCGATCCCGAACTCGTGCTTGTCGTGTTCCTGCCGCCGCTGCTTATGTACGGCGCCTATTTCTTCGTATGGGACGACTTCAAGCGCAACCTGAGCGGGATCCTGCTGCTCGCCATAGGCGCGGTGGCCTTCACCACTTTCGTGGTCGGCGTGGCCGTGCATCTCGTCGTGCCTTCGCTGCCATGGGCCGCCTGCTTCGCGCTGGGCGCGGTCGTCTCGCCGCCCGATGCCGTCGCCGCCAAGGCCGTGCTCGAACGGGTCGCGTTGCCGCGGCGCCTGATGGTGCTGCTCGAAGGCGAAAGCCTGCTCAACGACGCTGCCGGCCTCGTGCTGTTCCGCTTCGCGCTCGTCGCGGCGATGAGCGGCGTGTTCAGCGCGCCGCGCGCCGTCGCCAGCTTCGCGGGGCTCGCAATCGGCGGCGTGGTGGTCGGCATCGTCGCGGGGTACATCGCCGTGAAGCTGATGCGCGCGCTCGCGGACGACTATCTCGTCATCACCACCTCCATGCTCACCGCGTGGGTCAGCTATATGGCGGGCGAGATGCTCGGCGTGTCCAGCGTCATCGCCACGGTCACCTGCGGCATGATGGTCGGCTGGCATCAGCACGAAGTGTTTTCGGCGGCGCAGCGCATGCGCGGCACGGCCTTCTGGCAAGTCGTCGTGTTCGTGCTGGAGGCGCTGGTGTTCGTGCTGATCGGGCTGTCGCTGCGCGGCATCGCCGTGCGTCTGGGCGGCGTCGGCGATGCCTTTTCGCTGCTCGGGCCCGCGACCGCCGCGGTGATCGGCGTCGTGATCGTGTCGCGCTTCGTGTGGGTGTTCGGGGTCGAGGGACTGAAAGGCATCGTGTGGTCGCTCAAGGGCCGCAAGCTCGCAGGCGCGGATGCCGAAGACGCGCGCGCCATGCGGCCCGACTGGCGCGCGGCCACGGTCGTCAGCTGGGCGGGCATGCGCGGCGTCGTGACGCTCGCGGTCGCGCTCTCGCTACCTGAGGAAATGCCGGGCCGCGACCTCATTCTGTTCGCGGGCTTCGCGGTGATCCTCGTCACGGTGCTGCTGCAAGGCGCGACGATCGGTCCGCTGATCAAGTGGCTCGCGCTCGCGACCGGGCATGAACGCTCGGCGCGGCATCTGAGCGAGCCACAGGCGTGGGCGCGCATGGAAATCGCGCAACTGGCCGCCATCCAGCCGCTCGTCAGGGACGCGAACGGCGAGGTCATTCACCCGCGGCTGCTGGAGCAGTACACGTATCGCGCGGACTTGTCGTCGCGCTTCCAGAACGAAGAGGACTTCCCGACCGAGGCGCGTCATGCGCACTACGATGTCGTGCTCGCGGCCATCGCCGCGGGTCGCGCCGAGTTGCTGAAGATGCATCGCGGCGGGCAGATTCACGACGAGCTGCTGCATTCGCTCGAACACGACCTCGATCTGCAGGAGATCATCGCGCTGCATTCCCGCGGCACGTGATCAGTCGCCGCCGTCGCGGGAATGAACAGGCGCGGCAAGCGGCAGGTCTGCCGACGCTTCATCGCCCGACATCCAGGCGAATGCCGTGACCGCCGTGCGCGCATTGTTGCGCAGGCGGATGAGCCACCGGCCTGACGGGGCCCTGTGCGTCGTGGGTTGAACGGCGATGAGGATCATCGGCCGGGCGCCCCGCGCGCCCCGTCCGAGATGCACGACGCTGCACAGCGTATCGGCGCCCTGCCTGTAGACGCCGATCTCGCCGCGCGTCAGCCACGCACTGCCGACGCCGTCCGGCGTGACCACCTGAATGTCGATGTCCGGGTCCGCGCCTGCGCCGTCGAGCCAGATCTCCGCGAAACTCGGCGACGCGCAAGCAGCGGGCACCGGCCACGGCAACGCGGCCTGCGTGATGAGGGTGCGGGTGTCGCGGCACTGCGCCCAGTTATCGGTGCCGGACGGAAGGATGATGGAGCACGCGCCGATGTCCATCAGCTCGTCGAGCGCGCCTTCGATCAGCGAACTGCCGTCCTGCTGCCAGGCGACATCCCCGGCGTTCATGCTGACGAGCGGATGGCTGCGCGGCCCGCCGATATCGCGCGCCCGCTGCGCCACGTAGCGGACGGCGTCGAGCAGGCTGGCGTCCGGGCTCGGCCCGACTCCGCCGCGTACCGTGCGGCTGCGGCGCTGGAGCTGTACGCCGATCATCGGCGGGCGTTCCTCAGGGCCGGTGAGCGGACCCGGACGATGCAAGTGCGTCTGGTTCGACGTGGCGGACGCGTCGCTCAACAGCGCGTTCATCCGGTTCTTGAGCAGTTCGCCGCCGTACCCGAGGCCGCGCGCGCTGTCGGCTGCATCGTTCTGGTTCCAGAAACAATGAAAGCGCGTGTCGGTGCCGAATGAATGCTGCGCGTGACGCCGATGAAAAAATGAAAGCTCTTCCTCGCACACGCCCACGATCATGCGCGCCGGAAAGGCGCAGGCCGGTACGGGGCTAAGCGCGGCCCGGCCGTGCGGACGCACACCGTGCGCCGACGCGAGTGTCGTCATGCCCGTTAGCCGTTCGATTTTTCCGGAGAGATCGGTACCGAGCCGTGTGAAGAACTCGCGTGTGACGTGAGCCGTGCAGAAACGCGTGCTCTCGAGTCCGTCCGGAGGATCCCGATACAGCGCGGACATCCAGATCCAGTCCTGCCAGCCGTGGCGGTCGATCTCCTGCGCGAACTGCCGCGCGGTGAAACCGCCCCGCTTGAGTTCCAAGGCAACCGGCATGCGCGCGCCCGCTTCGCCGGCGGGATTCGCGCGCCGCTCCAGGTTTGCCCACACGAAATAAGGGTCGAGCCGGATTCCGGATGCGAGGAGCTGGCGGGCCGCTTCGCCAAATACATCGCGGGGAACCGTTCTCTCCCAATGCGGCGCCATGCCTGTTTCCCTCTTTATCGGTGTCGTCGTGGCTCGAACGCGTTTGACCTCGGGCGTTGGTGCGACACGACTCATCTGATTATTTCGGGTACCGAAATTCCAGTCGAAACCCGATCAGGGCTACCGTAGTCACTCGGCGCGTCCTTGGCAAGCGGGATTGCCCTTGCATTCCGCGCGCAAGGTGGCTCCTCTTACATTCGGCACACGATTTCCATGTGCCGAACGATATGAGGCAAGTGCTTCATTCGGCCGCGCGCGACTCCGGTTCAGGAAACACGGACGAAGTCTTTCGTCCATCGCGCGAGGTCTTCTTTCTGCGCGCCACCAGGTTCAGGCCTTCGACGAAGCCCGCGAAGCCCATCGCGGCGTAGATGTAACCCTTGGGCACATGCGTGCCGAACCCTTCGGCAATCAGCGTCATGGCGATCACGAGCAGGAACGACAGCGCCAGCGTCACGACCGTCGGATTGCGTTCGATGAAGCGCGACAGCGGTTGCGCTGCAAACAGCATCGTCGCAACCGCGAAGATGACGGCGATGAACATGATCGGCAGATGTTCGGTCATGCCGACCGCCGTGATGATGCTGTCGACGGAAAAGACGAGGTCGAGCAGCAGGATCTGGCCGATTGCGGACCAGGCCGTCATCGTGCCGATACTCGACGCGACGCCCGGCGCATCGTGCGCCCCCTTCCCCACGTGGTGATGCATTTCCTTGGTTGCCTTCCACACGAGAAACAGGCCGCCCGCCAGCAGGATCAAATCGCGCCATGAGAACGCATGATCGAAAAGCGAAAACACCGGCGCGGTGAGACGCGCGATCCACGCGACCGTGCCCAGCAGCGCAAGGCGCATCACGAGGGCGAGCATGATGCCGATACGCTGCGTGCGCGCGCGTTGCTCCACGGGAAGCTTGTTGCTCAGGATGGAAATGAACACGAGATTGTCGATCCCGAGCACCACTTCCATCACGATCAACGTAACGAGTGCGGCCCAGACGGCGGGATCGGTGGCGAGCAAAAGAAGATATTCCATGGATTTTTTTGTGGATGTCGGTCAGCTGAGGAATGGTGCAATCATCCACAGTCCGTCCCAACGGAAAAATCAGCGATAATCGGAACGGTACTTCGGTTTTTCCGAAGTCAGGTCTCACGCCCTAACCGCCGGGGAATATCCGCATGCTCAACTATCGTCACTTGCATTACTACTGGGTCGTCGTCAAGGAAGGCGGCTTCGCACGGGCCGCCGAGCGGCTCGACATGGCCGTGCAGACCATCAGTGCGCAGGTGCGGGAACTGGAAAAGTCGCTCGGGCATCAGTTGCTCAAGCCGGCGGGACGCGGCGTCACCATGACCGAAGCGGGCCAGGCCGCGTTCGCCCGCGCCGAGGAAATCTTTCAGCTGGGGCAACTGATTCAGGACGAAGTGCGGGAAGCCGCGAGCGGCACGCTGGCACGGCTGGCGGTCGGCTTGTCTGATGGCATTTCGAAGCTAGCCGCGCACGCGTTGCTTGCGCCGGTGCTCGGCAATTCGTCGCTGCGGCTGCTGTGTCATGAAGGCGAGACCGACGAACTGCTCGGCGAACTGGCCTTGCATCGGCTCGATCTCGTGCTGTCAAGCCATCCCGCGCCGCATAACCAGAACCTGCGGCTGACGAGCGAACGGCTCATCGCGTCGCCGGTGGATTGGTACGGGCCCGCGTCGATCGTCCGCAAGAGCGCCATCGACCGCTTTCCGGAGAGTCTCGCCACCCTGCCCATGCTGCTGCCCACCGGTCACTCGTCGCTGCGGGCGCGGCTGGATCGTTGGCTGGAGACGCAGGCGATTGCGCCGCGCATCGTCGGCGAATTCGAGGACAGCGCGCTGATGGCGGTCTTCGGCGCACGCGGGCTCGGCGTGTTTCCGCTCGCCGAATTCGGCGCCGGCGACGCACCCCTGCTGCGCGGTCTGCGCTGGCTCGGCCGCTCGCCGGACGTGAAGGAAGAGGTGCATGCCATCGTCTCGCGGCGCGGACGACATCATCCGTTGACGCAGCAGGTGCTCGCCAGCGCGCTCGGCTAACTTCGCTTTTTTCGAAGTCTTGGTTCCATTGATTCTGCTTTTTCGATGCGCCGCCGCCGCTTAACCTGAGCCTCACGTTCACCAAGGAGGCGTTCATGAAAGTCCTGTTCAAGTCCCGCGACCCCGAAGCCATCGCGATGCACGAACTGGCGAAAACCCGCAGCGAATTCGTTTTCCGGCGTCTGGCGTGGCTCATTTCAAAGGCGACGGTCAGCCTGTCGGACATCAACGGGCCGCGCGGCGGCCTCGACAAGCGCTGCCAGGTGGAAGTGCAGGTCAGCAAGGAGAACAAGGTCGTGGCGACCTCGATCGCCCGGGACTGGCGCGGTGCGATCGATCTCGCGCTCGCTCGCGCAGTGCGCTCACTGGTGCGCCGCCGCCAGCAGAGCAAGCCGAAGACGCGGCGGGTACGCGCCGGCAGCATCGCGTGGAACCTGACGGCGGAGCCGGAGCCGGCGTTGCAGGCCGCCGTGGCGCCGCGCGTACGCATGCTGCGCAGGCTGGCGGCGAGTAACGTGTGATGAAGCCCCTGCGGGCTCGCGCGCAGTAGACACGAGCCGGGCGTTCATCCGTCCGGCGCTAGCGCTCCGCCATGGCGACGCGCGGCCCGCGCTCCGCCAGCCGCCCGTCGAGTTCGGCCTTGCCGTACTGGATGGCGTAGTTCTCGGCAGCCTGCGCTGTCGGGAACGAACGGAACGGGCCAATCGCCCGGCGCGTGCCGCCAGGACGCTCGATCAGCAGCGTCGCGACGAATTCGCCGGACAAATGCCGCACGATCGCGGAAAGCTCACAACCTCGATACTCGACTGGGGTGGAGTCCATCACTCACCTCGCTCGCTTGAATGGACAGGGGCATGAGCCAATCTACTCAAGTGTCAAAAAACGCGTAACCCCGCTTGTGAGTGCCTGCGAACGCAGGCCTAGCGATTCTTTCGTTTGTCCGACGGCACCCCTTCACGCAAACGATTGGCCGATCTCCGTCCGGGCAGCGCCCTTCCGCTTTCAATCAGGGTTCTCCCATTTCGTTTTAAGAATTTTCCCGCTCGTGAAGCGGAAAACGTGATTTATTCTGTTTCTTGAAACGACATGACGAATAGCGCATTCGATTATTAACGCACGGCCTGGCAAGCATTCGA
Organism: Caballeronia sp. LZ043; assembly: GCF_031451075.1. NCBI lineage: Bacteria > Pseudomonadati > Pseudomonadota > Betaproteobacteria > Burkholderiales > Burkholderiaceae > Caballeronia > Caballeronia sp. LZ043. The sequence continues at coordinate 721,541 of NZ_JARUXT010000004.1, read as the reverse complement.
TTCTTACTTGATAAAGAATTGTTTCGAATGTGATGATGGAGCAAAGTTTTGATATCCCCGTTTGCACGTAGTGTCATTGATGAGCTTGGGCCCTTGGTTCCAAAGCCACCGGATCCCGACAAGCCCGCTACTCTGCTTCTGAGAAACAACGAAAATCCATTTGGCACAGAATATTGTCGTTATCCTGGTTTTGGCAATGACGCAATTTTCAAGCTGACTGAAAGCTATCTGGACTGGCTCCAGCTATCCGAGCAAACCGATCACGCGGCGCCGCTCGTGCTCGATGCTTCGAACCTCATTTTCACAACGGGTGCTGCCGGCGCGCTGGAACAGGTAATCAACGCGTTCTTCGAACCCGGAGTTGAGCGAATCGCCCTGACGCCGCCGTGTTTCGGCGTGTTCTCCCGATTGGCGACGATTCATCGCATCGAAGTCGTGCCCGTGCCACTCTTCGGTTCGGCATATGACCGCCTCGATGTCGATGCCTTGTGCGAAAGTCAGGCCAAGGGCGTCGTACTGTGCGACCCGAATAATCCAGTTGGAAGCCGCCTGAATCAGGCTGACCTTGAGTTGCTGATGAGGCGCTTTCCGGGCCTTGTCATCATCGACGAAGCTTATGTCGAGTACAGCCGGAAACCCTCGAATCTCCGTCGTCTGGAAGCGTTTCCCCGGCTTTTGATTCTCCGCACGATGTCCAAGGCTCTTGGCATGGCCGGACTGCGAATTGGCGCGGCGATCGGCGCGGAAAGACTCATCGAGCCGCTGCGCCGGGTTCAACTGCCGTTTGCGATCTCGTCCGTGGCCGCGAACGCTGCCCACGCGGTCCTTGCGAATCCAGAAAGGGTCATGCGCGGCATCGAGCAATTCCGGCGCGCCCGCGACGCGCTCTATCGGGCCCTCGCCTCTCTCGCCTGCGTTTCCGACATCTGGGGTGACGACTGTGGCTTCATCAGCATTCGCACGCGCGCTTTCAGCAAGGTGGTCCATGCACTGCGCGCTTGCCGAATCGAGCCGCTTTTCAACCCTGAAGGGCTGCATGACTGCATTCGTTTTTCGATCGGTACGGCCAGCGAGAACGAACGCGTCATTCACGCATTGAAATCAATCAACTAGTCAAACAAGATGACCGACGCAGAACATTTCACCTCACACGCGCTTTCGAAAGTTCAGGTAATCAGGCGCTGTGATATCCCGGCTATCACATCAATTCAAGTCGATGAAGAAATTCACTCACTCGGTGAACATCGCGATTTTCGCCGGCATCCCTTCTTTCGCGAGTTCATTCCGGACCAAGGACGCACTTCATTCAGCTGGGTCAGTCTGAAAGACGGTGAAATACTGGACAATCATGTTCATCCGGTGCAATCGATGATTCTGATTTGCAGCGGCTCGGTTTATCTGACGGGAGAAACCGGACAGCTGCTGAACGAAGGAGACGCTGCCTGCGTGCCAGCCGGGAAACAACATGGATTTCGGACCTGCGAAGGACAGCAATTCCACGGACTTTCAATTCAGTTCGACGGCAACGGATTATATGAAGTCGAAAGCGCGCCAAGAGTCGCATTCAACAATGACGCAACGCATTCGTTCGCGAGCCTCGAAAAAATCAACGCGCTGCTGCTCGAGCGACACGGCCGCAATCCGCTGTTCCAACTGTTGCGCGGCAACCGGTTACGCTCGGATGCGGCACGGCGCAAGCGCTTCCTGGAGGCGCTGCTCGTCTGGTCGCGCTATTTCCAGCGAATGATTCATGCGCGGCAGGCGTTCTGCACGGAGCCGGGGCTGCTACCGCTTTATACCCGTCATCTGCGCGACGAGCTCGGACACGACACGATGTTGCAGGAACAGCATGGTCTTGAAGGCAATACCCGCGACCCGCTGCTCGAAAGGGCGGCGCAATGGTTCGTCGACAGGATGCTGCATGCCGATGAAGCGGAAAAACTGGTGATCGTTCATCAGGTGGTGGAGGCAAGCGGATTCCTGTTCGGCCAGGCGAGCCGCCCGCTTTTCTCCCCGCAGCGCATGCGGGACGCGTGCTACTTCGACCTGCATGCTGAAGCGGACGGCGACCACCGCGATGTCGGCCGAGCCTGGCTGCAGACCCTTCCTGCCGAACGATTCGCCGGTCTGATCGGGACGTGCCGACAGGCGTGGGATCAGATGGACGAGGTTCACGCACGCATCGCCGCGCTGACGGAGGCGTCCGGTTCGACCGGCCTCGCCGCGTGAATCCGGAGTCTCACGATCCGCTCGCGCGCTGGCGGCATCTATGGCCGCATCGGGATAACCAGACGGTCTTTCGCGAAACGCTCGGGCGTCTCTTCGACGACTACTGCCGGTGGCATGAGCATTGGCAAGGGCCGCTGTCCGAACGGCCGCCGGCCGACAACCGACCGCTGCTGCGCGCGATCGAGTTGCTGGACGATCTGTCGCGGCGGCTGCAAGCGGATTCCACGCCGTGGCCCGCGCCGCAGTATCTCGCGCACATGAATGCGGACCCGCTGCTTCCCGCGGGACTCGCGTACTTCGCCGCGATGCTCTACAACCCGAACAACGTCACGCCGGAAGCAGCGCCGGTCACCACGACGCTGGAACACGAACTGAGCGACGACTTCTGTCGCCTCTTCGGGTTCGATCCGCAACAAGGCTGGGCGCATCTCACGTCGGGCGGCCATGCCGCCAATTACGAGGCCATCTGGATCGCCCGGAATCTGCAGCGCGTGCCCTTTGCTCTCGCAGAAGGGAATAACCCGCAGGATGACGCCCGCCTCTGCAATCTGCCGCCTCGGGAGATCGTCGCGCGGCTCTCGCACGCGCTCGAAAACGCCCCACCGGAACGTTTGCGGGCGCGGATCGACGCCATCCACGATCATCCCGCACTGCGCGGGGGACGCATTCTCGTGGCGAGCGGCCGCCACTACGCGTGGGACAAGTGCGCCGACCTGCTCGGACTGGTGCTCGAACCGGTGGAGATGGACGCTTCGATGCGCATCGACATCGCGGCGCTGCGCGAACGCCTGTTCGCTCACTTCAAGGCGGCGTATCCGGTCGTTGCCGTCATTGCCACGGCGGGCAGCAGCGGCGAAGGCAGCGTCGATGAGATTCACCGCATCGTGGCGCTGCGGCAGGAGTGCGAGGATCGCTTTGGCGTGTCGTTCTTCCTGCACGTTGATGCCGCGTTCGGCGGTTATTACCGCACCTTGCTTCAGCCTTTGATCGATGAAGACGCATGCACGGCGCCGCACGTCTCCGGAGTGCTCAAGCCTGAAGTCGTGGCAGCACTGCAAGCGCTCTGTCACGCCGACACCATTACGGTCGATCCGCACAAATGCGCCGGCGTGCCGTATCCCGCCGGCTGCCTGGCGATTCGCGACCGCCGCTTCTCATGGGCGATCTCCAGCCCGACCCGCTATTTCAGGCCGTCATCTTCGCGCCATATGGAACATGGCCCTCACACGCTCGAGGGCGCGCGGCCCGGCGCTGCCGCGGCGGCCGTATGGATGGCGCATCGGCTGTCCGGCCTTCACCGAAGCGGACTGGGCGCCTTGCTGGCCGGCAACGCGCTCACCGCGACGCAACTCCATCACGCGCTCAACGCGCAGCCGGCCTTCCTGCTCGATGGCGTCGCCAACCGCTTCAGAAGCATGTTCGCGCCGGACCTCTGCATCCTCAATTTCTGCATCCATCCAGCGGAACAGGTAGTATTAAACGCGCGCAGAATTGAACTGCTCAGTGAGCGAATGATCGGCAACGCACAGTTGCCCGGTAGCGGAGATGAAAAGCTGCCATGGTTTTCGCGTAATCGGGTGTCGTTGCGGGACATCATGCCGGACGCCGTTCGCCGGGAAACCGATGAAACGGACGACACGACCGTGGTGCGCTGCTGCGTGATGAAACCGGTCTCGCACGACGCGTTCGCTGCATTTCTGCGCAATAGCCTCGACCGCCTGTTTGCGCGGATCGGGGGAAGAGAAACCTGAAGCGGTCCGACAAGGCGCCTCCACGCGTATGGGATGGCCGACAACCGGACCGCATCTGCTGTCCGTCTGTCCGGGCCAGCCGTCGGTTCCGACAGTTTGCGAATCCGACGGTCTGACCGTGCGCCGGACAGTCGCGCACCCCAATCGCTTCATGACAAAGCCCAAAGAAGACCGACATCGCAAGACCGCCGCCTGCCTGATCGCCTGTGCGGCGCTCGCCGTCGCGAGCAAGGCCGCCCATGCACAGGAATTCAGCGTCCTGGCCGGTCCGCTCAAGAGCAGCAGCCAGCACACGTATTCGTGGGAGGCGAGCTATCGCGAGGGCATTGGCCGTTACGCCGCGTGGAGTTTTTCCTGGGTCAACGAAGGTCACATCCCGGATCATCATCGCGACGGCCAGTCGCTGCAGTTCTGGGGGCGTTTGCCGCTGTGGAACGATCGGCTGGAATTGTCGGCGGGCGCGGGGCCGTATCGCTGGTTTGATACCAAGCAGGCGCAACTGGGCGGCGACTACTCCAATACGCACGGCTGGGGCGGCCTGTTTTCGCTGCGCGCTGCGTATTACTTCGACAACCGCTGGATCGCCGAAGTGAAGCTCAACCGCGTGCAGGCGTCCGGCGGCCCGGACACGACCGCGCTGCTGTTCGGCATCGGCTATCAGCTCGATGCACCGGAAGGCCGCGGACCGCGCGCGCGTCCGGTCTCGCGCTCGACCAACGTGACGAACAACGAAGTCACCGTCATGCTCGGGACGACCATACTCAACAGTCTCGACTCGGAGTCGAATCTCGCGGAGAGCGTCGAGTACCGGCGCGGGCTGTGGCATTACGTCGATGTCACGGCGACCTACCTGCACGAAGGCGGCCACGTGCAGTCGCGCCGCGACGGCATTGCCGCGCAGATCTGGGCCACGCGCGCGTTCTTCGACGACCGGCTGACGCTGGGCGTCGGCGCCGGGCCTTATCTGGCGGTCACGCAGAACGACGACCTGCCGCAGAACCGCACCGGCGATGGCCGTTTCTCCGGGCTCGTGTCGCTGTCGGCGAGTTACCGGTTCGATCAGCGCTGGCTCGCGCGCGTCACGTGGAACCGTGTGGTCACTCGCTATGATCGCGATGCGGACATCATCGAGGCAGGCGTCGGGATGCGCTTCTAGAACAACTCCTGCTGGCCCGACATCAGTCCGGCGAAGTCGTCGCGCATGAAGGGCAGGATGCCGTCGGCGACGGGCTGGAGCTGCTTGCTGACGTAGTGCTCGTAGTCGATCGGCGCATGACGCGCCTCCACCGGCTCGGGGCCGGCCGTCGTCATGACGTAGCTGATCCAGCCGCCGTTCTGGTATTGCAGCGGACGGCCCTGTTGCCGGTTGTACTCATCCGCGATGCGCGCCGCGCGCACCTGGGGCGGCACGTTGCGGTGATAGTCGCCGAGCGTGCGGCGCAGGCGCTTGCGATACACGAGCAGTTCGTCGAGTTCGCCGCGCCGCGTGCGGCCGACGTAATCGCGCACGTAGTCGTCGTAAGGCTGGCCCTTGAAGATGCGCGTATAGAGTTCCTGCTGGAAGCGCTGCGCGAGCGGCGTCCAGTCGGAGCGCACGGTTTCCAGGCCCTTGTAGATGATGTCGTCGCTGCCGTCCGGGCGCGTCGTCATGCCCGCATAGCGCTTCTTGCTGCCCTCTTCGGCGCCGCGGATCGTCGGCATCAGGAAGCGCCTGAAATGCGTTTCGAACTGGAGTTCGAGCGCGCTCTCCAACCTGAAGGTTTCGCGCAGATGCTCGCGCCAGTATTCGTTCACATGCGCGACGAGCGCCCGTCCGATGCGCGCGGCGTCGTCCTCGCTGCGCGCGCGCCGCAGCCAGACGAAGGTCGAATCCGTATCGCCGTAGATCACCGTGTAGCCGCGCGCCTCAATCAGCTCGCGCGTGCGATGCATGATTTCGTGGCCGCGCATCGTGATCGACGAGGCCAGGCGCGGATCGAAGAACCGGCAGCCGCTCGAACCGAGCACGCCGTAAAACGAATTCATGATGATCTTGAGCGCCTGCGACAACGGCTTGTTGTGCTGGCGCTTGGCGGCTTCCCGTCCCTGCCAGACCTGCGCGACGATCGCGGGCAGGCAATGCAGGTCGCGCGCGAAACGTGCGCCGCGAAAACCGGGCACGGTATCGGCGTCATCGGACAGGCTCATGCCTTGTGCGAGCCCGGCCGGGTCGATCAGGAACGTGCGGATGATCGACGGATACAGGCTCTTGTAGTCGAGCACGAGCACCGAATCGTACAGACCGGGCCGCGAGTCCATGACGAAGCCGCCGGGACTGGCTTCCTCGGGCACGTCGCCGAGATTCGGCGCGACATAACCGAGCCGATGCATGCGCGGCATGTACAGGTGCGTGAAGGCCGCGACCGAACCGCCGCTGCGATCGGCCTGCAGGCCGGTGACGGTGGCGCGTTCGAGCAGGAACGACAAAAGTTGGGTTTTCTCGAAGATGCGCGTGACGAGTTCGCAGTCGACGAGGTTGTAACGTGCGAGCGCGGGCTTGTCGTGCCGGAAGCGCCGCTCGATTTCGTCCATGCGCGCATAGGGCGTGTCGATGGCCTTGCCCTCGCCCAGCAGCGACTGCGCGACATGCTCCAGGCTGAATGACGGGAAGCTCCAGGTGGCCGAGCGCAATGCCTCGATGCCGTCGATCACGAGCCGTCCCGCGATCGAGATGAAGAAGTGATTGCGGTTGATGCCGTGCTCGCGCCACTCCACCGGACTGCCGTCGCGGCCGAGCGTGAGCGGCACGCCGAAGTCGTCGGCATGGCGCTGCAGCACGCGCAGATCGAACTGCACCACGTTCCAGCCGATGATCGCATCCGGATCATGATGCGCGATCCAGGCGTTGAAGCGGCGCAGCATGTCGGCGCGCGTGGCGCAGTATTCAAGCGCGAAGTCGATGTCGCCGGGTGTTTCGTCCGGCGCGCCGAGCATGTAGACCTGACGGGCGCCGCAGCCTTCGAGCGCAATGGAATAGAGTTCGCCGCGCGCGCTCGTTTCGATATCCAGCGACACGAGTTTCAGCGCCGGCCGGTAATCCGGCGCCGGCTTGAGTTCGCTCGCGATGGTGCCGTCGCGCGCGACGCCTTCGAACGATACCGGCGCCGTGATGAAGCGCTCCATCAGATAGCGCTCGGGCGGGCGGAGATCGGCTTCATAGACATTGACGCCCGCATTGCGCAGAGACTTCTCGAGCGCGAGCAACTGGCGATATTGCGTGCAGTACAGCCCGAGCACCGGCCTTTGCTGGAAGTCCCGCAGCGGTAAATCGCGCAGGTAGGCATCGCGTACGGCGCTGATCAGCGGTTCGGCCTTCGCGCGCTCTTCCTCGCGAATGAACGCGACGCTCGTCTGCACGCCGATGCGAATTTTCTGCGGCCCGTCATCGGTAGCGAGCCAGAAATCGACTTCGGCGCCGGCCGGTGTGTCGCGCCAGTGACGAGTCAGCAGAAAACCGTGTCGTGCGGGAGGCAGATCGTTACCTTCGAGAGCGCGTGCCATCGAAGCATTTTACTTGGCGTAAAAACAAACAGCCCGGCGTAAACATCGCGCCGGGCTGGAACATTCAACTGAGTTGCGGTGAAAAGATAAGTGCGGTGGCGGCGGTCCGGTCGTCTACCGTCCTGGCGGGCGGTCCCCCGCAGGCGCCCGGTGCCGCCACCGCTCAAGCAGCCTGTGCGACCAGGCTTGCCCGTTGCGACTGTAACGCCGCTACGTGATCGAGTACCGTGTGCTCCGCATGCTCCGGCACTTCGTTCTTCGAGATTACCTCCAGCGCGGCTTCTTGACTGGCCTGTTTCGCGGCCGCCGCTTTCTTGGTCTTCCCCGCGCGTGACGGCGGCTGGCAGGCCCCGCACACCACGTTGTTCTGCAAATCATGTTTGTGTGCGACGAACTTCCCGGTGCAGCGGCAGCATGAGGTCATCTGCAGCATGCCCGCGTCGAAGAAGCGCACAAGAGTCCAGGCCCGCGTGAGATCGAGTACCGCCTCGGCGCCGCTATGATTGCAGTGCTCGAGATACAGCCGATACCCTTTGGTCAACGCATCGAGATGCGAGCATCCCGCTTCGTTCTTCAGGAACGTATAGGTGTTGTAGAACAGCGATGCGTGGATATTGGCCAGCCACGTCATGTACCAGTCTGCCGAGAACGGCAGCATGCCCTTGGGCGGCGATGCGCCCTTCACTTCGCGATAGAGACGAATCATGCGGTCCCGCGAAAGCGTCAGTTCGCTTTCGAGCACTTGCATGCGCGCACCGAGTTCAATCAGCGCGATGGCGCGGAACACTTCCTGGGCGTCTTCAGTGAGGCTCTTCTTCAGCATGGCTCGCTCCGTCGTCACTTAAGCGAACTGTTCAGCCGGCTGGCCAGCCAGCAGGATTGCCGCGTGCGTCGGCGCAATGTCCGCGTTCTTCGCGGGTTGCGTCAAAGCCGACAGCATCGTGTGATCGTTGAAACGGAAAGCGCAAAGCAGGTTGTCCGACGAAGCAAGCTTGACGACCTGAGCGAGCGTGAGACCCGACAGCAAGTCGGCCAGCTCCCCCGACAGACCGAGCCGGAACATGCCGATGGCGCGGTCTTCGCGCAGCAGACGCTGCGCGAGCATGATGTACGACAGATTGATTTCCCGGATCGATTCCAGCGTTTCGCGACCGTTCATGGTTGCAACTTCCAGTAAATCCCCGAATTTCCCGCCGGCTTTTAGCCGATATCTTTTTTGTGGCCTCACCAGGCTCGTTCCGCCCGGCTACGTACTGCGTAATCTTTGTTTCAGTGCGTTACATCTTGTAACAACACTGTGAAACGGATTCTAAGTACGGGCTGAAGCGAAAGCAAGGTCATCTCAATAATATTTTGTTGCAAACAACACTTTGTATCGGTAATTTTTTCGATCGATCCAAAGTTACCTGTAGCGACCGCAAACTTTATTCTTCTGATGTTTAAAGGGTTCGAAGCCCACTGACGTCCTTTTCTTCAGAGTATTTGCGCAATGTCAGCCATAACGGGGGCTTCAGCCAGTCCGTTGACAGCGTTTTCCTAATTTTTTAGATATTCATCAGAGGATATGGACGTTAAAAAGCCGCATTTCTGCTGTATTGCAGATATGCGGCTTAGCGAGTAATAAATACCTCTTACGTGTTACCGGGTTGTTACTGCCAATCGCAGTCCCGTTGTTACAGACTCGTCAACGTTGAGGCATACCCTTTCTCCACGCGCCCCAATGTGTAACAACCTCCTGCACGAACGGATTGCCGGTCAGATACAAGTTTTCGATCGCGGGCGTGAACCCGCCCTGTGTCGAATAGTTCAGAAGATTATCTTCCGCGGTCTGTCCCTCGTAGGGGCGATCGAAGTCCGATCCAGCCCGCAGCACCGCCAGCCGGGACAGATCGACACGTTTCACGCTCGCGGCCCGCTTGAGCGCTTCGAAGGTCGCGTTGTCTTCCTGCTGCGTGGTGCAGTAGACACCCTTGCCGTCCGTCAAGAGACGGGTCCACTCGCGTGCCCGCTCGCCAATGTATTTCCCCGACCACCACGTGTCGCCGGCCAACGTGTCGCACTGAATCACGCGCGGCGGCTGGTTGGCCGGCGCATAGCCAAACTTTGCGCGCGCTACCTTTGCCTCGTCGCTGTCCGAAAGGGTTACGTTGCGTGACATGGCGTAGGCCGCATCGGCGAGTGCCGGATTCAGCGCGAAAACCTCGGTCCGATAGTCGAGCGGCGGTTTCTCCTTCGGCCCCTTCGTGTTGATGCCCAGGAATCCGCTCGGCCAGTCGGCGGGTTTCTCGCGCGCGTCCAGTTCCCACTGGATGCCGAAGTCGACGAGATATTTCGCCCAGGCCGCCGAGCCCACCGTACCGCGCGCCGGATCGATGCCCGCGATCCCCGCGATCAGGAAGTAGGTGCGCCGCAGGTCGAACCGGTCGGAGAAGGTCAGCGCCATGATCGAGGCCGCCGCGTTCGTGTGGCCCATGCCCGTTGTGATGACGCAGACTTCGTCGCGATTGCAGTGCACCGCGGGATAGTCCGGCGACAGCCCCGGCACCTGCACCGTATCCCATGGACCGAGCTTGTCGAGCCAGATCTGGCCTTCGGGCCCGAACATGCTGATGATCATGACCTTGACCGGACGGCCGCCGTTGCCGTGCCGGTCGTGATCGTTGCTGAAAGTGTCGTCGCGTTGCTGGGCGAAGGCGCAGCCGGTGACGGTGGCCAGGCTTGCAATACCCAGCGCAAGCGCAGTGGCGCGGATCGATTTCGTGAGTTTTGCAGCGGGGGAAGTGGTTCGAAGCGCGCTTGATTGATATTTCGGACGTGACGCGGGAGCTATTTTCATGCGGGCGGATCCTCATAAAGGTTCGACCTTCGAAAGAAGACCGCGCCCGCTCACCGGGCACGGCCAGCCCGCGCAATTATAGGAGAGCCAATAAGCGCTCCATGTTGCAAATCGTGTCGAACGGCGCTCCGTTACGAGCCGCCCTGCGTCGCGCGCGGCGGCGGTGCGCTCGAGGCCACGCCCGCCTCGCTGGTCGGATGCTGGGCCGCTCGCGACCGCTCGCCGCGCTGCTCCGCGCCCGCCTTATCGGCGTCCTGAACGCCGGCATCGGCGGGATCCTGGGTCGAATCCTGAGCGCCCTCCGCATTCCCGCCGTTGACGATGACAAAATTGCGCTGCGGATTCGCGATCTCGATGCCGCGCGCCGTGAATTCGTTGAGAATGCGCCGGTTGAATTCGCGCTGCACCGGCCAGCGCGAACTGTCGCGACACTGGATCTGGCCTGCCAGCGTGACGGTCGAACCATCGACGGCATCGACGCCCCAGAAACTGAAGTCGGACAGGATGCCGTCGCGGAACGCCGCGTCGTCGCGCAACGCCGTGCCGATTTCCTTCAACGTGGAGATCGCCAGATCCACATCCTGGCCCAGTGCAATCGACACGCGCACCGCCGCGTTGCCGATGCCCCGGTTCGTGTTGTTCACCGTCGATACCGAACTGAACGGCACGGTATAGAGCGAGCCGTCGCCGCCGCGCAGACGCACCGTGCGAATCGACAGATATTCCACCGTGCCTGAGACACCCGCGAGCGTGACCCAGTCGCCGACCTGCATCGCGTTTTCCATCAGCAGGAAGATGCCGGTGATCAGATCCTGCACCAGCTTCTGCGAACCGAAGCCGAGCGCGACGCCAAAGATGCTCGCGCTCGCCAGCAGCGGCGCCGTGTTCACACCGATCTCCGACAGCCCCGTCAGCACGACGACCATCGCGATGACGATGAAGAGGCCGCTGCGCATCATTGGCAGCAGCGTGCGCAGGCGTGCGGCGCGCAGGCGTTCGCCGCTAGCGGTCCACTGCTCGAGGCGCTGCTCGACGATCGCGTTCGCCCCTTCCCACACCAGCAACGCGAACAGCGCCGCAACCGCGATGGTCACGATCGCCGAGGCCAGCCGGTTGCCGATGCCGCCCGCCGTGAAGAAATGGATGATGTCGATGCCCCACACTTCGAGCAGCGCAATCAGCGTGACGATCCCGATGAGCACCTGCACGAAGCGCCGCAAGCCGGGGTAATAGCGATACGCGCGACGGCGCACGATGGATTGCTGCGCGGTGTCGTCTTCGTCGTTCTCACGGAAGACACGGCCGAGCGCACCGAACACGACGATCGCCAGCACGCGCGCGCCGATCAGCACCAGCAGCGACAGGCCGCCGAGATGGAACAGCGTGCGATAGCCGTTCTTTACATCGAGCGCCCACACGAACCACAGCGCGATCACGAAGAAGATCGCGACGCCGGCCCAGACGTCGGCGACCCAGTTGCCGAACAGGCGCACCGAGCGGTTCGCACGTGCGCGCTCGCGGATGCCTTGCGCGACCGAGTTGCGCGACTCGAAAATGACATATGCGATCATCAGATGCACGATCAGCAGCGTGATCTTGAGGACGGCAATGCGCGCGTCGCCGGACAGGCCGATTTCCTCGCCCGCATTGGCGAGCGCGATGCCCACGCCCGCCACGGTCGCGATCCGCCTCACGCAGCGGTGCGTGTACACCGCATAGATATCGCGCATTTGCAGCAGTCGCAGGCCGCTGGCGCGCGGCGCAAGAAAGAACGCGCTGACGATGACGATGGCCCGGCACACGAGATAGACATCGATGAGCGCGCCCGCGACGCGCGCCTGGGGCGTGTTGTCGTCGATGAAGAGCGACATCAGCAAGGTCACCGCGCCGATGAACACGACCAGCGGCGCCAGCATCAGCAGCCCATTCAGCAGCGCGCTCGGCAGCCGTTGCAGCAAGGTCCAGTGCCGCGCGGCGTGACGTTGGCCACGTGCGCTGTCGGCCTTGCGTTCGGCGAGATGCATCGCGGTTTCGTCGCCGCTGCGTACCGCGGCGTCTTCCGCATGCTCGGCCGCGCGCTGCTCCTGCACGAGTTCGGGTTCCTGCACCTCGGCGTCCGCCACGCCGCGCGCCGCGAGCCGCGCGCGCGGCTTCTTCAGCAGACGCGAGCACAGCAGTTCGAGCAGCACCGCAGGCAGCAACGACGCCAGCACCGTCCACGCGACGCGGCCCAGCAGCGTGCGTCCCTGATCGGTCGCGGTGCTGCCGCGCCACCATGCGGCGACTGAGCCGAAGTCGAGCAGCGTGGAGATCGAGTGACGCGTGCCCGAGCCGATCTGCACGAGCCAGTGACCGGCCTGACGCGACAACTGCGAGGCCAGGCCATTCGCGGTCAGCGAATGCGCCAGCACGCCGGATGCGCCGGACGCAGGCGCCGCCGCCGACGCCTCCTGCGCCGCGCTCGCGGGCTGAGGCGTGGCGAGCGCGCCCGCGGCGGCGACCGCGCGCAGCGTGTCCTCGACCTGCGAGCGGCGCGCGGGATCGTTGAGCACGGAGAGCGCGTCGCGCGCCTGCTGCGGGGTCAGCGCGACCGCCGGCTGCGACGCATGCGTCGCGGCGCCGGCTGCGGCAAAGGTGGATCGCGGGAACGTCGAGAGCAGACTCGACACGGTGACGAACAAGACGGCAAGAAGAACTTTGCGCATGGGTCGGATGAAGATTACGAAATTTCGGGGACTCGATGCGGACAACACGCACGACCTAAGGTGATGCGAACAACGCTGCGCGACAGACAGGTTTCCTGGGCGCTTGACTGCTGCGGAACAAACTCTGCTTGCGATGCAGCGTGGAATTACAACGGGCGCTTGCATCGATGCAAAAGAGAACGGAACGAACGTGGCGCAGCACCACGACACGTCATAGGCTGCTGACCGCCCTGATCGGGGTAGCACTTGGCGCGCCCGCTGCCGCGCAGACGGCGAGCGGCAGCCAGGGCATGGCGGCATCGGCGACGGCCGCGCCGTCCCGATATGATGCGGCGCCCTTGCCCGAGATGGGCGTCACCCAGGTTCCGTCACGCGAGCAGACACAGGTGCCCGCCACGCCCGTGACACCGCGGCCGCATCCGGGCGCATCCGCAAGAAGTCTACGCTAACACGTGCGTCTCACGTCTCACGCTTCACCTGCGGCGGCCGGCTCGTTGCGGTCGCGTGCAACGTCCGGCTCGAAGAACACCCAGCGCACTTGCGGAAACGCGCGCTGCAAGTCGTCCTCGATCACGTTGATCGCGTCGATCATCGCGCGGCCGCTCGGGTAGTCGATCATTTCCGCCTGCACCGCCACGACCACATGCTTGCCCCATTGCAGCGTGATGAGGCTGATGATGCGCGTGATCTCGGGACGCGCCCGCAAGTGCGCCTCGACGGCCTTGCGCACTTCGGGGCTCGCGGACTCGCCGACGATCATCGACTTCACTTCGCGCGCCACCAGATACGCGATGATCATGAGCAGCACGCCCACGCCGATGGAACCCGCCGCGTCGAAGGCGGGATTGCCGGTGAGCATCGTCATCAGCACGGCGGCGAACGCGATGGCGAGGCCCAGCAACGCGGCGACATCCTCGCCCGCGACCACCAGCAATTCCGATTCGCGTGTTTCGCGGAACCAGCGCCACAGGGATTTGTTGGGCGTGCTCTTGCGGATCTCGCGAATCGCGCCCGTGAGCGAAAACCCTTCCAGCACGACAGAAATGCCGAGGATGACCAGCGCCACGACCGGGTTCGACAGCGGCTCGCGATGCATGAGCCGGTGCGCGCCTTCATAGACCGAGAACGCGCCGCCCACGAAGAACAGCAGCAGCGCCACGATCAGCGCATAGAAGTAGATCTCGCGGCCCGAGCCCAGCGGATGCAGCGCGTTGGCCGGCGCCTGCGCGCGCTTCAGCCCGAACAGCAGCAGCAATTGATTGCCGCAATCGGCGGTGGAATGGATAGCTTCGGCGAACATCGAGCCCGAGCCGGTGAACGCCGCCGCCCCGAACTTGCACACGGCGATGCCGAAGTTCGCGGCGAGCGCGTAGAAAATCGCTTTCGGTGATTCTTCCTTCATGCGGTCGTGTGGTTGCGTGGCGATCAGGGACGTTTCAGGAAACCTCGACGCGCCCCGCGCCATCGACCATCTCGCCGATGACGGCGGCTTCGTCGAAACCATCGGCGCGGAAGAGGGCGAGCACGTCGTTCACCGTTTCCGGCGCACATGAAACGAGCAGGCCGCCCGAGGTCTGCGGGTCGGTCAGCAAGGCGCGCGCCTCGTCGCCCTCGACGTGCAGCGCGATGTCGGCGCCATAGGCGTTCCAGTTCCGTCCGGACGCGCCCGTGTAGATGCCTTCGCGTACGAAATCCTGAACCTGCGGCAGCCACGGCAGGTCTGCATAGCGGATGCGCGCCGTCAGCTGCGCGCCGCGCGCCAGTTCGAGCGTGTGGCCGAGCAGGCCGAAGCCGGTGACGTCGGTGAGCGCGTGCACGCCGTCCATTTGCGCGAGTTCCGCGCCCGGTCGATTCAGCTTGGTCGTCGCGGCGATCATCGCGGCATAGCCGGCCGCGTCGAGCCGGTCCTTCTTCAGCGCCGCCGACAGCACGCCGACGCCCAGCGGCTTGCCGAGCACCAGCACGTCGCCGGGACGCGCGGCGGCGTTGCGCTTCACGCGCGACGGATGCACGACGCCGATCGCCGCCAGACCGTAGATCGGCTCGACTGAATCGATGGAATGGCCGCCCGCGACGGGAATGCCCGCCGCGGCGCACACCGCTTCACCGCCCTTCAGCACTTGCGCGATGACCTCGTGCGGCAGCACGTTGATCGGCATGCCGACGAGGGCGAGCGCGAGGATCGGTTTGCCGCCCATTGCGTAGACATCGGACAGCGCGTTGGTCGCGGCGATGCGGCCGAAGTCGAACGGGTCGTCGACGATCGGCATGAAGAAGTCGGCGGTGGCAACGATCGCCTGTTCGTCGTTGAGCCGGTAGACGGCGGCGTCGTCGGCGGTGTCGTTGCCGACCAGCAGGTCCGGGAACACGGGCAGCGGCGTCGCGCGCTTCAGCAGGTCCGCCAGCACGCCGGGCGCGATCTTGCAGCCGCAGCCGCCGCCGTGGGACAAGCTTGTGAGACGTGGAGAGGTCGTATCGTTCATGGTCGGGGAAAGGGATGTGGGGTCGTGCATTGATGCGTGCCTGAACGGGCATTATCGCCGCTCGCGCCGTAGTACGTTCTACACGATCCGTTTGAACAAATCGGGATAGTCGAGCACGAGGCCGTCCGCATCGACGGTGATCTCCGCCGTGAAGCCCGTGTCGAGCCCCTCGTAGCGATAGCGCCGCCCCGGTTCGATACACGTGTACGCCTGCTCCGCCGCATTGACCGCAAGCTCGGGCACGCGCACGTAGGCCACCCGGATCACGCGCCGCTCGCCGCGTACGAGCGCGAGCCGGCGGATCGGCAGCGTGTTGGTGAAAGGGGTCGCGGTGAGATCGACGTCGATGCAGCCGCGCAGCGCATCGAGCGGCGTGCCGTTCGCATCGCGCCATGCGTCGTGATCGTCGCGATGCAAGTCTAGCGCCGCGCCGCCTGCGAGCTTCAGTGCGAGGCGCGTGACCTGCCAGCGCCCGTCGCATTCGATGCGGTACACGAGACCGAACGTCTGCGCATCGCTTTCGCCGACCACGGCGCTCTCGATCACGACGCCCTTCCCCGACACCTCCATCACGAGATGCTCCAGTCCCGTGCCATCTTCCTGCGACCAGCGCGCGCTCTTCATTGCGTGTCCTCCCCGGCGTGATGCGGATCGGCCCAAGGATACAACGCGTCACAAAGCCTTTCTATGCCTTCGGGAGCCGCGTTTCGCTCGACGACACGAAACCTCACACGGTATACTCCGCGCCATCCCTGCGCAGGCGCGCGCATCGTAGCCACAGCGCCATTCACGCGATCCGTGTCCCGGCGATCCGCGCCTGTCGAACGTCCCCGCTTCTTTGGATCGCCCACCGCATGAAGAACACTCTTGCTCCCGCCTTGCTCGCGCTCGCGCTGTCGGCTTCGATGTTTCAGGTCGTCCAGGCCCAGGAAACGCCGGACCGGCCCGAGGACTACTCGTATCTGACCAAATTGCGCGTGCCCGACTCCGTCGTGCAATGCGTCGCGGCATTCGATCGCTGGGTGGAACACGCGCCGAAGTACGACACGCTGATCGTCCCCGACCGCCGCGTGCTGGCCGCGAAGATCGACAGCGAAACGCCGATCCTGAGCCTCGGCAATCCGATTCCGGTGGACAAGGTCATCGTGATGCGCGCGTTCGCCAAGTCGCGCGGCAAGGAACAATGGACGCGCATGGACAGCCGCTGCGGCGTGCGCGACGGACAGGTCGTGGGCGTTTCGCTCACGCCCAACATGAAGCCGAAGATCGTTCGCTGATCCTCCTGCTTCAAGCTACCTCTGACGGGGACGCCGCTGCAGGGTGCGACCGTCCAGCCACTTGACGACCTGCCGCCCGTAAGCGCGCGGCGCCTTCGCGTGAACGCGGCCCGCCAGGTCCGCCAGACGGTCCGCCGCCAGCGCCTCGCGCATGCGCTTCTCGGCGTTCTTCATCACCGCGTGCACGGCACATACGCCGCTGGTCGACCAGGGCGGCGCGTCCTCGCCAAACACCGCGCAGCGTGCGCGAATCTCCCGGCATTCGAACAGCGGCTTGTCGCCATCGATGGCATCGACGACATCCAGCACGCTGATCTCACTCGATGGCCGCGCAAGCGCAAAACCGCCGCGCGCGCCTTCCGTCGCCACCACGAGTCCCGCCTTGTGCAGCTTCGTGAACAGCTTGGCGACGTAGTCCGCCGGCACGCCTTGCAATTCAGCGAGATCGCGCACGCCGGCCTCGCGCACGCCGTGTGGCGGCTCCGCGAGATACAGCATGCAGTGCAACGCGTACTCCACTCCAGTGCTGATGTGAGCCATGTCCACTCCGACGCATCATGTCGGAGTTCAGGATAGCCCTGCTTAACCAGTCGTGCAATCCACTGATGGGCACGGGTACGCCTTTACAGACGGCCGTCGCGAATATTTCAGGTTACACGTTTGCTTACAAAGGAACACGGCTTGTCATTTTGCTAACCGCTACATTGGTCTCCATGGATTCACAGGGAGAAACCAATGAAAAGACTAGCGATCCTCGCAGCGTTGGGCGTGTTGTTGAGCGGTGCGCTGTCCGGCTGCATCGTCGTTCCGGATGGCGGCGGTTATCACCACCATCACGGCGACTACTATCGCTGACCTTACCCGTGCAGCACCCAGTCAACCTGGATTGAGCATGTCGCAGTTTGTGTTGTAGCTGATCGCGCGAACTCGCAGCGCCCAGACACGAAACAGGAGCAAACATCATGAACAAGACGAAGAAGAGTGTGTTGATCGCCACCCTTGCCGCGGCCCTGGGTTTGGGCCTCGCAAACGCCGCCTCGGCGGACACGCATCACTACGCGCCGCATCACGTCAGCGTGGGCTGGCACGGCGAACGGTACTGGGACGGGCATCGCTATTGGCAACGGCGTGAATGGGAAAGCCATCATCATCACGTAGCGCCGCCGCCCCCGCATCGTTATTGATGCATCGGGCATGCGCCTGAGTGCATGAAAAAGGCCGCAGCGATTTCCATATCGCTGCGGCCTTTCTGCATGGGCGGACGGTGCGCGTCACCAGCGCTTCGGATCGCCGCCGAGTTCCTTGCAGGTGTCGTAGGCGATTGCCTGCAGCTTCGCCTCGCCGATCTGCCCCGACAACGCATAGCCCACCCGATTCCACGCCCAGTAGAAGGTGGTGCGCTGCCCGTCGCGCAGCACGCGGATCTTCGTGTCGTTGCGCCGGATGGTTGCCGTGGTCATGTAGAGCGTGAGCCGTTCGCCTGCCGCGTTCTGGTACATGAACTGCGCCGCGGGCCCCTCCTCGTCCGGCAGCAGCCGTCCGCCGACCAGCTGAAAGCCGTATTCCGCCAGCGATGGAATCGTCACCGAACGGTTCAGGCGCTTGGACAGCCACGTGACGAGGTGATCCTGCTGCGACGCCGCCACTTCCACCGCGTGCCGTTGCTCGGGCGCATAGACCGCGTAGGCGATGTCGGCGCGTTCGGCAAAAGGCGGACTCGACTCGCCGAGCGCAGGCAGCAGCATGTGCAGCAGAAAGCCGCACGCCCCGCCGACCACCATGAAGCACGCGGCCAGCAGATAGCGCTCGCGCGGGCGCGGCTTCAGACGGATGACCTGCGGCTCGCCCTGATCGGCGAACAGCGCGCGCAATGCATTGTCCTGCGCACGATAGGCGGCCACGGTCGCCTCGCTTGCGGGATCGTTGGCGACGCGCTGGGCCGCGGCCTCGCGCTCGCCGCCGTTCAGTTCGCCGTCGACGAAGGCGGACAGCGCCTGAAGGTCGCGATCCGGCACGGGCTGCCCGGAGTGCGCGCCGTTACCGGGTGAACGGTCTTGATCTGTCATGAGCGGCTCACCACTTTCAACGACGACGCCGAAGCCTTGCGGTTCGGTTCCTCACCGAGCAGAACCCGCATGTGCTCGCGCGCTCTCGACAGACGCGACATCACAGTTCCGGTCGGCACGTTCAACACCACGGATGCCTCCTGATAACTCATTTCCTCGACGCACACGAGCAGCATCACTTCGCGTTGTTCCACCGGCAGGCAGTAGAGCGCGCGCTGCACGTCCCGCAGCACCAGTCCGTCGACTTCTCCGCGCGGCGCGGCCATCTGCCGCCAGGGCGCGGTTTCGTCGTCCACCGCGATATCACGCCGGCCACGCAGCTGATCGATATACAGGTTGCGCATGATGGTGAACAACCACGCCCGCAGATTCGTGCCTGCATGAAACGATCCCGCGCGATTCAGCGCGCGTTCGGTCGCGTCCTGCACGAGATCGTCGGCCCAGGCGCGGTCGCCCGTCAGCGCGCGTGCATAGCGGCGCAGCTGCGGCAAGTGCGCGAGGAGATCGCCTTCGAAGCTCACGTTCCGGACTTCCTTCGTCGGCACCGCAATCGCGCCGGCTGCCCCGAATCGGCCATCAGTAGCTCCCTCCGCCGGCGGGTCCGCCCGGCGCGCCCGATGAAGGCGCCGCCTGCGTTCCGCTTGCACAGCCGGCCAGCCCCGCCCCGAGGACGAGCGCGACCAGGAGCGCCGTCACTCCGATCGATCGTTTCATGATCGTGTTCCTTTCAGTGTATTGACTGGCGGACGAGCCGCTTTATTCCGCGAGCCCGTCCTGGTGCCGCGTCGTGCCGCCTTACTCAAGGCTTCACGACATGCCACACGTCGCGGAAGTTGTCGCCGTTCTTGTCGCCCGGCTTCGTGTCCTTCGCGAAACGGTACACACGCTTGCCGTCATAGGCCCACTGCTTGCCCCCGTCGGCGGCTTCCATGGTCCATTTGCCCGACGGCTTGTCGGAGTCGGCGGCCATCGCGGCGGGCCACGCCTGTGCGCAGCCGCCCGTGCAGGCGCTCGGGCTGCCTTTCGAATCCTTGTCGAAGGTGTAGAGGGTCATGCCGTTTTCATCGACGGCCATGCCGTTGGCTTCCTTCGGCGCCGCCGCATGGGCGGACGAAGCAAAACCCGCCGTGAACACGGCCTGAGCGGCAAACGCGGCGACGGACATCAGGATGCGCTTCTTCATTTCATCTTTCCTTGTTGTAGAAGTATCCGTAGAACGTTCGTCAGCGCTGCACTATTCCGCGGACGATGAAATTAATCGATGCGGCAGCGCCCTCGCATCGCCAGACGGCATCCATTCAAGACCATTCGGGCGCGCTCGGCCAGTGATTCGTGATGTCACGCACGCTCAGACGCCGGCTGCCGCCGCCGTGGCGTCGCGCCAGCGGCGCGTGTCGCGCAGCGGCGGCGCACCGAACAGGCGGCTGTACTCCCGGCTGAACTGCGAAGCGCTCTCGTAGCCGACGCGATGCGCGGCGGTCGCGGCATCGGCGATATCGAGCAGCATCAGGCGGCGCGCCTCCTGCAGGCGCAACTGCTTCTGATACTGGAGCGGGCTCATCGCGGTCACGGCCTTGAAGTGATGATGCAGCGACGACACGCTCATATGCACGTCGCGCGCGATGTCTTCCACGCGCAGCGGCTGATCGAAATACTGGCGCAGCAGCTGAATGGCCTTGGCAATGCGCTGCGTCTGGCTGTCCTGCAGCGCGATCTGCCGCAGGCGCGCGCCGGAGCCGTTCATCAGCAGCCGATAGAGAATCTCGCGCTTCACCAGCGGCGCGAGGATCGGCACGTCTTCAGGCGTGTCGACGAGCCGCAGCAGACGCAGGACCGCGTCGAGCATCGAGTTGCCCAAGCGGTTCACATAGAGACCACGGGAGGCGTCGGCCTGGGTCGCGGGCGGCAGTTTTTCGTCCTGGATCAGCGAAGTGATTTCCTCGACATCCAGCTCCAGCCGCATGCCGAGATACGGCTCTGATTCACTCGCCACCGACACCTGCCCGCACACCGGCAGATCCACCGACGACACCAGGTAGTGCATCGGGTCGTAGACATAGACCTCGTCGCCGACCATCAGCCGCTTGCTGCCCTGCGCGATCAGCGCGAGCGCGGGCGTCTGGATGCCGTGCTTCGGACCGCCGGGATTCATGATGCGATGCAGGGCCAGCCCCGGCACCGGCGTTTCGACCGACCCTTCGCAGCCGGCGGTGAAGCGGTCCAGCAGCGTGACGAGATCGAGGCGGGCCTGATCCAGCGCGGGATCGGGGGCGTGGCCGCCGTGCCCGCCGTTGCGTGCGTCCCGCGGCTGCTCGTGCTCCTCTTTACCGGCGAATTCGGGTGTGTCGTTCAAAGCCATGATTTCCGGACCATTTTCGAGATGGGAGAGTGCGTTCAGGATACTCGCGCGAGGGGGAGATTGCTCGGGGACACCCGATGCGTTTGCAGGAACAGGCAAGGATCGAGCAGGATCAGGCTATGACCGCGCGGCACGGCGGGACGATACTGCACTGCCGGGGCGGTTCGTCGCTAGTCCGTGGCGATGCCGCGCCCGTTCAGCCATTCGGGAGCAACCATGCGCTACAGAAAATTCGGCAATACCGGTCTTTTCGTCTCCGAACTGTGCCTCGGCACGATGACGTTCGGCGGCGGGACCGGCGGAATCTGGGACAACATCGGCCAGTTGCAGCAAGCGGATGCCGACACGCTGGTAGGCCGCTCGCTCGATGCGGGGATCAACTTCATCGACACCGCCGACGTGTATTCCGACGGCCGCTCGGAAATCATCACTGGCCAGGCGCTGAAGAACCTCAAGGTGCCGCGCGAAAACGTGGTCGTCGCGACGAAGATTCTTGGCGAAACCGGCACCAAGGGCGCCAATTCGCGCGGTGCGTCGCGCTATCACATCATCGACGGCGTCAAGGCGAGCCTGCAACGCCTGCAACTGGATCACGTCGACCTGTATCAGATCCACGGTTTCGATCCCGCCACGCCGATCGAGGAAACGCTGCGCGCGCTCGACACGCTGGTGCAGCACGGACATGTGCGTTACATCGGCGTGTCGAACTGGGCCGCGTGGCAGATCATGAAGGCGCTGGGGATTTCGGAGCGGCTCGGGCTGGCGCGCTTCGAATCGCTCCAGGCGTATTACACGATCGCCGGACGCGACCTGGAGCGCGAACTCGTGCCGCTCCTGCAAAGCGAGAATGTCGGCCTGATGGTGTGGAGTCCGCTCGCGGGCGGCCTGCTTTCAGGCAAGTTCACGCGCGACGGCGGCAAGGAAGAAGGCAGCCGCCGCAGCAAGTTCGATTTCCCGCCGGTCAACGTGGACCGCGCTTATGACTGCGTCGACGTGATGCGGCGCATGGCCGAGTCGAAAGGCGTGACGGTCGCGCAGATTGCTTTGGCGTGGCTGCTGCATCAGAAGGTCGTGACGAGCGTGATCATCGGCGCGAAGCGGATCGAGCAACTCGACGACAACATCGCGGCCACCCAGGTGAAGCTCAACGAAGACGAGCTGGCGGCGCTCGACGAAGTCAGTCAGTTGCCTGCCGAATATCCGGGCTGGATGCTCACGCGCCAGGGAGAAGCGCGTCTGAAGCAGATGAAGGACTAGTCCTCGGCCTGAAGCGGGACGGGCGGCCTTTCCACCCGCCCGTCAGGCCTAGGGATTTACCCTCGATTCAGGGCGATTTACTGCCTTTTACCCCCTTTATCTCGAAATAAGATATTCCCTATCCCGGCTATCGCATTGCTGCATAGAAACAGTCTGTCGACACTGTACGCACAACATCACATTGCCTCTCGGAGACAAGCATGCGTACTCAAGTCGGCATCATCGGCGCGGGCCCGGCCGGGCTTCTTCTTTCACATCTGCTGCATCTGCGGGGCATCGAATCCGTCGTGCTCGAGGCGCGCAGTCAGAACGACATCGAATCGACGATCCGGGCCGGCGTGCTCGAACAGGGCACGATGGACACGCTCAATCAGGCCGGTCTGGGCGCGCGGATGCAGGCTGAAGGTGCGTTGCACCACGGCTTCGAACTGGCTTTCGAGGGACAGCGCCGCCGCATCGCGCTGACCGAACTGACCGGCCATTCGATCACGGTCTATGCGCAGCACGAAGTCATCAAGGACCTGGTCGCGGCGCGGCTGGCCGCGAATGGCGCGCTCAAGTTCAATGTATCGGACGTCTCGCTGCACGACTTCCACGAAGGCAGCGACCGCAAGCCGCGCATCACCTACCGGCACGAGGGCCGCGACGAAACGCTCGAATGCGATTTCATTGTCGGCTGTGACGGCTCGCAAGGCGTCTCGCGGCAGTCGATTCCCGAAGCGGTGCGGCAAGACTATCAGCGCATCTATCCGTTCGGCTGGTTCGGCATTCTGGTGGAAGCGCCGCCCTCCTCGGACGAACTCATCTACGCGCGTCACGACCGCGGTTTCGCGCTCATCAGCACGCGGTCGCCGGGCGTGCAGCGCATGTACTTCCAGTGCGACCCGAAAGACACGGTCGATGCCTGGTCCGACGATCGCATCTGGGCCGAACTGCACGCGCGCGTCGACACCGCCGATGGCTGGCAGATCACCGAAGGCCGGATCTTTCAGAAGAACATTGTCGGCATGCGGAGTTTCGTGTCCACGCCGATGCAGTCCGGCAAGCTGTTCCTCGCCGGCGATGCCGCTCACATCGTGCCGCCGACTGGCGCCAAGGGCCTGAACCTGGCGGTGTCCGACGTGCGTGTGCTGAATGCCGCGCTTATCGACTTCTACAAGGAAGGCAGCGGCGAGAAGCTGGCGCATTACACGCAAACCGCGCTCAAACGCGTCTGGCGCGCCGAGCACTTCTCCTGGTGGATGACGCGCATGCTGCACAAGCTCGAAGACACCTCGCCGTTTGAGCAGCGTCTCCAGGTGGCGGAACTGGAGCATGTGACGACGTCGCGCGCGGCCGCCACCGCGCTTGCCGAGAACTACGTGGGGAGCGTTGCGGTTTGAGCTTCTGTGCCTGCATGGCGCCTGCGAGGCGCCATGCGGGGGCACCTCACAGCACCGCGACCACCCGGACATCCCCCTCGACAGACGGAATCACCTGCCCGCCGACGCGCCGGAACGTGATCGTCACGTTCTTGTCGCCGAGCCGCAGGTCACCGATTTCGAGCCAGTCGATGCCCTCGGGCAATTGCGGACGATCGATGCGCACTTCGTCCTTCACCGCATCCACCGACACGCCCAGACACGCTTCCAGGATCATGAACGGCGTGCCGGCTGCCCAGGCCTGCGGCAGACACGCGACCGGGTACGCGATCGGCCGTTCGCCGCGCTGCCGCGTGAAGCCGCAAAACAGTTCAGGCAGGCGCATGTCGAAAGTGACGGCCGCCTCGAAAAGCGCCTGCAACAGACCGACTGCCGCGCCGCGATCGCCATAGCGTGCCAGACCGCGCGCGCACAGGGCCGTGTCATGCGGCCAGACCGAGCCGTTGTGATACGACATCGGGTTGAAGCGCGGCTGCCCCGCCGCCAATGTGCGCACGCCCCAGCCGGTATGGAACAGCGTGGATTCGAGCTGACGGGCAACCGCTTCGCCTCGTGTCCGGTCGACGAGATCGAAGGCCAGCAAATGTCCCGCGTTCGATGACAGCACGCGGCACAGATCGCCCTTGCCGTCCAGCGCGATGCCGTAAAAATCCATCTCCGGCATCCAGAACATTTCTTCCACCCGCTCGCGAATGTGACGCGCACGCCGCTCGAACTCGCGGGCGCGCTCTTCTTCGCCTCGTTCGCGCGCGAGACGCGCCATCGTGGAAAAGGCCGTCGATGCATAACCCTGCACCTCGACCAGCGCGATCGGGCCGATGGGAAACTTGCCGTCGGCGTGGAACACGGAATCCTGGCTGTCCTTCCAGCCTTGATTGGCCAGACCGTGTTCAGAGGCGCGCTGATAGTCGAGCAGGCCCCATGGATTCTTGTCGCAGTGGCGCGCCACCCAGTCGGCCGCGAGTTGCAGCGCGGGCCAGATTTCGTCGAGCAACGCGCGGTCGCCGGTGCGCTCGGCATAGGCACCCGCCAGCACGATGAACAGCGGCGTGCTGTCCACGCCGCCGTAATAAAGCGCGAACGGGACTTCGCCGGTGGCGGCCATCTCGCTCTTGCGCGTCTCGTGCATGATCTTGCCGATTTCCGCGTCGCGGAACGCCGAATCCTCGCGGGCCTGGTGGGCGGCCAGGAAGCGCAGGACGCCACGCGCGAGCGTGGGATGCAGCCAGAGCATCTGCAGCGACGTGATGATGGCGTCACGCCCGAAGGCCGTGGAAAACCATGGAATGCCGGCGTACGGATACGGACCGGTGTCGAGATCCGTGGTCAGCAAGCCGAGATCCGCCAGGGAACGGTCGATCCACTCGCTGAAGAGCGGATTGCTCGAACGCACGCGGGCACTGGCCCGACGCCGGTCCCGCATGCGCCGGTGCGCCTCGACGAGCGCTTCGCGGATGGCCGGCCGCCCTGATTCGGGCTCGCACTCCGCGGCTTCAGCCGCGTTGCGCTTGCTTTCCTCGCTGGCGTCGCTCAATGCGCGGGTGACAGCCGTGACGGACAGATAGACCGAGATGGCCGTCTCCGACTGGATATGCAGCGCGTAGTCGGCGCGCGAGGGCGACAGCACGTCCGGCGCCGGCGTGAACTGGATGCGCGCGGTGCGCTCCACTTCATCGAGACCGACATAGCGGAGCACGACCTCGCCGTTCTCCACCACCGGCGCGCGCAGGCTGCCGCGTTTGCCGCGTTTCGCGCCGCGCACCTCGAACATGTCGAGGAAATCCGCCTTGAAGGAAATGGACAGCGGTACCGTGGACGGCTCCGTGCCGTAGTTCGTGAGGACGATGCTTTCATGCAGCACGTGCCCGGACAACACGCGCTTGCGTTCGACGTGAATCACGCCTTCCGGCGTGCGCGCCCCGCCGATGGGCGGCAATGGGCGGTTCGTCAGATGCGCGGTGAAAACGGCGTTGTCGCTCGATACGCTGCCTGAAAGCAGTGAAGGAGCGCGGCCGCCAAAGGTCAGGACGAGTTCGGACAGCACCCGCGTGTCGTTGACGAACAGACCGTCGTCGCCGCCACGGATGTCGCCATTGGCGTCGTACACGGCGAACGTGTTGCCCGACTTGAGCACGAACTGGCGCTCGCTGGGCATGTTCGAATGCTCGGTCGGGATGAATGCCTCGTCCGTGCCGGCAGGCTTCAATTGCCCCTCCGATTGCTGCTGCTGTTGCTGTTGCTGCTGCTGTTGGCCGGGGTCCTGCTTCTGTTCCTGATTAGTCATTGCACCTTCCTGAAAGTGATCTGAAGGGTGTTCGTGAACTACGATTGAATGCACCCGGAGTGGCGCGGCATGCGCCGAACGCCCGTGCGGACGGCACCTGCATGCACCCGGTAAAGCGCTTACCCGCTATCATCGACGGTTTTTCGACTCAACCGGGCCTGACGGGTTCTCCGCGCGCAATGTCATTTCCGCATATTGATCTACTCTATTCCGCCTCGGGCCTCGCGGTGGGCTTCCTCGTCGGACTGACGGGCGTGGGCGGCGGTTCGCTGATGACGCCGCTCCTCGTCCTTCTGTTCGGCATTCACCCCGCGACAGCCGTGGGCACCGACCTGCTCTATGCAGCCGCAACCAAGACCGCCGGCACGCTGGTACACGGCCTCAAGGGTTCCGTGGACTGGCGCATCACCGGCCGGCTCGCGGCGGGCAGCGTGCCGGCAGCTGCCATCACGCTCTATTTCCTGCACGCGCACGGCATAGGCTCTGCGGATACCGCCCGTCTCATTCAGGTGATTCTCGGCAGCGCACTGCTGATCACCGCCGTTTCACTCATCTTCCGCCCGCAACTCGCGCGCCTCGCCTACCAGAAGGGCCGCAGCCGTCCCGAGCGGCCGGCGCGCACGGTTGCCTGGACCGTCTTCACCGGCGCCGTGCTCGGCGTGCTGGTTTCGATCACCTCGGTGGGCGCGGGCGCGATTGGCGTGACCGTGCTCCTGCTGCTGTATCCGCGGCTCGCGACCGTGCGCATTGTGGGCTCGGACGTGGCCCACGCCGTGCCGCTGACGCTGATTGCCGGCGCGGGCCACTGGATGCTCGGTTCAGTGGACTGGGCCCTGCTCGCCTCCCTCCTCGTGGGCTCCATTCCAGGTATTGCCGTGGGCAGCATGCTCTCCTCAAAGGCGCCCGAGGCCCTGTTGCGACACGTGCTCGCCACCACGCTGGTGCTCGTGGGAGTCAAGCTCGTTTTCAGTTGATGTTAGTCACGTCGCATGATGGTTTCCAGTCGGCCAAAAGATATAGGCCGATTCTGACCCTGCCGCATCCCGGCGCCGTTTGATTCCGTATTCGTCCTAGCCCATTCGGCCAGCTTTCGCACGAGCGGCCAATGCGGCATCATGGCCGCTCCATCGACCGCCGGGTAATACGGGCGTCTGGCGTGCGTCATCGGGCGTGTGCCGTGTCTTCACGAGGAGTCAGGCGATGAATCAGAACGACCATCCGCAGAACGAGCTTTCTGACGAGCACGCATCATCGAGAAACGAAGGCTTGGCCAGCGACGCTCCCGCGGACCCTGCGCGGCGCAGGCTGCTGGCGGCGGGCGTCGCGGGCGTGGGTTTCGCGGGGCTCACGCTCAGCGGTTGCAACCTGTTCGAGCAGAAACCGTCCACACCGAAGACAGCGGCAGACCTCGCGCTCGACCGCACGCTTGCCGCGCAGGTCAGGAACATTGTCGTGATCTACGCGGAAAACCGCAGCTTCACCAATCTCTACGGCAATTTTCCGGGCGTTCAATATCCGCTCTCGGCCGTGCCTGCGTCGCACTACACCCAGCTGGACCGCGACGGCGTCACGCCCATGCCCTCGCTGCCGAAGATCTGGGGCGGCCTCGTCCCGCAGGCGCAGGAAGTGAACGGCGTGCGTTACGCCATTTCCGAGCAGCAGATCACCGGCTTGCGCAACGGGCCGTTCCAGATTCCTGATGCAAACGGCGCACCGCTGCCCAATTCCGTCATCACGCGGGATCTCGTGCACCGGTTCTATCAGAACCAGATGCAGATCAACGCCGGACGCAACAACCAGTTCGCGGCGTGGGGCGATTCAGGCGGCCTCGTCATGGGTCATTACCAGAACTCGCCGGACACACTGAGACTCTGGGGGCTCGCACAGCAATACACGTTGTGCGACAACTTCTTCATGTCGGCATTCGGTGGGTCATGGCTGAACCACATCTTCCTGATCTCGGCTCAGCCGCCGTTTTACACCGACGCCAGCACCGGTCCGGCAGCCAGGCTGCTGGCCGTAGTCGAAGGCGACGACCCCACCGGCTCGCGCCTGAAGCTCGCGCCGAATTCTCCGGCGTCGGCACTCGAAGGCCCGCCGAAGTTCGTCCGCGATGGCGCCCTGACCGCCGACGGCTACGCGGTCAACACCATGTTCCCGCCGTTCCAGCCGAGCAACGTGCCCCCTCCACCCGGCGGCGATCCGCGTCTGGCGGACCGGGCCAACGCGCTCGTGCTGCCGCCTCAGACCTACGCGAACATCGGTGACCGGCTGTCCGCGAAGAACGTCGACTGGGCGTGGTATAGCGGTGCATGGCAGTACGCGCTGGAGCATCGCGACACCGGCGCGGTGCCGGATTTCCAGTATCACCACCAGCCTTTCAACTACTTCGCCAACTACGCGCCCGGCACGGCAGCGCGCGCCCAACATCTGCGCGACGCCGGCCTCGGCGATGACCCGTCCACGAACAGGCTGCTCGCTGACATCGACGCTGGCCGCCTGCCCTCTGTCACGTTCTACAAGCCGCAGGGCAATCTCAACATGCATGCGGGCTATGCGGACGTCGCATCGGGCGACCGCCACATTTCGAATGTCATCGAGCATATCCAGCGCGGGCCGCAGTGGCAGAACACCGTCATCATCGTCACTGTGGACGAAAACGGCGGCTGGTGGGATCACGTGTCACCGCCGAAGGGCGACCGCTGGGGACCGGGCTCGCGCATTCCCGCCCTGGTGATTTCGCCGCTTGCGAGAAAGGGCTACGTGGATCACACCGTGCACGACACCAACTCGATCCTGCGCTTCATCTCGCGCGTGCATGATCTTGAACCGCTGGATGGCGTCATCAGACGAGACCGGGCGATGGCCGAACGTGGGCAGGCGCCGCTCGGCGACCTGACCACCGCGCTCGACCTGACCTAGCGCCGGTCATATGCCGCTAGTCCCGCTCGATCCACGCGCGCGCGGCTATCTCGATCAGATAGCCATAGTGCAACGCGTTCACCGGCACCACGGCGCGCGCCGGCTTCCACGCGCCGAAGTGGCGCGCGTAGATCTCGTTGAACGCCTTCCAGTGTTCGACGCCTGCGAGGTACACCGTCACTTCGATGCAATCGCCGAGGCTTGCGCCCGCCGTCTCCAGCACGGTGCGCAGATTGGCGAGCGTCTGCTCGGCCTGCTCTTCGAACGGGCGATCGCCGGTATGCGTGCCGTCCGGACGCACGGGCAACTGGCCCGAGACGCAAACGAGATTGCCCGCCCGCGTCGCGTGGCTGTAATGGCCTGCGGGAATGGGCAGACCAGGGGCGTTGATGAGTTCAATGGGTGGCATGGCGTGCTGTCAATTGATGTCGATGATGAGGAAAGCGCCGGTCCACGAAAACCAGGCACGTGCAAACAAAGAGCGATTCGAACACATTGGATTCTTGATCTGCAGTCAAGTTTGATTTGAAACTATCGCTGTTTTTGCGAAAGTCGAAGCGGTTCATACTCGCTTCATCGATTCTGAATCATCCAACTGGAGCAAGAACATGAACATTTTCATCACGGGTGCGGGCGGGTTCATTGGCGGTTCAATCGCCGCCGGGCTTGCGCGTGACGGACATCGCGTCCGCGGACTCATCCGTCGCGCCGAACAAGCCGGCGACCTGAAGCAACTCGGCATCGAGCCGGTCATCGGCAGTCTGGACGACACCGCCGTGCTCGCCGCCGAAGCCCAGGCCGCCGACGCCGTCATCAACGCCGCCAGCAGCGATCATCGCGGCGCGGTCGAAACGCTGCTTGGCGCGCTCGAAGGCTCGAACAAGCCGTTCCTGCATACGAGCGGATCGAGCATCGTCGGGGACGCGTCGGGCGGCGAGGCATCCGAGCGGATCTACACCGAAGACGATCTGCCCGAACCGACAGCCGACAAGGCGCCGCGCGTCGCCATCGACCGTCTCGTGCTCGACGCCGCCAACCGCGGCGTGCGCTCGGCCGTGTTGTGCAACACGCTGATCTACGGCCATGGCGTGGTGCCCGGCGCGTGCAGCGTACAGTTGCCGCGCCTGGAAAGACAGGCGCGGAAGAGCGGCGTCGTGCGTCACGTCGGCCGGGGCCTGAATATCTGGTCGAACGTGCATATCGACGACGTCGTCGAAGCCTACCGGCTCGCGCTCCAGAAGTCGCCCGCGGGCACGTTTTATTTCGTCGAAAGCAGCGAAGCGCAGTTCCGCGACATGACCACGGCAATGGCGCGTGCGCTCGGACTGCGCGGACCAGAAGACTGGCCGCTGGAGGAAGCGATCAAGGAATGGGGCTATGAAATGGCCTCTTACGGTCTCGGCTCGAACAGCCGCGTGCGCAGCCAGCGGGTCCGTGAAACGCTCGGGTGGCAGCCGAAGCGGACGTCCGTGATCGAGTGGATCGAAAACGAACTCGTCACCAAGGCGGCGTAAGCACGGATAGCGTTGAGCGCCCCAGTGCGCGGCAAACTGGCTTGACCAATTTGCCGCGCAGGCCGAAGACATCGACTTATTTCAGCTCGCTCGAATAACGCTCGATATCCGCCTGAGGCATGCCCGATTTCTCCGCCGATTCACGAATCTGTTGCCACGTGGTCGGATCGACGGCAATGCCCTTCGCGCCATATTCCGCACGGCGCGCTTCTTCCACATCGCCGGGCGCCAGGATCTCGTCTACGCCCTCGGCACGCGGCGAAGCCTTCATCCAGGCAAGAAACGCTTCTGCTTCCTGTTGTGCGGCGGGTGCGTCGAAGGCGTTCGGGTCGAGAATCACCGAGGTCATGCAATTCATGATCGCGCTCGTCTTCTCCAGCGTGCTTTCATGCGTCGTATAGCCGCCCGACAGCGCCCCGCCAAATATCTCGCACAACGCGGCGAGCCCCGAGCCCTTGTGCAGACCGAAGGCCGTCAACGTACCGAACGGCTCCTCGTGCATGACCTTCGGCTCGATAGTCGGATGCCCTTCGTGATCGAGCAGCATGCCCGGCGCAACCTTCACGCCCTTGTTGTATGCGACGCGCGTCTTGCCGTACGCGATGCCGGCCGTCGCGAAGTCGAGCACCAGCGGCGGTTTGCCGTCGCGCGGATAAGCCGCGCAGAACGGATTCGTGCCGAAACGGCGGTCGATGCCGCCGAACGGCGCCACCAGCGGATCGCCCGCGACGTTCACGAAATGGAAGGACACGAGGCCGGCCTTCGCGCACTGCTCCGCCCAGTGACCGATCCGGCCGATGTGATGCGCGTTGCGCAGGCCGACCGCGCATACACCCAGTTTCTTCGCGCGCTCGATGCCATGTTCCATCGCCTCATAGGCGACGACCTGGCCAAAGCCCTTGCGGCCGTCGATGCTCAACACCGCGCCGGCATCGCGCACGATTTCGGCATGCGTGTTGAGTTGCAGTTGCCCTTCGCCGAGCGAAGCGACATAGCGCGGAATCATGCCGATGCCATGCGAATCGTGCCCCGACAGGTTCGACATCACGAGGTGGTCCGCGATCAGTTCGGCCTCGCGCGGCGCACTGCCCGCGTGCGTCCAGATGGCGCTGACATAGGCGTGCAGCGTGTCGGCGGCAATGCGCCGTTCCGGGGCGTTCGTGCTGGGCGTGGAAGATGCGTTCATTGCAAGACTCGTCTCCATGATGATGGGCTTGCGCGTCCGGCGTCGGGACGCGTGCGGGCCTATCACTTTACCGACGATCAACTGGCCTTACCAGTTTGAATGCACAGTTTTCCGCGAACGGTCGAAAAAAAGCCCGGACAAGCCGGGCCTGAGTCAAACCTGCGTCGTGCAAAAAGCTGGATGTCAAGGCGCCAGCGCAATCACTTCCGCCACCGAAGCCGTCAGCTTCTTCGCATAAGGCACATGAAGGAATTCATTCGGCCCATGCGCGTTCGACTTCGGGCCGAGCACGCCGCACACCATGAACTGCGAACGCGGGAAGCCTTCCTTCAGCGTATTCATCAACGGAATCGTGCCGCCCTGCCCCATGAAGGCCACATCCGCGCCGAAGTGCCGCCGTGACGCCTCGCTCAGCGAGCCGGCGAGCCAGGGTGCGAGGTCGGGCGCATTCCAGCCTGTCGCCGCTCCCGCCTCTGGCTTGAACGTCACCCGGGCGTTATAGGGCGGATCGAGTTCGAGCAAGGACTTCAGTTGGGCCACCGCCGCCGTGGCCTCGACGAGCGGCGGCAGGCGCAACGACAACTTGAACGCCGTACGCGGCGCCAGCACATTGCCGGCGTCGGCGAGCGCTGGCAGGCCGGCCGCGCCTGTCACGGTCAGCGAGGGACGCCAGGTGGAATTGAGCAACGCCTCGTGCGGGTCGGTGGTGGTCGGCAGGACACTGCCGCCGTCCTGCCCGCAGCTCCACGGCAGCTTTTTCCAGACATCGTCGCCGAGGATATTGGCGGTGACTGCCGCTTCGCGCTGCCGCAGCAACGGGATCTCGCAATGAAAGTTCTTCGGCAGGAGATCGCCGGTGCTCGCGTCCTCGAGGCGCTCGAGCAACTGCCGCATGATGCGGAACGTCGACGGTGCAATGCCGCCGTAGCCGCCCGAATGAATGCCCTCGTCGAGCACCTGCACTTCGAGGTCGCCGCCGACCAGACCACGCAGCGACGTGGTCAGCCACAGCTGATCGTAGTTGCCGGCGCCCGAATCCAGGCAGATCACCAGACCGACCTCGCCGAGTCTGTCGCGCAACGCGTCGATGTAGGGCAGCAGGTCATAGCTGCCCGACTCCTCGCAAGTCTCGATGATGCCCACGCAGCGCGGCCGCTCCACGCCTTGTGCGTCCAGCGCAGCGAGCGCCGTGATGCTGGCGTAGGTGGCGTAGCCGTCGTCGGCGCCGCCGCGGCCATAGAGCTTGTCGTTCTCGAACTTCGGCGTCCAGGGGCCGAGGTCGTTGCGCCAGCCTTCGAATTCCGGCTGCTTGTCCAGATGGCCGTACAGCACCACGGTTTCCGTGCTGCCCGAACGGGTCGCGGGTGCCTCGAAGAAGATCACCGGCGTGCGTCCGGCCAGGCGCACGATCTCCACCTTGAGCCCCTTGACCGGCTGCGTCTTCACCCAGTCCACCGCGTCCGTGACCACGCGCTCGATGAAGCCATGGCGCGCCCAATCGTGGTCGAACATCGGGCTCTTTGCGGGAATCGCGATGTAGTCAGTCAGCGCCGGAACGATCTCGTCGTTCCACTTGCGTTCCACAAAATCGCGCAGCGCAGCGGAGTCCAGCTGCACCGCCTCGTCGTGTTGCATGCCGCCGCCGGTAGTCATGAGCGTGTGTCCATTGAAGCAAAAATCTCATGATAGACGGGTTTCACGCCAGATTCGAATTGCGACTCATTGCTCATACAATTTGTTTGACTTCGCTCTATCGACTGGGGACTGCGTTCCGGCTACATCATCACGGCGCAGCCGATACCACCACGCGCGTCACGGCAGGATCGGCGTCGATTGCCTGCTCGGTGAAAGGGAAGCGCGCCCAGCGCTTCGCCGCGAATGCGCGGGTTGCGTCGGCGGAGTGCGGCGAGGCCGGATCGTCCGATTCGGAGTGCGACAGCATCGTGTCGGCCTCCACGCCGTCCACTCCATCTGCGCCGAACGTCACGACCTGGACATAGCTGTCGCCCTGCCCGTTCGGATCCATCGGATAGCCTTTCGCGTCCAGCGGCCGCCGCGCGCACACGACCGTGAAGTATCCCGCCTCATCACACCCGCCGTAGAGCGGCACGCGCGCGCCCTGGCGAGTGGTGTAGAGAATGTCGCCGCGTCGCGAATCGAGCGCGAAGCCGTTCAGCCTGAGCGCAAGCGCCGCGCCGCCCAGCGCCTGACGCAAGTCCTGCAGCACGGCCGGATTGTCGACGTTGAAGTCGGCCGGCGTCGCAAGCGGCTTGTCCGGATCGAAACCCGCTACGTACAGCCGCTCGGGCGCAATGCGCGTGATGCGCATCCAGAACTCGTCCCACAGGTTGGCGCCGCGCGCGTCGATGTCCGCCGTCCCGTTCCACTGGCGCAGCACCTCGCAGGCGTCGTGCAGGTTGGACAGCGCATCGTTGACAGTGCAGACGGCGTCGAGCAGCGGCTTGCGGAACAGCCGTTCGGACATCGAGTGAGTCTCGAGCACGGCCGTTTCCAGCGCGTCGCGCGTCACCCCGCCGCGCTCGCGTTGCAGGCGCGCGGCGAGCAGATGGCCATAGCGCGTGCGCAGCGATTGCTCGACGCGCGTGGCCCCGGCGATGCGCGGATAGCCCGTCAACGGCGCGTTGGCGTTGGTGAGCCAGTAGCTGTCGTTGAAGTTGCCGACATAGTCGCCGCGCACGGTGTTCGCCATCTGCCCGACGGCCAGCGCACCCGCTTGCGCGCTGGCCGGATCGACGCGCCACGCGCACGCGCTCTTGGCGCCGTCGAGGAACGGCACGCCCGGCACGCGCCCCGCGAACGCACGGCCGGCGGGCGTCGTGCAGGTTTCCAGGAGATCGTCGGGGACATCGGGAATCGGGCCGATGTCCGCGAACCACACGCGCGCATCGCCGCGACCAATGGCGAACGTGTTGACCCACGGCATCCCGGCGTAGCGTTTCTGGATCGCGATGAAGTCGTTCAGCGAACGCGCCTGGTTCCACGCGAAGAAGTTCTGGAAGGCGCGCAGGTTGTCGGCATTGACGTCGGCGAGCGCGTAGGCGCGCTGCGCATTCCAGCCGAGGCCCGCCGCCTGCACCGACAGATCGACG
This sequence comes from Caballeronia sp. LZ043, assembly GCF_031451075.1. Classification (NCBI taxonomy): domain Bacteria; kingdom Pseudomonadati; phylum Pseudomonadota; class Betaproteobacteria; order Burkholderiales; family Burkholderiaceae; genus Caballeronia; species Caballeronia sp. LZ043. The sequence continues at coordinate 686,601 of NZ_JARUXT010000004.1, read as the reverse complement.
ACCGGACCATAGCGCGTCTTGTAGAGCGTGCGCGCGACCGTCTCGAAGGAACCGTCGGCGCGCCGCGTGCGAACCGTGAGCGGCACGGGCGTCATGGCCTCGCTTTGGCCGTCGATGAGATAGCGCGTCGGATCAGCCGGATCCAGCGTGAGCTGGAAGATGCCGAAGCGCCGCGCGCTCGACACCGTATGCGTCCACGCGACGTTCTCGTTGAAGCCGAGCACGATCAGCGGCACGCCGAGAAACGACACGCCCGCGACATTCACCTTGCCCGGAATGGTCAGCTGCGCCTGATAGAAACGGTCCGGTCCGCGCCAGAACCAGTGCGGATTGCCGAACAGGATGCTGCGTCCGTCGTGTGTCACCGGAGCGCCGAAAGCAAGCGCATTGCTGCCGATGCCGGGCGTGTCGCCGATCGCAAAACGCAGCGTGTTCGCGGTCTGCTGCGGCGCGTCGAGTGCGCCGCGCGGCGCGGTGGTGGCCGCGCTCGGCGGATGGGCCGTCGCGATCGGCGTGATGAAGCGCACCGAACCGCCCGCCAGATTGGCCGCGATCAGACGCCGGTAGATATCGTCGGCGCTGATCTTCGCGATCCACGGCTTGCCCCGGCACGCCGCATGCGCGCCCGGCGAACGGCCTGCATCGATTTCGGTGAGATAGCGGTTGTAGCCACTGGCGAAACCATCGATAAGATTGCGCAAGTCGGCCGGCTGCGCCGCGCGAAAGCGGTCGAGATTCGCCTGCTCGCCGATCAGCTTGAAGAAGAAGTCCGAGTCGATATTGCGCGGCTGACCGAAGGTCGCGGGCGCGGAAGGACGGGCATCCGCGCCGAAGAAGGCGGAACGCTCGCCCCGATAGGTGACGAAGGCATCGGCGAGCGTGCAGAGGTTATCCTCCGCCTGTGCATACCCGAAACCGAAACCCAGACTGCCCCAGTCGGCGGCGCGGATGTGCGGAATGCCGTCACGGGTGCGGCGGATTTCGGCGCTCCAGGTGCTCGTGCTCTGTGTGAACTGTGCAGACGGCGGACCGCCATCGGACGATGACGGCGGATAGGCGCAACCGGCCAGCAAAACGCTCGCGAGCATACCGGAGATGACGAGGCTGATGGTCTGATTCATCGCGCGAGTCCCTCGGTCCAGTCAGCGTGACACCATGAAACCATGAAGCCGTGACGATGGGCGAACCACTGTCCGCGCGCAGTATCGCATCGGGTGCGAAGCATGCACCGCCAAAGTCTAGCCGCTCGCGGTGGTATCGCGAACCGGTGCCGCCCCTGACCATTCACCCCGAAGATGACCGATTCCGACGATCCCCGCTGCCTGGAGATTGCTGTCAAAGCGGCTGCGACCCCTGCGTGTTCGATCTTTATGACGAAGCGCTGGCGCGCTATCGGACGGAACTGGCGGCGTGGGAAGCGCGTCATCGTCCGCAAGCAGCCCGGGACGATTGACAGACGGCTTTCGTCCGGCGATCCGAGCAGTTCCGCGGGCACGGCGCTATGCTGGTGTCCCCCTGTCGGCCGGAGCCGGTTCCGGCTGCCTGGTAGCAGGCAAAAGGCAGGCAAAAACCATTCTCTAGGAGCAGCGCCCCATGTCTCTCACGATGTATCGCGCATCGATTCCCGTCTTCATCCGCGGCCTCGAAGTGTGCGCGGATCTGCTCGGCAAAGGCGCCGCCTTCGCGGACCAGAAAGGCCTCGCCCACGCAGATGTCCTCAACGCCCGGCTCGCACCCGACATGCTGCCGCTCGTCGCGCAGATCCAGCGCGCCAGCGACACAGCCAAACTGTCGGCGGCACGCCTGTCAGGCGTCGAGGCGCCGCGTTTCGAGGACGACGAGGACAGCTTCGCGTCACTGCAGGCGCGCATCGAGAAGACGATTGCGTTTCTGACGAGCATCGACAAGTCCACGCTCGTCGACAGCGAAGCGCGCACGGTCACGCTGAAGTTTCCGGACTTTTCGCCGTCGTTTTCCGGCGTCGATTATCTGCTCGGCTTCGGGCTGCCGAACTTCTATTTCCACGTCGTCACGACGCACGACATCCTGCGCCATCTCGGCGCGCCGATCGGCAAACGGGATTTCCTCGGTCCGCTCAAGTAGGACTCAAGTGAAGACGCCGGGCGCTGCGGGACGAACCGTCCCGCTCACCCCTGCCGCGCCGCGATCTGCTTGCGCCAGCCGGCGAGAATCCGGCGCGCGAGCGCGTCGTAGTCGCCGCCGAAGTGGTGGTCGCCCGGCAGCTTCACCACTTCAATACCTGTCTTCGTCAGGTCCGGGCATAGCGTGTCTTCTTCCTTCTCACCGTAGATGCATTGCACCATCGCCGGCGGCACCTTGTTCAGTTCCGGCCGCACCTTCAGCGCCTTGTCGCTCGCCGGCATGCCGAGCCAGCCCGTCACGCGGATCTGGAAATCGGCGGCGGGCGAAAAGCCCATCAGCGAGATGTACGACACCTGTTCGCGCACCGCGTCCGGCAGACGGTTGTAGGCGAACGGCATGACGTCGGCGCCGAACGAGTAACCCAGCAGCGCCACGTGGCTCGTATGCCAGCGCGCGTTGTAGAAGCGGATCACGCGAGCGAGGTCGTTGGCCGTCTGCTGCGGCGTTTTTTCGCTCCAGAAGTAGCGCAACGAATCGATGCCGATCACCGACACCCCGTCACGCTGCAACGCAAGCGCCATGGTCTTGTCGAGATCGCGCCAGCCGCCGTCGCCGGAAATCACGATGGCGAGCAGATCGGTCGCCTTGTCAGCGCGCAGTTCGATCAGCGGCAGATCGGAGACATCGCCCTCGGCGACCGGCTCGGCCTTCTTCAGGTGCGGCGCGGTCAGCGCGACCAGCGCATCGGCCTTTGAATGACCCGGCTGCGGCGCCGCCGCGCGCTCCAGAAACCCCGGCAAACCCTGGGCGTGGATGATGGTCGGGTCAGGCGGACACGGATCGAACCGGGCGTCGAGCTGGGCATCGGCGTTGAGCGACACCGCGCCCGCCACCGTATTGTCCGGAGCCTGCCGCAGCGAACTCTCGGCGAGCGCCGCGCCCTGGCCCGTGCCGGCGAGGATCGGCGAATAGTAGTGGTTCGTCTGCACGGTGCGCTCGAGCTGATGGCTCATGTTCTCCGCATCGCCGACGAGGTTGTGACACTCCTTCTCGCTCTTGTCCGCCTTCACCTGCGCCGCGTATTTCAGCGTATCGACGCCGATCACCATCGCGCCTTTCGCGGCGAGGGCGTCAGCGGCCTGCTGGTCCGACGGACTCCAGCCGCTCTTCTCCGAAAACAGCACGACGAAACCGGTCATGTCGCCGGCGGGTTTCGTCAGCGTCACCTGGCCGTAGCGGCCGCCGGGAATCGATTCAGCGGCATGCGCCGCGCCCAGCCAGGAAACAGCACACACGGCGGCGGCTACGAACGCCGCCGCTTTCTTGCAAAGGAATGTCATGAACGCCAGCCGCCCGCGAGAAGCGAGAGATCCGCCAAAGTGAAAAATACGCCGACCGAACCGGATGCCGCCAGATAACGCGGCTCCCAGCGCGGCTGGAACTTGCTCTTGAATCCGCGCAGCCCGCGGAAGTTGTAGAAGCGTCCGCCGAAACGCCAGACGAGGCCGGCGAAGCGGTGCCAGTGCGACGCGAGCGGCGTCGGCTCCATGCCCGACAAAGGCGCGATGCCCAACGACAGCGACTTGAAGCCCGTTTCCTTCAGATGCAGCGCGAGCTTCGTGAAGAGATACTCCATCGCGTACGACGACGCCGCTTCGACATGGCGCATCACGCCGACGGTCGCTTCGGTGTTCATGTCGGTGGTCATGAAGGTGACGAACGCCACCGGCACGCCCTGCTGCCGGACCAGCAGCACCGATTGCGCCGACAGATAGTCCTCCGTGAACGCCGCCACCGAAAAGCTTTTCTCGCGCGCGGAACGGCTGTCGAGCCAGTCGTCGGAGATGGCGCGCAGCATCGGCAGGCTGGCGACGATGCGGTCCGGCCCGATGACCTCGGTATCGAAGCCATCGCGCTCGCCGCGCTTGAGCGCATAGCGCAGATGCGAGCGGTGCGATCCCTTCAGGTCGAAGTCCGCCAGCGCCACGTGCGCTTCCTCGCCGAGCTTCATCAGCGTCAGGCCGGCGTCGAGATAGAGCGGCAAGGCGTCGGCGCGCACCTGATAGAACGCGGCGCGGCCGTTGTGTGCATGCGCCAGTTCCACGAATTTGCGGATCAGCTCCGCCCACTCGCGGCGCGGACCCACCGGATCATGCAGCGCGGCCCACGTGCGGCCGTGCTTGGCGTACATCAGGAAGGCTTCGCGCGACTCCGAAAACAGGAAACTCTTGTCGCCCATCATCGCGAGGCCGGCGTCGCTGCGTTCCTGCGCGCGGAAGATGCGCGCGGCATCGGCGAGATCCTGCGGCGCGGGCTTCACGAAACGGCCCGCCGCCGGACGCAGCAGCTGCCACACGGCGAACACCGTGCCGAACACAGCCGCGGCGAGCGTCGCGCGCAGCGCACGCGGGGCGCGCTCGTCGAACGCGAACTGCCACCAGAGATCGCCGCTGTACGGCACGTCGCGGAACGCGAAGAACATGATCCAGAAGGCGAACGCCATCACGACGCCGATCGAGATCAGCCAGGTCGCCGTGAAACGCTCGGCAAACAGCGACGAACGGCGGTTGAAGCGCTCGCGCGTCAGCACCAGCAGCACGATCAGGAACGCCAGCACGCCGACTTCGACGAAGGCCAGACCCTTCGCCAGCGACAGCGCCAGGTTGGCGACCGCCAGGCCCAGCGCGAGCCACCAGGCGGCGTCGAGCCGGCGCAGCAGGCCGCGCGCGACGAACAGCAGCAGCACGCCGAGCACGGAGCCGAGCAGTTGCGAGCTTTCCAGCACCCACAGCGGCACGAGGGTCTGCAGGAGCGCGATGCGCATCTTGAAGGCCGGCGTCGCGCCGGAGATGACGAGCATGGTGCCGGCCGCGAACGTGACGATCGACAGGAACACCGGCGCGAGCTGCGACACGTGATGCGGGCTCAGGAAGCCGAAGCGGCCCTTCAGCGCGCGGCCTTCGAAGGCGGCCATCACGCCAGCCGAGAGGATCAGCGGCAGGCCGAAATAGATTGCGCGATACGCGAGCAGCGCCGCGACGACGTCCGGCGTCTGCGCGCTGCCGCCGAGCGCGAAGACCATCGCAGCCTCGAACACGCCGACGCCGCCCGGCGTATGACCGATCATGCCCAGCAGCATCGCGGCCGAGAAGACCGTCATGAAGTCGATGAAGCCGACTTGCGGATTCGGCAGCAGCGCCCAGAGCGCGAGGCCCGCGCCGAAGACATCGACGACGGCCAGCGCCGCCTGCGCGACGAAATCGCGCCGCGCCGGCACGGTGAAAGACACCCACTTCCAGCGCGACTGCAGCGTGCGCGGCGCGCGGCCGCACAGCAGGACCATCGCGGCGAACACGGCCAGCAGCGCTGCGCCCGTCGCGCGGAGTGCGGCGGGCGGCAGATGCAGCAGGGCCGCGAGCGTGCGCGCGTCGAACAGCATGCCGGCCGCGGCCATGAAGGCCAGCGAGAGCGCCAGCGTGATGCTGGTGAACAGGGTGAGCCGGCCGACTTGCGCGGGCGTCACGCCGGAGGCGCCATAGACGCGGCAACGCACCGCGCCGCCCGTCAGCGCGCCGAAGCCGGTGACGTTGCCGAGCGCCGAGCCGACCGTCGCGCCGACCCACAGCAGCGAGCGCGGCAGCGTCACGCCGATGTGCCGCAACCCGACCGCATCGCGCCCGACGAGTGCGGCGAAGGACAGCGCGGTGGCGAACAGCGCGGCGAGCCAGGCTTGCGGCGTCATCACGCGCAGCGAATGCACGACCGACTTATAGTCGACCGCGCGCGAAAGATGCTGGAAGACGATCAGGAGCAGCACGCAGATCACGACCGTCAGGACGGGCGCGGCGAGCCGCTGAAGCTGGAAGCCGCCGGCCGTGGGGCCGGACGGGGCGATGGCGCGAAGCCGGGCGAGCAACTTTGTGCGGGACATGCGTTCTATCAGACTGGCTCACGATGCCAGCCGGCGAGGAATCGCCGGGGGCAGCGGTACATCGGGGTTATCGGGCTCGCGCACCGTACGCGCCACACGCGCTCAGAAAACGCGCTTTCGGCTCGGGTCGCCCGCGCTCGCGCCATACAAATGGCTTCAGGCAATGAAACGCCTATATAACGGCGACGGTTGACCCGACTTGACGCATATTGGGAAAAGTACGGACTGTAAGGCTAGCGGCCGCTGCTGCGGCGCTTCCGTTATTACTGATTGTAATAACGGTTGTCGGTCGGAATGCAAGAAAGCCGCTAAGATCGGACCGGCCACACGGCAACGCGGAAATGACTAAAAAAGGTATCGAATCATATGAAGATAAAAGTGACACTTCTGTGCGCGGCCCTGAGTGCTTCCCTGCTGAGCGCGTGCGTCGCGACGGACGACAGCCTGCTCAGGACCGTGCCGATCGGATCCGGCACCTCGCAGAGCAAGCCTTACGAGTTCACACGTTGTGTGAAGTCGGCCTGGACGTCGATTGGCGGGCGCGTGCGGGAATACTCGCCGGGCCCCGACACGCAGGCCATCTCGATTCCGAGCGGCGGTCCGACGAGTCAATCCGTGGTGTTGCTGATCGCGCAGGCATCGGCGAACAACACCGGCTACACGATCTATGGCGATATCGGCGTAGCGGGCCGCTATGTCGCGGCCACCCATACTTGCGACTGAATTCTCCGGCGCGGCGGCTCAGGAAGGCTTGCCGTCGCGCATGTCGACGCCCGCCAGATGGGTGCCGACCACCCGTCCGATCAGATAGCCGTCCGACGCGCACGCGTTGACGCGCTCCTTGCCATCCCACTGGATCTTGTATTGATCGTCCTGCGAGTGGATCGCGGAGGGATCGAACTTGCGCTTCGGCTTGCCGCCGTTGCGCGCGTCCTCGCCGACCATCCGGTTCCAGGTGAGCGCGTAACCGTAGCGGACGCCGTCGGCGAAGGCATCGTCGTCGCACACCTGGCTGGGAGTCTTCGTCTTGACCATCAGGTGGTAGCCGTCCGGGCTGCCGACCATGATGCGGCGCTCGCCGGGAGGCAGGGCCGGCGCGGGCGGCCGCACCGGCGTGCGCGCCGTCTGGACCGGCGCCGTGCCCGACGCGGGCGCGGCGGCATCCGTGCCGTCCTGCTGTGGAAGGGGCGCACACGCGCCGAGAATGAGCACCGCGCTCGCGGCAACCGCCGCGCCGGCACCTTGCATTGTCTTGAACGATAGCCTGCGAATCACCTGCGCTGAACCCGTCTCGAATTAGTCCGGGCTCTACCTTACCATCTCGCGATGAATTCCTCGGAACGTTCCTAAACGACGATGGGCCGCCTCCGAGACGGCCCTGCGCGGCTGCGTGCGGATCAGGACGCCGACGAGGTATTGCTCATCGGCATCTCGATGCCGCGCCGCGCCATCTCGACAATCAGGAAGGTTCGCCGCGTGACGTGGAAGCGCGCGAGCAGATCGCTCGAATATTCCTTTGCGGTGTTTTCGCTGATGTTCATCTTGCGCGCGATCGCCTTGTTCGACAGCCCCTGCAGCAGAGAGCGCAGCGTCTCGGTAAGGCGCGGCGGCAGGTCGAGCGACTCGACCGTCACGCTCGGATGCGGCGTGACCGGCCTTGGGCTGTGACCGCCCTTGCCGAGCACCGTGTTGGGCAGGTACACGCGGCCGTTCAGGATGGTCTTGAGCGCCTCGCGGAACACGCCGGCGCCCTGCTCGCTGCCCTTGGAAATGAAGCCGCACGCGCCGTTCTTGATGCATTCGAGCACGGTGTCGCGGTCGTCCTGCGCGGACAGCATGATGGTCTGGACTTCGCGCTCTTCCTCGCGGATCCAGTTCAGCAGGTCCATGCCGGTGTCCTGGCCACGCAGATGGTAGTCGAGGAAGATGAGGTCGTAGGTATTGGCGGAAAGCTTGGCTTTCGCCTGTTCGAAACCGTCGGCCTCGTCGATTTCGAGCAAAGGCTCATTGGCCAGGATGAGACTTTTCATCGCGCTCCTGGTGAGCCCTTCGTCCTCAACTAGCAACACTGTTTTGAAATAGCCATTTTCCATTGCGACGCTCCGAGAACGGTTTCGATCTTACGCGGGCCTTGGACGACTTCTACCCCCCTTTCGCAGGGATCCATTCGGCAGTCTCCCAAAATCTCTGAACTCCCCTTCCCGTGCCGGGTTGAGCGATAAGCACGGCCGGTCGAAACTGGCGGCATCGAATCAGCCATATCAAATAACGACCAGGAGGATGAGATGTCAAGCCGTCTAGCCCACAACGAGAGCGAGTTCGCGTTGTGGCGAATCAAGCGGGCCCGTACCAGCGATGCTTCACGCCGCGTGCTGATCGCCCACAAGGACAAGTCGATCGGCGATTCGCTCGCCGTGCAACTTCGGCTCAAAGGCTTGCAGGTCATCCATTCGCAGGATCTCAAATCCGTCCGCGCGCTGGTCGGCAGCTGGCAGCCGCACGCGCTGCTGCTCGACACCAGCCTCGACAGCGACTCCGGCTACGTCTTCCTGCGCACGCTCCAGATGGATTCGGAGATGACCGGGCGCCTGCTCGTCGCGATGAGCAACGTCTGGCCCGCCGATCCCGTGCAGATGCTCAAGGACGCCGGGTTCGACGCGCATTGCCGCCGGCCGTGCGCGACCTGGCGGATCGTCGATATGGTCGAAGCGTTCTTTTCAGCGCCGCTCAGGCGCTGATGTTTCCATGTTTGCAGGAGGTGTCGCATGAACCCGCTTGCCTGTTTTGTGGCTCGAGGCCTGTTGCCGGCGAATGCCTCGCGCGTGCGGATCTCGGTGGAAGCGCGCGTCAGGCGCCGCCGCCGTCGCATGGGGCCGGGATCACGCCGGTTGCCATCGCGAGCGACGCCCGTATTTCACTACCTGGCTCGATAACCACCACACCCGTTCCGTCCACGCCGCGCGCCGCGAGATTGAAGCCGTCGCTGACGTGCGACACCGGCTCGACGCACAGATAGCCCGCCCCCGCCGGACAATGCACGACGACGTGGCTCAAGGCGTCGCCGGCTGTGAGGGCAAGCGTACGGCCGTGCGCGTAATGCAGCGTCGCGCGGCCGTCCCAGCCGCTGAGATAGCGCGTGTAGCCCTGCATCTCGCGTGCGTGCCGGCGGGGCGGCGCCTCGCTGGATACCCCGACCGCGATCTCTTCCTCATGGCGCCACAGCGTGGCCGCGTCGACTTCCCCCTCCGTCGCGGCGAAATAAGGATGGAAACCCAGCCCGACCGGCATTGGCAGCGATGAGCGGTTCAACACGCGCATCGACAGGCGCGCGCCCTCGGGTGTGGCCTCGATCAGCTGCACCGCTTCGAACGCCCACGGCCAGCCATGCTCGTCCGCGCGATGAACGAAGCGCAGCACGACGCAATCCGGCTCGTGCAGTTCCGCCTGCCACGCCGCGAACTGGCCGAAGCCATGCAGCGCGTGCCGCATGCCGGGAAATGTCGCCAGTTCGACGAGTGAACCGTCCGGCCCCGCGAAGCGCGCATCGCGCACCCGGTTGGAGAACGGCACGAGCGGATAGCTTCCGCCTTTCGGCCACGCGTCGCAGGGCCAGCTCGCCGCCGTCACCGGCGCGAGCCATTCCTGAACGCCGTGTGCATCCGCGGTGGCGAAGCGCGTGATGCGCCCGCCGGCCTGCGGCGCGATCTCCAGCGTATGCGGCCCGCTGGAGATGACGAGCTTCGGCTCCGCCTCGAGTGTCACGACCTCACGCATCTTCGTCACGTTGCTGTTTCGTCAGGGAGAAACCGGCGCGCGGCCGCGTCCGTGTCGGTCACGGTCACTGTTTCTGTTCCTTCACCCGCGACACGAGCTGCGTCGGGCTCACGAACTGCAGCGCGATCAGCACCCAGACCATCGTGATCGCCATGTAGATCATCGCCATGGCGTCGATGGATTGCGGCGCGCGCACGCCCGTCGAGAACACCGCGTAGTACAGCGCGACCACCAGCGTCTGCGTGGTCGGTCCGGCGGTGAAGAAGGTGAGCTCGAACATGCCGATGGTGCGCACCAGCACCAGCAGCCCTGCCGCGAGCATGCCCGGCACGAGCAGCGGCAGCAGCACGTAACGAAAATAACGGAACGTGTTCGCACCAAAAATGCGTGCGGCTGATTCCAGATTCGGATCGATCTGCTCGATAAACGGCGTCATGACAAGAATCACGAACGGCAGCGCCGGCACCAGGTTCGCGAGAATCACGCCGGTCAGCGTGCCCGCGAGATGGAACTTGTACATGACCGTGGCCATCGGAATGCCGTAGGTCACGGGCGGCACCATCAGCGGCAGCAGGAACACGAGCATCGCGAAGCGCTTGCCGGGGAACTGCACGCGCGCCAGCGCGTACGCCGCCGGCACGCCGAGCACGATGGACAGCAGCACCACCGCGCCCACCACTTCGAGCGTCACGAGCAGCACGCTCGAGAGCTGGAAATCGCTCCATGCCTGCGCATACCAGTGCAACGTGAAGCCCTGCGGCAGCAGCGTACCGAACCAGCGTGTCGCCACCGAGTTCACGGCAACGGTCGCGATCAGCAACAGTACGTTGAGCAGGAAGAAGCCCATCGTCGCCCAGACGATGCCCTTCCACAGTCGGTCGCGGAGGCTCGTTTGCTGTTTCATCGCACGGGTGGCGCCTTGTGTCGGGGCGCCGGCCTGCCAGCCGGACGCCGCGTGGTTATCGGTTGTCATCAGCCCTTGCCTCCGGTCACCGGACCCGTATAGAAGAAACGGCGCGCGCCGAGCATGCCGCCCACCACGAGCAACTGCACGAAACCCATGACGATCGCGATGGTCGATGCCAGCGCATAGTCATAGCTTTCGAACGCGGCTTCCGACGCAGCGATGGAAATGACGCGCGTCGGACCGGCCGGCGCGCCAAGCAGCACCGCCGACGGGAACACCGAAAACGCCTGCACGAAGGACAGGCACGCAGTCATCGTCAGGCCCGGCAGCAGCAACGGCAGGTAGACCTGGCGAAACTGCTGCCAGGGACTCGCGCCGAGCGTCGCGGCCGCGCGCGCGAGCGTCGGGTCGATGCCGGTCACGTAGGACAAGGTCAGCAGGAACGCGAACGGAAAACCCGACACGATCAGCGAGATCAGCACACCCCAGTAGTTATGCGTGAGGCGCACTTCATCGCCGTACAGGTGCAACGCCTGCAAGGCCTGCGGAAACCAGCCGTTGGGGCTGAAATAGGTGAGCATGCCGTCGGCGATCAGCACCGTGCCGAGCGTCACCGGCACGACCAGCAGCGTGGTCACGAACTTCTGCCACGGCGACGTGCGGCGCAACGCGAACGCCACCGGGACCGAGACGCCGACGTTGATGACGGTGGCAGGCACGGCGAGCTTCAGCGTGACGATGATGGTCGGCCACATCGACGTATCGGTGAAGAACGTGATGTAGTTGGCCCAGATGCTGCCGCCGTTCATCGGCTGGAACGACAGCATCAGGCCGTACGCGAACGGATAGATGAACAGCGCGACGATGAAGAGCAGCGCCGGCGCAACCAGCCAGCCCTTCGGATCGCGCGGCTGGGCGGGCAGCGCGATCATTGCTCTGCTCCGTAGACGAGGATCTTCGATGGCGCCACGCGCAGCGCAATGCGCTCGCCTTCCGCACATTCACCCGCGATGCGCGCCCACAGCCTGCCGAACGCCGTATTCACGATGATGAGCGAATCGCGGCCGCCATACTCGACCACTTCCACGTGCGCATCGAAGGCGTTTTCAGTGCCGGGCGTCGCGCGCTCCATGTCTTCGGGGCGCAACGCCACCGCGACCTGCTTGCTGTCGAAACCTTCCATCGGCGTGCCGAGCAGCTTGACGCCGTTCGCGTTCACGGCGACCGCCTCGCCCTGCGTGCCTTCGAGCGTCGCCGCGACGACATTGCGAAAGCCCATGAAGCGCGCGACGTGCAGGTTCTTCGGTCGCGAATAGACTTCCTTCGGCGACGCCACCTGCTGCACCACGCCTTCCCTCATCACGACGATGCGATCCGCCATCGACAGCGCCTCGTCCTGATCGTGCGTCACGTAGAGCGTGGCGCGCTCCAGCTTGCCGTGAATGCGGCGGATCTCCGCGCGCATCTCGATGCGCAGCTTGGTGTCGAGGTTCGAGAGCGGTTCGTCCATCAGCACGAGCGGCGGCTCGATGACGATCGCGCGGGCAATGGCCACGCGCTGCTGCTGGCCGCCGGAGAGCTGGCCGGGCAGCTTGGCGTCGTGACCGGTCAGTTGCACGAGTTGCAATGCGGCTTTTGCGCGCCTGGTCGCTTCGGCTTTCGGCACGCCGCGCATCTTGAGGCCGAAGCCGACGTTGTCGAGCACCGACATATGCGGGAACAGCGCGTAGTTCTGGAAGACCATGCCGAAGCCGCGCTTCTCGGGCGGCAGCACGTCGATACGTTTGTCATCGAGCCAGATACCGCCCCCCGTCAGCGGCTGCAGGCCGGCGATGCAGTTGAGCGCGGTCGACTTGCCGCAACCCGATGGCCCCAGCAGCGCGATGAACTCCCCGCGCTGGATGTTCAGATCGAGGCCTTTCAGTGCGGCGAGCTGTTGCCCTTCCGCGTTGGTGAAGCTGCGCGAGACCGAGTCGAGGCGCAGTTGCTCAAAGGTGTGCTTCATGACGAATTCCTGCGCGCGGATAAGCGCGTGTCTTGTGCAGGCGGCGACGCTCCTTGCCAGGAACGTCGCCGCATCGGGGCCGCGGTGGGCTTACTTCGTCTTTGCCGCGCCGATCTCGCGATCCCATTTCTGGAAGGCGGCGACCATCGCCTGGGCATTCAGCGGCACGACGTGCGGACGGTCCGCAAGCAGCTTCGCGTACTCGGGACGGCCGAACTTCTGGATCACTTCCTGGCTCTTCGCCGGGGCCATCGAGAGCGGCACGTCCTTCACCGCCGGGCCCGGATAGAAGTAGCCGTCGTCATAGGTCAGCGCCTGCTGCGCGGGCTCCAGCATGAAGTTCATCAGCTTATAGAGCACGTCGAGCTTTTCCTTCGGCACGCCCTTCGGGATGACCATGTAGTGGGCGTCGTTGACCCAGGTCATGTTGTCGAAGGCGCCGACCTTGAATTCCGCGGGCACGATGCCGAGCGCGCGCGGATTGATGTCCCAGCCCGTCACGGTCACGGTCATGTCGCGCGTGCCTTCCCCGAGTTCCTTCATCACGGCCGACGTGCCGCCCGGATAGTACGGAACGCAGTCGTTGAGCTGCTTGAGGAACGCCCAGGTCTTGTCCCAGCCGTTGATCGGGTCCATCGGGTCCTTGTCGCCGAGCACGTACGGCAAACCCATCAGGAAGGTGCGGCCCGGGCCGGAGTTGGCTGGACGCGCATAGATCAGCTTGTTCGGATGCGCCTTGCACCACGCCAGCAACTGATCCGGAGTCTTGGGGACGTCGGTGACCTTGGCCGGGTTGTATTCGAGCAGCGGACCCGCGGGCATGTACGTCACTTCGAGGCCATAGCCTTGCGCGATGTCCTGCATCTTGCGCGGACCGGGCGCGTACTTGTCGAGTACGCCGGGGAATGCCTTCGATTGATCCGGCAGGAGCTTCTCCCACAGGCCCTGCTGGATGCCGGCCGCGAGCGCGTCAGTGCCCGTCACGACGAGGTCGATGTCCGAGCGCCCCGCCGCCTGCATTGCCTTGATCTTGCCGGGCAGCTGCGGCGCCGGGGCATTGGTGAAGGTGATGCTGGAAACCAGGTCGGGATACTTGGCCTTGAAAGCCTCGAAGCCCTTTTGCGTCAGTTGCAGATTGCCTGCGACGTCCACGATGTTGATCGACACGGGATCGGCCGCCTGCGCCGCACTCATGCCGAAGGCCGCGCCGACGGCGATGCACACCGTCGCCAGCTTCACTGACAGTCCTGCCTTGAAAACCATGTTGTCGTCTCCTCACTTCGCTCGCAACCACGGGTCGGGAAGGGATCGGTCGCGTCACCGACATCGCTTGCCGCGCGAGCGCCGCCCCGTTTGTGATTCTTTCTCTGTGCTGCGTGTTTTTTAAGTCGGGCTTGTCTGGTGGTTTGTTTCTGCGCGCATCCTGATTGCCGCTGGAAGCTGAAAAATAGCTAACGAGGTTATAGGATGTCAAGCAAATTGCCTTGTGCTGGCGTGTTACCGAAACCTTGAGAGGTATCGTTTTCTTAAGCTGATAACGGCTTGCGGCCGTATCTCGGGAGATACCCGAAGCCAGTGTTTTCTCGACGGTTTAACCGCTCATCAAGAATGTTTCCTTGAGCGTTTCCGTGAGTTTCCTTTGAGGCTTCAATTGGGCGGCCACGCCGTGGGTCCGAGCGCCTGGACTCCTTCAGGCAGACTAGCGGCCGGTCTACATGGACTCGATGCCACCCCCAAATTCTTCCTGCCTTCATGCGAGATGTTGTCAGGCAACTTCGAATAGCTCTGCGCGGTTGCCAAGGTTGTATGACAACGCATTGCCGAAGAACTTGCTAAACGCCGAACATGCGCTCGAGTGCGTTCCTGAGATGAGCGTCCATGGCAGCCGCAGCTTTCTCGCGATCACGGGCTTCGATCGCTTCGAGCACCTCGAGGAGCTCTTGCTGAGTGAGCCGCTGACGTTTCAGCGCATTGAGCGGCGACAGCGTCTGCGACAGGTTCGAACTGAAGATGATCTGCTCTTCGATGAAGGACAGCATCGTGACGAAGAAAGGGTTTCTGGACGTTCGCGCCACGGCTAGCCGGAAGGCAAAGTCGTCGTGCGCATCGATGCCCTTTTGCGCCTCGACGGAGCTTGCCATCCGGTTCCAGGCAAGCCTGAGCGCGTGCAGGTCGGAGTCCTCGGCGTTGTCGGCGGCCAGCTCGGCCGCGCCGGTCTCCATCACCAGACGAAATTCATAGCAGCGCCGGATGTCGGACAAGGTTTCCACAGGCGCAAAGCGGCGAGCGTCCGGATCAGGCCGACGCCCGACCACGGTGCCCGAACCGCGCCGCGTCACGATGATGCCGTCGGCGCGCAGGCGGGCAAGCGCCTCGCGCACCGTGGGGCGGGAAGTGGCGAAGCGTTCTGCGAGCGCGTGCTCTGTCAGCAGACGATCGCCTTCCTTGAACTCGCCTTCGACGATGCGGTTGAGAATGTCGCTGTAGATCCGGTCGGCGAGGCCGGCTGCCTTGCGCTCGTTCATGTTCTCGCGAGGGCACGCTTGTCAGGGAGGAGCACCGATTGTAAGGCAGCTTTTTTTGATTCGGCGGATGAGATTTGCATCACGAATGCAAAATGCAACGTGCAAACGCGTTTCAGCGCTGCGTGGAAACGACAAGGGCGCGCCCCGATGCCCGGCGGCGCGCCCTTCCCTGTTTGCGGAACTGCTTCGTTCGTCTACAGCGACAGCAGCCTGCGCGCTTCCTTCGCGGTCGCTACCGGCCGGCCATACTCCGCGCACAGCGAGGCCACCCGGCTGACCAGTTGTGCATTGCTCTTGGCGAGGGTGTCCTTGTCCCAGCGCACGTTGTCTTCGAGACCGGTACGGCAGTGACCGCCCATTTCGAGCGTCCAGTGGTTTACCTCGAGTTGATGGCGCCCGATACCTGCTGCGGTCCAGGTTGCATCGGGGAGATGCTTGCGCAACTGCTCGACTTCGAACTCGAGGATCTCGCGCCGCGCGGGCAAGGCATTCTTTACGCCAAGGACGAACTGCACATGCACCGGCGACTTCAGCAAGCCCTGGTTCACGAGATCGACGGTGCTGTACAGCATCGCCAGATCGAAGATTTCGATCTCGGGTTTCACGTGATGGTCGAGCATGGTTTGCGCCAGCGAGCGCACGAAGTCCGGCGGATTCTCGTAGACGATAGTCGGAAAGTTCACTGATCCCGTGGCAAGCGACGCCATGTCGGGCTTCAGATCCAGCATCGCGCCCCGCTGCTCGAAGGAGCGGCCGCGTCCGCCCGTCGAGAACTGGATGATGATGTCCGGACAGTGCTTGCGAATGCCCTCCTGCAGTTCCGCAAAGCGGTGACGGTCCGAGCTGGAGCGTTCGTCCTCGTCGCGCACATGCAGATGCACGAGCGTCGCGCCCGCGTCGTAGGCTTCGTGCGTGCTTTCGATCTGCTCGGCAATCGTGATGGGCACGGCGGGATTGTCTTTCTTGCGCGGCACCGATCCGGTGATCGCGACGGAAATCACGCAAGGTTCCTGGGTCTTCGCTTCAGTCACGCTTCGCTCCTATGCGGCAATATCGTCAGACGGAGCACGCAATCGCGCAACGCCATCCAAAATTAACTATCTAGTACGTTTGTGAATGCTGAGGCATGGCCTGCCGCGCTGCAAGCCACACAAACCCTTAGAACGTTCATCGCGGACAGTTGCAAACGACCGTTCGTTGTACGGTGCGGTTGACGCCCGCGCGCGCGGCCTCTCTATGGTTTCTGGGCGTGTTCCGCAAGCATCCTGCCAACCTGCTCGTCGGTGATGGCTGGCTTGATGTCGAACATGAAGATGTCGGCCCATTCGAGCGCCCAGCGAGCCAGCGGTTCGACGTCATCGCATTCACATACGGCGATACCCCAGATCGAACCGATTGCATGCCATCGGCCAATCAGATGGATGCCATCCGGCGGCGCGCCGCGCGTCTGGAGGAATCGCTCGGCGGCCTGTCTTTCCACTTCGGGTTGCGCCGTCCAGTTGACGATGAATAGCATGGCTCGATCCTCCCGATGGACACCGCGACGCGTATGCATGGCGACGTACGCGCGGCTGCATCGGCGCGTGGACGATGCAATCAATCCAGTATAGGAGGCGGCCGGAAAGAAAAGCGTGAAACGTATTTTGCGTATTGCATTACGCATTCAGCATGCCTCGAATGCACTATGCTCTTGCCACCTGTTGCGTCGCATTGAAGAAGCGTTCAGGGCAGCACGACAACGGGCACCCGTGTCACCGGCTGCGCGTAAGTCACCCGGATCGCGGGCGTCACCGCATAAGCTGGCAGCGGGACCGGAGCGACGATCACTGGCGGCCGCGGGGGCGGCGGTGCAATGACTGCCACCAGAGCAGCCACTGGCGCAATCGTCACGGTACGCGCGGGCACATAGTAGTACGGAGGCCGCGGAGGCGGTGCGTAGTAGTACACCGGGCGCGGCGCTGCGATGACGACTGCGGGCGCCACATAGGAAACCTGCACGCTCGTACCGGCCATTGCGGTCCTCGCGCAAGTCAGGGTAATGGCGGCCACGGCGGAAACACTCAGCAAGCGAAAGTTCATGATGATGGTCCTCAATGCACGTCAGACGTTGGGAATGGCCGAGCAAAGGAAGCGTCGGCCGGCGATGAGAACGATAGCGAAGCGCCGCGCAAAGCGTGAGCGATGACTTGTGTCGGCGCGTGTCATCGCCGGCCATGCCGTGCACATGACATGCGGCGACATGGATTCACGGCGCGCTCGGGATTGCGCTTGCAACGCGGCTCAATAGAATGAGCCTCACCTGTCTTGCTCATTCGCATCCGAATCAAGGAGAGACTCATGCGAAAGACCCTTGCCGCTGTTGCTGCCTGCCTGGTGTGCGTCGCTTTGGCCCCGGCCTTCGCGCAGACCGCCACCCAACCGATGGGCGCAAGCCCGCATGTCGAACGCGCGCTTGGCCAGTTGCAGGCCCGCTTCACGAACGCCAACACCACGCGCGATGGCAGACTCACCCGTGAGCAGGCCGCCAGCGGCATGCCGATGGTGGCGAAGCATTTCGACGAGATCGATACGCAGAAGAACGGTTTCGTCACCCTGCCGCAGATCGAGGCGTTCATGCGCGCCCACGCCTCGCAACGCTGAACGCTGAACGCTGACCGCCCGGAGCCCGCTCATGGACACCCTGCCGAAGATCATCGTGCTCGACGACGAAGCCGAGTTGCGCAACATGCTGCAGCGCTTTCTGAGTTCGCAGGGATTCGAAGTGCGTGTCGTCGAGAACGGCAAGCGGCTCGACCGCTGTCTCCAGCGCGAACCTTATGACCTGCTCGTGCTCGACTGGATGATGGAGCCGGAAGACGGTCTCTCCGTGTGCAAGCGTCTGCGTGCCGAAGGCCAGACGCTGCCGATCCTCATGCTCACGGCCAAGGGCGATCCCGTCGACAAGGTCGTCGGCCTCGAGACCGGCGCGGACGACTATCTCGCCAAGCCGTTCCTGCCGCAGGAACTCGTCGCGCGGGTGCGCGCGCTGCTGCGCCGCCAGAAGATCGCCGCCGGCGATCCGACGCATACCCGGCAAGTCATCCGCTTCGGCGAATTTCGCCTCGATCTCGCGCGCCAGATACTCTTCAGGAATGGCGAGCCCTTCGAGATCCACTCTGCGCAGATGCAGTTGCTGAACGCGCTCGGTTCATCGCCGAATCGTGGGGTGAGCCGCGACAACCTCATCGCGCGCACGCGAGGCCGCGATCATGACGCGCTCGATCGCAGCATCGACGTGCAGGTGTTGCGCCTGCGGCAACTCGTCGAGGAAGATCCGGGCAAGCCGCGTTTCATCAAGACCGTGTGGGGCGTCGGCTACATGCTGCTCGCCGAAGTCGAGGCGGATGCGCCGTGAAGCTCGCGCCGCGCTCGCTCTTCGCGCGCAACGTGCTGTTGCTTGTCGCGCTGGTCGCGGTGAGCCAGGTCTGCGCCACCGCCGTGCTGCTGCATTTCATCCAGACGCCGCGCATTGAGCGCGCGGCCTCCGCGTTCGCGAGTTACATCGTCACCCTCGACACGCTGCTCAGGACGACCCCGCCCGATGCCGCGCAAACCGTCACGTCGCATCTCGACATGCGCGCCGACTTGCCCGCGGGCGCCGCGCCCTTCACGCCTGAGTCGCGACTGCATTTCTATGAAACCTATCAGCGGCGGACCTTTGTCGAGAGCCTGCGGCGTCATCTGCCCGCAGACCTGCTGGTGCGCTGGCAAAGCGGCGATACCAGCGACGACGGTCAGCAGCGCTTGTGGATTCGCGCGCATCTGTCGGACGAGCCGCGCTGGATTGCATTGCCGGTTCCCGAAGCCGCCCATGGCGACGGCATCGCTACGGCCCTGCTGCTCTCGCTGGGACTGGGCGCGCTTGCCACCGGCACGGCGTATGTGATCCAGCGGCACCTGAACCGCCCGCTCGCCCATCTCGCCGACGCGGCGCGCCGTGTCTCAGCGGGTGGGGACCCGGGCGTCCTGCCGAACGATGGCCCGACCGAAATCGCGGAAGTCAGCGACGCCTTCAACCGCATGACCGCCGCGCTGAGGGAAGCCGACGCGACGCGCGCACTGATGCTCGCCGGTATTTCGCACGACATCCGCACGCCGATGACCAAGCTGCGTCTCGCGATGGCCATGTCGTCCGTGCCGTCGATGGACGCGTCATTCGCGGCATCGGCGGAAGGCTACCTCGAGACCATCGACACGATCCTGCAGCAGTTCATGGACTATGCCGGAAGCGGCGCGAAGGAGATGCCGGTCGTCGGCGACCTGAATGCGCTGATCGCGAATCTCGCCGCTGATTTTGCAGGCCTGGGTCACGAGTTCACGCTGGAACTCGGCGAAGTGCAGCCCTTCGCGTTCCGTCCCATCAGCATGATGCGCATGTTGATGAACGTCATGCAGAATGCGGTCCTTTACGGTGTGGTGGGACTGGAGGCTCGCACCTGGACCGATGCGCGGACACGAAGCGTGTGCGTCGTGATTGCGGATCGCGGCAAGGGACTCGCCGGGCAGGATCCCGAGGCGCTCAAGCAGCCGTTCAGGCGCGGCGGCGGCGAAGGCCAGCCGAAAGGCACGGGGCTGGGCCTCGCGATCGTCGAGCGCATTGCCAGGCTGCATGGCGGCACGCTCGAACTGCGTCCGCGCGAGGGCGGCGGCGCCGAGGTGCGTATCGTTCTGCCGCTCTGATGCTTACGCCACAGCGGCGGGTTGTCCTTTCCGCGATCCGTGAACCATACTGCAATCAGCAGGAGGAGCGCGCCATGGAACCCTCGCTTCACCGCAACACGGCAGTCACGCTTCACGTCCGCTTAGCCGACGCGGATGCCATTCCGTTTCCCACCCGTACTCTCGAACGAGGCGCCGCGCTCTACACCACGGGTGAGCCGCTGCGCTCGCTCTATACCGTGCAGAGCGGCTGCTTCAAGAGCGTCGCGACCTTTCCGGCGAACGATCTGGACAGCGCGCCTCATACCCAGGTCACCGGCTTCCATCTGCCGGATGAAACGCTTGGCCTCGACGGCATCTGCACGGGACGACATGAAAGCGACGCCATCGCACTCGAAAACAGCGTGGTGCGCATCATGCCCGTGGGCATTCTTGAACCGCTGTGCCGCGAATATGCGGCCATGCAGCACGAACTGCTGGCGATCATGAGCGCCGAGATCGTGCGGGCCTCGCGACTCGCACTGATGCTGGGCACGATGCCCGCGCGCGAGCGCGTGGCGGCGTTCCTGCTGGACCTGTCCGAGCGGCTCGACGCGCCAGCGCCGCCGGCTGACCTGCTGCTGCCAATGACGCGCGGCGACATCGGAAGTTATCTCGGTCTCGAACTGGAAACCGTGAGCCGGATGCTGTCGAAGCTGCAACGTGAAGGCGTGATCGGGCTCAACGGCAGGCAGTTGCATATCGTCGATCGCATGAAGCTGGAACGCCTTTGAGCGCATCGGTGCGCGATCCATTTCGCCATGCCAACGACGCCTGGTTCTTTGCATGATGCATTCTGCATTCATTGTTGCACCGCACACGCAACGGATCCGCCCGACGCCGCCGTTCGTGCGGGTTGCAACCTGCTGGGGCGTTCATTGTCCGGCGTGGTGCAACGCGCACGGACGGCGGGCGGATTCGCGTGTCACCGTCGGCACGCTTGCGGCTTATGTGATGGGGTTGCGCCTTGGAAGCCTGCGGCAAAACGCCTACTGAAAGTCGTCATATTGCCGAGCTAGACTGAAATTGATGCGCCGGTACTTTCGTGACGTCATCCGACGCAAATCGGCATTGGACTTGCTTGATGCTTGCATGCTTCGCTCTGCTGCAATGCGCAAGCGCTGTCGATAGAGGCTCCCTTTCCGAACGTCGCGCCGATGAAACTTGTCCATGCGGCGCCATTAAACTTATTGGCCGTATGCCGTTCGAAACCGACATTGCTGCTCTCGGCGTGCGAGGCCCGAACCAATACGCGCGGCGCAACGCCTGAAGCGAGTTGCTTCGAGACGCCGCCTTTCATTCGACGACGCTCATGGCCGGCGTACATGCGCCGAGCGTCATGTCCATCGATTCGTATCATGGAGGATGACATGCGTATCACCGTGAAGCTGGATGGTTTCGAAGGCGCCCAATCCGCGGCATACGCCATTCTGTGGCTCGACAAGGAAACACGCCGCTGGTCGCGCGAGGGACACCAGGCGGTCGAAGTCCCTGACTGGGGCGGACTGCGCGCGGGAACGAACGGAACGATGATCTGCGGCCAGCGCATCGAAGAGCCGATCTGCGTGCTGGAGCGTCTTGACTTCGATACCCCCGGCGGCCCTTGCGAAGGCCTCGCCGGACGCGTGCTGTGGTATGCCGGTGGCGTCGATGGCTCAAACCCGCACAGCACTGGACGCTGGCATGTGCAGTGCATCGACCGCGAACAGATCCAGGCCGAGCATGGCGTGTTCGCGGGAGGAGAAGATCGCTGATTCACCCGGCCGAAGGATCAGGGATCATCGCCCGGCAGAGGCGTCAGCATCACGACAAACGACGCCGCCCCCAGCAGAATCGCGAGCACGCCGTACCAGGTCACAGCGGTCTCGTCGAACAGCAGCCCGCGCAGTGCCGCATGAATGCCGCCGAGTGTCACGAAGACCGCCCCCAGCGCCGCAACGATTCGTCCTTCGCCCTTGATCATGATGCGCTCCCGCCTGCTTCCGCGGTGGGAGCCAACTGCCCGTGAACCGCTCGCCACCGCCTGTCACCGTGTATTCATGGTCGTTGCGGCACCGTGGCGCACGTTGACCTGCATCAAGCGGGCATCATGGCGAGCGCGATCGTCATCGTCGCCCACATGGCGTTTTCCCTTGCCCCAAGATCGGCCTTTAAATTGGTAGTATCAGGTGCCGGCGGCGTCTCGGCCTGGGGACGCACGCAAGGTGAGACAGCCCGGTCATCCGCGCTCTTCATGCAGTCGGACAGCGGAATCCGCGCTCGACCGAACGAATCTGGGAGACATGATGAATCAAAATTTCAGCGATCCGTTCAGCCAGTTTGCCGCCATGTTCCAGCAATATCAGTTGCCGGGATTCGATGTCGCCGCGATCATGGAATCGCGTCGCAAGGACGTCGAGGCACTCGCGGCAACGAACCGCGTTGCGTTCGGCGGCATCGAAGCGTTGCGCGACAAGCAGCTTGAAATCCTGCGCCGCACCTTGAGCGATCTGGAGGGCATCGCCAAGCAGTTCGCCACTGGATCGGCGCAACCGCCGTTCAACGCCAACGAAGTCGTCCAGCGCGCCTTGCATAACGCACTCGCCGACATGCAGGACATCGCGCGCACCACTCAACAGACGCAGGCCGAAGCCTATGCGCTCGTCAGCAAGCGGATGGAAGATGCGCTGAAGGAATTGAAGTCATCGATGGAGAAGCCTCAAAGCTAGGCGCTCCGGCGCGGTTCCGTTCTTCTCGTCTTCAAGTCCACCGCGAACGGAACCCGCTTCGACATCCCGTTACTGCTTCGCCTGCGTCGTGATCTGGAACATGTCGACGGCCACCTTGTCGCGTCCGTACTTGCTTGCCAGCGCCGCCAGGCGTTTCTCGACTGCGCGCAGATAGTCGGACTTCGCTTCGCTGTCCGGACGCGGTGCATCGAAGAGCGGCGCGGGCGCGAGCATCAGCACGATCATCTCCGAACCGAACGGCTTGCCGACGATCCAGTCACCCATCGAGCCGATCGTCGCCGTGTAGTTCGGCGGCGCCTGGTTGTCGCGCGAGCGCTGGTTCGGCAGCAGATGCACGACGCTGCCGTCGGGCGGGAAGTAATCGACGTTGACGCTCGAATCGAAGCCGGGCGTCATCAGGTCGATGATCAGCGGCTGCCCTTCGGTGAGCCGGGTCGCCTGCGAACGCGTATGCACCGAGGCCGGCCGTCCCGACTGACGATTCGCCGACCAGTACGGCGCGAATACCTTGAGCAGATCGCACTTGTCATCCGCGACCTGCTGCACGCCGAAATTGGTGGTCTTCACGCCGGGTACGCGTCCGAGCGTATCCTTGAGCCGTGCGAGGCCATAACGCTGTGAAACGAAGCCCTGCACGTCGACGGTCTGGTCGTGCACCGAAGCCACCAGCGCCGAGCACGGCACGCTTGCCAGCACGGGCGTGACCGCTGCCATCGTGAGCACCGGCGCGGGCGGCGCAGGCAGGACGGGCGTGATCGCCACCTGCGAACCGGCTGACGGCGGCGCTGCGCGTTCAACATGCGCGACGGACGGCCGCGGTGCTTCGTGTGCCGCTTCGTGAGCCACTTCCGTCACGCCCTTGCTACGCTCGTAGTAGTAATATCCGCCACCGGCAATCAACAGCGCTGCCACCGCCGCCGCCGCGCCGATCGCCAGTTTCGGCGTCCCGTTCTGCTTGCTCTTGCGCATTGCCGCAGTGGCTGGCTGCGGGTCGCTGATGTCCTCCAGCAGTTGCGCCACGCTCGCCGTGCGCGCTTCACGTTCGAACGCCAGCGACGCCTTCAGCGCTTTCCACTGCTTGTTGCCGAGATGCTCCGGACGCTGCGGCTTCATGCCCGCGGCCTTCGCCTGTTGCGCGGGCACGCGGTCGAACGGATGCTTTCCTGTCAGCAACTCATAGGTGATGCAACCGAGCGCATAGACATCGTCGCGCGGGTCCGGCTCGCGATGCTCCAGCATTTCGGGACTCGCGTACGCGGGCGTCAGCGCCCCGAGGCTGCCTGGATCGAAGACGGTTGCCTCGCTCTCTTCCTCGGGGCGCTGAATCACGCGCGAAATGCCGAAGTCGATCACCTTGACTTCCGACGTATCCAGCAGGAACACGTTGGCCGGCTTGAAATCGCAATGAACGAAGCCGCGCTCGTGCGCATAGGCGAGCGCATTGGCCATGCCCTTGAAGATGGGAAACACCTCGGCGAACGGCATGCCCTTGAAGTTCGGATTTCGCAGCAGGCGCGAGAGCGGCTGTCCGGAAAGATATTCCATCGTCAGATAGACAACCGGGCCGTCGCGATCGAAGTCATACACGGTCACGATGTTGCGGTGCGCCAGTTGCTGCGCCTTGCGGGCTTCGCGTTGCAATGCGATCAGCGACTTCGGATTGCCACGGAACTGCAGGTTGAGCACCTTGATCGCGACATACGGGCGACGGTCCGATGCTTCGAGCTTGCGCAGGTCCAGGGCCTTGTAGACCGTGCCCATGCCGCCGATGCCAAGACACTCCTCCAGCACGAAGCGACTGTTGAGCGTGTCGCCGACGCCTTTCATGCGCTGGTCGTGGTCGGTTCTTATCTGCGTCGCCTGACCGAACGTCCCGCCGGTGCCGCTGGTGCCGCTGGTGCCGCTGGTGCCGCTCGTTCCGCTTGTCGCGCCGGATCCGCCCGAGCTGCTGCTCGGATCGCGCTCGGGCAGCGAAGGCGGCATGGGGGGCGGGGCGAAGCTCGTGGTGGTCTGCAGGCGCGTCTCGTCGCTGCCGACGGGGCCGGTGTCTGAGTCGAGTTCGGGACGAATGCGTGCCGCATGGTCGACACGGCGCCGGATGGCCGCGTAGACATCCGGGGGCAGAGGCTTGACCGCGTGCTCCTCGTCGAGGATCTCCATGAGTTGCTTTGGCGCGGACTGCTCGGTCGCAAGGGCGCCGTCAACCCGGGAAAAGAACTCGTCGCGCGACGCGCTGTTGCTCTGGAAAGTACGTATCGCTTGCGCAAAACTTGTCATCTGTGCGACGCGACGCGGCTCCTGTTCGATCGACCAAGTCCACTTGTCGTAACAAATACTTCATGCTGGTTCGATACTAGACTTCGCTTGCGCCTTAAGCAAATGACGTTTTTGATTCTGCGCGGCATCGCGCACATGTCTTTCGGATACCGACACATTTCGCTGAAGTGTCGGCTCACGCACGACGAACGCTGTGGCGCGGTTCGATTTTGGCGCCCTCGATATCGCGCGCAACGCCCGCTGCGCGGACCTCGGAGCCTCCGATGCGCCGATCACGCCGTATCTGGCATGCCTTTCGCGTCATTCGGCACGAGCGATCAGGCGCTGTCGGTCAGGGCGGAAGGTTCAGACCTCCTGCCCCGCAGGCGCTGGCGCGGTTTGTTGTGTTTTGCATGCAAAGAGCCAAACAGTGCGAAGGCTGAAGTCGACCCGACTGAAGCGCGGCGCGCCGGCTCACGAACCCACGGAGGAACTCATCATGGCTGTCATCAAAATCAGGGATCTCGCCGACAGCGTCGAACTCGACCGGCAAGCGATGCATACCATCGTCGGCGGCGCGCGAGACGGGCTCAAGCCATCGTTTCGTATCCGGACCGCAGCGAACCCGAATCGTGTCGTCGACTATCCGGGCGTGCCGGTGAGAGACGTGCCGGTGCAGCCGCCCGGCCCGTTCACGACGAAGATCGTCGGCAAGAAGGAAGAAAACTGACGCCACGGCCGGCGCAGGCGCGTCATCCCTGGCGCGCCGGCACGGCACCGCCCGTCAGACCGGCGCCCGGCGCGCTCGCCGACAGCGCGAGCGAACGCGCCGTACGCTTCACCAGCGCGAGACGCACCTGCTCACGCGTCGCGGCATCGAATTCGCCGAGATAACGGGTCTTGCCCGCGATCACCGCGCCCGCCGGCACGCCATCGAGATACAGCACCCGATTGCCCGCGAGCGCCGGCACTTTGTCGCCGGGCAATAGCGTACCGACCAGATTGAGCGGATCCACCGCCGACAGCGCGACCAACGCCCCGTCTCGTGCGCGGCGGCGCATGTCGCGCAGCAAGGGCACCGCCTCCGGCAGCGCGAACTGCTCGCCCGCCAGACCGGCGACGAAGCGCCCGCCGCGAATCTCGCCTCGCGCTTCCAGCCGGTGATAGACGCGCAGCAGATCGCGCCAGGGCGGCAGCCATCCGGCTTCGCGTTCGAGCAGGCGCCAGAACACCACGCCATAGCGCCGCAACAAAGTCAGCGCGACGTGTTCGAGCGCGGCGTCGTCGCGCTCGCCTTCTTCGCGGGCGCGCCGCAGCAGCGCCCAGCGCCCGGCGTCGTCCATTCCGCCGATGAACAGTCCGCCGCGCCGCGGACGCCGTGCGAAGGCGTTGCGCTTCGCCGCGGGTGCGAGCAACGCGCGCAGACCGGCAAAGCTGTCCGCGTTGACGAGTCCGAGCGACACGAGTTCGCCGAGCGCATCCTCGAGCTCCGTGCGAAGGAGACGCGCGTCGGCAAGGAGTTCGTCGAAGAACATGGCGCCATGAGTTTGCAACGCATCGAACACGCGCTGCGCGCGCGACGACATCTGCGGCGCTTCATCGGCGGACAGGAGCGCATTCCATGCGTCGAGATGGCGGCGCGGCAACAGCACGATGGGTGTGCCGCGCACCGGGCCGCCCGTCGCGCGTGCGCGTCCCGCCGGCCGCGTCCAGACCAGCTTGCCGGCGCGGCAGAGTTCGTCGAGCCAGAGTCCCGAATAATCGCCGATGCGGGCCGGCAGTATCTCGTCTTCCCACGCGACGGCCGGCGCCTCGAAACCTTCCAGTTGTTCCAGCACGGCGCCGAGCGCGTCACGGCCGGCACCGCGCGCATCCGTCCCGACGCGCTGCCATTCGAACAGGAAACGCATGAAGTCCTGCCGCTCGACCGGCTCGATTTCGCGCCGCAACCGCCGCACCGTGTAGCGATGAATCCGCGCGAGCAGATGCCGCTCGCACCATTCCTCGGTCTGCGCGCCTGGCGTGAAGCGTCCGCGCATCACATAACCCTGTGCCTCCAGCCGTGTCAGCGCGAGAGCGACAGCCGAGGCCGGCAACGCAAGCGGCCGCGCGATGTCCGGCACCGTCAGCGGCCCGCAACCGGACAAGCGCGCCCGCACGATCTCGACGAGCGCGTCGTCGGGGCTCCAGACCTCGTCGAAGCCGGCGGGCGGCCGCAACGTCGGCTGCATCGGCGCGTGCTCATAGACCGCGCGCAGGCACGCGAGCCGCTCGACGGGCGTCCACAGCGCATCGTGTTCCGCGACCTGCAGCCGCGTCGCCCGGCCGCCGCGCGCCAGCGTCTCCAGCCACGCGGGCCAGTGCGGGTGGCGCTGCGCTTCGCGCTCGGCGATGCAGGCAAGCGTCGTCAGCGCCTCGTGCATCTCGTCGGCGCTGGTGACATCGGGCCAGGCTTCCGCGCGGACGCTCTCGATGGCTTCGGGATCGAGCGCACCCAGATCGTCGACCGATTGCGGATCGGTCCAGCGGCGCGCCAGCACCGCCTGCGTGCGGCGCTCTTCGAGCGGTGCGTCGTCGAGGAATGCATAGGGCTTGGCCGACAGGATCTCGGCCGCCAGCGGCGACGGCGCCGGCAATTCGCGCGTCACCAGCCGCACCGCGCCGCTTTCGATGCGGCCCAGCAACGCGAGCCAAGCGTCGCTGTCCATGGCGTCGTGCAGGCAGTCGTCGAGCGTCTGCTCGACCAGCGGATGCGCGGGCACCTCGCGCTCGCCCGCCAGGTTTTCTGCGCACGCCACCTGGTCCGGGAACACCGCCGCGAGCAGGTCCTCGCTCTTCATGCGCTGCAATTGCGGCGCCACCTTGCGCCCGCCCGCATAGCGCGGCAGCGCGAGCGCGTTGGTCGCGTTCCAGCGCCAGCGCACGCCGAACAGCGGCGCATCGAGCAGCGCCTGGATCAGCACGTGCTCGGCGGTGCTGGACTTCAGATAGCGCCACACTTCGTCGAGCGTGAAACTGTGACTGCCTGTCAGCGAGAGCACGATGGCGTCCTCGGTCGCCGCAGCCTGTAATTCAAAATTAAAAGTACGGCAAAAGCGCTTGCGCAGCGCGAGACCCCACGCGCGATTCACGCGGCTGCCGAACGGCGCGTGAATCACGAGCTGCGTGCCGCCGGATTCATCGAAGAAGCGCTCCATGACGAGCGTGTCCTGCGTCGGCAACACGGTGAGCGCGGCGCGCGCACGCGCCAGGTATTCGACGATCTGCCGCGCCGCCTCGTCGCCGATGCCGCTCTCTTGCGCCAGCCACGCGATGACCGCTTCGATGCTGTCGTCCTGCGCCAGCCGCGTATCGATGCCCGCACGCATGCGCGCGATCGCATGCGACAGCTCATCGCTGCGCCCGGGCGCTTCGCCGAGCCAGAACGGAATATTCGGCGGCTGCCCGTTGGCATTCTCCACACGCACACGGCCGCCTTCCACGCGCACGATCCGGTACGACGTATTGCCGAGCTGGAAGACGTCGCCCGCGAGACTTTCAACGGCGAAGTCTTCGTTCACGGTGCCGATCTGCAAGCCCTGCGGCTCCAGCAGCACCGCGAAATCGGCGTTATCGGGGATCGCGCCGCCCGAGGTCACGGCAGTCAGCTTGCCGCCGCGCCGTCCGCGCAGTGTCCGGCTCACCGCGTCGCGATGCACATAGGCCGCGCGCACGCCCTGACGTCCCGTATAGCCTTCCGCGAGCGTGCGCAGCACGGCGTCGTAGCGGCTGCGCGCCAGCTCCGCATACGGAAACGCCTGCGTGACGCGCTCGTACAGCGCATCCTCGCTCCATTCGCGGCATGAGACTTCGGCGGTGATCTGCTGCGCGAGCACGTCGAGGGGCGCGCGCGGAATCTTCAGCGCATCGAGTTCGCCGCGCCGCACGCAATCGATCAAGGCGGCGCATTCGATCAGATCGTCGCGCGAAGTCGGAAACAGCCGCCCTTTCGGCATGCCGCCCACGTGATGCCCCGAGCGCCCGACCCGCTGCAGGAACGCGCCGATCGAACCCGGTGAGCCGAGCTGGCAGACGAGATCGACATCGCCGATATCAATGCCCAGTTCCAGCGACGCCGTTGCAATCAGCACACGCAACTCGCCGCGCTTGAGGCGTTGTTCGGCGACCAGCCGCTGCTCGCGCGCCAGGCTGCCGTGATGCGCGGCGACGGCGTCCTTGCCGAGGCGGTCGGTGAGATGGCGCGCCGCGCGCTCCGCCATGCGTCGCGTGTTGACGAAAACGAGCGTCGTGCGGTGTTGCGCCGACAGATCCGCGAGACGGTCGTAGACGCGCTCCCACATGTCGTTGGACATGACGGCTTCGAGCGGCATCGGCGGGAGATCGAGCGCGAGATCGCGCGCGCGGACATGCCCGACGTCGACGATCTCGCACGGCTCAGAGCCAACGACGAGAAACCGCGCCACGCGTTCGATAGGCTTCTGCGTGGCCGAGAGACCGATGCGCACGGGCCGCTGATGCCCTGCGTCCTCGCACAGCGCATCGAGTCGCGCGAGCGACAGGCTCAGGTGCGAGCCGCGCTTGCTGCCCGCCACGGCGTGAATTTCATCGACGATCACGGTGCGCGTGGTGGACAGCATCGCGCGTCCCGAGTCCGACGAAAGCAGTACGTAAAGCGATTCCGGCGTGGTGACGAGGATGTGCGGCGGACGCTTCCTGACCGCATTGCGCTCCTGCTGCGTGGTGTCGCCGGTGCGCACGGCGGCGCGGATCTCCGGCGCCGCCGTGCCCGATTCGCGCAAGGCCTGCGCGATGCCCGCGAGCGGCTCTTCCAGATTCACGCGGATGTCATTGGACAGCGCCTTCAGCGGCGACACATAGACGACCCGCGTCTCGTCCGGCAACACGCCACCGGCGGCAATGCCGTCGCGGACGAGTTCATCGAGTGCAGCCAGGAACGCGGTGAGCGTCTTGCCCGAACCCGTGGGCGCGGCAACGAGTGTCGAACGGCGCGCCTGCACCAGCGGCCAGGCGCGCGCCTGGGCGGGCGTCGGCGAGGCGAAGCGTGCGCGGAACCAGCCGGCGACGGCCGGATGAAAGCCTTGCAGGGCGTCGTTCGCGGGAGGGGATTGTCGGGGCATCCAGCTATTCTAGGGGCGCTTTCGAAACGGCGCGGGAGCGCTGAATATGCGTGCGCGCAGGCGGAAGACAAGCCCCGCGGTGGATTGTCGCCTCCGCTGCCCGATCGCGCCGACCGTTCTATGATGTCTGCCGATACCTTATCGTCAAACCAGCGCCACGAACGCGCCTGAACATGGAGACACGCGCGGGACCCGATCTTGCGCCAAGCCGCACGCACCACGTTCGACCCCTCATCCCACCTGCAAGGAGAAGCCCTTGAACGACGACGTCACCCCGACTTCCCTCGAGACGCCTCTCGCCCCCGATCTCCTCGCACGAATCGATGCGTACTGGCGGGCCTGCAATTATCTTTCGGCCGGCATGATCTATCTGCGCGCCAATCCGCTGCTGCGCGAACGCCTGCAACCGGAGCACATCAAGCGGCGTCTGCTCGGGCACTGGGGTTCCGATCCGGGACAATCGTTTGTGTGGGTGCATCTGAATCGCCTGATCAAACGCGACGATCTCAACATCCTGTTCGTGTCAGGCCCGGGCCACGGCGCGCCCGCGACGCTGTCCAATTCTTACCTCGAGGGTCACTACTCGGAAATCTATCCCGATCGCAGCACCGACGAACGCGGCATGCTCAAGTTGTTCCGCGCGTTTTCGTCGCCGGGAGGCATCGGCTCGCATTGCACACCTGAGACGCCGGGATCGATTCACGAAGGCGGCGAGCTCGGCTATAGCCTGTCGCATTCGTTCGGCGCGGCGTTCGACAATCCGGATCTGATCGTCGCTACCGTAGTGGGTGACGGCGAGGCGGAGACCGGCCCGCTCGCCACGTCCTGGCATTCGAACAAGTTCCTCAACCCGGCCACCGATGGCGCCGTGTTGCCGATCCTGCATCTCAACGGCTACAAGATTGCCAATCCGACCATCCTTGCGCGGATCCCGCATGAGGAACTCGCTGCGCTGTTCAAGGGCTATGGCTACGAGCCGCACTTCGTCGAAGGGCACGAGCCCGAGAAGATGCATCAGCGCATGGCGGCGACGCTCGAACGCTGCATCGCCGATATCCGCGCCATCCAGGCGAACGCGCGCGCGAATCCCGGCAACGTGACGCGGCCGCGCTGGCCGATGATCGTGCTGCGCACCCCGAAAGGCTGGACGGGGCCTAAGGAGGTCAATGGGCACAAGGTCGAGGACTTCTGGCGTTCGCATCAGGTGCCGATCGCCGATCCGGCGAGCAACCACCGCAACCTTGCCTTGCTGGAAGAATGGCTGCGCAGTTACCAGCCCGAAGAGCTGTTCGATGAAGACGGCCGGCTGATCGAATCCTTGCGCGCGCTGGCGCCCGAAGGCCTGCGGCGCATCAGCGCGAATCCGCACGCGAACGGCGGCTTGCAGCGCCAGTCGCTGGATCTGCCCGACATTCGCGAGTACGCGTTCGAATTCAAGCGGGCGGCGAACACGTATCAATCGCCGACGATGGTGCTCGCCACCTTCCTGCGCGACGTGATTCGCCGCAACATGACGAGCTTCCGCCTGTTCGGTCCCGATGAAACGGCGAGCAACAAGCTCGACGGCGTATATGAAGCCTCGGGCAAGCGCTGGCTCGCCGAGACGCTGCCGGAGGATGCCGACGGCGGCGCGCTGTCCATCGACGGACGCGTAATGGAGATGCTCTCGGAACACACGCTGGAAGGCTGGTTCGAAGGCTATGTGCTGACCGGGAGACACGGCCTGTTCGCGACGTATGAAGCGTTCGTGCACGTGATCGATTCGATGTTCAACCAGCACGCGAAGTGGCTGGAGAAGGCCAAGAACGAACTCGACTGGCGCAAGCCCATCCCGTCGATCAACCTGCTCATCACGTCGCTCGTGTGGCGTCAGGATCACAACGGCTTCACGCATCAGGACCCGGGCTTCCTCGATGTCGTCACCAACAAGAGCCCGGGCGTGGTCCGCATCTATCTGCCGCCTGACGCGAACTGCCTTTTGAGCGTCGCGGATCATTGCCTGCGTACGCACGATTACGTGAACGTGATCGTCGCGGACAAGCAGCCGCATCTGCAGTACCTGAGCATGCAGGATGCAATCGTGCACTGCGCGAAAGGCATCGGCATCTGGGACTGGGCCTCGACCGATCAGGGCGCGGAGCCGGACGTGGTGGTGGCGTGCGCGGGCGACATCGCGACCATGGAAGCGCTTGCCGCCGTCGAGATCCTCAAGGCGAACTGTCCTGACCTGAAGATTCGTTTCGTCAACGTGGTCGACCTGTTCAGGCTCATGCCGGATACCGATCATCCGCATGGTCTGTCCGACCGCGACTTCGATTCCCTCTTCACGCGCGACAAGCCGGTCATCTTCAACTTCCATTCCTATCCGACGCTGGTGCACAAGCTCACCTACAACCGCACCAATCACGAGAACATGCATGTGCATGGCTATCGAGAACGCGGCAATATCAACACGCCGTTCGAACTCGCGATCATCAACGGTGTGGACCGCTTCACGCTCGCCATCGATGTGATCGACCGCGTGCCGCGCATCGCCGAAAGCAGCGCGCATACGAAGGAGTGGCTCAGGAACGAGATCATCGAGAGCGTGCGGTACGCGCATGAGGAAGGCATCGATCGCGACGAGATCCGTGACTGGACCTGGAAGGGTTGATGCCATGGACGAAGGCATTCTGGTGCTCAACAGCGGCTCGTCGTCGCTCAAGTTCGGCGTGTTCACCGCACGCGACGGCGACGAGCACGCATGGCTCTCGGGCAGTGCGAAAGGTATCGGGCGCGACAACGGATCCTGGTCGATGAAGTCGTCGGACGGCCGTATCGATGTCGCGCAGGATCATGTGATGGAGACGCAGCACGATGCGCTGAAGCGCGTCGCCGACGCGCTCGCCGAGCATCTGGATGTGCCGCTCGTGGGCGTCGGGCATCGTGTCGTGCATGGCGGACCGCGGCTGCGCGAACATTGCCGCATCACCGAGGACGTGAAGCACACGCTGCAAGAAGCGGTGCCGTTCGCGCCGCTGCACCTGCCGCCCGCGCTGGCGCTGATTGACGAGGCACAGCGCATCTTCGCCGATGTGCCTCATTTCGCTTGCTTCGATACCGCGTTCCACCGCACGCTGCCTGAGCGGGCAACGCGCTTTGCGTTGCCGCGCGAGTATGCGGAGCGGGGTGTCGTTCGCTATGGGTTTCATGGGCTGTCTTACGAGTCCATCGTCGGCGAGCTTGGCGCGGACCTGCCGGCGCGCACGGTCATCGCCCATCTCGGCAGCGGCGCCAGTCTGTGTGCGCTGCAGAACGGGCGCTCCGTCGATACGTCGATGGGCATGACGCCCGCCGGCGGGATTCCGATGGCCACGCGCAGCGGCGATCTCGATCCCGGCGTGCTGATTCATCTGCTG
Source organism: Caballeronia sp. LZ043 (assembly GCF_031451075.1). Classification (NCBI taxonomy): domain Bacteria; kingdom Pseudomonadati; phylum Pseudomonadota; class Betaproteobacteria; order Burkholderiales; family Burkholderiaceae; genus Caballeronia; species Caballeronia sp. LZ043. The sequence continues at coordinate 653,098 of NZ_JARUXT010000004.1, read as the reverse complement.
CGCCATGCCTCGCTCGACGCCGACGGCATCGAAACGCTGGTGAACCGGCGCGGCGGAATGAAGGCGTTGTCGGAATCGGACGACGACATGCAAGGGCTGCTGGCACGCCGCGCGCAGGGCGACGCGGATGCGTCGCTGGCCGTCGATGTGTTCTGCACGGCGGTGCGCAAGACCATTGGCGCGTATGCGGCGTTGCTGGGCGGCGTCGATCTGATCGTGTTCAGCGGAGGGATCGGAGAGCACAGCGACGCGGTGCGTTCGCAGGTGCTTGAAGGGCTCGGGTTTTTGGGGGCGGCGCATCGCGTGGTCGCGACTCAGGAGGAACGGCAGATCGCGCGGCATTGCAGGAGGTTGGTGGGGGAATGAGGTGACGCTTGCGTTGCGCCTTTGTCGGGTGTGATGGGCGTCGGTGGGTTGGCGTGCCGGGGTCGGTTCTGCTTGCTTTGTGGCATTTTTCGTGCGGCATGGAAAGTGCCATTTGGTCGATGGCGTTCGAAATGCCGGATGCACAGGGGCTGGACTGTCGGGCGAAGTCTTTTGCAGCGGAGCGAGGCATGTTGCGATCCTGCGTTGCGCCCTCTTCGCCTTATTGCTTCCCGAAGCATAGGCTTGCTCGCCTCGCGGCATTTTGAATACGGCATGCTTAACGCCATTTGGCCGAATGCATGCAAAATGCCTGATGCGAGAAGCTTCGGCGGGGTAGTCGAGCAAGTCGTGATGTGACTTTGCCTTGCTCTGTATCACCGCGCGGCGGATCGCTCGTTCGCTGCGCGTCGCAGTTAGCCCGTCTCGCGACATCCTGCATCCAATACGCAAAACGCCATTTGGTCGAACGTATGCAAAACGCCAAATGCAAGAATCTCAAGCAGATCTGCCGAGCAGGTCGCGATGCAATCTTGCGTTGCTCCGCATCACAGCGTGGCGGACCACTCGTTCGCCACGCCTCGCCCGGGTCGTTTCGCAGCATTTTGAATGCGTCACTCAAAATGCCATCTGGTCGAACGCATTCAAAACGCCAAACGCTCTATCAAAAGCTCAAAGCAGCAGGCATATCAACCGCCGCATCGAATCTCCGCTACCCGCCTCGCGCAGGAACGCCCAGACCCTACCCCCGAACACCTCCCCCCTCTTCGGCATGATCCCGCTGCCGCAGCGACTGGGGCAACCCGAACAGCAACAACAACGCGCACAACACACTCATCGCACCAATCGCATACAGCGCAGGCGTCGTGCTGCCCATCGTGTCGCGAATGCGGCCGACCATCACCGGGCTCACGATGCCGCCAAGTTGCCCCAGCGTATTGATCAACGCGATACCGCCCGCCGCGCCCGCGCCGGTCAGAAGCTTCGGCGGCAGCGCCCAGAACGCCGGGATCGACGCGATCACGCCCGCGCCCATCACGCCCAGCGCGGCGATCAGCAAGCCCGTCTGCTTGTCGAAGATGCCCGCTGCGAAGAACCCCACGGCCGCCATGACCAGCAGGATCGCGACGAACTTGCGGCGTTCGCCCGAGCGATCCGACATGCGGCCGACCACCACCATGCAGATCGCGCCACAGATATACGGCACCGCCGTAAGCAGACCGATGATCGTCGGATTCTGCGTGCCTGCCGCGCGAATCAGATGCGGGGCCCAGAAGTTGAGGCCGTAGGAGGCGATCTGAATCAGGAAGTAGATCAGGCCGAGCATCATGAAACCGGGCGTCCTGATCGCGCCGAACAGCGAATGACCCGTATCCGTGTGCTGGCTCTGTGTCGAGATCTGGCTCTTCAGACAGGTCTTCTCGGCGCTGCTGAGCCAGGCGGCATCATCGACACGATCCTTCAGCGCCTTCAGCACGAGAATGCCCAGCAGCACGCACGGCATGCCGCCGAGCAAAAACAGCCAGTGCCAGCCCGCAATGCCCGCCACACCGTTCAAGTGCCCAAGCACGAGTCCTGAAAGCGGCGCGCCGAACAAGCCGGAGAATGCCGACGCGAGAAACAGCATCGAAGTAATGCGGCCGCGATAGCTCGCCGGGAACCATAGCGTCAGGTAGTACAGCACGCCGGGCGCGAAGCCCGCCTCCATCGCGCCGATGATGAAACGCAGTCCGTAGAACTGCCATTCCGTCTGCACGAAGACCATGAGCGCCGTCGCGATCCCCCACGAAATCATGATGCGCGCGATCCAGCGGCGTGCGCCCACCTTGTAGAGCAGCATGTTGCTGGGCACTTCGAACAGCACGTAGCCAATCACGAAGAGACTCGCCCCGAGACCGTAGGCCGTATCGGACAGCCCCAGCGAACTCTGCATCTGAAACTTCGCGAAGCTGATATTGATGCGATCGAAGAACGCAAAGAAGTAGCACAGCATGATGAGCGGCATCAGCCGCCATGCCACCTTGCGAATGATGTCCGATGTGTTGGCGAGGGAATGCGGCTCGTCGGCCGCGTTGACGCTCAGGTCGCTCATGTTTGTCTCCAGTCTTGTTGTGATGGGTGGGTCAGATGGACCGCACGTAGTCGGGCACCGGATGCAGATCGCAGTTGCGGCCCGCCTTCGCGACCTGCCCCGGCACGTCATGACCGACCAGTCCAGGCAGCGTGCGCGACAGACGGATCAGTTGCGAAAGATCGATCCCCGCAGGAATGCCCGTTTCGTCGCACAGATTCACGAGGTCTTCAGTGCAGATGTTTCCGGACGCACCCGGCGCGAACGGACAGCCGCCGAGTCCGCCCAGCGCCGCATCGAAACGGCGGGCGCCCGCCTGGTAAGCAGCGAGCACATTGGCGAGCCCGAGGCCGCGCGTATTGTGGAAATGCAAAGTGAGGTCGGCGGCGGGCACGTCCGCAAGCACGCGTTCGACGAGCCGCGCAACCTGACGCGGATTCGCCATGCCGGTGGTGTCGGCGAGCGTGATGCCGGCAATGCCCATCTCACGGTAGGTCCGGGCAATCGACACCACGCGGTCTTCATCCACCCGACCTTCGAACGGACAGCCGAACGCCGTCGCCACAGTCGCGTTCAGCGAGACCGTCGTCGACGCCCCCTGCACGAGCCGCACGATATCGCCGAAGCCCGCCAGCGAGTCTTCGCAGCTCATGCGCATGTTGGCGCGGTTGTGCGTCTGGCTTGCCGACATCACGAGATTGAGCTCATTCGCCCGTGCCGCAAGCGCGCGCTCCGCGCCCTTCACGTTGGGCACCAGCGCGACGTAGATCACCCCCTCCTTGCGGGCGATGCCGTTGAACACCGCCTCGCCGTCGCGCAACGCCGGAATCGCTTTCGGCGATACGAACGAGCCCGCCTCGATGCGCGTGAAACCGCACGCCGCAAGCGCATCGATCAGCGCAATCTTGTCCGCCGTGTCGACCCACTGCTTCTCGATCTGCAAACCGTCGCGCGGCGCGACTTCCTGGACGATCAGCGGTTCTTTGTATGCAAAATTCATTGAACCGCTCCTTCCGCGCGCAGATGTTCGACCTCGCCGGCATCGAAGCCGAGCGATTCCAGCACCGCTTGAGTGTGTTCGCCGAGCGCCGGACCTTGCCAGCGCACTTCGCCCGGCGTTTCGGAGAGCTTCGGCACGATGCCCGGCATCTTCACCGACGCCCCGCCCGGCAGGTTCGCGTGCAGCAGCATGTCGCGGGCTTGGTAGTGCGCGTCGTTGACGATGTCCGCGACCGAATAGATGCGGCCCGCGGGCACTTCTTCGCGCTCGAGCACAGCGAGCACGTCGTCCATCGAGTGATGCGTGGTCCACGCCGTGATGGCTTCGTCGAGCATCGCGCTGTGACGGACGCGGCCGTCGTTGCGGGCGAGCGCGGGATCGTCGGCGAGATCGGGCCGGCCGATCACGTGCATCAGGCGCTTGTAGATCGGATCGCTGTTGCCCGCGATCACGACGAAGCCGCCCTCTTCCGTCCGATACGTATTCGACGGCGCGATGCCCGGCAATGCGCCGCCGCTGCGTTCGCGCACGTGGCCGAGCAGGTCGTATTCCGGCACCAGGCTTTCCATCAGGTTGAAGACGCTTTCGACGAGCGATACATCGACCACCTGTCCGTCGCCCTGTCCGGTCTTGACGCGCAACACCGACATCAGGGCGCCGATCACCCCGTGCAGCGAGGCCAGCGAATCGCCGAGGCTCACGCCGACACGCGCCGGCAGTCCCTCCGCGTCGCCGGTCGTATAGCGGATGCCGCCCATCGCCTCGCCGATCGCCCCGAACCCCGGACGGTCGCGATACGGACCCGTCTGGCCATAGCCGGAGATGCGCACCATCGTCAGCTTCGGATTGATTGCGTGCAGCACGTCCCAGCCGAGGCCGAGCTTTTCGAGCGCGCCGGGACGCATGTTTTCGACGACGATGTCCGCGTCCTTTGCAAGACGCTTGATGACCTCCGCGCCGTCCGGCGACTTGAGGTTCACGCAGACCGACTTCTTGTTGCGCGATTGCAGATACCACCAGAGCGACGTGCCCTCGTGAAGCTTGCGCCATTTGCGCAGCGGGTCGCCGCCATTGGGCGTCTCGATCTTGATGACTTCCGCACCGAACTCGGCCAGCATGCGCGCCGCGAAGGGCGCGGCGATCAACGTGCCGATTTCGATGACCCGGATGCCTTGAAGGGGTCCGCTCATGCCGCTCGTCTCCTGATTTCGTTTGATGGAGACAAGCTTATTGGCGAACGCTCGGGGGCGTCCAACCGCATTTCGGCAAGAATCGTTCGCGAAACGCGAACGATCGCGGGCTTTTGAGCGTCAGGCCGACGTACCGGAAGACGCTTCGACCGTGCGCAAGTGGTCGAACAGAAGACGGCTGACCGGCGACAGCGCGTCCGCATCGCGCACGACGATCACGAGACTGCGCGCGGCCCATTCCTCCTCGAGCGCGACGGCGGCAAGGCCAAGCTGCCGCCCGATCGCCTCGAACACGTGCAAGGGCAGCACGCCCACGCCCATGCCGGCCTGCACCATGCGGCACACGGCGTCGAAGCCCGGCACGTGGATGCGCAGCCGCAACGCGCGGCCCGCCTGACGCGCGGCCAGATGCGTGCGCATGTTGATCGAACTCGCTGAATGGAGGCCGATGTGATCGAAGTCGAGAGTATCGGCGAAGCTCACGCGGTCGCGTTTCGTCAACGGATGCGTCAGCGGCGTCACGATGACGAGCCGGTCGTGCCGGTAATGCACGGTGTCGAGGCCGCGCGTATCGGCGTCGCCGGAACAGATGCCGAGATCGACGAGACTGTCCGCCACACCCTCGATGATGCCGCCGCTCGGCCGCTCTTCCAGATCGATCTTGACCTGGTCGTGCATCGAGATGAACGCGCGCAGATCCTCCGGCAGGAATTCCACGATCGCCGACAGGTTGGCCATCATGCGCACGTAGCCGCGCACGCCGCTCGCATGTTCCGCCAGTTCGATGCCGATGTTCTCGACATCGCGCAACACGCGGCGCGCGTGATGCAACAGCGTCTCGCCGGCAGGCGTGAGCGCCATGCCGCGCGCCTTGCGCTCGAACAGCACGGCGCCGACGGCCTGCTCCAGTTCGAGCAGCCGCTTGCTGGCCGCCGACACCGCAATCGCCTCTCGTTCCGCCGCGCGCGTGAGAGTGCCTTCCTCATGGACCGCGAGGAAGAGTTGCAGAGTCGTGAGATCGAGACGTCGGAGAAGATTCTTGAGGGCCATCGCCGGATGGGCGCGCCTAGCGGGCGTATTTGAAGGTGCCTTGCGCGCTCGCGATCATCACGCGACCGTCGACCCACGCCTCGCCGCGAGCGAAATAGACCGAGCGCCCCTGACGCTCCAGGAAGCCTTTGGCGACCACCTTGTCGCCGACGCCCCGGTCCAGATAGTTCACCGTCAGCGAAAGCGTGAAGCCGTGCACGGGTTCGGGGCCGGTCGTGAAGAGACCGGCGTATCCGCATGCCGCGTCGAGCAGCGTGGCGATCGCGCCGCCCTGCAGGATGCGTTGCCGGTTCAGATGCCCGGCGTGTATCGGCATCAGGAATTCGGCGTAACCGGCGCGCCACTCGCTGAACGTCGCGCCCAGCGCTTCGAGAAACGGATTGTCCAGGTCCAGGTGCGCCACCATTGCTCCTTCTCCGTTTTCGTTGCGTGCAATTGTGCCACCTGGAGCTCCACATCGCTGCGGGGCACAAAAAAACCCGCTCGCAGCGGGTTGGATGAATTCAGGAACGGTCAACGCGTAAAGCATGGCCAATTGGCAAAATCTGCATGCTCGAAAACCAGTGACGCGCGAGCGGAGATTTTTTACGTCTCCGCCAGTCATTCACCAATTTCACATGACTCATGAAACCGGAACATCAATTGAAATTGACAAAATTTGTTACGCTTAAAATGCCTCGTGACAAAGCGTGCCATGCACGCAACACATTGCGATGTTGCGATCAGTTATATCCACGAATGACGCAGGATTTCTGTTCCTCTTCCGATTTCTCACTGGCAAAGCGTCCGCAGATTTCCGCGACATAATCCGGTTCCGCCGATACCTGGCTGGAGCGGTGCGATACGGACACGCTTGTATCCGGGGGCAGTTCGCCGTCTTCGATCCAGGCGTAGTAATGCGCGCTCGTATTGGCATCCATCGTTAGTCTCCTTTCGTTCGATGCACTCGACAAGATTGATGGTTCCAGAATGCGCCTCCTTGAAGCGGCTGGCCCTAGTGGATTTCATTAATGGACGCGGCCGAAAAACGAAGCAAGACTCAAAAGAATGTCTGCGTGTTGCGCAAACGGAATCGTTTCAATCTACCTGTCCTTTTTCGAAGCGAAAAGAATGCCCGGTCGCAGCCGGGCATTCTCAAATCGAATGAGTGCGAAAGCGGTGCTTTAAAAGCACTCCACATTCCGCACTGCACTCTTCTATGAGTTACACCACATTCTTTTCCACGATCGGCCGGCCTTCCAGCACGCGCGTCCAGTCGAGCGGCGAGAGATCGAGCGTTTCATAGCGCCCGTGCAGGATCATTTCGCTGACGCCACGCCCCGTCGCCGGACCTTGCTGCAGTCCATGGCCGCTGAAGCCATTGGCGAAGAAGCAGTTCTCGACCTCCGGATGCGCGCCGATGATCGCGTTCTGGTCGAGCACGTTGTACTCGTAGTAACCGGACCAGCAACGCTCGACCCGCAGCGCCTCGAAGCCCGGCACGCGATGGGCAAGCGTCGGCCAGATCACGTCATCGAAGAGCGCGTGATCGACTTCGTCAAGCGGCAAGTCGTCGGGATCATGTTCTGCGGAAGGCGAGGTCCCGCAAATATAGGTCTGCCCTTCAGGCCGGAAATAGACGCCGCTCGGATCGATCAGCAACGGCGCGCCTTCGAGCCGCGCCGGCGACGACACATTGAAGATGCTCCGGCGCCGCGCATGCACCGGCAGGTCGATGCCCAGCATCTTCGCCACCGGCCGCGCCCACGCGCCCGCGGCGTTCACCAGCACGTCACACGCATGGGTTTCGCCGTTCGCCGCCTGCACCGCCGTCGCGCGCCGGCCGTCACGCCGGATGCCCGTCACCTCGCTCGCCACGTAACGCGCCCCGAGCGCCTGAGCCTTGCGCCGCAAAGCCTGCACGAGGCCGTAGCCGTCGAACCAGCCTTCGCCGCTCTCACCGTAGGCGCCCGCCGCCAGATCCCCGGTATGCAGCCAGGGAAAGCGCGTGGCGAGCTGCGCGGCATCGAGCAGACTGATATCCGCGCCGAGTTCGCGTTGCAGCGCGTGGTTCTCGCGCAGCGTCGCGGCCCCGGGAGCGGTCGCGAGGAACAGATAGCCGCCTTCATGCAGATCGATCGACGGCCGTTCGCCGTTCACCTCCAGCCACTCGCCGATCGAGCGCAGGAACTCGATGCCGTAGAGCGACATCCGCACCGAGAGCGGCGTCGAGAACTGCTGGCGGATCGACGCCGCCGACAGCGCCGACGACGAGCGCGCGTAAGTCGGATCGCGCTCGATCACCGTGACCTGCACGGTCGGATCCGCAGCCCGCAAGAAATACGCGACCGAACTGCCGATCACGCCGCCACCCACAATCACCACTTGAGAAGCCACGCCGCCTCCGTGCGAATGCCACTGCCGATATTCGATGCCGACGCCGCTGCGCGCTCAGCCCAGGTTGAAGTCGATGCCCTGCGCCAGCGGCAATTCCGACGAGTAGTTGATCGTGTTGGTCGCGCGGCGCATGTAGCCCTTCCACGCATCCGAGCCGGATTCGCGTCCGCCGCCGGTTTCCTTCTCGCCGCCGAACGCGCCGCCGATCTCCGCGCCGCTCGGCCCGATGTTCACGTTGGCGATGCCGCAATCGCTGCCCGAAGCCGACAGGAAGCGCTCGGCTTCGCGCAGGTCGGTCGTGAACGTGCATGACGAAAGGCCATGCACGGCCGCGTTGTTGGCGGCGATGGCGTCGTCGAAATCGCTGTAGCGCATCACATAGAGGATCGGCGCGAAGGTTTCCTTCAGCACGACGTCGGTCTGCGACGGCATTTCGACCAGCGCCGGACGCACGTAGTAACCGTTCTCGTGACCCTTCACGGCGACGCGCTCGCCGCCATGCACGGTGCCGCCCTCGCCCTTGGCCTGCTCGAGCGCGTCCTGCATGCGCGCGAACGCCTGCACGTCGATCAGCGGTCCCATCAGCACGCCCGTCTCCAGCGGATTGCCGACCGGCACCTTGCCGTACAGCTCTTTCAGACGCGCGACGGTTTCGTCATAGATGCTGTCGTGCACGAACAGCCGGCGCAGCGACGTGCAGCGCTGCCCCGCCGTGCCGACCGCCGAGAACAGGATGCCGCGCAGCGCCAGGTCGCGATTCGCAGTCTGCGAGACGATGCCCGCGTTGTTGCCGCCGAGTTCGAGGATCGAGCGGCCGAAACGCTGCGCAACCGCGACGCCGACCTTGCGGCCCATTTCCGTGCTGCCGGTTGCGCTGACAATATCGGAACGCTTGTCCGCGACGAGCGCCGTGCCCACCTCGCGCCCGCCGATGAGCAGCGCAGCCAGTCCGGCCGGCGCCGAGCCGAATTCGTCGAGGGCGTCGCGCAGGATGCGATCGACGGCGAGCGCCGTGAGCGGCGTCTTTTCCGACGGCTTCCACACGACGGCGTTGCCGCACACGAGCGCCAGCGCCGCGTTCCATGACCACACGGCCACCGGGAAATTGAAGGCGGAGATGATCGAACAGACGCCCATCGGATGCCAGGTTTCGGCCATCCGGTGACCCGGACGCTCCGACGCGATCGACAGGCCGTAGAGCTGACGCGACAGGCCGACCGCGAAGTCGCAAATGTCGATCATTTCCTGCACCTCGCCCAGCCCTTCCTGAAGAATCTTGCCCGCTTCGAGCGACACCAGCTTGCCGAGCGCTTCCTTTTTCTCGCGCAGGCGATTGCCGAGCAGGCGGACCAGTTCGCCGCGGCGCGGCGCGGGCACGTTGCGCCAGGTGGCGAAGGCGTCGCGGGCGGCGGCCAGCGCGGTGTCGACGTCGGCGGCGGTGTGCTGCTTCACGCGGCCGATGACGTCACCCGTGATCGGCGAAGCGACGGCAAGGTCGCCGTCGGCGACGAGATGCGCGATGCCGAGGTCGGCGAGGATCGATTGTGCGTTCACGATGAGGGTCCTTTCGAAAGTAAGTCCGGCTCGCACCGGCCGTGCAACGCGACGGCCCAGCGCTGTTTCTTATCAGAAACTTGAGTGAATTTCGGAAACTATACGCGCTGCGGCTCCGCGCCACAACAGCGCTCAATATCATGGTTGTTACGCATGCTTGCCAGCGCTTTTGGGCATTCCTGCACGTCCCGCCCGGCGCTATCGCGATGTTATGATCGGAAACAAAACGATGTCCTCTGCGACCCACGACACCCATCTTCCCATGGCTAGCCCCAGCACGAAAAACCCGCCGGATACCTCCCCGGTCGATCTCGGACGGCGGGTCAGGCACGCGCGGCTCGCGCTCGACCTGACGCTCGACACCGCGAGCCGCGTGTGCGGCGTGTCGCGTTCGGCGCTGTCGAAGATCGAAAACGGGCTGATGTCGCCAACCTTCGACGTGTTGCAGAAAATTGTCCGCGGGCTGCGCATCGACCTCGGCGAACTGTTCGGCACGGCGCCGGCGCCCAGCGCGAGCGGGCGTCGGGCGCTCACCCGGCGCGACGCCGGGCAGCGTCACGCGTATCGCGGCTATCAGATGGAACTGCTCGCCACCGAGCTCGCGCACAAAGCCATGCTGCCGTTCCGCATCCGGATCTCGGCGCATACCCTCGACGCATTCGACGACTGGGGCCGCCACGAAGGCGAAGAATTCCTGTACGTGATCAGCGGCAGCGTGTGCCTGTATTCCGAGCTGTATGCGCCCACCCAGCTGAACGCCGGCGACAGCATGTACTTCGATTCGCGCACCGGCCACGCGGCCATCTCGACGAGCGAGGAAGACGCCGAAGTGCTCTGGATGGCGACGGGCGGCAGCGTGCCTTCCGGCGATCCACCCGAAAACACCGCCTAGCTGCGCGCGCGCAACGCAAGCCGCATCGGCATGGCGCTCGGCCCCACCGTGAATGCGCAGGTCTCGTGGATCCGCGACGCGTCCACGGCGAGCCGGGCGGTGAAGTTCGCCGTCAGCATCGAGATCACGAGCCGCATCTCGACCGCCGCCAGATGGCGTCCCGGACACACCCGCGGCCCCGCGCCGAATTGCAGATAGGCATGGGGCTCGTGCGCGCCACGCTGCGCCGGACAGTCGTCCGGCGCGCCCTGCTGCGCCCGGTGCTCATGCAGCCAGCGGTCCGGATCGTAGCGTTCGGGCGCGGCGAAGTTGCGCGGGTCGAGCATCGCGGGGCGATGCAGCAGGAAGATCTTGGTGCCGGCCGGCAGGCGCACGCCGCGCAGCCGCACGTCTTCGACCGGTTCGAGCGAAAGATACGGCGCGACCGGATGCAGACGGCTCGCTTCCGTGCAGAGCGCCTCGCACAGGTCGAGCGTGCGCATCGCGGCGTAGCCCGGGCACACGGCGGCATCGCCGAGGACCGTGCGCGCGTGCGCCGCGACCCGCTCCTGCAAGGCTTCGTCCGCGCCCAGGAACAGCAGCGCCCAGGCGATGCTCGTCGCGGTCGTCTCCTCGCCCGCCACGAGCATCGTCAGCACGTTGGCGGCGACTTCGTCGTCGGTCAGGCCGGAGCCGGGCACGTCGCGCAGCGCGAGCATCGCTTCGAGCAGATTGCGTGGCTCGACGTCGAGATCCATGAACGGCATCTCGCGGGCTTCGGCCCGCGCCTCCTCGCGCATGCGCGCGCGCGTGCGCGCCATCAGCGAACGGATATGGCGATGCACGTCGATCATCGCGGCGTCGAACTGGCGGTCACGCGGGAGCTTCACGTAATGCCACCACGCGAACGGCGAATTGACGCGCGCCATCAGCGTCGGCAGCAGCATGGCCAGTTGCTGCTGGATCAACTCGCGCTCGTTCTCCAGCGTGTTCGGGTCGTCGCCGAGTGCGAGCGCGCTCGTGACATCGACGGTGAAACGCTTCAGGTCGTCGAGCATGTCCACCACCGCCCCGGCGCGCGCCGCGGCTTCCCAGCGGCGCCGCAGACGCTCGGTGATGGCGGCGAGCGTCGGATAGAACGTCTTGATGTGCGGAATGGACAGCGCCTGCATGACAAGGCGGCGTTGCGATTCCCATCCGTCGCCTTCGATCGAAAACAGCCCGTTGCAGCCGAACTCCTTCAGGATTCTCTCGATGGGCGCATAGCGGCGGTAGCGATACGGACGTTCGCGCAGCACCGTATGGGACAAGTCGATGTCGTCCCAGACCGTCACCCGCGTGGTGCCGAAGCGGAAGACGTAGGGCGTGCCCAGTTCGGTGGCCCAGCGCTCGAGCGTCAGGTGGTGCGTGGCGGGCGGTAGCTGATGCAGATTGCCCAGCAGAGGCAGGCCGCGCGGAGACGGCAGGTCGTCGACTTCGCGGAAGGACGGCGTAACAGGCGCTGCGTGCATGATCGGCCTCGCGAAGGCTTGATCCGGGCAGGAGGGTGCCGAGGCCCGCTGGTGGCGGCTCTACGATCCGCCGCGACCATACGGTTATAAAAACGGGTAACTCTGTCGCGAATGAAGTACGTTGAGGATTTCGATGTGTTCCTTCACTGCATACACACTGATGAAATAAGGGTGAACGACGATTTCGCGAGTTCCGGAAACGCGGCCAGTACGATAAAGACAAGGAGCTCCGCGGCCGACTCAGGTGCCGCCCCGATCAGCGCTTTGATCATGCGGGCAGCGGCGGGACTGCGTTCTGCGATGTACTGGATGATCTCCTTGAGGTCGAGGCGCGCGGCTTGAGTCCAGACAACATTTAACGTCAAGTTGCCCTCGACTTGTGGCGTCTCTCGGCAGCTAGAATGATTTCTTCCATTTCGGCCATGACCTGATCATGCGGAATCCGCGGCCGCGTATCCGCCATGGACCGTCTCACTTTCTCGCGAAACCACTTGTCATAGGCTTCGGCTTCTTCGACGGTAGCGAACTCGGACACGATGGGATCGAGCGGAGTAGTCATTTGCGGTTCTCGTTTCATGATGAATTCATCATATCGCAGGGCCGCGCGGGGCGTCACCTCGGCCATTCGGCCAGCGCGCCCGCCGCTTACCCGGCCTTCGACTTAGGGCTGCCCTTGCCGCCCGACGCCAAGACCACGTGCCCCTCCATCTTGCCCGCCGATCGCTTGAAATAAGGCGAACTCAGAGTCGCCGCACTCATGTCCGACGCGGCTTCGAGCAACGCGGGCGCGAGCGCCTCCAGGCGGGTGTCGGGCAGGCGGCTGGTCGGCCCGGCCAGACTCACGACACCCACCACCACGCCCGTTACCGGATGGTGGATCGGCGCGGCCATCGACGTCATCCCGGCCTCGTACGTTTCGCTCGCGATGCCGTAGCCGCGTTCGCGCGCCGCCTGCAAGCCGGCAAGGAAATCCTGAATGCCCTTCGGCGCCCGTGGCCCGCCCGCGCCCGGCTTGCCGAGGCCGCCCTGCCTCGCCACGAGTTCGAGCGCGGCTTCGTCGGTCAGTGACGACAGCCACGCCTGCCCGCTCGCCGTGCAATGCAGCGGCGGCTGGCTGCCCATGTCGGGGTCGTAGCGCAGCCCGGATTTTGCGCCCTGCGCCTTGCCGACGAACGTGATGTGGTCGTCCTCCACGACGCCCAGCCGCGCCAGTTCGCCCGATTGCGCCGCGAGCCGGTCGAGCACCGGCTGGGAGACGTCGAGCACGCCGCCCGTCGACAGATAGATGAGCGCCAGCGACACCAGCTTCAGCGCCAGCATATATTCGCCGTGATCCTCGTCCTGACGGACGTAGCCTTCGTCGATCAGCATCGCGAGCAGCCGGTGCGTGCCGCTGCGTGGAATGTTGAGCGTGTCGGCGATGGTGGCGAGCGGCATGCGCCCGCCGTTTTTCGCCAGCAACTCGATGATCGACAACGCCCGCTCCAGGTTTCCTGCCATCTTCAGCCTCTCGAAGTTCCGATTCGGAATAAGAACACGATTCCACCTCGGAATTCAACCGCCAGATGTCATTCTTTTGCGTGCGCCGCTTCCAGCACCGCCAGCGTCGCCTCGCGCAGACGCGTGGCCCGCGTGAGGGCATCGGCGCTGCGGGCCCACTGGTTCATCGGCGTTTCGATCGACAGCGGCAAATCCTCCGGCAACGCCCGCAGGATACCCGTCAGATCGAGGCCGCCTTCGCCCGGAATCATGCGTTCGGCGCGCGCCTGATACAGCAGCGTGTCGAGGTCCGTCGGACGTTCGGCGGGCGCGTCGCAGAATTGCAGATAGCCGAACCATTCGCGCGGCAGGTCGGCGAGCGCGACGGTCGACGAACCGGCGCGGTCAAAATGAATCGGATCGACGATCAAGCCCGTGTTCGCGCGCCCCGCCGCCCTTACGATGCGCGCGCCCTGCACGATGTCCTTCGCGTCCGTCCACGGCATCGGTTCAAGCGAGGGCGACAGGCCATACGGCTGCGCAAGATCGCACAGCGCCGCGAGACGCGCGGCGGTACGCGACTCGTCGGGATCGTTGCCCGCGACGAGCACGTAGCGCGCGCCGAGTTCGGCAGCGGTCGCGAGCATTGGCTCGTACGCGGCGACATCCGTGTCCGGTTTCAAACGCAGGATCTCGGCATCGAGCACGCCGATGCCGGTATCGCGCAACGCCGCCAGCGTCTCACGCTTGAGCCGCGTCGCACCGACGATCTCATGGCGCACCTCCGTGTCCGTCGCCGGCAAGAGCCGCAGGCCGACAAAATCGTAACCGGCCCGCGCCGCGCACTCGACCATCTGCGGCGGCGTCAGCTCCAGCACCGTCAGGGCCGACAGGGACAACTTGCGTCGTGACATGGCGGCGTCTCCCTTCAGCGCAGCGGCGAGAACGGCGCCGGCATGTAGATGGTCGATTCCATCGTCGTCAGATGGGCCGGTCCGCCCTTCGGCGGCCAGATGCCGTCCGCCACCGCTTCGGCGCGGATGCGCGAACGCTCGTCGACGCTCGCATACGACCAAATGTTGAGAAAGCGCGGCACCGTGCCGTCGAGCGCATACATGGCGCCGATCAGCGGCGAGCGCTTCGTGCGCTCCGGTAACGCGCCCTGCCATGCGTCGATCGTGTGTTGCAGGCTCGCGAGCTTCGTGCCGTAGACGCGCATCTCGTAGATGCCGCCGTGCACGGCAGGCTCGATCGGCGGAAGGAATGGGAACAGCGCGTAGCTGCTCACCTCGACATCGGTGACGAACTCGCCGCAGCCGAACGGATTGCCTTCGAGCAACAGCCGCTGCCGTTCGCGCACGAGCGCCGCTTCCGAATCGAAGCCGCGCAGCACCATCACGCGGCCCAGTGCGCCGATGTCGGAATACCAGCAGCCGAGCAGCTTCACGCCCGGCGCGGCGCCGTTCGCCTCGATGTGCTCGAAGACCCGCGCGTTCGCGCCGAGCTTCACCGTCAACGTGACTGTGTCGTAGAGAGTCATTGAAAAGTCCTTGCCTGTGTGGAATGAGAGTCTTGCGCACAGGCGCCGCTGTCGTCATGCAGCGGCGCCTGCGCCAGTTCGAGGCCGGCCAGATAGCCGAAGGTCATCGCCGGACCCAGCGTGATGCCGCCGGCGGGATAGTGGCCGCCCATCATGCTCGCGGCGTCGTTGCCGACCGCATACAACCCGGCGACGGGCGCGGCGGAGGCATCGAGCACGCGCGCGCGGGCGTCGGTGGAAAGTCCGGCGAAGGTGCCGAGACTGCCGGGCACGATCTTCACCGCGTGGAACGGACCGTCCGCGAGCGGCGCGACGCAGGGATTCGGCCGGTGCAGCGCATCGCCCTGGAAGCGGTTGTACGGCGTCGAACCCTTGTGGAACTGCGGATCGAAGCCGTCCTTGGCGTACGCGTTGCAGGTGGCGACGGTATCGGCGAGGCCGCGCGCGTCGATGCCGCATTGCTGCGCGAGCGCTTCGAGCGTCGGCGCGGACTTGAGATAGCCGGCGCGCTGCAGCGGCCCGAGCGGAAACGGAAACGGCTTCGCCGCACCCAGACCATAGCGCCGCTGGAACCGGTGATCACACACGAGCCACGCGCAGACTTCCTCGCCGGGCGGCACCGTGCCGATGAGTGCCGAGACGAAATCGTGATACGACGACGCCTCGTTCGCGAAGCGCCGCCCCGCGCGCGTCACGGCGATCACGCCCGGCTTCGCGCGCTCGATCAGGTGCGGGAACGCCGCCTCCGCGCCGTGCGCGCGCGGCACCAGCGAAACTGGCGCCCACGCGGCGGGCGCGTCCAGCGCGGCGTCGAAATGCGCGCCGGCGTCGATGCCCGCGCGAATGCCGTCGCCGGTATTGCTCGTGGGCGCGGCGGACCAGTGCGGCATGCAGGGAAACGTATGCGCCTGACGCGCGGCATCGTGCGGATAGCCGCCGCAGGCGAGCACCACGCCGCGTTTTGCCAGCACGTCGTGCGGCACGCCGTCGATCTCGACGCGCGCGCCCGTCACACGCGTCGCGCCGTGCAGAAGCGTCACGGCCTTCGCACGCGTGCGCAGATCGACACCGCCATCCGCCGCCGATTTCAACAGCCGCGCGACCAGCGCATTGCCGTTCACGAGATGCATCGAGCGGCCGTAGCGCAGCTTCTGCCATGCGAACGCTGCGAAGCGCCGCGCCACATGCCAGGCCGACGCTGCACTGCGCGTCGCGTTCAAGAAATGTGTCAAGTCCGCGCCCGAAGCGATCGCCATGCCGGCCACCGTGGTTTCGGCGAGCGGCGGCCGCAGACGGTCGAGCAGCGGGCCGAGCGCACGGCCGTCGAACGGCATCGCGCCTACCGAGCGGCCGCCGTTTGCCGAACCTTGCGTCGTGTGGAAGTCGGGAATGCGGTTGCCGTCGATGAAACGCACCGCCGTATGCCGCTCGAAGAATTCGATCATGCGCGGACCGTGTTCGATCAGCGCATCGATCTTCGCGGCGTCGAAGTGCGCGCCGAGTTCGCCCGCGAGGTACGCGCGCGGCGCATCCGCCGGTTCGACGATCCCGGCGCGCTGCGCGAGCGGATTGCACGGAATCCACATCCAGCCGCCCGACCACGCGGTCGTGCCGCCGAACACGTCTTCCTTCTCGCAGACCAGCACGGACAAGCCCTGCTGCGCCGCCGTGACCGCTGTGGACAGACCGCCGGCGCCGGAGCCGAGGACCAGGACATCGCAATGGATCACCGGTGGCTGGCTCATTTCACCACCGCGTGCGCGTGCAGGCTCGATCCGGTTTCCATAAGCACCACGAGCGCTTCATCGCGTGCATTTATCAGCGCGTGTTGCGCGTTTTGTGCCCGAACCGCCGCATGCCGCGCCGCCAGATAGCCGAATGCGAGCCCCGGGCCAAGCGTGATGCCCGGGCCGGGATAAACGCCGCCCATCACCGACTGCATGTCGTTGCCGCAGGCGTACAGACCGGCGATCGGCTGATCGTCCCGATCGAGCACGCGCGCGTCGGTATCGGTGACGAGACCGGTCGCCGCGCCGATATCGCCCGGATAGAGCCGCACCGCATAGAACGGCGCCCGTGCGATCGGCCCGAGGCACTTGTTCGGTCCGCTCCAGTTCGCGTCGCCATTGGCGTTCTGATACGCGGTCGTGCCGCGCTGAAAATCGGCATCGACGCCCGTCTGCGCATAACGGTTATTGCGCGCAACGCTGTCCGCGAGTCCCGTCCGGTCAATACCGAGCCGGTCCGCCAGTTCGTCGAGCGTGCTGCCCTCGACGAGATAGCCGTCGGCGAGAAACGGCGCGAGCCCCTTGCCGCCCGGACGCACCATGCCGAGCCCGTACTTGCGCAAGCCATCCGCATCCGTGACGAGGCACGCGGGGATCGACGGCTGCGCGCGGTGCGCTTCCTGCATCGCGATGCCGAACAGGTGATACGACGTGTTTTCGTTGAGAAAGCGCCGGCCGTTCCGATCGACGACGATCATCCCCGGCTTGCCGCGATCCATCAGGAAGTGCGGGAACACGGCGGTGCTGCCGTCCGCGCGTTTGCGGGTCGACACCGGCGCCCAGAACGCGTTTGACCGCGCGCCCTCGCCAAAGCGCGCGCCGGCTGCGAGCGCCAGGTCCTGCGCGCCGCCGGTATGTCCGGGCGCGCCTGCGCACCACGCGGGATCGGCGCCCGGCAGCAGTTCGGCGCGCCGCGTCGCGTGCCGGTTGAAGCCGCCGCTCGCCAGGATCACGCCGCCTGTCACGCGGATACGCCGACGCTCGTTGACTTGACTCAGCGACACGGCTTCGATGCCATGTGCGCCGCTGTGCAGCGCATCGACCCGGGTTTTGGTCAGGATCGTCACGCCGCGCTGGCGCAGCGACAGCAGCAGCCGTCCGATCAGCGCATTGCCCATCACGAGCCGCGTGCCGCGCGGCGAATTCAGCCGGTCGCGCGCGTGCCGCATGAGCAGCGCTGCAGCGTGCCGCAACGACCTCAGTGATTTCGTCATGCCGAGCAAATGCGCGACGTCGTCGCGATCGACCATCATGCCGCCCAGCACTGTGAATTCGGGAAGCGGCGGACGGATCAGCGCGAAGTCGGGGCCAAGCGTGCGGCCGTCGAAGGGCAGCGGCTCCAGCGCGCGGCCGCGCAGCGTCGAGCCTTCGACTTCCGACAGGTAATCCGGATGGAACGGGCGCGCGCGGTATTTCACTTCGCTATGGGCTTCCAACTGCGCGACCGCCTTCGGACCGGCGTCGAGAAACGCCCGGCGCATCGCGGCCTGGCTGTGTGCGCCGACCGCGCGATCCAGGAATGCTTCGGCATTCGCCACGGTGTCTTCGGAATTGACGCCCGACCCGTGCATCGAACCGGGTATCCAGGTGGTGCCCGCCGAGTAAGCCGTCGTGCCGCCGACGTATTCCGTGCTTTCCACGAGCAGCACGCGCGCGCCATCGATGGCCGCCACCAGCGCCGCCGACATCCCCGCGCCGCCCGCGCCCACCACGACGACATCGAATTGCTCGTCCGAGCCCAACTGCTCCAGTGTCTCCGTCATCGATATGCTCCGCTCCCCGCTCATTCGCTGAACTTTCTTCTATTTCAGAATCCTATTCCACTTTAGCGAATGAAGCAAAGCCATTTTCGTTCGACGAACCCTCGTACGGCTTGGCAGCCATCCGTCATTGGGGCACGATTCGCTTCTTCGATGACCCGCGCCCGCCCATGCAGCCATCCCCTCGCCGGCCCGCCCTCCATGCCTGGCTATTGAAAGGCATGCTCCCGCTGAACCGCGCCGCCGCGCTGCGCGATGCGCTGGCGGGCGTCTCGCTTGCCTCGATGGATATTCCGCAGGTGCTCGGCTACGCGCGCATTGCGGGGATGCCGCCGGTCACCGGCCTGTACACGGCTTTCCTGCCGCTGTTCGCGTTTGCGCTGTTCGGCGCGTCGCGTCATCTGGTGGTCGCGGCGGACTCGGCGACGGCGACCATCCTCGCCAGCCGCGTCTCGACGATGGCCGCCATGGGCAGCGCCGAATACATCGCGCTCGCCGGCATGGTTGCATTGCAGACCGCCGCGCTGCTGTTGCTCGCGCGGCTCTTCAAGCTGGGCTTTCTCGCCGATTTCCTGTCGCGCACGGTCCTGGTCGGCTTTCTGGCGGGTGTCGGCGTGCAGGTTTCCATCGCGATGCTCGGCGATCTTCTCGGCATGACCGTGCCGGAGCCTTCGTCGCGCAGTCTGGCGCAACTGGCCTATGTCGCCGGACATGCGCTGCAATTCCATGGGCCGACCTTCGGGCTTGCGCTGCTCGTGATCGTCCCGATCCTGCTCTGCAAGCGCGCCGCGCCGCGCGTGCCGATGCCGCTCATCGCAGTGGTCGGCAGCATCGTTGCCAGCAAGCTGTTCGATTTCTCGGCGCATGGCATCGCGGTGCTCGGACCCATCGACGGCGGCCTGCCCGCGCTGCGCTTCCCCGCCGTCACCTGGCAGCAGTTCCTCGACCTGATGCCCGTCGCGGCCTCGTGCTTCGTGATGATCATCGCGCAGAGCGCGGCCGCCGCGCGCGTCTATGCGCAGCAGTATCGCGAGGACGTCGACACCAACGCCGACATCCTCGGTCTCGCCGCCGCCAACACGGCGGCGGCCTTCAGCGGCACCTTCGTCGTCAACGGCAGCCCCACGCAGACCGCGATGGCCGAGCGCGCCGGCACCCGCAGCCAGTTCGGACAGGTCGCGTTCGCGGCGGTGGTCGCCGTCGTGCTGCTGTTCCTGAGCGGCTATCTGCGCTACCTGCCGCACTGCGTGCTGGCGGCGATCGTGTTCACCATCGCCATCGGCCTCGTTAACGTTCGGAGCCTGCGGGACATCCGCGCCGAAAGTCCGGGCGAGTTCACGCTCGCGCTGGTGACGGCGGCGGCTGTGGTGATGATCGGCGTCGAGCACGGCATCCTGCTCGCCGTGGCGTTGTCGCTGATGCGGCACGTGCGCCACAGCTACCATCCGCACACGATGGTGCTGACGCCCGTTCCGCCCGACGGGCGCTGGCAGTTCGTGCCCACGGCGCCGGGCGCGATGACCACGCGGGAACTCATCGTGTATCGCTTCGGCGCGGATCTGTTCTATGCGAACGATCACTTCTTCACGATGGAATTGACGGAGCTCGTCGATACGGCGCCCGGCGCTCTGCGCCATCTTGTCGTCGATGCCGGAGCGATCACCGACCTCGATTATTCGGCGGCGCGGACGATCGGCGATCTCATCGAGACCTTGCAGGCGCGCGGCATCGCGGTGCGTTTCGGGCGGGTGAATCGCTTCCTGCGCGGCGACATGGACCGGCATGGGCTGACGCGCGTGCTGGGGGCGTCGAACGTGTTCGGGACCTTGCATGAAGCGCTGGCGGCGGTCGGCGTTCCCGCGCCGATGCACGGACCTGATCCGCTGTAAGCAGCCTTTTACGGCATGGATCCCGCGACGACGCTCCTGATGCGAGGGCGGGTTCGAACGAAGACGATTAGTTGCGGTCTTTCGCCTTGAATATTGAACATAATTCCACTTTAGATTAGAGTTCTCCACGAACAGGCGAACCGATCCCGATCGCCTCGAATTCCAGTCCGGAGACAACAATGGCGCAGGACCCCTCTTTCTCGGCTTCGCTCGACGAAGGCCTCAGCGGCGCGACACGCGTGTATTTCATCGTCGGCGATCCGATCGCGCAGGTGCGCTCCCCGGCCGGCGTAACCGCCGCGCTGCGTGCGCAAGGCCAGGATGCGATCGTGATTCCCGCGCACGTCGCGCCCGCCGACCTCGAAGCGTTCTTCGCCGGTCTCGCGCACTTGCAGAACTGCGACGGCGTGATCGTCACCGTCCCGCACAAGTTCAGCGCGACATCCTTCTGCAGCACCCTGACCGACGAAGGCCGCTTCCTCGGCGCGGTCAACATGCTCAGGCGCAATGCGGACGGCAGCTGGCACGGCGGCGCGTCGGACGGCATCGGCATGGTCGCGGCGCTGCGCTACGCCGGCTGTGAACCAACGGGCAAGCGTGCGTTGCTGATCGGCGCGGGCGGCGCGGGTTCGGCGATCGGGCATGCACTGGTGGATGCCGGCGTGGCGACGCTCGCGATCCGCGATTCCGACGCCGCGCGCACCGATGCCCTCGTCACGCGTCTTGCCGCATTGAAACGCGGCGCGGTGCAGGTCGCGGACGATGCGGGCGCGGAAACCTATGAACTGATCGTGAATGCGTCGCCGGCGGGCATGCGCGCGGGCGATCCGCTGCCGATCGACGTCTCGCGCCTTGCGCCCACCACGTTCGTCGGCGACGTCGTGACCAAGCCGCCGTTGACGCCGTTCATTGAAGCGGCCCGCGCGCGCGGCTGCGTGACCGTGACCGGCACGCAGATGTTCGGTCGAGTATGCGATGCCATCGTCGCGTTTCTGGTCGCCTGACCGGTTCGGCAGTCGGAAAAGCGCACACGCACGACGCATGCGGAAACACTCATAACAAAGGACTCTGGAACAATCCACACCGCCGTTCCTTCGTTACCCAAAGGAGTTCCCGCGATGATTTTCCATGCCTCCATACCCGCCAACGATCCGAAACACGTCGCGCAGGTGCTGGCCGAACTCTGGGATGGCTTCGCCGCGCCGTTCTCGCCGTTCCCGGACGCGTGGATGGCCGTCGCGGGCGACGAGCGCGGCAGCATCATCGAGGTATATCCAGGCGACCGCGTGATCACGCCGGGCGGCGGTGAGGAAGAAAGCGTGGGCTACGGCGCGGACACCGCAGCGCGGCCGCGCTACAGCGCCTTCCATATGGCGATTGCGACGCCCCGGACGAGCGCGGAAGTCATCGCGATTGGCGAGCGTGAAGGCTGGCGCGCGGTGCATTGCACGCGCGGCAACAACTTCTTCCACGTGATCGAACTGTGGATCGAGAACTCGACGATGCTCGAATTCCTCACGCCCGACATGCAGGCCGAGTATCTGGCTTTCTCGACGCCCGAGAACTTCAAGGCGATGGCGGCGGCCAACCCTTATCAGGCGTAAGCGCCTCGTCAGTCCTGCAGCGCGGCCCACATCTCCTGGTCGCGCTGGGCGGTCCAGATGCGCGGATGGCGGATGCCGCTGGCTTCGTCATAAGCGCGCGACACGTCGAACGGCAGACAGTGCTCATAGATGAAGACGTGACCGAACTTCGCATCCATCGACTTGCGCGCGTGCGCCATCGCACCCTTCAGGTCGAGCTTCTGCGCAACCGCCTCGCGGCCCGCCTGAAGCAGCGTCGTGACGAAGTCCTTCGTATAGTCGAGTCCTTTGTTCACATCCGCCGGCGACAGCAACGCCGGGCCGCGTCCCGGCACCAGCTTGTCCGCATTGAGCGCGCGCAAGGCTTCGAGCGTCGCGGGCCAATCCTCGAGCTGCGCGTCGCCGCAATAGCAGGCTGCGTCGTACTCCACCAGATCGCCTGAAAACAGCACCTTCTGCGACGGCAGCCAGACCACAGTGTCGCCCTTCGTGTGACCCGAACCGAGATGCGCGATCCTCACTTCGAGCTTGCCGAGGAACAAGGTGATCTCGCGCTCGAAAACCAGCGTCGGCCAGGTGAGACCGGGCACCGTCTCGACGCCCGCAAACAGACGCGGAAAGCGTTCGATCTCCGACTTCATGTCCTGCTCGCCGCGCTCGACGATCATCTCGTAAGTGCCGCGGCTCGCGATCACTTCCTGCGCACCTTCCTTGAAATACGCCGATGCCCCCAGCACGCGCACCGCGTGGTAGTGCGACAGCACGACGTACTTGATGGGTTTGTCGGTGACGCCGCGAATCTTTTCGATCAGGTCCTGGGCCATCGCAGGCGTCGCGGTGGTATCGACGATCAGCACGCCGTCGTCGCCGACGATCACGCCCGAGTTCGGATCGCCTTCCGCCGTGTAGGCGTACGCGTTGTCGGAGAGCTGCGTGAAGGTGATCTTCTTCTCCTGCAGATCTGCCTGCGATGCGAAAGCCTTTGCCATGATCGTGTCTCGTCCAGTCTTGTGAGGATGAACCGATGATCGATGCGAGCCCAGACTTTGTCAACAGCAAGTACAATTGCCATAGACAAATTTCGGGTAAATACTGAAGGGCATCGGCCGTTCGGTCGAGCCGCCCAGTTACTTCCCATCACGGAACGCACTTTGGCCCGTCTCCTATCCGCTGCGCAGCATGCGGCACCCGTCGAAACGAAACAGCAGCGCGGCATTCAAAGCGTCGAAGTCGGCGCGCGCCTGCTCGACGCTCTCGCGAAGCGGCGCGAACCGCTTGCGCTCAGTGCGCTTGCCGACGCCGCCGCGATGTCCACAGCGCAGGCGCACACCTATCTCGTCAGCCTGACGCGGCTCGGGCTCGTGAAGCGCGATGCATTGACCGGCAATTACGAACCCGGCCCGCTCTCGTTGCGCCTGGGCGTCATGAACCTGGAGCAGCAGCCGGCGTACCGGGCGGCGGCGCCGCGCGTCGCGGCACTGGCGCTGGAGACCGGCATGAGCGTGGCAGTCAGCGTAGCCGGGCCGCAGGGGCCGACTATCGTGCGCTACGAACGCGGCGGCCAGCCCTTGCATGTCAATTTGCATGTCGGCACGGTGATGTCGCTGCCGGCCACGGCGACGGGCCGGATCTTCCTCGCCTTCGACACCCCCGCCAGCGTCTCGGCCATGCAGGCGCATCAGGCGGAAGCCGACCTGCCGAGCCTGAACGCGCGGCTCGACGAAATCCGGGCGCGTGGCATCGAACGCGGCATCGATGCGCCGAGTCCGGGCGTCAGCAGCATGAGCGTGCCGGTGTTCGACGCCGCGCAAAAGATGCAGCTGGCGCTGACCGCGATCGGTCCGACCGGCCTGTGCGACGTCGCCTGGAACGGCGCACTGGCGCAGGCGCTGCGGCATGCGGCACGCGACCTCACCGCCGCCTTGTCATGACGACGCACGCTCCCGACGCCCGTCCGCAGCGCGGCATCAACGCCCTCGATGCGACCGGTGATCTCCTGCACGCGCTGGTGGCGGCAGACGGCCCGCTGCTGCTGCGCGACCTCGCGGCGGCGGCCGGCATGCCGCCGGCCAAGGCGTTCGCGCATCTGGTGAGCCTCGTGAAGGTCGGCCTGCTGTCGCGCGACGACGCCGGGCGCTTCCACGCGGGGCCATTGAGCCGCGAGTTGGGTTTGATCGCGCTGCAACGGCTCTCGCCGGTCCGCGATGCCGAAGCGGAGATCGTCGCGCTCGCGGCGGATACGTCGATGACGGTCGCGGCCGCCACGCTGGGGCCGCTCGGACCGACGGTCATCCGGCTGGAGGAATCGGCGCGGCCGCAGCACGTGAGCCTGCGCATCGGCACCGCGATGTCGCTCGTGAACACGGCCATTGGGCGAGTCTTCGCGGCGCATCTCGGGGATGAAGTGCGGACGAGTCTGCTGCAACAGGACGGCATCCGCCTCGCGGGCGTGGCGCCGACATCGTTCGCCACGACGGACGACGGTGACTATCACGTAACGTTGTCACGCATCCGCGAGCAGGGTTTCGATACGGCGCTCGATGCACCGGTCCCCGGCATTCACTCGCTGGCCGCGCCGGTCTTCGATCACACCGGCAGCGTGTGCCTGGTGCTGGCGCTGATCGGTTCGGCGGGCGGTTTCGACAGCGCCGCCGACGGCCCGCTCGCGCGCACGTTGCTGGCCGCGACGCGCAGGCTGTCCTGGCGTTTCGGCTTGCTTGAAGCGACCGAGGCGAGCTAGTCAGGCCCGCTTGACGGTTTCGGAGCCCATCACGCGGATGGCGGGAAAGCGGTCGGTGGGCTTCGCGATCTCGTCCTGCGACGCGACGATCTCCAGCTCGTACCGACCGGCCTCGTAGGTGGCCTTGACCACTGCGTTGACGGCCGCGAGTGTGTGTTCGAGCGCGTTGCGGAGTGAATCGCCGAGCAGCGTGCGCGCGACGAACACGCCGCTCGTCAGATCGCCGACGCCGACCGGCTGGCGCGCGAACGGATACAGCGGACGTTGCGCGAACCACGCCTCGGTCGGGCCGACTGCAAGCATGTTGAAGGTATCGGCGCGGCTGTTGCGGTCGAGCAGATGCTTGACGAGCACGATGCGCGGCCCGCGCGCAATGACCTCGCGACAGGCGTCCACCGCTTCTTCCACGGTTTCGATGCTGCGTCCGACGAGCTTTTCCAGTTCGACGTGATTGGGCATCAGCGCGTCGGCGATGCCGGGCATCGTGGTGACGAGGAAGTCCTCGATGCCGGGCGCGACCGTGCAGCCGCCCGTCTGGCCCATGACCGGATCGCAGAAGAAGAGCGCGTGCGGATTCACCGCCTTGACCATCTTCACGATCTCGACCACCGCGCGGCCCTGCTCGGGCGCGCCGAGATAACCCGAGAGCACGGCATTGCAGCGCCCCAGCACGCCGATCGCGCCAATCCCTTCGATCACGCTCTGCAACTCGTCGGCATCGAAGGCGCTGCCGGTCCAGCGGCCATACTGCGTGTGATTGGAGAACTGCACGGTGTTGAGCGGCCAGACGTTGACGCCCAGCCGCCGCATGGGAAAGACCGCCGCGCTGTTGCCCGCATGGCCGAACACCACATGCGATTGAACGCTCAGGACGTTGTTCATATTCTGATTTCCCGCTTGGTTCCAGTTGTTCGGTCCGACGAAACGTCGCCTTGCAGTGCAGCGATCGCGGGTGCGCGCCAAAGGTCTGCCTCAGACGGCCCCTTCAGGACGCCCGCCGGCATCGCGTGTCTTGTATTGTGCCGTGCCTCGACGCACTGCGGCACGGCCTCGTCATTAAAAATCGGCGAACCTTGCTTGTCGAGCGTCGCGAACATCGACGCCGGTCATATCGGGCATGGCAAGACTGCTTTGCGCAATTCGGCATGCGCCTTGCTCGGCCGGAACGTCCGCGGCATGGTATAGATCATCCGACGAACGGCACAGGTCCACAGCAAGGACGAACGTCCGGCAAAAAACCAGCCGACTTCCGCACAGGAAGGGCCACGCCGCCTGATAATGCGTGAATGACAGCGCGACACGCCGCGCAACGCACGCACTCCCCGGCCTGGAAATCAGACACACGAACACGAGGACGAACTCTCGGCAGGACATCCATAGTCGCAGGTCAAATCAGGAGGCAGGAATGGAGACGCTGATCAAGAATCGCACCGATTTGCAGAAGTCGACCCTCGCAATCGTCCTCGCCGGCGGGCGCGGCACCCGCCTCGGACCACTCACCGACAAGCGCGTGAAGCCTGCCGTCCACTTCGGCGGCAAGTACCGCATCGTCGATTTCGCGCTGTCCAACTGTCTCAACTCCGGCATTCGCCGCATCGCCGTCGTCACCCAGTACAAGGCTCACTCGCTGATCCGCCACATGCAGCGCGGCTGGGGTTTCCTGCGCGGCGAGTTCAACGAGTTCATCGATATCTGGCCGGCGCAGCAGCGCGTCGATTCGAGCTGGTACCGCGGCACGGCGGACGCCGTGTACCAGAACATGGACATCATCCGTTCGATCGGCCCGGAATTCGTCATCGTGCTGGCGGGCGATCACATCTACAAGATGGACTACACGCGCATGGTGCTGGATCACGTCGAGAGCGGCGCGGACTGCACGGTGGGCTGCATCGAGGTGCCGCGCATGGACGCGGTGGCGTTCGGCGTGATGCACGTCGACGAGAACCGCCGCGTGACCGACTTCCTGGAGAAGCCCGCCGATCCCCCCGCGATGCCCGGCAAGCCCGATGTCGCGCTCGCGAGCATGGGCATCTATGTGTTCAGCGCGAAGTATCTGTACGAGATGCTGCAGGACAATATCGAGACCTCGAATACCGATCACGACTTCGGCAAGGACATCATTCCGCGCGTCGTGACGACCGGCAAGGCCATCGCGCATCCGTTCAGCATGTCGTGCGTGACGTCGTCGAGCGACCCGGAAGCGCCCGCGTACTGGCGCGATGTCGGTACCGTCGATGCCTACTGGGCAGCGAATCTCGACCTCGCCTCCACCATTCCGGAGCTCGATCTCTATGACCGCAAGTGGCCCATCTGGACCAATCAGGAGCAGCTTCCGCCGGGCAAGTTCGTGCGCGACCTCAACGGCCAGCAAGGCGCCATCACCAACCTGCTGGTCTGCGGCGGCTGCGTGATCTCGGGCTCGCAAGTGTCGAAGTCGGTGTTTTCGTCGGCGGTGCGGGTGCACTCGTTCTGTAACATCAATGAGGCAGTCTTGTTGCCGCAGGTAACCGTCGGGCCGAGTTGCCGGCTGCAGCGCGTCGTGATCGACCGCGGTTGCACGGTGCCCGAGGGACTCGTGGTGGGCGAGGATCCGGACGACGACGCCGCGCGCTTCTTCCGCACGGAGTCGGGTGTCACGCTCATCACGCGGGACGCGCTCGCGCGACTGTCGCAGGGATAGACGCGGGAGCACCATGACCATCAATCGACGGGAGCGCCGATGACCGTACGCGTGCTGCATGCCGCAGCAGAAATGTTTCCGCTGCTGAAGACCGGCGGTCTCGCCGACGTGGTCGGCGCCCTGCCGCCCGCGCAGTCGCAACTGGGCACGCACGCGCGGGTCGTACTGCCGGGCTTCCCGGCCGTGCTTGCAGGGCTCGACGACCTGCAGCCGGTCGCCGATCTGGGCGCGGCGTTTGGAGTCGGCCAGATCCGGCTCGAACGCGGCGTGTTGGCGCCGCACGGGGTGGTTGTGTACGTCGTGCGGGCGGACCCGTTCTACGACCGCCCGGGCAACCCTTATCTCGACGCGGCTCACCGCCCCTACGCCGACAACGACCGCCGCTTCGCGCTGCTCGGCTGGGCGGCCGCACGCATCGCGACGGGCGCCGATCCCGCCTGGAAGCCGCACATCGTCCATGCGCACGACTGGCATGCGGGGCTCGCGCCCGCCTATCTGCGCGCGTTCGAACGCGCGGGCGCCGCGAAGACCGCCAGCGTGATGACGGTCCACAACCTCGCCTACCAGGGTACGTTTCCGGCGTCGGAATTCGGCGCGCTGCAACTGCCCGGCGATTTTTTCGCGGTGGATGGCGTCGAGTTCTATGGCCTCGTGTCGTTCCTGAAGGCCGGGCTGTATTACGCCGATCGAATCACCACGGTCAGCCCCACCTACGCGCGCGAGATCCAGACGCAGGCTCACGGCGCGGGCCTGCACGGCCTGCTGCAGACGCGCACGCACGACATCACCGGCATCCTGAACGGCGTCGATTACGCCATCTGGAGTCCGGCCGTGGATGAATCCATCGCGACGAAATACACGCCCACGCGCGTCTCCGGCAAGTCGAAGTGCAAGTCCGCGTTGCAGGAACGCATGGGCCTGGAACGCGACGACAACGCGCTGCTGTTCGGCGTCGTCAGCCGGCTGACGGAACAGAAGGGACTGGATCTGCTGCTGTCGGTGGTGCCGGACATCGTGCAGCGCGGCGGGCAACTGGTCGTGCTCGGCACCGGCGATCCGGCGCTCGAAACCGGCATGAAGAACGCGGCGGCGGCGCATCAGGGCGCGGTGGCGGTGGAACTCGGCTTCGACGAGACGCTGTCGCATTCGATCATCGCCGGCAGCGACGTGGTGATGGTGCCGTCGCGCTTCGAGCCGTGCGGGCTCACGCAGCTGTACGCCCTGGCGTATGGCTCGCTGCCGCTCGTGCATCGCGTGGGCGGGCTGGCGGACACCGTGACGGATTGCTCGCTCGAAAATCTCGCCGACGATCTCGCCACCGGCTTCGTCTTCGACACGTTCGATCGCGCCACCATGGTCGCCTCGATCCGCCGTGCCTTCGCGCTGAAACAGCGGCGCGCCGACTGGAAGACGGTGGTCAGGCGCGGCATGGACCAGCGCTTCAGTTGGGAAGCGGCCGCGCTCAAATACGCGGAGGTGTATCAGGGGCTGACCGGCGGCTGAAGCGCGGGCGCATGCCTTGCTCCCGATCCGTCACCCTCAGACACGGACGGAGCATATGCACAAACCCCTCGCAGGTCAGATTGCGCTGGTGACGGGCGCAAGCTCGGGTATCGGCGAAGGCGTGGCGCACGCACTCGCCGACGCGGGCGCGCACGTCGCCATCAACTATCACTCGCATGCCGAACCCGCCGAGAAGCTCGCCGCCGCGATCAGCGCAAAAGGCGGCGAAGCGTTCGCGGTCGGCGCGGACGTCGCCGATGAAGCGCAAGTGGACGCCATGTTCGACGCCGTCGTGCGGCGCTGGGGCACGCTCGATATCGTGATCGCGAATTCGGGCTTGCAGCAGGACGCGAAATTCACCGAACTGACGCTTGCCGACTGGCGGAAGGTCATCGACACCAATCTCACCGGCCAATTCCTCACCGCCCAGCGCGCCGTGCGCGAATTCGAGCGGCGCGGCATGCGCGACGTGTCAAAGGCGCTGGGCAAGATCATCTGCATGAGTTCCGTGCACGAAGTCATTCCGTGGGCGGGGCACGTGAACTATGCGGCGTCGAAGGGCGGCATCCAGATGATGATGAAATCGCTCGCCCAGGAAGTCGCGCCGCAGCGGATCCGCGTCAACGGCATCGCGCCCGGCGCCATTCGCACGCCGATCAACCGCGAAGCCTGGGACCAGCCAGAGCAACTCGAGAAGCTGCTGACGCTGATTCCATACGGACGCATCGGCGAAGTCGACGACATAGGCCGGGCGGCCGTCTGGCTCGCCTCCGACGACAGCGATTACGTCGTCGGCACGACCCTGTTCGTCGATGGCGGCATGACGCTCTATCCGGGCTTTGCCGACAACGGCTGAACGATGGCAGCAACACGGGGAAGCTTATGAAGGACATGAAGGTGGATGTGGCGGTGATCGGCGCGGGGACGGCCGGCATGGCGGCGTTTCGCGCGGCGCGGCTCGCGGGCGCGAGCGCGGTGTTGATCGAGAGCGGCGAGTTCGGCACGACTTGCGCGAGGGTCGGCTGCATGCCGTCCAAGCTGCTGCTCGCGGCGGCGAACGGTTTGCACGAAGCGCGGTCGCTGGCGGCGCGCGGCATCGAGGGCACGCATGCGCTGGAAGTAAATCGCGAACACGCGCTCGATTATGTGCGGCGCGAGCGCGATCACTTCGTCAAAAGCGTGCTGGACGAAGTGGAGTCGTTTCCCGACGACTGCATCGTGCGCGGCCAGGCGCGCTTCGAATCGCCGACGCGGTTGATGGTCGGCGACGACACGCGTATCGAAGCGGCGCGCGTGGTCATCGCGACGGGCGCGGCGCCGAGCGTGCCGGACGAACTCAAGGTCTTTGGCGACAAGCTCATCACCAGCGACGACCTGTTCGAACTGCACGCGCTGCCCGCGAAGATCGCGGTGTTCGGCGCGGGACCGATCGCGCTGGAACTGGGCCAGGCACTGGCCCGTCTGGATGTCGACGTCTTTGTGTTCGGCAAGGGCGGCAGCGTGGCCGCGCTCACGGATGCGCCGGTACGCGACGCGCTGAGAGAAGCGCTCGCCGACGAGTTCTACTTCGATCCGGACGCGAAGTTCGATGCGATGTCGTTGGAAGACGACCAACCGACCTTGCGCTTCACCTCACCGGGAGGCGAGCCGCGGACCGAACGCTTCGACTTCGTGCTGGCGGCCACGGGCCGCGCCCCGAACCTGAAAGCGCTGGCACTGGACAAGACGGGCATCGCATTGAACGACAAGGGCGTGCCGCTATTCGACGAAACCACGATGCAATGCGGCGACAGCACGATCTTCATTGCAGGCGATTGCGACGGCACACGCCCCTGGCTTCACGACTCCGCCGACGAAGGCAAGCTCGCAGGCGACAACGCCGCGCGCTTCCCCGACGTGCAGGCGATCAAGCGCAAGGTGCCGTTCTCACTGGTCTTCTGCGAGCCGCAGGTGGTGATAGTCGGCGCATCCTATGACGATCTCGAGAAACAGATGACGGTAACGGGAGAAGCGTCGTTCGAGGATCAGGGCCGCAGTCGCGTGATGCGGCAGAACCGCGGACTGCTGCACGTCTACGCCGACGCGAAGACCGGCAAGCTGCGTGGCGCGCAAGGCTGCGGTCCGGCGATGGAACATCTCGGGCATCTGCTTGCGTGGGCGCTGCAACTCGACCTGACGCTCGATGAAATGCTCAAGCTTCCTTTCTATCATCCGGTCGTCGAAGAAGGCTTGCGCAGCGCGCTCAAGGATGCGGACATGAAATGCTATGAACAACGCTCCGAGACGCCGCCGGCATTAGCGAGTGCTGCGGGCGGTTGATGCCTGCAGCCGTGCACAAAAAATTACGCCGGTTGCGCATGCGCAACCGGCGTTTCGTTTGGTCCTTCGAAATACGGCGTGAGACTTAGTTGCCGCTCAAACCATATTGCAGTGCAAGATCGAATCCGAGGACGACCATCGAGCAGAACAGGCCCAGCGAGAGATTGGCCAGTCGATGACCGACATCCTTGTGTCGAGTCAGCACAGCGCCTGCGAGGAACGCGATTTCCACGATGACTTGCATGCAGAACACGGCGACCATCAGCGCGAATTCATAACCCATCGCGTTGAAGTTCATGAAGTTGAAGCCGTTCACTGCAACCCAGGATCCCACTCGCCATACTTCGTATGCCAAAAGCAGCAACGGAAAGAAATAGCTGGCGACATAAGTCGGCACCGTGGCGTGCCGCAATTCCATGTTCAAGTGACGTGTAACTTGCATCGCGTACTCCTCATCTGATTGCCCGAAAATGACGGGCGTTCTACCAGCACCGTGGCGCTACCGGAGCGTTCGTATCGAACGGCAGACGGGCGTCGTGCTTTCAGAATAGGACAATTTTCTGGAAAGCGAATCATCGTATTCCCGATGGTCTTTCCCAATAACGGATTGCGCGACGCGTTGTGCAGTGCAACTGAACAAAACGGTTATAAACGGAGGGCAGGATCGGCACGCACGGTCGTCTCGCCACCCTCCTCGTTTGATACCGATGGCCGCTATCAGTTCTTCGCGTACAACTTGATGATGCCCGAGAAATCCAGTCCGCCCAGGCCTTGCTGGCTCATCGACTGATAAAGCTGCTGCGCCAGCGCGCCCATGAAAACAGGCTGTTTTGCAGCGCGGGCGGCATCGACGGCGAGACCCAGATCCTTCAGCATCAGATCGGCGCCGAAGCCGCCCGCATAGCCGCGCGAAGCCGGCGCCGTCTCGACGATCCCCGGATAGGGATTACCCGTATCCGAGCTCCAGCAGCGTCCCGTCGAAGTGTTCACGATGCTCGCCAGTTTCGACGGATCGATACCTAGCGTTTCCCCCAGCTTCATGGCTTCAGCCACGCCGATCATCGAGATGGCCAGCAGCAGGTTGTTGCAGATCTTCGCAATCTGGCCGGTGCCGGTTTCACCGCAGTGCACCATGTTCTTGCCCATGCCGCTCAGCACCGGGCGGAGCGTGTCGAACAGCGCTTCGTCCGCGCCGACCATGAAGGTCAGCGTGCCCGCCTGCGCCCCGACGACGCCGCCCGACACTGGCGCGTCCGCGAACGGATTGCCGTGCTGCGCCGACGCCTCGCCGATCAGCTTCGCCGTAGCCGGGTCGATCGTGCTGCTGTCCACCAGCGGCACGCCCTTCGCGACGCCCGCGAGTACGCCGTCATCGTTCAGGTAGACGGCTTTGACGTGCTGCGCCGCGGGCAGCATCGTGATGACGACTTCCGCGCCCTCCGCTGCCGCACGCGGCGACTCGGCGAGCGTCGCACCCGCCGACCGCGCCGCGTCCAGCGCGGCCGGCACGAGATCGAATGCCGTCAGCGCGTGCCCCGCCTTCAGCAGGTTGGCGGCCATCGGGCCGCCCATGTGTCCGAGACCAATGAAACCAATCTTCATCGCTGCCTCCTTGTCGTTATTTCAGTGCGATGGTGGTGTTCACGCCGTCGTTCACGGTGGCGTCGTCGAACCAGCGTGCCGTGACCGTTTTCGTCTGCGTGTAGAACTGCACGACCTGCTTGCCGTACGGTCCCAGATCGCCGAGCTTGGAGCCGCGCGAACCCGTGAAACTGAACGACGGCACCGGCACCGGAATCGGAATGTTGATGCCCACCTGACCGATGTCGATCTCGCTCTGAAACTTGCGCGCCGCCGCACCGCTCTGCGTGAACAGGCCGACGCCGTTGCCCATCGGATTGCGGTTGACGAGCGCGATGGCATCGTCCAGCGTCTCGGCTTCGAGCACGCACAGCACCGGACCAAAGATCTCCTTCGTATAGATCGTCATCTCGGTATCGACGCCCGTGAAGATGGTCGGCCCAATGAAGTTGCCCTGCTCATAACCCTTCACGCCGATGTTCCGGCCGTCGAGCGCGAGCGTCGCGCCCTCTTCCACGCCCTGACCGATCAGCCCGAGGATGCGCTCCTTCGCCGCCTTCGAGACCACCGGGCCGACATCCGTGCCCGGCTCCGCGCCGCCGTTGACCTTGAGCGTCTTCGCCTTCTCGACCAGTTCCAGCACCCACTCCTTCGACGCCCCGACGAACACCGCCACCGACGTCGCCATGCAGCGCTGTCCCGCCGCGCCGAAGCCCGCGCCGACGAGCGCGTTGAGAGTCTGCTCCTTGTTGGCGTCGGGCAGGACGACGGCGTGGTTCTTCGCGCCCATCATCGACTGCACGCGCTTGCCGTGCTGGCTCGCGAGGTTGTAGACATGCGTGCCGACAGCCGTCGAGCCGACGAAGGAAATCGCCTCGATCTCGGGATGCGTGCAGATCGCATCGACCACTTCCTTGCCGCCATGCACGACGTTCAGCACACCGGGCGGCACGCCGGCTTCGAGCGCCAGTTCGACCAGCTCCATGGTCGAGAGCGGATCCTGCTCGGAGGGCTTCAGCACGAAGGTGTTGCCGCACACGATGGCCATCGGGAACATCCATAGCGGGATCATCGCCGGGAAGTTGAACGGCGTGATGCCGGCACAGACGCCGATAGGCTGGCGCAGCGTGTACGTATCCACGCCGCCCGCGACGTTCTCGGCGAATTCGCCCTGCTGCAAGGTGCTGATCGAGCACGCATGCTCGACGACTTCCAGGCCGCGGAAGATGTCGCCCTCGGCGTCGGCGAGCGTCTTGCCCTGCTCCGCGGTGAGCGTCTGCGCAATGCGTTTCTGGTTCTGCCGCACCAGGTCCTGGAAGCGCAGCATCAGCCGCATGCGGGCGCCGAGCGGCGTCGTGCGCCAGGTCTGAAACGCCTTGTGCGCCGCAGCGACGGCGGCATCCACTTCGTCCATCGTCGCGAACGGCACGCGGCCGACCACGTCCTGCGTGGCCGGATTGACGATGTCGCGCCATTCCGCGCTCTTCGATTCGACGAACTGGCCGTCGATCAGCAGCTTGGCCGTGCGGACAGACACATTCTGCGCCGGATGTTCAGCAGCGATATTCACGAGTCACTCCTTGCGTGGGAAATTGCCGACGGGCAGGAAAGGTGGAAGGAAACAGCGAGGACAGGCGAAGAGACGCGCCGCGCGGGCGCTGGAAGAAAAAGCATCGTGTCTCCGTCTTGTTGGTATGCAGCCCGCAATGATGCAGGCTCGCTTCCTGAGTATAGTTATGCAAAAGTCCATCATGGCGCGATAAAAACACCCGATCGATATGCAAAAAAATCCGATGCCATCCGCTCCGCCCGACCTCGCCCGCCTCAACTGGGACGACCTGCGCTACTTCCTCGAAGTCGCCCGGACGCAGCGTGCCAGCGGCGCGGCGAAGCGGCTCGGCGTGGACTACACGACCGTCGCGCGGCGCGTGCGGGCGCTGGAAGACGCGCTCGGCACCCTGCTGTTCGACAAGTCGCGCAGCAGCGGCTTCATCCTGACCGCAGAAGGACAACGCCTGCTGGCCTATGTCGATTCCATCGAGACCACGGTGCAGTCCGCCACCGAGCAGATCGCGAACACGGGGCATGCGCTCTCGGGCCACGTGCGGGTCGGCTCGACCGAAGGCTTCGGCTGCTTCTTTCTCGCCCCGCAACTCGCGCGCTTTCAGGACGCGCACCCGAACATCACCATCGACCTGTTGCCGGTGCCGCATTTCGTGAGCCTGTCGAAACGCGAGGCCGATATCGCGGTGACGCTCGAACGTCCCGAACAGGGCCAGTATGTCTATACGAAGCTCTGCGAGTACCGCCTGAGGCTCTACGCCACCGCCGACTATCTCGCGGCCCACGCGCCGATCCGCACCACCGACGACCTGCGCCAGCATCGCTTCGCCAGCTATATCGATGACCTCGCCTTCAGCTATGAACTGCTGTATCTCGAACGCGCGGTGCCGGGCGCGATCTCGCGCTGGCGCAGCACGAGCGTGATCGCGCAATACTTCGCGGCGCTGCAGGGCCGGGCGCTGGCCATCCTGCCGGGCTTCATGGCGTCGTCGGACGCGCGCTTCGTGCCGGTGCTGCCCGACGAGATCATCGTGACGCGCGCGTTCTATCTCTCCTGCCGCGAGGATCTACGCAAGCTGAAGCGCATCACGACGGTCTGGGATCATCTGCGCGCGGCGGCCGAAGCGAACCGCGCATTCCTCATGGGCGACGAAGCCACGATGGCGTGGGTGGATGTCAAGGCATCCTGATTGCTCCCGCTTCCTGGCCGGAATGCGCTCGGCGTCGCCGGTTGGAATCAGCCGTTTGGGCTAAGATTCAACGGATGGAGGCCACGCGCTCGCGCCCCCCGAGCGCCCATCGACGCGTGGCCGGGTCACATCGATAGCGTCACATCGATAACAAGAAATCGATATAAAAAAGGGCGCCCCATGCTGGTCAACTGCGCGGTTTATGAGAACGGCCGAAAGCTCGCCGATGTGCCCATCGACGACATCAATGCCTATCGCGATCGTCCCGACTCTTTCATTTGGGTTGCATTGAAGGAGCCCGGTCCCGGCGAACTCGCCCACTTGACGCAGCAGTTCGGGCTGCATGAACTGGCGGTCGAGGACGCGCAGAACGGTCATCAGCGGCCGAAGATCGAGGAGTACGGCGACTCGCTGTTCGCGGTCTTTCACACAGTCGAATTCGACGAAGAAGGCGACGTGCTGGTCGGCGAGATGAACGTGTTCGTCGGCAAGAACTATGTGCTCTCGGTGCGCAACAGGACCACGCAGGGCTTCCAGGAAGTGCGCAAGCGCTGCGAGCGCGAACCGCATCTGCTCAAGCACGGTCCCGCCTTCGTGATGTATGCGCTGCTCGATGCCGTCGTGGACCGTTACTTCCCCGTACTGGAAACGCTCGGCGCCGAACTCGACGAAGTCGAAGAACGCATCTTCGAGCAAAAGGGTTCGGTGGAGTCGCGCGAGATCATCGAGGACCTGTACTCGCTCAAGCGCCGCATGACGATTCTCCAGCATCACACGGCGCCCTTGCTCGAAGCCGTCAGCAAGCTGTATGGCGGCAGGTCGCCCGGCGTGTGTTCGGGCATGCAGGAATACTTCCGCGACGTGTACGACCACTTGCTGCGCATCGTGAAGACCATCGAGGGACGGCGCGAAATGATCGTCACGGCGATCCAGGTGAATCTGGGCCTGATCGCGCTGGCCGAAAGCGAGGTGACCAAACGCCTGGGTTCCTTCGCCGCGCTGTTCGCCGTGCCGACGATGATCGCCGGCATCTACGGCATGAACTTCAAGTCGATCCCCGAACTTGACTGGGTATATGGCTATCCGGCCTGCATTGCTGTCATGCTGGTGGTGGATGTCGTGCTGTACTGGCGTTTCAAGAAGGCCGGGTGGTTGTAGCAAAAAGCGCCCTTGCAGAAACCTTCCGGCGAATTTCATTGTCTAATCAAGCGTTTTAGGCGAAAATAACGCCAGGGCTTGCAAGTTTGACCCTTTGGCCGCATGTCAGTCAGGCGTTCGATATACGCGCCGCGGCCTGAAGACAGATTTGAAAGTTTTTTGCAAGCTTCATCGCGCGACACGTCGCGTTTCGCTATAACCCGCTTTTTAACTGCACGTCGGCACCGCAGTCCGCCGACGTCGCCGTCCCGGTCATGCCGGCCGCGGCGCGCCGCCTGCGCGGCCCGCACGTCCATCCGGCCTATGCCGTCAAGCTCACAACGAGCCTGAAGAGAGACGCGGTGCGCTTCCGTTGCGCCACGTATCGCATTGCCCTTCGAGTCCGCTGCGACGCCGTCCAGTGAAATGCCGCACGGCTGCTCATCGGCGACGAGCGCAGCGCCGGAAGCAGGTCGAACACGGGCGCAGGACGCGCGGCAGCACCCATCATTCATTACACAGGAGCCTCATATGGCGAAAGAAGAACTCATCGAACTCGACGGTATCGTTGACGAAGTCCTTCCCGACAGCCGCTATCGCGTGACGCTGGACAACGGCGTCGTGGTCGGCGCGTACGCCTCGGGCCGCATGCGCAAGAACCACATCCGGATTCTCGCCGGCGACCGCGTGACGCTGGAACTGTCGGTCTACGACCTGACCAAAGGCCGTATCAATTTCCGTCACAAGGACGAGCGTGCCGGCGGCGGTGCCCCGCGCGCACCGATGCGCCGTCGTTAAGCGCACCGGCTTCCTTGCCACTGCTTCAACCACACCGAGCGTCCGCCTGATCCGCGGCGAACGCCTGAGACGCCCTACCGCGGATTTCCTGACCTTCGACGCAGCCGCCTGCCTCGCGCCCAGCCACATTCGCAGCGGCAGCGCCTCGCGTCGATGTCAAGCCCTTCGTGGCTACGTGGCTCAGCCGCCCGCGCGCGCCGCCACGATCGCTTCGACGCCCGTCGCAAAGCCATCTTCGTCATTGCTTTTCGAGACAAGGCTCGCCTGACGCCGCACGGCGTCCGACGCCTGTCCCATCACGATCGACACGCCCGCGATCTCGAACATCGGCACGTCGTTGCCCATGTCGCCGAGCACGGCCACCCGTTCGAGCGGCACGTTGGCCAGCCGCGCCAGCTCGCGCACCGCAGTGCCCTTGTTGGCGTCGATGCTGGTGACGTCGAGATAGTAGGTCTGCGAGCGGGCTGCGTGGCCGCGTTCGTGCAATTGCTGCTGCAAGCCAGTCTCGACGCGCGACAGCAGCGCGGTATCGGCCGTCGACCCGACGATCTTGTCGACCGCAGCGAGATCCAGGTCCTCGAAACGCGCAACCCGCACGCCTTCGTAACCCACCGTGCGGGTTTCGAGCGGCACATAGGTCGCGTCGGGATTGGTCAGGTACCACGCATCGTCGATGAACACCCACGCATCGACACCCGCCGTCGCGAGCGTTTCGAGCGAGGTCTGTACGACGTCGCGCGGCAGCTTGTGCGACGACAGCACCTTCCACGTGCCCGGCTCGACCAGACTGCCGCCGTTGTACGACGCATAAGGCATATCGATGCCCAGCGCCTCGACGATATGGCGCATGCCTTTGCCCGGCCGGCTGCTCGCCGCCGTGAAGCGCACGCCCGCGGCTTGCAGGCGGCGCACGGCGTCGATCGCGGGCTGGCCGAGCGCCTTGTCGGTGTAGAGCAGCGTGCCGTCGCAATCGGTGACGACAAGTTCGATGTTCGCCAGTGCCTCGAACGCGTCCGCTCCGCCCGTGCTCGTCAGTCCGTACTTGCTGTCGCCTGCCATCAGTGCGCCCCTTCACGCTGGTTGAAATGCGGCAATTGCCGCGTCTCGCGCACCGAGCGCGGATGCCACAGCCGCGCGCCGCCCTCGATGCCCGCCGCATTCGACACCGTCGCGACGTTGTCCGGCAGCTTGAACTTGATGTGCGCGGCATTGCCGCCGCCGATCCACAGCTTGTCGTAGTTCACGAGCGACGCGAGGATCTCGATCGTCTTCTCCACGCGCCGGCTCCAGCGCTTCTTGCCGGCCTTCTCGCGCGCCGCGTTGCCGATGTACTCGTCGTAGGTCTTGTCCTTCGCAATCGGATGATGGGCGAGCTCCAGATGCGGCATCAGTTCGCCGTCGCGGAACAGCGCGGTGCCCGCGCCGGTGCCGAGCGTCAGCACCATCTCGATGCCGCGTCCTTCAATGGCCGCGAGCCCCTGCATCTCGGCGTCGTTGATCATGCGCGCGGGGACGTCGCCGAGCCGCTCCGACAGCAACTGGGCGAGCGGCACGCCGCGCCAGGCCGGCGTGCCGAGATTCGGCGCGGTCAGCACGATGTTGTCGCGCACCACGCCCGGAAAGCCGATCGAGATATGCGTCGGCGGCGTGGCGACGATCGGCGCGATCAGCTGCATCAGCGTCTCGACGACCACGTCGGGCTTGGCCGGCTGCGGCGTCGCGACGCGCAGGCGGTCGCTCTTCATCTGGCCATCCTCGGAAATGATCGCCGCCTTCAACCCCGTGCCGCCGATGTCGATCGCGAGAATGCGTTCCGCCTTGATCGCGAGTTTGTCCGCCGTCACGTGGGTTTTCTGTCTGGTTCTGGATTCTGTGCTCACGTGTGTTGTCCTTGCAGTGAAGTTCGAGTGGTGTTCAGTTCTTTTTGACCGGATCGGTCAGCGCGCGCCACGCGCGGCCATCATCGGCCAGCAGCTGGTCCGCCTGCGCCGGTCCCGTGCTGCCCGCCGCATACCCGTGCACGGGCAACGGGCTGTCCGGATGCAGCACGTGATCGACGGCGGCCCACGCCGTCTCGATGCTGTCGGCGCGCTGGAACAGCGTCTCGTCGCCGAGCATGCAGTCGTACAGCAATGTCTCGTAGCCGACGTTCGCGCGCTCCGCGAAGTAATCCGCGTAATTGAACGCCGAACGCGCCTTGCCGATCTGCATCAGCGGACCCGGCACCTTCACGTTGAAGTCGAAGGTGGTGCCGTGCGCGGGATCGATGCGCAGCGTGAAGACATTCGGCGTGAGCGCATCGACGGGCGTATCGCGGAACAGCAGGAACGGCACCGCCTTGAGCGTGATCGAAATCTCCGTGCGGCGCTCGGTCAGCCGCTTGCCGGTGCGCAGATAGAACGGCACGCCGGCCCAGCGCCAGTTCTCCACGTACACGCGCGCCGCCGCGTAGGTTTCGGTGCGGCTGTCGGGCGCCACGCCCTCTTCCTCGCGATACCCCGGCCCCGCCGGACCCGCTTCGTATTGACCGAGCACGACGTCCTGCGCCGTCAGAGGACGGATCGCGTCGAACACTTCGGCTTTCTTGTCGCGCACGGATTCGGCATCGAACGAATTGGGCGGCTCCATCGCTACCATGCCAAGCAGCTGGAACAGATGGTTCGGCAGCATGTCGCGGAATGCGCCGGTCTGCTCGTAGAACGCGCCGCGCCCTTCCACGCCGATCGTCTCGGCCGCCGTGATCTGAACGTTGTCGATGTATTCGCGCCGCCACACCGGCTCGAACATCGCATTGGCGAAGCGCACGGCCAGGATGCTCTGCACCGTGTCCTTGCCGAGGAAGTGATCGATCCGGTACACCTGCGTTTCCTGCGCGTACTTGAGAATGCAGGCGTTCAGCTCGCGCGCCGTTGCCAGGTCCGTGCCGAACGGCTTCTCGATCACGATGCGCCTGAAGTTTCCGTCCTTCTCCTCCAGCAAGCCGGCCGCGCCGAGATGCTCGACGATCGGCTCGAAGAAGCGCGCGCCCACCGCGAAGTAGAACATCACGCTGCCCGACTTGGCCTTCGCGAGACGTTCCTTGAGGCGCTTGAAGGTGTCCTCGTCGGTGAACTCGCCGGGAAAGTATTCGAGCCGCTGCTCGACCCAGCTCCAGGCTTCCTCGTCGAGCTTCGACGTGTGGAAGGTCGCGGCCTTGTCGGAGGCGAACTTGCGCAGCGATTGCGTGAGCTCGTCGCGCCAGTCGGAGGTTTCGCGTTCGCCGCGATTCACGCCGATGATCTCGAGCGCGTCGTCGAGCAGCTTGTCCGAGGCGAGGTTGTACAGCGAAGGCATCAGCAGGCGCTTGGTGAGATCGCCTCCGGCGCCGAAGATGACGAGCGTGCACGGCGGCGCGGGATGCTTGCCCGCGCAGGTCTCGCTGGCCGGCTTGCCGTTTTCCGGTTGGTTCGATTGATTCGGCTGAGTCCCTTCGTTTGCATCTTTCGACATGGTGTGGCGCCCCTTATCAATTGCACGGTTGCGTATTGAACCTTGGAAAGACCATCGGCGTTGCGTCACAGTTCAACTGAACCTCAGTTGAAAGCACGGCCGCACAGCAGCGTATGCTTTTTGTAATTTCGATGCTTTCGTGAAGTAAGATATGCACGCTTGCGACAGCGCTCGCGGACATGGCGACAGACATCGAAGCCGACCCTTGCCCGGACTCCACATGAACGCACACGACATTTCACCCGACCTCGCCGCCTACTTCATGCGCATCGGCTTTTCCGCCGCCGCGCGCCCGGCGGCGACGCTCGACACCTTGCGCGCGCTGCACCTGCTGCATCCTCAAGCCATCCCCTTCGAAAATCTCGACGTTCTGCTCGGCCGCCCGGTCCGGCTGGATCTCGCCTCGATCCAGCGCAAGCTCGTCACGCAGGAACGCGGCGGCTACTGCTACGAACACAACCTGCTTCTGCGCAGCGTTCTACGCGCGCTGGGCTTTCGCGTGCGCAGCTTCGCGGGTCGCGTGCTGTGGGGGCGCGAGGGGAATCATGACGTCTCAAACCTGCCTGCGCGCACGCACATGCTGCTGCTGGTCGATCTCGACGAAGGCACCTATCTCGCCGATGTCGGTTTCGGCGGCATGGTGCTTTCAGCGCCGCTCGTCTTCGAAACCGGTCTCGAACAGATCACGCCGCACGGCGCGTTCCGGCTGGAGAACGCAGACGGCGCGAGTGGCCAGCCGCCCGCGTTCATCCTGAAGGCGCTGGTGGACGGCAACTGGGCGAGCGTCTATCACTTCGATCTCGATCCGCAGTATGACGCGGACTACGACATGGCCAACCATTTCGTGTCCACTTACCCGCAATCGGTCTTCGTGCACAACCTGCTGGCCGCGCGCCTCGCGCCCGGCGTGCGCTACGGCCTGTTCAACGGGCGCCTGCACATCCATCACACGCACGACGACGGCGCGCCGAGCGAAGCCCGCGTGGCCGCGAGCGTGGCCGAGCTGCGGCAGATCCTCGCGAGTGAGATCGGCATTCGTCTGCCGGATGGCGACGATGCCGCCGCGCTCGATGCCGCCTTGTCCTGCCTGCCCTGAAGCCTGTTCTGAATCATTGGGGAACCCGCCGCCGGCACTCCCTAGCTTACTTGTGAGACAACGATGTTCAAGAAGAAGACGCGCGGCGGCAGCGATTTCCAGACGCATCACCGCAGTTCGGTCCTGACCACCACCTTGCCTGCCTGGCGTTCACGGCTGGTCGTCGTCGGCGTCACGGCGGCGTTTCTCGCGCTCGGCGCGCGCGCGCTGTGGGTGCAGGTGATCGACCACAAGTTCTATATCGGCGAAGGGCAGAAGCGCTATCAGCGGACGTTGTCGCTGTCGGCGACGCGCGGGCGCATCGTCGACCGGAACGGTTCGATGCTCGCCGTCAGTCTCGCCACTTACGAAGTCTGGGCCTCGCCCAAATTGTTCGACGGCGATCACGGCAACGAGATCGCGCGCCTGCTCGACATGCCGCCGCAGGAATTGCAGCGGCGCATCGACGGCAACCGCGCCTTCGTCCTGCTCAAGCGCCAGGTGGAAGCGGAAGCCGCCGAGCGCATCGCGACCATCGGACGCGCGGGCATCACGCTCGTGCCGGACACCAAGCGCTTCTATCCCGAAGGGGAATCGGCGGCGCACGTGGTCGGCTTCACGAACAACGAGGACCATGGCCAGGAAGGCGTCGAACTGGCCGCCGACGCCCGCCTCACCGGCGAAGCGGGTCAACGCGAAGTGATCCGCGACCGGCTTGGCCGGGTGATCTCGCAGATCGGCGAGATCGACCTGCCCCAGAACGGCGAAACCATTCAGCTGACCATCGACCGGCGCATCCAGCAGCTCGCGCATACGCAACTGAAGGCGGCCATCCTGAAGCACAAGGCGCGGGCGGGCAGCGTCGTCGTGCTGGACGCGAAGAACGGCGAAGTGCTGGCGCTCGCCAACTACCCGAGCTTCGATCCGAACGACCGCACGCGCCTCACCGGCGAACAGTTGCGCAACCGCGCGCTCACCGACACCTTCGAGCCCGGCTCGACCATCAAGCCGCTGGTGGCCGCGCTGTCCAT
Organism: Caballeronia sp. LZ043; assembly: GCF_031451075.1. Classification (NCBI taxonomy): domain Bacteria; kingdom Pseudomonadati; phylum Pseudomonadota; class Betaproteobacteria; order Burkholderiales; family Burkholderiaceae; genus Caballeronia; species Caballeronia sp. LZ043. The sequence goes on along the minus strand of NZ_JARUXT010000004.1, from coordinate 609,968 downwards.
CGATCTCGGCAAGGTGCGGCCCGACACGCGCATCGACACCGGCCCGGGCACGATCAAGATCGGGCCGAACGTCATTCACGACACGTCGAATCACGGCGTCATCACCGTGGCGGAGGCGGTGCAGATGTCCAGCAATGTCGCGCTGACGAAGCTCGCGCTGCAGCTGCCCGCGAAAACGATCTGGGACAAGTATCGTGAATACGGCATCGGCCGCGCGCCCGAGCTGACCTTTCCCGGCGCGGCCACCGGCCGGCTGCGGTCGCCCGAGCGCTGGAAGCCCATCGAGCAGGCCACCATGGCCTATGGCTATGGCCTGTCGCTGTCGCTGGTGCAGATTGCGCAGATCTACACGGCCTATGCCGGCGACGGCCGCTTTCACGCCGCCACGCTGATCGCCGGCGACAAGCGCCGCGACGCGCTGCCGGTCACGCAACCCGCCACCGCGCGGGCGGTGCGCGACATGCTGGAGCGCGCCATCGGCGAACACGGCACGGGACGCGCGGCGGCGGTCGACGGCTATCGCGTCGGCGGCAAGACGGGCACGGCGCGCAAGCAGATCGGGCGCGCCTATGCAGCGAACAAGTATCGCGCGTCCTTCGTCGGCATTGCGCCGATGAGCGATCCGCGCCTGATCGTCGCCGTGATGATCGACGAACCCGGCGGCAGCAGTTACTACGGCGGCACGGTGGCCGGGCCGGTGTTTTCGGGGATCGTCGGCGGGACGCTGCCGCTGCTCGGCGTGCCGCCCGACGCGTGATCCGTCCCGAATCGGGCGCGGCCCTTGCTGCATCGTCCGGGATGCCTGCTCGCGAACCTGTCCGAACTGTAAAGGGCGTGTGCTCTAATGCCGGGTTCAGCCCGACACCTCGACCGGGAGCGATCCCCGGGAGATCCAGACGGAAAAGACCATGAAAAAACTTGCCGCGGCGCTCGCGCTGCCTTTGCTGATCGCCGCCTGTGCGCAATTTCACAACGAAGATGCCGGACAACCCGAGGTCGAGAAATCGTCGACCAACGACAAGGTGAACGGTATCGTCCAGTGCATCGACGCGGAAGCGAAGAAGCACGACGCCAAGTACCAGCAGACGTCCATCCCGCAAGGCGTGATGCTCGAATTCGGCGATTCGAACGTCATCAAGGTGCGCTACGACAACGGCGAAACCACCTACCGCTTCTATCCGGGCAAGCGCCACGCGTCGAATCTGTGGATCGAGGGCGCGGGCAAGAAGTGCGCGCCGTCCGACACCCCCAGCACCGACAGCACCGAGAAATAACCCGGCGATCATGCGCTCCACCCAAGCCATCAACGCCGTCGAACGGCTCAAGACGCGCAGCGGCAATCCGAACTACGCGGCGGTGTCGATGCCCGGCGGCCTCTTCTATCTCGTGGAACGCTCAGCCGCCGGCTCCGCCCGGCTCTCGGACACGATGCCCATGGACGCCTTCGTCGCGTTCGTCAACGCCCGCGATCCGGCCAGGCCGCGCAAGGTCAGCAAGCTCGATCTCGCGATGGAAGAGCAGATCCGCCGCAGCGGCAATAAGGCTGCGGAACCGCCCGAAAGCAGCGAATAAGGTTCTTCACGTCTCATGCGGCAACGTTTCATGCCGCACCTTCCGCCCGCCCGAGTGTGCGATGACAGACGGAGCCACCCGCCAGTCATTGCGTACATTTTTGCTAACGATCGAGTCAGTTGTTAACTGGCATCGATCGGTCATCCGAAGAAAAGAGCAAAGGCCGCCCGCGACAGATTTAAAAAACATGCGCGGGTGAACGGGGTGCCTGGGGCAGCACGCGATCCGCGAGCCGGATGGGGTGCTGCACGGCCGAGAGGAAGACCAGATGAAAAAGAAGAAAAGCGAGACCAAGGGCAGCCTTTTGCCCTCGGCAATGGCCGATGTCGAACTTCAGCATATCGAGCGCGCGCTCGCGCAGCTCCGCACCATGAAAAACCAGGCATCCGGAACGCTCAACGTCGAGTACTGGCGCGAGCGGCTGACGGCGGTCGTCCAGGGCTATGCGCTGGTGCCGGCGCAGAAGCAGCGCGCGGAAGCCCTGCGCGTCGCCTTCGATACGATCGATGCCGGTCCGCGCCATTCGGGTTCGCGCGGCAGGAGCCCGACCAACAGGCTTTGGGCGAAAGCGGCCTGAACCGCCGCTTTCGCCATTCGCGCGACAGGCGCGACTCCCGGTGGACGCCCGCTCTCGTTTCGTTTGGTTTCGTTGCGAGCCGGGCGTACCCAGCCAGTTCTGCATCTCACGATTCGCGGCGTCAGGCATCGAACCTGCTCGAAAGACCGTATTTCGATCATGCCGGGAGCCGCCATGTCCAGCCTTTCTCACGAACGGTTCGTTCGACTCGTCCTCGCGAGCCTGATCGCCGCGTTCAGTACCTGCGGCGTCGCGCAGATCACCCAGGGCGCGGGCGCCGGACGCCAGGACAACCGCCAGTCCGACTCGAGCGCGAACGGCGCGTCCGAGTCTGCGGGCAGTCCAGTCATTGAATCGAACAAGCCGCAGTCGAAGGATGCGGCGCAGGGTCGCCGTGCCGCCTCGGGCAAGCACCAGAAGCCCGAGGGCAATACCGGTTTCGAGAACGGCCTGTACGGCACTGGTGCGGGCAACAACAAATAGCCTGGGTTAGTCGGGGTCCGCCTTCCGCTGCGACGCGCCGCCGATCTCCGGCGCGATCGCCGCGTGATTGACGATGGCTACCATCGACACGCCGCCGATGATGTTGCCGATCAGGGTCGGCACGAAAAACACGAAGACATAGTCCGCGATGCCCGCCGCGCCGCTCATCACCGCATACGCCGCTTCGACGGAACCGGCGATCACGTGCGTCAGCTTGCTGACCGCGACGGTATAGGTCACGAGCAGGATCGTCAGCAGCCGCGCCGAACGCGCGCTCGGCAGCAGCCACACCATCAGCGCGATGAGCCAGCCGGAGAACACGCCCCGCACGACAGTCACGCCGAATTCGGCGGACAGCGGCGTCATCGCGAGTTCGGCGAGCGCCTCGGTCACGTCCGGCGCGAATACGCCGCGGATCTGCAGGATCGCCGCGAAGATGCTCGTGCCGACGAGATTGAAGAACAGCACGATTGCCCACAGGCGCAGCGTCTTGAACAGCGTCGCGAAATCGCGGCGCGTGAGCACCGGCAGCACAGCCGTCAGCGTGCTTTCGGTGAACAGCTGCTGGCGGCCGAGAATCACGAACACGAAGCCGATCGTATAGCCGAAGCTCGATATCAGATCGCTCCAGGGACGCTTGGGCAGTGCGCTGTCGAGAACGCCCTGAACGAGAAAGGAAAAGCCCATCGAGAGGCCGGCGGCGAGCGCGGAGAACATCAGCGCGACGAAGGTGCGTTCCATCGCCACTTCGCCCTCCTCGCGCACGATCTCGTGGATCACGAGCGGATGCGGCGCGGAATGTTCGGCGGCCTGCTCCTGCTCGGCGCTGTCGAGGTGCGGCGAGTCCGCGCCGGCTTGGGGGTCGTTCATGTGGGGTCTCCCTGGTCGCCGCCCGATGCGGGATTGGATGGGCGGCTGGCCCATCCTTACAGCAGGAAGAATGCCCGTGGCTTCAGCCGGTGACGCTCTGGTCGAGGTCGTCGTAGCCGCGCCATTTCCAGATCAGCGCCGACAGCAGCCAGCACCCCACGAACAGCGCGACGATGCCGTAGCCGAGCGCCCCGAAGTGTTCCGACAGCGCGCCGGCCACGTCCCACAGTCCGCCGCTCAGTTGCAGCCGGCCGGCGATCAGTCCGATCAACTCGATGCCGCCGACCAGCACGGCGATCAGCACCGAGACGCAGGTCACGGTGAGGTTGTAGTAGAGCTTGCGAAGCGGTTTCGTGAAGGCCCAGCCGTAGGCGCCGGTCATGAGCAGGCTGTCGGCGGTATCGACGAGCGACATGCCGGCCGTGAACAGCATCGGAAACACGAGAATCGACCAGACCGGCAGGCCGCGCGCCGCTTCCGCCGCGGCGATGCCCATCAGGCCGATCTCGGTGGCCGTGTCGAAGCCCAGGCCGAACAGGAAGCCGAGCGGATACATGTGCCAGCTCTTGCCGATCAGCTTGAACAGCGGCCGCGCGACACGCGCGAGCGGGCCGCCGGCGGCGGCGAGCAGATCGGCGTCCTGTTCGCGAACCGGCTCGCCGCGCCGCACACGCCGGAACGCGCGCCACACGCCGCGCAGCACGAACAGGTTCATCGCGGCGATCAGAAAGAGGAACAGCGCCGACACCGACGTGCCGATGAGCCCGCCAATCTCCCGGAAGTCCGCAAAGCGTCCCTGCACGGCGAGCGCGGTCGCGGCAATCAGCGCGGTGGCCAGGATGACGATGGTCGAATGGCCCAGCGAAAAGAAGAATCCGGCGTACAGCGGCCGCTTGCCTTCCTGCATCAGTTTGCGGGTGACGTTGTCGATGGCGGCGATGTGGTCGGCGTCGACGGCGTGACGCAGCCCGAGCGAATACGCCAGCAAGGACGTGCCGAGCAGCAGCGGATAGTGCCGGAACGCGACCAGCGCCCAGATCCAGGTGAGCAGATTGAAGGCGATCAACCCGGCGACGAGGCGGGCGGAGCTGCGCGGCAAGAGAGCCGAGGTTTGCAGCGAGCGGGACGCGGAGGGTTCGGTCATGGGCGATGCGAAGGCCGCTAAAGGCGTCAAGGATACCGTGCCGGATCGCCCGGCCAATAATGGCGACGCCCCGAAGCTTATAGCGCCGCATCAGGAAAACTTAGACGGAATGCTTGGTTTGAGCGCGCGGGACGCGCCGTTACGATGGCCCCTCGCCCATTCTGACTGCGTGAATTTCGCCATGCCCCGCTATCTCGACGACGTCCAGCGCATCGAACTGCAAGCCCGGCGCGCCAGCTGGCGCTGGCGCAGCGAATGGCCGACCTGGGCGGTGATCGTCGCGGTGTACGCCGGCTGGTTCGGAGTCGCGCTGAACGCGCGTGCGCTCGGACTCGTGCCCGCGCTCGGGCTGCTTGCGCTGCTGTCGTGCTGGTACATGTCGTTGCAGCATGAACTCATGCACGGGCACCCGACGCGCTGGCCGCTCGTCAACATGCTCTTCGGCCTGGCGCCGCTCGCCGTGTGGTTTCCGTACGCGGTGTATCGCGACTCCCATCTGCGCCATCACGACGACGATCATCTGACCAAGCCCGGCCTCGACCCGGAAAGCTATTACGTGACGGCGGAGCAATGGGCGGGCGCCGGCGTCGTGCTGCGCGGCGCGCTCGCCGCGCGCAATACCTTCGCCGGACGACTGCTGCTCGGACCCTGGTTCTCGATTGCCGCCAGCTTGCGCGAAGCGTTCCGCGCCGTGGTCGAGCGGCGTTGGGCGATCGTCGCGAGCTGGGTATTTCATGGTGTCGCGCTGGCGGCACTCGCGTGGTGGCTCGATGCCCGCTGCGGCATTCCGTGGCGCGCGTTCGTCTTCGGCGTCGGCTATGCGTCGCTCGCGCTGGCGTCCGTTCGGTCGTTCCAGGAGCATCGCGCGGCGGCGCAGGTGGACGAGCGCACGGTCATCAACGAAGCCGCCTGGGCGTGGCGCCTGCTTTTTCTCAACAATAACTACCACGCCGTCCATCACGACCTGCCCGGCGCGCCGTGGTTCGCGCTCGGCGAAATCTACGCGCGCCGCCGCGACGCTTATCGCGCCCGCAATGGCGGCTTTGTCGTGCGCGGGTATGGCGAATGGATGGTCCGTCACGCGTTCGCCCAAGCCGAGGATGCCGTGCATCCGGACGCCGCGCCGCTGCGGCCGGACGTTGCTTCCGGCCGTCTCGCGACGTCCCGGCGCGGTCTCGCGGGCTGACCCGCGCCGCTGTACCATGCGGCAACGCCGACTTTCCGGATTCCCCCGATGCGCTGGATCGCCGCACTGCCGATGTACAACGTCAGCCCCGCGCTCGCGGCGGACTGGCGTGAACTGCTGCATCACGTCCGCGCGAATCTCGCGGACTGGCTGGAAGCGCGCGGCGATACGATCGACATCGTCGATGCCGACGCCGATCTGACCACCTTCTGGCTCCGCGACGACCTTCTGCTGTCGCAGACCTGCGGCTATCCGCTCGTGCATGCGCTCGCCTCGCGGGTGCGGTTGCTCGGCGCACCATCATTCGATCTTCCCGGCTGCGACGACGGCCGCTATCGCAGCGTCCTGGTGGCGGGCGCGCATGTCGGCGCGACGTCGCTCGAGGCGTGCCGTGGCTTGCGCGCCGCCAGCAACGCCGCCGATTCCAACAGCGGCATGAACCTGCTGCGACACGCCGTCGCGCCGCTCGCGCGGGACGGCCGCTTCTTTTCGTCGGTGCTGTGGACCGGCGCGCATCTCGCGTCGCTGCGCGCGCTGGCGATCGAGCGCCGTGCCGATGTCGCGGCGATCGACTGCGTGACCTTCGCCTTCGCCCAGACGCATGCGCCGGAACTGACCGACGGCGTGCGCGTGATCGGCACGACGGCGAGCGCGGGCGCGCTGCCGTTCATTGCGTCGACCCGGCTGCCGGAGGACGCGCGGGAACGCGTCTTCCAGGCGCTCGCCGACGCCTCGCGTGCCGACCCGGCGCTGGCCCGGCGGCTTCGGCTCACCGGCGTCGTCCGGCGCACGCTCGCCGATTACGCGTCGATCCTCGACTACGAACGCGACGCGATGGCGCTCGGCTATCCGAAACTCGACTAAGCCTGGGCCACACCGCGGCGCAGGGTAACGGACCGTCCCGGCATGGTTCGCGGAGTTTCGGCACAATCGAGTCTTTCAGCGCCTGGCGCGCAACAGCGCCGCGGATCGTGCCGACGCGCACCGCGAAGCCGCGCCCGCGCCGCCACGCTTACGGAACGCCGCAATGATCCCCTTTTCGCTACTCGACCTTTCCCCCGTCCCGCAAGGCTCGACGCCCGCCGATGCGTTCGCCCATTCCCTCGATCTCGCCCAGCACGCCGAGCGCTGGGGTTTTGTGCGCTACTGGCTCGCGGAACACCACAACATGTCCGGCATTGCCAGCGCGGCGACGGCCGTCGTGATCGGCCATATCGCGGCCGGCACGAAGACGATCCGGGTCGGATCCGGCGGCATCATGCTGCCGAATCATGCGCCGCTCGTCATCGCCGAGCAGTTCGGCACGCTGGCCTCGCTGTTTCCGGGGCGCATCGACCTGGGACTCGGCCGCGCACCCGGCACCGACCAGACGACCGCACGGGCGCTGCGCCGCGATCTGATCGGCAGCGCCGAGTCGTTTCCCGATGACGTCGTCGAATTGCAGCGCTATTTCGCCGATCCCGTCGAAGGCCAGCGGGTGCGCGCCGTGCCCGGTGCCGGCCTGCATGTGCCGATCTGGCTGCTCGGTTCGTCGCTGTTCTCCGCGCAACTGGCTGCGGCGCTCGGGCTGCCGTTCGCGTTCGCGTCACACTTCGCGCCGGATTACCTGCTGACCGCGCTGGAGGTGTATCGCACGCAATTCCGCCCGTCGGCGACGCTGAAGAAGCCGCACGCGATGGTCGGCGTGAACGTCTTCGCCGCCGATACCACCGAGGAAGCGCGCTTCCTCTTCACGTCGCTGGAGCAGCAGTTCATCAATCTCCGACGCGGTACGCCCGGACAATTGCCGCCGCCGGTCGAAGCGGTGGCGTGGAGCGACGCGGAACGCGCGGGTATCGAGCGTTCGCTGGCGTGCTCGGTGGTGGGCGGTCCGGCCGATGTCGAAGCGGGCCTGCGCTCGGTGATCGAGCAGACCCAGGCCGACGAACTGATCGTGACGGCGCAGATTTTCGATCACGCGAAGCGCCTGCGCTCGTTCGAAATCACCGCCCAGGCGCGCGACGCCATCGGCCAGACGGCCTGAAAGGGGCGCGCCGCGGGTTGTCATCGATTGTTGCGTGCTGGACGCCGCTGCTTTTGACAGGCAATAATGAGGAACCGGAAGGCGGCGAGCACCTCGGCGCCCTCCGCGTCCGCTTCATCCGCCCGGCCTGACCCGCTTCACGCGCGCCCGCAAAGGTGCACGCGGGATTGGGGCGCGGCGCAACAACAATGACGCAGCAAGATGGGAGGAAGAATGTCGATGCCGAGAAGCGCCGTCACGGGCGCCATCACGCTCATGACGGAATATGACGACGCCGGCGGCCAGGAAGTGCGTTCGCTGCGACTCGAACCGGCGGCGGACGGCAAGGCTGTACTGTTGATCGAAATCGACGAGCGCAAACCCGGCATTCATCGCGAAGTGCGTTATGAGATAACGCCAGCGGAATTGATTGCCGCCATACGGGCGCATGGCGCGGAATTACCGGGAGAACAACACAATCGTTAAAAGCGATTTAACAATGACGATTGGCAGCATACAATAGACATACGCGAGGTAATCGGCCGTTCGTCATGCGGGCACTGGCTGTGATGACCTTGCTTCTGGCGGATCGTGGCTCCTCAACGCGGCGTACCGTGCGCATCGAGGCGCGCGTCCGTCATTGCGATGCCCGGGTGGATGAATGTTCGCATTCGGGGCAAATGCCGGCAGTAATGGCAAGGTGCCCGGGCGCATTAATTGATATTGCGGTAATACACTAATTGACGCGAGGCACGCACTGCGCCACGCTTCAAGAAACACATCCAATCAAGTCATCGAGCCGCCTGCCGGTCCGCGCGGGATATCGGTTCGTCTTCTGATAATCAAAAAGCTGAATCAGGAAAGCCGTGGACGAAAGAAAGCGAGACAGCATCATTGCGTATTTGCGCAGCCGAATGGTCGAGTTCGGCATTTCGGAAAGAGCGTTGGCTGAATCATTGGCCGAAGTGCCTGCGGAGAATCCGCCGCCGCCCTCCTTCACCAAGACCAACGGACCTAATGGCGCGCCCAAGGTGAAGCGGCCGATGCCGCAACTGCCTTCCATGCCGCATGCGGCGGGCAGCGCCATGCCAATCTTCCGCAATGCATCCGGCGACACGTGGGACGGCCTCGGCGACATGCCCGAGTGGCTCAAGCGCGCGGTTCATGCGGGGCAGGACATCGAGTTCTATCGGGTTTGAGGCGGTTTGTTGCTGGAACGCCGGGTTGGCCTTTCGCAGGTCTCTGCCGTGTGACCCTTTGACCCTGCATGCCTGTGTGCCTGCCTCGCGCGGTCGTCATAGGAAATTCATCGGGAATAATCAAGCCAAAAAATTTTCGGCGATGCTGGTCCATCGTCGCTGAAAACGTTTATTGGTACATCTCGGAAAGGCGGCGCACGACAGCCGTACACCGAACTCACATCGCCCGATCCCGTCCTGCCGCCGTTACGCAACGAGCCTCACTCGACAAGGGGGCAACCATGAACGCACACCCACACCGCAAGGTTGCTTGCGGTGCGATGCGCATTGCCTGTTGCCTCGCGGCCCGTGGTCTGGCCGCGATCGGGTTGGCCTGATCGAACGGCGCGCCATGCTTCCCCGTCCCCATTCCGACACCCTGCCGAGCGTCGCACGGCGCCTGGAAGCGGGGCGCATGTTGATGGAAGGGGCGTCGGTGGAAACGGTTGCGGATGCGTTGCATCTGTCGATCCAGACGGTGCGGCGCTACAAGGCGCTCGTTGAAGAAGGCGGTCTTGATGCGCTCGGAAAAATGGCCGTGGGTGGACGGGCGTCGGCGCTGGATCGCGCGGCACTCGACTGGATCGCGGAGGCGTTGCAAGGACCGGCGCGCGCGCACGGTTTCGAGAGCGACGCGTGGACCAATGCGCGGTTGCGCGAGCTGATCGAGCGACGCTATGGGGTGCGCTACTCACGCGTCTATGTGTGGCAGATCGCGACCAATTTGGGGTTGGGGCATGCGTTGTCGAAGTCGCGGCGGTAAGGGGTCGATTCGTCGCTGGCCATACTGTCCTTGATAGTTCAGCAAGCCGATCGCCGAAGTAACGCCTACGCCGTCGATCAATCCTTCACTCACACCCTTCATCAGGATGATTGCCTTGGCTATGTTCATCGACAAGCTCAGGAATATTGGGTTGGTGAATGAAGCGAGCATGAGTGCCTGGGGTAGCCGGAAAGATCGTGACATTTCGGCTAAGAAATGCCCGGCATAACGAAGACTTTCTGGCGCTGCACATGAGCATCGGCCGCCTCAACGCGTCAAGTCGACGCGCAAACGATATTGAGATGATCGCGACAAAAGGTGATTTGGAATTCGCTCCTTTATGGAGGATTTCTAATGAGACGGCTCTTTTTCGCTTCTGCCTTGGCTATCGCAGGCAGTGGGTGCGCATAGCAAGAAACTTCTGAAAGCAGGCTGAGTTGCGATATCGCTGAACCCTACTACCCAACAGTCTCTTTGCAAAGAAGGGAGTCCGGCAGCGTGAAGCTAAAAGTCAAAGCGGATCGAGAAGGGAAAATCGCGAGCGTTGAAGTGCTCGAAAGCAGCAATCGCCCGTTACTGGACGCAGCCGCGATTTCGGCTATGAAACGCTCACGATGTACTCCGTACTATGCGGATGGGCAAGCCGTCGAAGTCGGGTTCACGGTTCCGTTCACTTTTTCTGTCAATTGAGAAGCGCCCCGGATTTTTGCCCGCGTACAAGCGTGCAGGCCGTCCCGCCGGGAGAAAATCCCAACGGCGTCCAGCGCCGGGAGTTACAAGCGCTCGGCGGCGATCCTCCATGGGCGCTAGCGGTCGGATACAAAAACAACTCTCTTATTGGGTTGTGTCATGCCGACTAAAACCTTAGGAGTGAGACCCACGGACGCAGCATCATGTCAATGTCGAGGAATCCAAGAAAAGCATGTTGACATCTACGAAAATTGTGTTCGTGAGTTTGACACGCTCGATCCGGTAGGCGAAGCAGCTTCGTCAACGCTTCCAGTATTGGCTCGGATGCCTGATGAAGTTCAAGCTGAAGGTGCTTTGGAGCACCACAGTTCGACAAGTGAGGGGGATTTTTCCACTGCGACTCTCGTTTCTATCTTGACAGGTATCACGTCCGTGATTACCGCGTCAGGGACAATTGCTACCAGTTTTCTCGCGTGGCGCAAGAGCGGGGTCGAGTCCATTCGGGCCTCCTTGGAAAATCAAAGACTTCAGATTGAAAATGAGAAATTGCGCCGTGCGGAGCAAGAAAATTCGAGGGCGCGAAAGAAACATGCCGCCGTCAAACGACGCGACTCCGACGAATAGCGCACATGCTCACAAGTTATCGCAAGCGTCCGACATCGAAGTCCCGGTCGCGAGATTCATGAATGCATGCACGTATTAGTTTCCATGCCTCTGAAGGCAGGAACGAAGCTGAAGGAAATCATAGGGTGTGATTTTCGGTTCGATTCGCCTGCGTGCACAACATGCAACGACAATCCCCCAAAAAAACGGGACGCCCGCAGGCGTCCCGCCATCTCTCAGGTCCAACACCCCTTTCTCCTACCGCCCTCAAAAATTGAAATTATCGATATTCGCCGCATCGAACGTCGTGGGCGGGCCAAGAATCACTTCTCCGCTCTTCCCGACCGTCCGCTTGCCCAGTTTCCCTGCCTCAAACGAATCCCCTTCCTTCCCGGTAATCGTCCCCGACGCCAGATTCGCCGCCGCGAACGCCGCCAGATACCCGAGTTGACCCGGATCCCACAACTGGAACGCCTTGACAGTCCCGTTCTTGACAAAAGCACGCATCTGATTCGGCGTGCCGAGTCCGGTCACGACCACCTTGCCCTTGGCCGGCGAACTCGAGATATAGCGCGCGGCAGCCGCAATCCCCACCGATGTCGGCGCCACAATGCCCTTCAGATTCGGATAAGCCTGCAACAGACCCTGCGTCTCGACGAACGACTTCTGATCGTCGTCGTTGCCGTACGCAATCTTCACGAGTTTCATCTTCGCGTACTCGGGCTTCTTCAACTCCTCCTGCATCCACTTGATCCACGTATTCTGATTCGTGGCATTCGGCGTCGCCGACAAAATGGCAAACTCGCCCTCGCCGCCAATCAGCTTGGACAACAACTGGATCTGCCCGCGCCCGATCGCCTCCGAATCCGCCTGATTGACGAAAATCTGCCTTCCGTCCGGCGCGGTATCCGAATCGAACGTAACGACCTTGATCCCCTGTGACATCGCCTTCTTCAAATACGGCACGACCGCATTCGCATCGTTGGCCGCGATGACGATCGCGTTCTGCCGCTGCGTGATCAGCGTATTGATATAACTCACCTGCGACGACGCCCCCGCATCCGACGGCCCCACGACCTTGCCATCGCCCTTCATCTCCTTGATGGCCGCCATGCCGCCGTCATCGGCGATGACCTCGTACGGATTGTTGATCTGCTTCGGCAGGAAGGCGATCTTCAGGCCGCTCTTGACCTCGGCGGCGGCGGCCGTCAGCGCGACCGTCACCGCAAGAACAGCCGCCGCCACGGCCGGGCCGCGCGGAAATCGAATGGGCTTCTTCATGTCGTAAAGTCTCCTGTCATTGCGCGCGGACAGCGGCGACGCCAATCCTTGCGCTGGTTATCGACGAGCACCGCCAGTCATTCAGTCACGCCCCGGATCATCAGGCGTTTCTCGCGCACGGCCCGCCAGCGTGCCACGAGATTCGGAATCAGCACCGACGAAAGCAGCAACGCCCCCGTCACGATGGTCAGCGTCTCGCTCGATACATCCGCGAGCGTCAGCGCATTGCGCAGTACGCCGATGATCACGAGCGACAGCAGCACGCCCACCATCGAGCCGCGTCCGCCGAAAATGCTCACGCCGCCGAACAGCACCGCCGCGATGACCGAGAGCTCGAAGCCCTCGCCGTTGTCGCCGCGTGCGCTCGTGAAGCGCAGCGTATAGACGATGCCCGCGAGCGCCGCCATCGCGCCCGACATCATGAAGAGCCTGAGCTTGGTCTTCGCCACGTCGATGCCCGAGAACTGCGCGGCCGTCGGATTCGCGCCGATCGCGAAGAGGCTGCGGCCGAACGGCGTCGCCTGCAACAGCACGGTAAAGATCACCGCGCCGGCGATCACGAGAATGAAGGGCATCGGCAGGAACGTGTCGCCGAGTGTATTGATGCCGAACGCCGTAAAAGCCGCCGGAAAATCCGCGATCGCCTGGTCGCCGAGCAGCACGTACGCCAGGCCGCGGAACAGCGCGAGCGTGCCGATCGTCACCGCCAGCGAAGGCAGGTTGAAGCGCACGATCACCAGGCCGTTCAGGAGCCCCGCCAGCGCGCCGAAGAGCAACACGAGCACGATGACCAACGGCATCGGCAGGCCCATGTGCCAGAGCACGCCCATCAGCGCGCTGGAGGCGCCGAGCACCGAAGCCACCGAAAGATCGATCTCCGCCGCGACGATGATGAGCGTCATCGGCAGCGCGATCAGCGCGATCTCGGTGAAGTCGGCGAGCATGTTCGACACGTTGGCCGCCGACAGGAACAGCGGCGACAGCACGCGCCCCGCCGCCAGCGACACCACCAGCACGATGGCGAGCATCGCTTCCCATTGCAGGTGCCGGCGACGGCTCGTCGAGAGTGCGGAGTCCGGTTTAGCCATGATCGCGTTTCCTCATCATGCGGCGCGCCACTGAACGCGCGAGCAAGGTATCGAGCGCGATCGCCGCGACGATCAGCGCACCCTGGATGGCCTGCTGCCAGAACGGCGACACGCGCAGCACCACCAGCGCGATGTTGATGACGCCGAGCACCAGCGCACCGAGCGTCGCGCCCGCGATGGTGCCGACACCGCCCGTGATCGCCACGCTGCCCACCACCGCCGCCGCCACCACCTGAAGCTCGATGCCCTTGGCGGTGCTGGCATCGACGGTGCCGAAGCGCGCAAGCCACAGCACGCCGGCCAGGCCCGCAATCGCGCCGGACAGCAGGAAGCCGATCATCACGCGCCGGTCCACGCGAATGCCGGCAAGCCGCGCCGCCTCGGGATTCGAGCCGATCGCGTAGTGCTCGCGCCCGCCGCGATACTGCTTCAGATACACCGACAACGCGATCAGCACCACGAGCGCAATCAGCACGAGGTTCGGCACGCCCAGCAGCGAACCGGTGGCGATCGCCGCGAATGCATCCGGCAGGCTGGTCGCGTTGATCTGGCCGCCGTGGACCCATGCGTAATCCGCGCCGCGCACGATGTACAGCGTCGAGAGCGTCGCCACCAGCGAGGGCACGCGGCCGAACGTGACGAGCACGCCGTTCACCGCGCCGATCGAGCCGCCAATACCGATGCCCGCAAGCAGCGCGACGATCACCGGCAGATGCGGGAACATGACGAACAGGCTGCCGACCGCATACGCGCTGACGCCGACGATCGACGCCACCGAGAGATCGATATGCCGCATCAGCATCACAATCGTCATGCCCGCCGTCAGGAGGCCGATGATCGAGACGTTCAGCAGCACGTCGCGCAGGTTCTGCAGGTTCAGGAAGTCGGGCTTGGCTGCCGCCGTCGCGCCGATCAGCACCAGCAGCACAATGAAGAGCGTCAGTTCGCGGCTCTTCGCGATGGAAACCGCGATACTGTCGCGCTTGGTTTCGGCCGGCGGCATCGCGGGCAGCGTCGGAGAGTGTCGGGTCATCATGCGGCGCGCCCCAGATTCTGCGGCGATGCACCCAGTGCGGCGCTCATCACCCGTTCCTCACTGGCATCCGCGCGGGCGATGTCCGCACTGATGCGCCCTTCGTGCATCACGAGCACGCGGTCCGCCATGCCGAGCACTTCCGGCAGTTCGCTCGATATCATCAGCACGGCCATGCCCTCCTTCACCAGTTCCGCCAGCGTGCGGTACACCTCGGCCTTCGCGCCGACATCGATGCCGCGCGTCGGTTCATCGATGATCAGCACCTTCGGATGCGTGGCCAGCCACTTGCCGAGCACGACTTTCTGCTGATTGCCGCCCGACAGCGTGCCGACCGGCGCATCGAGATCGCTTGCTTTCAGGCGCAGGCGCTTGCCCCAGTCGGCTGCCAGCGACGACTCGCTGCGTGCCGTAATCAGCCCATGCCGCATCAGGCGTCCGAGCACTGTCAGCGACGCATTGCGCGCAATGCTCAGTTCCAGCGCGAGCCCCTGCGCGCGACGGTCCTCCGGCACCAGCGCAAGGCCCGCGCGCACCGCCGCAGCGGGCTTGCCGAGCGCGAGCTTCTTGCCCGCGATCTTCACTTCGCCGCCATCCACCGGATCGACGCCGAAGATCGCCCGCGCCACTTCGCTGCGCCCCGCGCCGACCAGTCCCGCCAGCGCGACGATCTCGCCCGCGCGCACATCGAAGGAAATGTTCCGGAACACGCCCTGGCGCGTCAGATTGCGCACCGAGAGCCGCACGTCGCCGGGCGTGACATCGGCTTTCGGATAGAAGGTGTCGAGGTCGCGGCCTACCATGCGGCTGACGATCGCGTCGATGCTCATGTCCGGCGTCAGCGCGTCGCAGACCTTCATGCCGTCGCGCATGATCGTCATGCGCTGCGTCAACGCGAACACTTCGTCCAGACGATGCGTGATGAAAAGAATGGCCACGTCGCGCTCGCGCAGCGCGCGCACGATCGCAAACAGCCGCTCCACTTCCGGCAGCGAGAGCGCGGCGGTCGGCTCGTCCATGATGAGCACGTTCGCATCCAGCGAGAGCGCCTTGGCGATCTCCACCACCTGCTGATCCGCAATCGACAGCCCGCGCACCAGCCGCTGCGCCCGCAGGCTCACGCCGAGCGACGCGAGCAGCGCATCCACTTCGCGATGCATCTCGTCGTAGCGGATCCGGCCCAGGCGGTCGCGCGGCTGCCGGCCCATGTAGATGTTCTCTGCAATCGAGAGATCGGCGAACAGCGTCGGCTCCTGATAGATCACTGCAATGCCGGCATCGCGCGCCTCGGCCGGATTGGCGAAGCGGCGCGCGACGCCTTCGATGCGCAGTTCGCCCGCATCGGGCTGATAGACGCCCGCGAGCAGCTTGACGAGCGTCGACTTGCCCGCGCCGTTCTCGCCGAGCAGCGCATGCACTTCGCCGGGAAAGAGTTGCAGGCTGCCGTCGCCGAGCGCCCGCACGCGGCCGAACGACTTGCTTGCGTGCAGCAGTTCGAGACGTGGTGTCATGGTCATCGCGAAACCTCTCTAGATCCGGTAGATGCGCTCGGCATTGCGCACGAACAGCGCGTCCTTCTCGCTGTCGCTCGCCCCGCCGACGATCCGCGCATACGCGTTCCACAAGCCGGTATAACTGCCGAACAGCCGGTCCACCGGAAAGTTCGACGCGAACATCGCGCGCTCGCAGCCGAACACGTCGATGCATTCATGCACGTAGGGCCGCAGGCTTTCGAGGGTCCAGTCGTGATCGAACATCGCGAAGCCGCTCAGCTTCACCGCGACGTTCGGACACGCGGCCAGCAGGCGCATGCCGTCGCGCCATTCGCGATAGCCGCGCGTCGCATTGCGATCGACGAACATGCCCGCGTGATTGACGATGAACTGCGTATCGGCATGCTCGCGTGCAAGTTGCGCCGCTTCCGCCATCTGCGACGGATACAGTTGCAGGTCGAACGACATGCCGTAGCGACGCAGCAAGCCGAAGTGCTCGCGCCATTGCGGCTCGCGCATGTAGTGGCGGCCGACGTAGTCGTACAGCGGATCGTCATGCACGTTCAGGATCTGGCGGATGCCGCGCGTGTTGGCAAACGCGGCATGGGCTTCGAGCACGGCCGGCGCATCGTCCGCCGAAAGATCCGCGCCCGCGACGATGCCGTTCGGCATGCCGCGCCCTGCGCCATCCGCGATGCCCTGCAGCCAGCGCGTTTCCTCCACCGGATCGGCGGGATCGTGATTGGCGTCCACGTGCACGATTTTCAGCACCTGGATGTCTTCGGCATCGCTCAGCAGATCGCCGAGCAGATAGTCGTGCTTCAGCTTGCGCGCGTCGCCGACGAAGGAGGTCTGCGGATTCGCGAGCCAGGGGTAATGATGCGTGGACAGATCCCACAGATGGATATGCGGATCGACGACCTGCATGGTTGCGCTCCTCGCGAAAGCGGCCAGGGTTTCAGGGTAGATGGAAGACCGGCGTCAGCGGCACGCTCAGCGGCGCGTTATCGGCGTGCGTCTCCATCAGTTCGGCCATGCTGTCCCACCAGGTGCGCATGATGGGCAGCATCGGCAGCGCATCGACGGTGTGGTCTGCCGTGCGCGCGTAGATGGCGAAGAGATGTCCGGTCGATTCGTCGAGAAAGATGCGGTAATCGCGGATGCCCGCGGCGCGCAACGCTTCGGCCAGTTCCGGCCAGATCTCGCGGTGACGCCTTGTGTATTCCTCGCGCATGCCTGGTTTCAGGGTCATGCGAAATGCCACTGTCTCCATGGCGGACCGCCTTGTTCTGATTGAGTGTTTCCCTGTGTCCGGGACTCGTTGTGCTGCGACTATAATTCGCCGACCGATAACACGACAATCCGAATGCAGGATTGGCCGATCGCAAAACCGTATCGCTGCGCCCTATCATCGCGCGCTTTCACGCGGACTGTCGAATGAACGAGATTGCGTCCCACACTGTGTCGCCGAGCCCATCGCCCAGCATCTCGCCGAGCGCTCTGGTCAACCGCCTGAAGTTCAAGCATCTCGCGCTGCTCGTCGCACTCGACGATGCCCGCAACCTGCATCAGGCCGCCGAAGCCATCAACGTGGCGCAGCCGAGCGCAAGCCGCATGCTGGGCGATATCGAAGAGGCGTTCGGCTTCCTGCTGTTCGAGCGCAATGCGCGCGGCATGCAGCCGACGCCGCTCGGCATGGCGGCGCTGGCTTACGCGCGCCGCTCGCTTGCGGACCTCACGCGCTTCGCCGAAGACCTCGACGCCAAGCGCCGCGGCGGTCACGGCCAGTTGACGGTGGGCGCGATCATGGGTGCCGCGCCCGACGTGCTGGCCATGGCCGTCACCGAACTGAAAACTGAGCGGCCCTTGCTGAACGTGCGCATCCTCGGCGAAACCAGCGATCAGGTCGTGCAGTTGCTGCATCGCCGCGAAGTGGATCTCGCGCTTGGACGGCTGACCACGCCGCTGCAACACAATGACTTCGACTTCGAGCCGCTCGCCCGCGAGGCCATGCGACTCGTGGTGCGCGCGAGCCATCCGCTGGTCGGCAAGACCGCGCTCACGCTCGAACAACTGGTGGGCTGGCCATGGATCCTGCAACCGATCACGAGTCCCGCGCGCGCGCTCTTCGAAGACGAACTCGCGCGTGCGCGGCTCAGCTCGCCGGCGGACATCGTGGAATGCGCGTCGATCTTCGCGACGCTTCAATTGCTGCAAAACGGCGAGGCCGTCGCGATGCTGCCCGAGTCCGTCGTGCGCGACTATCTGCGCGCGCAGTTGCTGGTGGAACTGCCGATCGAGGTCGGCAAGAGCCTGTCGGGCTTCGGGCTGCTCCGCCGCCGTTTCGAAACCTTGAGCGAACCCGCCGAGTATTTCATCGCGCTGCTGCGCAAGTACTCGGCGTCGGCGCAGCACTGACGCACTGAAGCACTGAAGCACTGAAGCACTGAAGCACGTTATTGCAGGTTCACGAACAGCCCGCCATCGACCAGCAAGGACGCGCCCGTCACATAGCGCGCGCGCTCCGAGCCGAGGAACACCACGCATTGCGCGACATCGTCGGGTTCGCCCAGGCGGCCGAGCGGAATGCGCTTCTCCATATAGGCGCGCTTGTCCGGGTCGGCGAGATCCTCGGCGTTGAGATCCGTCGCTATGGTGCCCGGCATCACCGAATTGCAGCGGATGCCATACGGCCCGAGCGCAATCGCGCACGACTGCATCAGCGAATGCACGCCCGCCTTGGTCGGCGTGTAATGCGTCTGCATGCCGCCGCCGACGAGCGCGCTGATCGAACTCGTCGCGACGATCGCGCCGCCCGTGCCCTGCGTTTTCATCTGGTTCGCCACCGCCTGCGTCACATAGAACGCGCCGTTCAGGTTCACGGCGACCGTGGTTTCATAGACGGCGGGCGGCATGTCGAGGAACGCATGAAACGGGCAGATCCCGGCGTTGCTGGACAGCACATCGATGCGCCCGAACGCCTCCACCGTGCGCCGGACCAGTTCGGCGCCGGTATCGTGCTCGGCGACGTTGCCTTCCACTGCAATTGCGCGGCGTCCCAGCGCCTCGATCTCGCCGACGATCGATTCCACCGCCGACCCGCGGCCATAGGAACGATCGTTGTCGCCCCAGTAGTTGATGGCGACGTCCGCGCCTTCGCGGGCGCTGGCCAGCGCAATCGCCCGGCCGATGCCGCGCGATCCGCCCGTCACCACGACGACCTTGTTCTCAAGCAGCATGACGTCCTCGTCCTCGTCAGTGGGTATAAGGCCTTTCGAGCTTGCACTCGGGATTGAGCCGCACGCCGAAGCCCGGCGTCTCGGGCACCTTCATGCGGCCGTTCACCGGTACGGGTTCGTCGAGCAGGAGCGGCGTGAACATCGGCACCACCTGGTCGGCCTTGGGCGCCATCATCAGGAACTCGGCGAACGGCGAGTTGTGGCGCGTGACGACGAAGTGATAGCTATACACCGACGAACCATGCGGCACGACCAGCACGTTGTGCGCATCCGCGAGCGCCGAAATCTTGATGAGCTCGGTGATGCCGCCGCACCAGCCCACATCCGGCTGCACCAGGTCCGCGCAGCCCATCTCGAACAGCATGCGGAAGCCCCAGCGAGTCGCCTCGTGCTCGCCGGTCGACACCATCATGCCGCCGGGCACGCTGCGGCGCAGTTCGGCATAGCCCCAGTAGTCGTCCGGCGGCAGCGCTTCCTCGATCCACTTGAGACCATATTCCCGCGCCGCGTGCGCCAGCCGCTTCGCGTAGTTCACATCGAGGCTCATCCAGCAGTCGAACATCAGCCAGAAGTCGTCGCCCACTTTCGAGCGCATGTCGGCCAGCTTGGCGATATTCTTCGCGAGCCCTTCCTCGCCCTCCGCCGGACCATGCTGCAAGGGCATCTTGCCGCCGATGAAGCCCATCTGCTTCGCCAGATCAGGCCGCGCGCCGGTGGCGTAGAACTGGAGTTCGTCGCGCACCGGGCCGCCGAGCAGCTGGAACACCGGCTCCTTGCGCACTTTCGCGAGCAGGTCCCACAGCGCGAGATCGACGCCCGAAATCGCGTTCAGCACAATGCCCTTGCGTCCGTAATAGAGCGTCGCGTTGAACATCTGATCCCACATCTTCTCGATGTCGGTCACGCGCTGTCCTTCCAGAAAACGCGCCAGATGCTTCTCGACGATGAACGCGCCGATCTCGCCGCCCGTCGTCACCGCGAAGCCGACCGTGCCGTCGCTCGCCTCGATCTCCACCACCAGCGAGCCGAGCACGTTCAGGCCAAACGACTGGCGGCTCTTGCGGTATTCGGGATAGCGCGCCATCGGCGTGGCAATGTGATCGTCGATCCAGTGATCGGCGCCCTGATCGTGATAGTCGGCGCCGCCGCCGCGAACCGTGAAGGCGCGCACCTGGCGAATCGTAGGCATGGACATGGTCTGCTCCGTGTTGGGCTGGGTGTTCAGGAGGTTCAGGATGCACGGGCGTTGCCGGCGCGCGCATCGGCTAGCGGGAGGTCGCGGTGCGGGCGCACCATCACGACGATGATCAGCGCCGCCAGCACGCTCGCGCCGCCGAGCACCATGAGGCCGGTGCCGGTCGAGTGCAGGGCGGCGTCGGCGGCGGTGCGGGCCATCGGCGCGAAGAAGCCGCCAAGTCCGCCGAGCGAATTGATCAGCGCGATGCCGGCGGCGGCGGCCGCGCCGGTCAGATAACGCGTCGGAAAAGTCCAGAACAGCGGCTGCGCGGCGATGAAGCCGCTCGCGGCGCAGCACAGCGCGATGAGCGAAATGGCCGGATGCCCCGCCAGTCCCGACACGGCAATCGCGACGCCCGACATCAGCAGCAACGCGACGGCGCACAGGCGATGCCGCCCGGTGCGGTCGGCGTAGCGCGGCACGATCCACGTGACGACCACAGCGGCGAGCCAAGGCAGCGCCGTCACCAGTCCCACGCGCAATCCCACCTTCGTGCCGAGCAGCGCCGCCACTTGCTGCGGCAGATAGAACACGACGCCGTACACGGCCGCCTGGATCAGGAAGTAGACGCAGCACAGCACCAGCACGCGGGCATCGACGAGCGAAGCCAGCACGCTGCGCGGGCCATGCGAGGACGCGAAACGGGCATCGTCGGCGAGTCGCGCGACCAGCGTGGCGCGTTGCTCCGGCGTGAGCCAGCGGGCGCGGGCGGGATCGTCGTCTAGATACCAGAAAGCCCACACGCCGACGATCGACGCAAGCAGCCCTTCGACGAGAAACAGCCATTGCCAGCCGTTCAGGCCGGCCGCGCCGTGCAGGTCGAGCAGCAGGCCGGACAACGGCGCGCCGAAGATAAACGCGAGCGGCGCGCCGAAATAGAACACGCCGAGCGCGCGCGCCCGCGCCGATTGCGGAAACCAGCGCGTCAGGTAATAGACGATGCCCGGAAAGAAGCCCGCCTCCGCCACCCCGAGCAGGAAGCGCAACGTATAGAAGGTCGTCGCGTTGTGCACGAAGGCCATCGACGCCGAGACGAGACCCCACGTGACCATGATGCGGCACATCCACAGCCTGGCGCCGACGCGATGCAGCAGCAGGTTGCTCGGCACCTCGAAGATCGCGTAGCCGATGAAGAACACCCCCGCGCCGAAGGCAAACGCCGCATTCGACAGACCGGTGTCCTGCTGCAACGCCTTCTGCGCAAAGCCGATGTTGGCGCGGTCGAGAAACGCCAGCACGTACATCAGTAGCAGGAACGGCAGCAGCCGGCGCATCACGCGCGACGTGACGGCGCCTTCCGCGCGTGCGGAGTCATCCATGTCTCTCTCCAGAAGCGCCGCGCAGGGACGCGCGGCGGCCGTCCGCTTCAATAGGTGGCGCGTCCGCCCGACAGGTCGAACACCGCGCCCGTGCTGAACGCGCAGTCTTCGGAGGCGAGCCACAGGATCAGCGACGCGGCCTCGTGCGGCAGCAGGAAGCGGTTCATCGGGATTTTGGAGAGCATGTAGTCGATGTGCTGCTGCGACATCGAATCGAAGATTTCGGTCTTGGCAGCCGCGGGCGTGACCGCGTTGACGAGGATGTTCTTGCCGGCGAGTTCCTTGCCGAGCGACTTGGTCAGCCCGATCAGCCCCGCCTTCGACGCACTGTAGTGCGACGCGTTCGGATTGCCTTCCTTGCCGGCAATCGACGCAATGTTGACGATGCGTCCATAGCCGCTTTTCAGCATGTGCGGCACGACCGCACGGCAGGTCAGATACGGGCCGATCAGATTGACGTCGATCACGCGGCGCCATACGTCCGGCGCGAGTTCCCAGGTGCTGCCGTTGCCGCCGGTGATGCCCGCATTGTTGACCAGCACGTCGATCCGGCCGTGCGCGGCAAGTGTTTTCTTGACGGCGGCATCGACGGAGGCCTCGTCGGTGAGTTCGACGACCGCGTCGCTCACGCGGCGTCCGGGGTGTTGCGCCGTGAGGTCGGCGCTGGTGCGTTGCAGGCGTTCGCCGTCCGCGTCCCAAAGGGCGACGTCGGCGCCCGAGTCCAGCGCCCGTTCCGCAACCGCGAGGCCGATGCCCCGCGCACCGCCCGTGATGATCACCGTGCGTTCAGCCAGATCGATACGGTTCATGCGTGTCTCCTTTCGTTGTCTCGTTGGACTTATGGCCGGTTCATGCCGTGGAAAGCACTATAGTCCGGCGCCAATAGCGGAACAATTCGAAAGGGCGATCGTTCGATAGCAAAAGTGAATCGAACGGCGTGCGACGTTGAATTTCGGGGCAATCAGCCCGTGTGGCGCTGCTTTTCGCGTGGCCGCGAACCCCCGCCGACCTGCAAGAAGCGATTTTCCGCCAGGGAAGCGCTGTCCCGGAAAGTTCTGTCTGCGAAACGCGCGAATGCAAAAAGCGCGGCGACGCCCACGGGGCTGATCAACATGACGGCAAGCAACACGATTTCGACTCCAGTCTGACCTCGTTGAAGTGTAAATCGTCGTGTGACGTCAATTGTCGTGAAATTGGACAATACTCCGTTCAACCTGCGCGAATACTGCGGCTAATCGCTCCAGACTGTCAGCCGGGGAATTCTTCTTTCGAACGCTCAGGCACGCACGTTGCTCAAGTCAGCGGCCGTCGATTGAAACGCGCATGCCGCGCGCACGACGATCACTCATCTACAAGAAAGCATGTTCACACCGAAAGCCTGTACCGCCATCTGCGTTCTCGACGGCATGCCCGTCACGCTCACCTACTACCCAGACACCACCCTGCTGCGCATCACCGACGCCAACGGCCGCTGTGTGCGCGAAACGCGCTGGCCCGCGCCGTGGCGCACGCTGCTCGCGACGCTGCGCGAATTCAGCGGCGGCAATGGCGACCACGAACTGTCGTCCCTGCTCGACGAGATTCCCGTGGCCACCGCGCCCGCCCGGTCGCGCGTGGCGGCGATGGCCTGATCCCGGCACTGCTGCAAAACCGTATTGATTAACCCAGGCGGGACGCCGTCTCGCTCAACGCTGCAAGAAGAGGAAACAATGGCAACTGGTACTGTGAAGTGGTTCAACGACGCAAAGGGCTTTGGCTTCATCCAGCCGGACGACGGCACGCCCGACGTGTTCGCGCATTTCTCGGAAATCCGCGCCGACGGCTTCAAGTCGCTGCAAGAGAACCAGCGCGTGATGTTCGAAGTGCGCCAGGGACCGAAGGGCTTGCAGGCCGCCGAGATTCAGCCGCAGTAAGGCACGATCAGCGCGAGCGCGGCGCCGGGAGATTGCTGCCGGCGCGACTGCGCGCTTTGTCGGAAGAATTCTTTTCTTCAATTCAATCAACGCAGTACGAGGCATCTGCCGGCACCTTTTGAGTGCGTCGGGCCGCGCCCTTTACAATGTCCGTTCGACTGCGCCTGGCCGATCGTCGCGCCAGACTGTTCCCCTCCCGCAGTCCCACTTTTCACTCCGCTGGCGGTATGGTCACTGAAACGTCTTCTTCGGAATCACTCGCCGTCGCTGAACGCGTGCGCGAGCTCATGGGCCGTCATGGCATCGGCAAGCGGCAACAGACCGCTGAGTTGTGCCGCATTCTCGATCTGAGTTTTTCGCAAGGTCACCGCAAGCTGCGCGGCAACAGTCCGTGGACGCTCGCACAAATCCGCCGGGTCGCCGACGCTTTCGACGAACCGGCCCTCAAGCTGTTCGATTCGATCAACACCCGCCCCGACGAAACCGAAGGCACCGCGCACGACGCCGTCTTCAAGCTCGGCTCGGTGGAGATTCCCTGCATGGCGTGGGTCGGCAATGCGCTCGATCCGGGCAGCCGTCCGGATTTCATCGCGCAGAAACTCAATGGCCGCTGGATCGTCAGCAAGCACGAAGGCGTGTTGCTGCACGAAGCGAGCGACGTCCACAAGATCGAGATCCAGCCGCGCCGCCCGGACACGGACAAGCCGGTGATCGCCGTGGTCGATGACGACCACGCCTCCGCCGACAACCTGCACGACTATCTCGAAGCCACCGGCTTCACGGCGATGGCCTTCTATGGTCTCGACGCTTTCCTCGAAGCCTTGCAGTCGCAGGTTTTCGATGCCGTGGTGATCGACTGGCTGTTCGGCGTGCATACGTCGGCGGGCGCGATCCGCGCGGTGCGTGAATCGGACAATCCGGATGCGCCGATCTTCGTGCTCACCGGCGAACTGACCACGGGCAAGGCAAGCGAATCGGAGATCAGCCAGCTGATCCGCGACTACAACGCCACGTGCTTCGAAAAGCCCGCCCGGCTCGGCATTCTGGTCGCCGATCTCTCCAAGCGCCTGATGCGCAGCTAGGCGCGTTGCCGGCCCTCAGTTCACGCGCCGCCGTGCCATCACAGCGCGGTGGACGGCGCCCTTCAACACTTCGTAGCGCACCGGCTTCAGCAAATAGTCGAAGAACAGGATGGCCGCGCTCGGGTCCACCAGCTCGGGCGCGTATGCGCTCACCGCGATGATCGGCACGCTGGCGCCGGGCGCGATGCGCGCGCGGTATTCGTTGGCGAACGAGTAACCGTCCTTTCCGGGCATATGCAGGTCGGCCAGGATCACGTCGGCGTCGTTGGCCCGCAGCCAGGCGAGTGCGCTGTCCACCTCCGGCATGGCGACCGCGGAATAGCCCAGATGCGTGAGCATTTCGCTCAGCGATTCCCGGATCGACTCGTGGTCGTCGATGACCAGCACGCGCGACTTGCGCTGCGCCGGCGCCGCGGCGTCGAGCTCGGCGCGTGCGGGCAGATGATCCACCGACACGACCGGCAGGCTCACGCGAAACGCCGCGCCCTGGCCCACTTCGCTCGACACCGTGATCTTGCCGCCGAGCAGTTCCACCAGTCCGCGCACGATGGCGAGGCCCATGCCGGCGCCGTCGAAACGCCGCGTGCTCGATGAATCGAGCTGGGTGAATTCCTGGAAGATCAGCGGCAACTGCTCGCGCGGAATGCCCGGCCCCGTGTCGATGACGGAAATGTCGAGGCGCTTCTCGGTGCGCATGAAGTGCACCTCGACCGAACCCGTATCGGTGTACTTGATGGCGTTGGTGACGAGATTCGTGACGATCTGCCGCACGCGATGCGCGTCGGATTCGAGCGGGCCGCGCTCGCCCGCGAAGTCGCCGCGCAGCGCCAGCCCCTTGGCGGTCGCGGAGGACGCATTCGCATCGACGATCGATTCGAGCAGTTCGACCGGATCGAACGCCATGGTGCGCAGTTCCAGCTTGCCCGCGCCGAGCCGCGCGTAGTCGGTCAGGTCGCGCATTTGTGCTTCCAGATGACGCGCGCCGGATTCCAGCCGGTGCATGATCTTGCGATCCGCATCGCCGCGCGCGTTCAGCCCGAGCAGTTCCACCGACGACACGATGGCATGCAGCGGCGTGCGCAGTTCATGGCTCAGCATGCCGAGGAAGGTGTCCTTGGCGACGCCGGCTTCGCGGGCCGCGCGCGTCGCCTGGTGCTCGGCCGCGAGCGCCGTGCGTTGCTGTTCGATCAGGCGCGTGCGGCGGTAGCCGTTGAACAGCAGCAGCATGGTGGCCGCCGCCGACAGGATGCCGAGCAGAATGCCGCCAAGAATCAGATAGCGGCGCTTGGCGTCAAAATCGCGCACGATGTTTTCGCGCTCGGCCACATCCATCAGGCGCCGCCCGCTCGCCAGCTCCGCCACGACCGGCGCATTCTGGCGCAGCACGCCGACGATGCGCAGACTGTGTCTTCGCTCGGCATCGATGGCATCGACGTCGGCCTGGATGGAATCGAACGCGGTCTGCAATTGCCGCAGGATTTCGCGCTGCCGGTTGAACAGCGCTTCATGCCCGGCGGCGAGCCCCGGCGACGACGAAACCTGCAGCAGCCGCGCACGCAGCAGCCGATAGCTCGTGCGCACGGCGTCGGCATCTTCGTCGATGCCGTTGCGGTACAGCAGCACGTGATTCTCGAAGCGTTCGTAGGCGATCTGGAATTGCGCGGCATCCCAATACACGTCGTACGGAGCGACGAGCGTATGGGTTTCGCGCGCGAGCAGCCCCGAATAGAGCATGTAACCGACCGCGCCGATGGGCGGCGCGATGGCGAGCGCGACCAGCGCCGCGTACCACAGGCGTCGGAACCATGGACGCACGGCCGGGCCGCGCACGGAAGAGACGGAACTCGTCACGGGCAGCCGGCTGCTACAGCGCCTCGATGGCGCGTGCGGCGCGTTCGGAGGCCACGACGATCAGCTTCATGGTCGCGCGCGTGGCGCCGACGAAGATCTTGCGCGCGGCCTGTTCGTCGAGCGGGTCGAAGTCCACTTCGGTGAGGATCACGCACGGCGCGGACTGGCCCTTGAAGCGATAGATGGATTCGAGCAGGACGTCGCCTTCGCGATATTCCGGGTTGCCGAACAGGTCGTAGGTGCCGGTGAACGCACGCAGCCTGTGCGGACCGAGCTGCTCGACCGCCGTGAGCGCCGAGCCTTCACGGCCGCGGAACGACAGCACCGCGATGTCCTGCTTGCGGAAACCGAGCGAGAGCGCCTGCGTGATCGCACGCTTGGTGGCCTCGACGATCTCCTCGGTGTGACCGTTCTCGTAGGTGGCGATGCTGACGTCCGAACCGTCGAACGGACTGCCTGCGTCGAGCCGCACCTCGGGGCCGACGATCTTGCGAATGAAACCCAGGAGATCGCGCGGGCTGCGATAGTTGGTCGATTCGCGCAGGATGGTCCAGCCCGGCAAGGGCACCGGCTCGCGCAGATACAGGTTCTGCATCGGGTCTTCGAGCCACCACCATGCGCCGGCCGGGTTCAGCAGGCGTTCCAGCGCCTCGACCCAGGCCGCCTGGAAGTCCTGGCCTTCATCGACGATCAGCACGTCGGTCTTCCAGTGCTCCGGCACCGGCACGGCGGCGAAGCGCTCCTCGAGCGTGGCGAAGATATCGGGCTGGCTGAAGTCGGGCGGGCTGCCTGCATCGCGCGCCACCGCCGCGCTCAGTTGATGGTAATTCGCGACCTTCGCCTCTTTCGGCGCGATGGCGCGGATGTGATCGGCAAGCGGCCGGTTGAAGCAGACATAGAGCACGCTCTTGCCCTGCGCGAGCGCCTCGCGCATCACGCGCACCGCGAGCTGTGTCTTGCCCGCGCCGGCGGTCGCGATCACACGCAAGCGGAACGGTTCGAACTCGAGCCGCCGTGCCCAGGTGGCCAGCCCGCCCGAGAGCCGCGTGACGAGCGTATTGGCCGCGCCGACCAGCGCGTTGGTGTCGGGCGTGAGGGAGAGTTCGTCGGCGAGAAAGTGATGGATACGGGCCGCCGCCTCGAAGCGCGGTTCATCCGGCGGGAGGATCTCCAGCACGACGCGCGCGAGTTTGTCCTTGCGGCTGGCGTCGACGATCCGCGCAGGCGGCACGCCCGCAATGGCCGCGTCCTTGATCGTGTAATCCGGGCAGTACAGCAGTTCCTCGATCCGGTAGGTGCCCGCGCCGAACGCCGCCGTGAAGCGCCGATGCAGGTTTTCCAGCGTGCGCGCCAGCTGGATGGCGACGTTGCGTTCCTTCTGCAGATAGACCTTCACGAGGCCGGCATTGGTTTCGCGCAGGAAGCCGGCCTTCTGTTCGATCATCAGCACGCGTCCGGACGGCGCCACGACGACGAAATCCGCCTCGCCGAATACCGAGAAGCCTTCGTTGACGCGCGTCCAGTGCACGCCGTGATACACCGTGTACTCGTCCGGCAGCTTTTCGAGCCGCGTCAGGGTTTCGAGCTCGCGCGCGGCCGCGCCCGTTGCTTCGAGATTCTTCCAGTCGTCAGGAACGATTCGAGCCATGCTTGCCTTTGGGTTTGCGTCCAGCGATTGACTTTGTGCGGCTCATTGTACGCAAGAGGCCGGGCGTTCCGAACCTGGCCGGATGGCTAGTTTTGGTTAGCGTCGGCTAGCTCGCGTAGTCGTAACGCCCGCCGCGTTCCAGCGCGCGCTGGTACGCGGGCCGCGCATGGATCCGTTCGAGGAACGCGCGGATATGCGGCAACTGCTTGGCCCCCGCGCGCTGGCTGCCCGCTTCGAGCGGGAAGCTCATCTGCACGTCGGCGGCGCTGAAGCTATCGCCGGCAAACCAGGGCGATTTGGCGAGTTCGGCGTCGATGTAGCCGAAGTGCAGCCGCAATTGCGGATCGATGAAGCTGCTCTGCATCGTCTGCGCGATGCGCCGTGCAATCGGCCGCACGAAGAACGGCATCTTCGCGCTTTCAAGACGCCGCGCGACCAGCTTGAGCAGCAGCGGCGGCATGGCCGAGCCTTCGGCGTAGTGCATCCAGTAGGTGTAGCGCACGCGCTCGGGCGAAACGCCCGGCGGCGGCGAGAAGCGCCCTTCGCCGTAACGCTCGACCAGGTAGTCGATGATCGCGCCCGACTCCGCGAGCGTCAGGTCGCCGTCCGTCACGACCGGCGACTTGCCGAGCGGATGCACGGCGCGCAGCTCGGGCGGCGCGAGCATCGTGTGCGGATCGCGCTGGTAGCGCTTCAGTTCGTATTCGACGCCCAGTTCTTCCAGCATCCATAGGACGCGCTGCGAACGGGAGTTGTTGAGGTGGTGGACCGTCAGCATGAGTATTTGAGATTTATCGGCCTGAGAGCCTTCTAATAATTGAAGTGTCGCACAACGTGCCGGGCCCACTCCTAATATGGAAAAGCGCCCGTTCCTAATATTTTGGCGGCTTCGATGCGCACATCAGCATATACTGTACATCCATACAGTGTTTCGGGAGGTGGCTAAGAATGGCAGCGACGTCGATGTGGTGCCCGCTCTGCGCGCGGCGACTCGAGCGCGACGAGTTCCAGCCGGCGGTCGGCGACGTGCCGAACCGGTGGATGTGCGGCGACTGCGACTGCGTGGTCAACGAGTATGACGACGAGTATGAGCAGCCCGACTGGATCGACCCGCTACCGGTCGATGTGCAAGCGCACGACCTGTTATGAGAAAGGGCAGTGTTTCGCTCGGCGAGGTAGCAGCCCGCGCGAGTCACATCAACATCGCTTGTTCTCGTTGCGATCGCAAGGGGCGATACCGGCTCAGCAGATTGATCGCCGAGTACCGCGAGGACTTCGCTATGACAGATCTCGGGGCCGAGCGGGCCGTCTGTCCAAGGCGCACCGCCGCCGCGCAGCATGAGCGAT
>NZ_JARUXT010000004.1:322001-580209 GCF_031451075.1 Caballeronia sp. LZ043 | reverse complement strand
GAGGATGTTCAATTCATGCTCCAAACAAACGTATTTACTTGCGGTTGCCCCGGATAAAGTGGCGTCGTAGGTAAAAAGAACGACACCAAACGGGGTAAAACAAAAATGACAACAAGCGCGAGAGACCATTGTGCCGTTAGTACTGCGAATCTCAGACCGGCGGGCCATCCATCCAAACCGGCCGCAGACATGGCGCCGCTTACTTCGTTGCTTTGGCTGGTCCTGCTGAACCCGCTCCGCGAGCACTCAGCAGGACCGCCCTCTTCTGGTGGGATCTCCAGCCTCTGGCAGAATCAAGGCCCCACACCACGAAGCACCAAAAACGGAGATCCCATGAACGACGAAACCATCTACACAGAACTCGTCGGGTCAACCATCAGCATCGACATCGAGACGGAACAATTGCTCGTCCAGTTCGACATGTCCGTCAACGGTCAAATCAGATCTGGCCGCCCCTGGAGAATTTCTCAGGAGGGCGCCGAGCGACTGATCTTTCAACTTCGCCACTCGCTTGATCTGCTCCGTCAAAGCGGAGAACGCTCACAATGATTCGGTTTGGCAACGCCATTCCACCAACACCAGGCTGATGGCGTTCCAAGCACGACAGCAGAGTTGCGTACAGGTCGCAGTACTTCGTCCACAGCCACGACTTCAGCTTGATACCCATTACGCAGCCTCCGCTGTTCCGCGAAGCTTCGACCACGTCACTTGAGGGCGGAGATCTTCGCAACGCACCGCACCTTGGCTTTGCTCTTCGATGTTGATGCACAGCTGAACGTCGAACCGCTGGTCAGCGCTGATCGCCTTGCGCAGGTAACCCAACGACGTGCCGCACGCGCGGGCAAACTCCTCCTGCTTCTCGGGAGTCATCGAATTGAGAAAGGTGCGTAGCTTGTCCATGTGCCCACTTTACCCGTAGGTAACATGGCTGTCAATACCCATAGGGAATTTACCTGCGAGTAATAAGTGGATTTAATCGCGCTCATGGATAAATACGAGAAACGACGGTTGCGCCTCATTGAGGTG
Source organism: Caballeronia sp. LZ043 (assembly GCF_031451075.1). Lineage (NCBI taxonomy): Bacteria > Pseudomonadati > Pseudomonadota > Betaproteobacteria > Burkholderiales > Burkholderiaceae > Caballeronia > Caballeronia sp. LZ043. Next base: position 579,183 of record NZ_JARUXT010000004.1, on the reverse strand, counting down.
CGCGATCTCCTGTGCGGCGGCTCTGCGGCCACGCTCGCGAAGCGCATTGATAAGTCGGGCTCGTACGTAAGCCGGATGCTGTGGCCTGACGGACGCGATGGCCGCAAGCGCATCGGCGAGGACACGGTTGAGCAAATCGAACGCGCTTTCAATTGGGCGCGTGGAACGTTCGACTCTGACACGCCCGTTACCGCCCTAGCGGAAATGAAAGCTAACGTCAATCCTCCGAACAAAGGTTTAAAAAGCCCCTTAATCGGACACAAACCGTCTCATAGCGTAGGTACGCTTCACGACCTGAACATCGAGCCTGGCCCGGAAATCAGAGGGAAACTTCCTCTCATCACATGGGTACAGGCCGGAGCCTGGGAGAAGGTCGTGGATACATTTACCGTAGGAGACGCGGAAGAGTGGCTTCTGTCACCGATTCCGACATCGAAGAAGGCGTATTACCTGCGTGTGCGCGGTCTGAGCATGTACAACCCGTCCGGAGAGCCTTCGTTCAACGAGAACGATCTGATTCTGGTCGAGCCTCAGAGCGACGCCGAGAGCGGAAGCCTTGTCGTTGTCCTTCTGGACGACAGCGCGGAGGCCACGTTCAAACAACTCATCGTCGAGGATGGAAAGAAGTACTTGCGTGCGCTAAATCCCGATTGGCCGAATCGGATCATCCAGGTCAACGGCAACGCGACAATCTGCGGCGTCGTGAAAACAAAAGTCGTGCGTTACTGAGGAAGCGACATGAGAGAAGCAAGAGAGCCGACGCTCGCGCCATCAAGTGCGCCAGGCGATCGGCCAAGGAGCAACGAGGAGATGTTTTACGACGACGGCGCGGTCAGGGTCACCAACGCCCGATTCATCGTGCCCGGCCAGACGTTCGCCATGAGCGGGATCACATCTGTGCAGCATTGGCGAACGCCGCGGAAATGGTTGTTTGGCGTCTTGTTGATCGCGGTCGCCGTTCCGATGTTGCTCTCTGGCCTGGTGTTGATCTCCAACGGTGAGTCAGTCGGCCCGCTCACTCTCGGCGGCATCATCGCCGCGCTCGGCGCATATCTGCTGTGGCGAGGCCGCCCGCAGTCGCAAGTGCGCCTCAGGTCGTCATCGGGCGAGACGAAGGCGTTCGTCACGTACGACGACGCGCAGGTCGCGCGGATCGTGCTCGCGCTCAACGATGCAATTGTTGCGCGCGGGTGACGATCAATCTATTCCAGCGGCCGGCTTTCAGCTGTCGGCAAAACACAATAACGGGGGGGGAAGTGATTCCAGACATCGGCCTCATGATCGGGCTCTATATCATCACGCGCATGATCATTGTCATCGTCGACGGTGGCCAACGCAGCGTATCTCGGCTGTTCGCTGGCGGGACGATCCTTGTCGCGCTCATCTGTATCGTGGACCTCATGTCCAAGGGATCGGCATCGGCACACCTGTGATCGTGCGCCGGCGGGCTCGGCAGATGTCGAATATTGATAGGAACAATGCTATTGTTTCTTCAGTAAGCACTGGGTAAGCTCGCCCCGTCAGAAGCCGAGCATCCGAGGGACAAAAAAATGAAGAAGACTCTTGCGGCAGCGCTGGCCGGCGCTGCACTAGTTGCTGCGTGCGGTGGCGGTGGAGACGACGGCCCCTCATCCACCGCGCACGTGATGTCGATCAAATACTACGGCGCGCCGATGCCACAGGCCGGAACTACGGTCGCGAAATCGGCCGTTGTGCATGCGGCATCCGACGCGGCCTCGGACGGCGGCGCCGCGGCGACCGTCAGCACGCTCACCCAGGCGCTTGCCGATCAGGGCGTCACCGCGAATATCACGCCTGTGACTATGAGCGCGACCGCCCTCCATGACCTGGTCATGAGCGTCAACGGCGGCATCCGCCCGACGAACGACGATCTGGCGAAGGCGAACGTTCAGCCGACCGGTTACGCCGTGGTCAACTTCCAGCTCGATGACATGACCAAGTCGCGCGACGATCCCGCGCAGGCGGACGCGCTCGAGCAGTTCCAGTCGGACCTGATCACCTTCATCCTCCAGCAGCACCTGGCTGCACGATGGACGTTCATCCTGCGCCCAATACCCACGTGCGACTTCCCGGTGGATCACACAGCTGCCGACGGCCTCCTCGCCGCCGAGAACGCTGCGACGGCCGTTGCGCTAGCGTTCATGGCTGGAGAGATCCCCTCCTCCCTGGTGAGCAACGGAAACGGGGGATTGATCAACGCGACGATCGCGGGCCACATGGGCGCCGACTGCCGCACGCCTGACGCGTCCATCGTGAACACGTGGACGCAGTCCGCGGCCGCGCGGATGGCGCTGAACTTCAAGGCAGATTCGGCGAACTGAATCCACACGCTTCGCGCAAACCCGCTTCGGCGGGTTTTTTTTCGTCCAGCGATCGATTTATTACCCTTGGGTATTGCGTTTGTTTTTACCCATGGGTAATATTCGAGTCATGCGCTGAACGAACAGCGCGGCGCCACGCGGCGAACGTTCATTAAGAGTGCCAGCGCGCGGAGACCCGCAAGGGAGGAATCCGCCGGCCACCGGCCCCGAGAGTGCCGGATGTCTCACCAGTGCGCCACGCGATGACGCAGCGGTAAGACAAGGAGATCAACATGAATCGTGTTTTGAACGACAACGCCCTGCTTCACGACGTCGAGCGCCTGCAGGACGCGAATACTCTGATGAAGGCGGTCGGAGTTGGCAGCCTCTACGCAATCGGCATTGCCTGCGTGTGGTTCCTGTGTGTCGCAGTTCCCGCTGGAGCGCTCTGGAAATGAAGCTCTGGCAGATCTGGGGAATCATCCTCATCGTCGCAGGCGCCTATCTGCTGCTCTGCTCGGAGATGGATTACCGAGCTGCTCGAATCGAACGCTGCGCAGTCGTTCACTGCGCGTAACAGGTCCCGAAGGTTCTCACCATGCTCCACGCCATCTCAGTAGGACTCCTGTTCGCTTGGCCTGTCGGCGCTGTGCTCGCAGCGTTGTTCATTCGCGGCGCAAAAGCCCTCGAACAGCAACAGCAGTGGCTCGACTCTGTGCAAGTTCGTCAGCCCGAATCGATCTGATCCAACCCATAACCCAGCGAGGGGACGCCGCCGTCCATCGATCCAGGCGTGACAGGTCGGAGAGACGGCCAAAGAACACGACGCGACACCTGCCGGGCCTGTTGTGGGCGCAAGGAATGGTGTGACAGCCGGAGAGACGGCTTGTTGAAGGGTGGCGAATGCGCAGGCTGATGCGCTCCAGTAATGGCCTGGCTGTCGGGAATAAGAGACTTGGGAGCCGCTGAGAGTATGCGGATGAATACCGACTGAGCCGGAAATCAGCACCGGCCGCCACCCTTGAACAGGACGCACAGGGCGAGGCCCGCAGCACCTACGCGGAAGTCGCAGGCGTAGGCCGTTAGCCGAGAACGGGCTTCTCGGCCACCCGCCGGAGATGGTGAATATTCCCGGCGCCGGACGAAGGGTAACCGGCACGAATTCAAACCGCAGCGCGACGGTCTCGCGCACTACACGAGGAGCATCACCATGGTTCGCAAGGCAATTCTGGCAATCGCAGTCATCGCAGCATTCATCGGTCACGCCCAGGCGGCTGACTCGTTCTCGGTCGGCGGCGGTTTCGGTTCGTCGGCGACGCTCTCGGGCGGCTCGATGGCTTCGAGCGGATCGAACGGCAACGGGTTCTCGCAGCAGTCGTCGTTCTCCAATGGCGCGGGCTTCGCGGCCGGCGGCACTGCGATGGGCGCGGCGGCCCTTCCGGCTGGATTCGGCGCGGCGGCCGGCGGTGCGTCGTACTCGGGTGTCGCGGGCGGCTCGACGACGAACAGCGCGTCCGGCGGATTCACGACTGGCGACGGCTATGGCGCAACGAAGGGCGGCGCCGGCATCGACTACAGCTCGTATGGATACAGCGGCCTGAACGGCTCGTACTCGTACAGCCACTGATCCAGAAACGAAGAGGCCCCGAGTGGTTCGCAGCACTCGGGGCCTGACTCCACACGAGGAAGGAGCCGCCATGAATAAATTCACAGCCATCGCAATCGTAGCACTTCTGGGAGCAGCCAATGCACAAGCGCAAAGCACGTCAACGGCTCAACAGACGTCTAGCTCGCAGTCGGTCGCTCAAGGCCAGATCGAGTTTTCGCAGACGCCAGAGCACACGACGTCCACGGTTCGTAACGTCAGTGCGCCGATCCTTGGCGCGTATGCATCCAGTTTTTCGCAATTCAATTGCGGTCAGACAACGCAGGGCGGATTCGCGGTCGCGGGCTTCAGCGGCGCGTTCGGCTCCAGCAAGGACCAGCGCTCCTGTGTGCTCGAAGTAGCAGCCGCCGAAATGACCCGCCAATCGACCGTCGATCCCGACCACGCCGCCGCACTGCGCGCCGCAGCGATCGGGGTGCGCTGCCAGATCAGCGAAGAGATCTACCAGGCGATGCGCGACGCTGGTTTCGAGTGCAAGCGCAAACCCAAGACTCTGACGGCGCGCGAAGAGACGCAGCCCGAGTCGACGCGCATCGCATCCGGTAACTGAACAGGAGACGCCGTGAGCACGCTGAAGCCCTACTCCGTCGAGATCAGCATCGTGACAGTCGTCATGGCATCGGATGAGGACCACGCAATCGACGTTGCGAAACACACTGCCGGTGAAGCGTTGCGTGACTTGAGTGCCTATGACTACGACTACGGCACGCCGCGGGAAATAAAAACCGATGAACATCTGGCGCGAGTGGGCTGGGACAAAGCTTGCCTTCCCTACGGTGGCGACGGCCGAACGACGCTGAAAGACATCCTTGCGGAGATTCAAGGCGAGCCGCTGCCCGAGCGCGACACGAAGACCATCGACATGTTCGAGGACAAGCAATCGTGAAAGAACGTCCGATCCTCTTCAGCGGCCCGATGGTGCGCGTCATCCCCTCACATGTCGATCAGCGTCTGAAGCTGTTCCTCTGTCTCGTTGTATTTCAGGACGATGTAGCAACAACGCCGTTCACGATCAATCCGGCTCAATCCGAAGTCTCTCGCGAAATCGTCCCACGCGCTGGCGTCGACCGAGATGAATGTGCCCTTCTGCTGCGCGTACGCCAGCAGATCATCGCTTGGCTGCCCGAGATTCTGTCTCTTGCTGTTCAGCTTGTAGCGCTCGTTCTCATTCACCAAAACGACGTACTCGGGCACCAGGTCGTGATTGATAGCCATTGTGGTCTCCAGTATGGAGAAGGAATCCTAGCATGAGCTTCGTTCAACGCTTCACGCGCAATACCTGTGGCCGAGATTTCGCTGTCGGCGACATCCATGGGCACTTTACGCTGCTGCAGAGGCGGCTCGAAGAGATAGGCTTCGATGCTGGCCAAGATCGCCTCTTCAGCGTTGGCGACTTGGTCGACCGCGGTCCTGAGTCGGACGATGCGCTCGACTGGATCGACCATCCATGGTTCCACGCTGTCCGCGGCAATCACGAGGACATGGCCATCCGCTGGCCGAGCGGGAACATGGATCGGGCGAACTATGCGGCGAACGGCGGCAGCTGGAATATCACCAATCCGCGCGCCCACCAGCTCGCCGTGTCGAGCGCCCTCGGTGCCCTGCCGATTGCCATCGAGGTCGAAACGGAGACCGGCCTCGTGGGGATCGTGCATGCCGACTGCCCAAGGCCAACGTGGAGCGAATTCACAGCGGAACTGGTCGATCCGGATCTGGCGAACAGCCGACGGCGCGCGCTCTTCGAGCATGCCCTCTGGTCCCGCGACCGAATCCAAGGCGAAGACCACACCAGCGTTCCAGACGTGCGCGCTGTGATCGTCGGCCACACGCCGCTCAAGCGGCCCGCCGTGCTCGGCAACGTGCATTTCATCGACACCGGCGGCTGGTACCGCGACGGCTACTTCACGCTGATCGACTTGGCCACGCTCGAGACGATGCCGCCTACGCCGAAGAAGCTCGAGTGGCAAGACGCCTAACCCCACCGCGCGCTCCCCGACTCCCTCGAAGCGCGCGAAACAAAGAATGAGGATGCAGCAATGACGAACCCGGACTACGCCGAATTCCTCCGGCACAAGATCAAGATGGCCAACTTCAACGGATTCCGCGTCGAGGCATCAAACCTCCATTCGTGCCTTTTCGACCATCAGCGCGACATCGTTCGATGGGCGGTCCTCGGCGGCAACCGAGCGATCTTCGCGAAATTCGGCCTGGGCAAGTCGGTCATGCAGTGCGAATGGCTGCGTCAGATCATCGGCGCCGCGGGCGGATATGGACTGATCGTCTGCCCGCTTGGCGTCCGGCAGGAACTGATTCGCGACGCGAAAATGCTCGGCGTCGATCTGCGCTTCATTCGCAACGCTAGCGAGATCGAGCCGGCGCAGGCCTTCTACCTGACGAACTACGAAACGGTGCGCGACGGCAAGCTCGACCCGGCGCTTTTCACGGCTGTCAGCCTTGACGAGGCGAGCGTGCTGCGCAGCTTCGGCAGCAAGACGTATCAGGAGTTCTTGCCACTCTTCGATGGGGTGCGTTTCAAGCTAGTGAACACCGCGACGCCGAGCCCCAACCGGTTCAAGGAACTGATCCACTACGCCGGCTTCCTCGGCGTGATGGACACCGGTCAGGCCTTGACGCGGTTCTTCCAACGCGACAGCGAGAAGGCCGGCAACCTTACGCTCTATCCGCATAAGGAACAGGAGTTCTGGCTATGGGTGTCCAGCTGGGCGGTCTTCATCCAATACCCGAGCGATCTGGGATACAGCGACGAGGGATACAACCTTCCGGAGCTCGACGTCCGATACCACGAGGTGCCGACCGACTACAGCAAGGCCGGCACCGACCGTGACGGACAGACGCTGATGTTTCAGGACCCGGCGCTTGGCCTCAGCGCGGCAGCCGCCGAGAAGCGGGAAAGCCTGCCGGCGCGCGTCGCGAAGGTCGCCGAACTGGTCAACGACGCTCCAGACGATCACTTCGTGATCTGGCACGACCTCGAAAGCGAGCGGCACGCTATTCAAGCTGCGCTCCCGGATGCGGTCAGCGTTTGGGGCAGCCAGGATCTGGAAGCGCGCGAGCAGCGCATCGTTGACTTCGGCAACGGCGCGTATCGGCTCCTTTCGACGAAGCCGGTCATCGCCGGCAGCGGCTGCAACTTTCAACGCCACTGCCATCGCGAGATCTTCGCCGGCATCGGGTTCAAATTCAACGACTTCATTCAAGCAATTCACCGCGTGCAGCGCTTCCAGCAGCCGCACCGCGTGCGAATCGACATCGTCTACAGCGAAGCCGAGCGTGAAGTACTGCGCACGCTTCAGCAGAAGTGGGCACAACACGAAGAGATGGTGCAGAAGATGACGGAAATCATCCGCAAATACGGGCTCAACCAACTGGCGATGCAAGACACGCTCGCACGGTCCATTGGGATCGACCGCATCGAAGTGCGCGGCGATCGATTCACCGTGGCCAATAACGACTGCGTCGAAGAAGCGAAGCTGCAGCCGGAGAACCACGTCGACCTGATCGTGACGTCAATTCCGTTCGCGAACCACTATGAGTACTCGCCGAGCTACAACGACTTCGGCCACACGGACGACAACGCGCACTTCTGGTCGCAGATGGACTATCTGACGCCAGAGCTGCTCCGGATCCTGAAGCCGGGCCGGATCTATGCCTGCCACGTGAAGGACCGCATCTTGTTCGGCAACGTCACCGGCGCCGGCGCGCCGACCGTCAGCCCGCTCCACTGCGAAGCGATCATGCACGGCAGGAAGCATGGCTTCGACTACATGGGGCTGATTACGGTCGTAACCGATGTCGTGCGCGAGAACAATCAGACGTATCGCCTCGGCTGGTCGGAGCAGTGCAAGGATGGCACGAAGATGGGCGTCGGCTCGCCAGAGTACATCGTGCTCTTCCGCAAGCCGCAGACGGACCGCTCAAAGGGCTACGCAGATCAGCCGGTACGCAAGTCGAAAGAGGAATACACCCGCGCGCACTGGCAGGTCGATGCGCATGCCTTCTGGCGAAGCAGCGGCAACCGGCAAATCACCGCCGAAGAGCTTGCTGCGATGGGCCCGGACAAGCTGGCCAGCATCTTCACGAAGTACAGCTTGGACGCAGTCTACGACTACGACTTCCACGTGAAGATCGGTGAGGAACTCGAAGCGCGTGGCGCACTGCCCTCTACGTTCATGAGCCTGGCGCCCGGCTCGCATCATCCGGACGTGTGGCATGACGTAACGCGCATGCTGACGCTCAACGGCGAGCAGGCGAAGCGCGCGGTCGAGAAGCACATCTGCCCGCTGCAATTTGACATCGTGGATCGTTTGATCGACCGCTACAGCAACCGTGATGAGCTGGTCTACGACCCGTTCTGCGGGCTCGGTACGGTCCCGTATCGCGCGATCTTGAAGGGGCGCCGCGGTGGCGGATCGGAACTGAACCCCACCTACTTCATGGATCAGGTGCATTACCTGAAGTCCGCCGAGCGCGAGTTCACGATGCCGTCGCTGTTCGATACCCTCGAAGAAGCAGCCTGACCCGCTGTCTCGACGCAGCGACAACGATGTTGGGGATTGGAATGACATACGACGAAGCACGAGCATTGATCGCCGCTCACACCGACTGCATGGGCAGGATAGACGACCATGGGCTTGCTATTGAGATTGAGGCAGCCTCCGCGCTTGCCACAGAAGGCGGAGAATCACGCTCAAAGCAAGAAACTGTGAATGTGCCGGCTGTGCCGACTGAGGAAATGATTCGTGCGGCGTGTCTCGCTCAAAGCAAGGAACGGTTCGGGAGCTATGAAGCATGGTTTGATAGCCACTCAGGCGGCGTCTCAGAGAGAATCCGAGAGCTAGTGACTGGCGATTACCTTGCCATGATTGCTGCCGCCCCTCAATCTCAAGTCTCCACAGAAGGCGGAGAGGCGGTGTGTGTTGGATGCGAAGGAAATCCAACGGGTGATAACGTGCCATGCGCGGTATGTGGGGGGAAACCTAGGCACAAAGCCGATAGCCGCCAATCATTGACCAGCGATGACCTAGAAGCGCTATACAGCATGGCTCAAGGGACCGGCAAGACGAACTACATGATTGCTGCGCGTGCCTTCTTGCAGGCCGCCCCTCAATCTCAAGTCGATAGCGGGGAGCGAAAGGCGAGCGCGCGTGATCGCGCCCGCAGGTTCGTCAGCGACTTCACGTGCGAGATGGGATTCGCGATGAGTGACCACGCGCAAGAGACCATGCTGAACCTGTTCCTGCGCCATGCCGCCCCTCAATCTCAAGGAGAGAAGGCGGTGGCGAGTGGGAACCTGTTGGATGCGGTTGAGCGAACCATCGAGACGCTGAACCGGCAGATCGCCCTGATCGCTGAACGCGCACCCGGCCAGTATCTGGACAAGATGCCCGTCGTTCGCTCACTGAATGCGCATGCTCGTCGTCTAACCGCCGCCATCGCCAAGGAGAAGCAGGATGGCGCGGCTCAATAAAACAGATCGCGAGACCGTGCGCGCGATGTTCGGCGGCCGGTGCGCGTACTGCGGCGCCGAGCTTGCCGAGCGCTGGCACGTTGACCATGTCGAGCCGTCGCTGCGCAAGCTGGAGATCATCAAGACAGACCGCGGCACGCAGTGGCGAGCCGGCGCGACCACGCGCCCCGATCGCGATGTACTGACGAACTACATGCCCGCGTGCCCGCCCTGCAACATCGACAAGCACGCGATGTCGCTGGAGAACTGGCGCGGCAAGCTGCAGCGGACCATCCAGGTGCTGACGAACAACTCGCCCACCTTTCGGCACGCGCTCAGGTTCGGGATGCTCCACGTTCTGGAAACGCCAATCGTGTTCTATTTCGAGCGCTGTAGCTCAACGAGCGGCGCGAAGAAGGAGCATCAGTGCCCGCGGACGATCTGAACCCAAGTTGCCAAAGAGCCGATTGCCGTCGCAATGGCAGCCCACATAGCCCATCGCGCCGCTTTGCTGGATGCCTCGGCCGACGCGACAGCAGTTCTCAGAGCAAGTGCTGACCGCTCCTGCTCCTTCATGTACAGCCAGGCATCAACCTTCGGGCCGTTTCCGCCCCAGTTCTTGACCGCGTGAAGGCCTCGAACTTTCGGTTCGCCGTACCGCTCAAGCTCGGCGTAGAAAGCGGCGTCTGGATCAGTCATCACGGAGAATTCAGTAGGAAAACCGCAGTATGAAGCAACACATCGAAGAATTCATGCGCATGACGCGCAAGTATCTGGAGAGCCGGGATGAGTGAACGACTGATGACACCGGAAGACCTGAAGCAAATCACCGGGCGCACGCGCTACGGCAAACAGGCGGAGTGGTTTCAGGTTGCATTTGGGTATGAAGTGACGCGATCGTTCGATGGCGCACCGATCATGACCTGGGCACTTTACGAATCCCTCCTCGCCCGCCGGGCCGGCCTCGACGCCGGAAACGAGAAGCAACCCACGAAACGCACCAAAATCTGCTCGCCATTCGCATGAACGCCCGCCGCCGCCAACGCCCCTCGAACCTGCCCGCCCGCGTATATGCCAACGGCGCCAGCTGGTATTGGGTGGTCCCTCGCTCGAACAAATGGATCCGGCTCTGCAAGATCGCTGAAGGCGAGACCGCCATGCTGGCAAGGCTCGTCATCGAGCGGCGCAGATACGAAGCCCCGCCCGGTACGGGCGACGCCGGACCGCTGATCGATCGGTACATCGAGGAGAAAGGTCCGACGCTGAAGTCGCAGAAATCGTGGGCGCGCACCGGCCGCTACGCGCGTAACGCGCTGCGCGACGCCAATGTGGCCGACATTGAACCAGGCGACATCAGCGACGTCCTCGGCTTCTGGGACGAAAAGCTGACCATGCAGAACCACGTCAGATCGTTCTTGTCAGGCTTCTTTTTCTGGTGCGTCAAGAAACGGTACACGAAAGCCAATCCGGTGCGAGACATCAAGATCAAGACCCCTCCGCGGCGCGGCGTGTACATCACGGACGATCACTTCACGGCGATCCGCAAGCAGCTGTCGCACTTCGAGCAAAAAAGCACCACCAGAGCAAAAGAAGGAGCCTTCGCTCGCAACGGCCGAATGATGCAGTGCTTCGTCGACCTGTGCTATCTCACCGCGCAGCGCTCGACCGAAATTCGCACGCTGAAGTGGTCGCAGATCGACCGCGCCGCTGGCGTGATCCACTTCTTGCCGAGCAAGACCGCCGACAGCAGCGGTGTCACCGTCGACTTCGCCATCACACCGGAAATCGACGCGGTGCTTGCGCGCATCCGTGAGATCGACCAGCAACCGCGCATCGGTGACGCGCACGTGATCCACAACCGCAAATTCGAGCCTTACAAACCCGAGGCGCTTCTCGCCGCCTGGACGCGCGCGGCGCAAAAGGCGGGGCTGGCGGGCAAGAAATACACGATCAAGGACATCCGCGCGAAGGCCCTAACTGACGCGAAGCGGGCTGGCTACGAGACGAAGGAACTGATGGTGGCGGCCGGACACACGCGCGAAGCGACGACCCACATTTACTTCAAGAAGCTCGACATCCCGGTAAGCCACGTCCGGCTGACGATCCCGAAATCGGCATGACCGGCTCCTAATATTTTGGTGATGGCTTCTCGGTCAGCCGCATCCCATCGTGCTCATTTAACGAGCATTTAGTTAGGAGACAAATCGCTGATCAGAAAGCCCGTCAACCGATACGAATACTTTGGTCTTTCTGATGGACCGTCAGCATGAGTTTGAATTTTCCGTGTCGCTCACCGCACCCGCACCGTGACCCCGGAAGCATCCGGGTCCACGCGCGCGGCGATCGGCGCCGAATGACCGGCCGGCCAGGCGATGCCAAACGGCAGATCGTCGTTTCGATAGATCGTCAGGTCGTTGAAGCCGGCTAGCTTCAGTTCCTCCAGCACCGACCATTCCGAGAAGCGCCGCATCTCCAGTGTCTCGCCCGGGCCGCCATGGAACACGAGGTTGTAGAAATACTGCACGTCGCCATTCGGCTTCGTATTCTTCAGCATCGGACCGAGGTATTCATCCTCGACGATCCGGTAATCGTGGAGATCGGAGAAATGCTCCGTCGTGAGGACGTGCTGCTCGCCCTGGTGAAAGTAAGGCACCGTGAACACGAACACGCCGCCCGGCTTGAGGAGCCTGCGCGTATTGTCGAAAGCCCGGTGCACCGGCGCGGCAACATGCTCGAACACATCCGTCGAGACGACGAAGTCGAGCGTCCCTTCCATCGAAGGATCGATCTGCGTGATGTCGAGCCGCGGTTCCTGGTGATAGAAGGTGTTGCGGTACGCAATCCGGTGCGCGATGGGACCGGCGTAGCCATGCCAGCAACTCATCCCGATGCCGACGATATCCGGCCGCGGCGGATCGATTTGCGCGATCGTCATGCTTCGCCCGAACAATTCGCGCGTCAGCACCTGCACGATCGACCTCATCCTCACGGTCGAGCCGCACGAGGTGCAGCTGGGCTCCTCGCGCGTCAGCCGCGCCTTCTCGACGCTGTTGGCCTGTCCGCAAATATTGCAGGTGAACGCCACGCACCGGTCTGCTTCTCGAACCACCTCATGAGCATGCGACATAGTCTCGGTCTGCCGTGTCGAAGAAAGAGTGGCTCGGATTCTATCAATATCCCCGACACACCGGCCCGTGGCGCCGGTACGCATCTTGCAGGCAGCATGCCTCTACCTGTCGACAACTAGAAACAGAGAAGGAGAAATCGATGACGTTGATCATTTACCTCGTCGGATGGCTCGTGCTGATCGGCGGCGTGTCGTGGGCGCTCGTCGCGATGCACGTCTCGCAGCACACGATCATGATCGTCGCCGTCATCATGCTCGGCATTGCGATCATCACGGGCGCGACTCGGGCACGCAACCGCGACCGGTCCTGAGCGCGTAGCGGCACGCGGCGCAGCGCGCCGCGTGCGATGGCCTTCGGCGCGCTACATCACGACGCGCGCTCCGGCCGCATCCTGGATCAAGGTGACGAGTTCATCGGGATGCACGGGTTTGGTCATGAAGTGCTGAAAACCTTCGCCGATGCTGCGCAGGCGGTATTCTTCGCCATCGTGTCCCGTCAGCGCGATGGCGACGGACGGCGGCAGGTTGCCGCGTATTTCATGGTCCCGCAAACGTTGGATCAGGTAGAAACCATCCATTTCAGGAAGGTCGAGATCGCAGATCACCGCGTCGGGAAGATGCTCGATCGCCGCCTGCGCGCCGTCCTCGGCGTCGGCTACGGCGATGACTTCGGCCCCCTCCTCTTGCAACAGCATCTGCAGCGATGCCCTGCTTTCCGGATCGTCCTCGATGAGCACGATCCGCATATGCCCCAGTCTTGCTACTTCGTTCATGATGTTCTTTTCAACTGCCAAAAACGGAATTCTCGCGACGGTCTCCTTGACTCGCCGCATCGGGCGCTCCGCAAACACGCGGTGCGCCTTGTTGACACGAAAACGCGGCGGGAATTCCGAACGCACCGCTATTTGAGCCGCGCGTGCGCCGGTGCGGAACGCCTCGCGGTTTCTTGCCACGCCCGGCGAATCGTCGCTGGCCGTGGCGTGCGTGTTCGAGCAAGAAGCGGACCGGTTTTCTCGAAACAAGCCGCAACCGCCCTTCTGGCGGGCCTGAGCGCCGATTACACGCAGTCGGATCCGCCCTGGAACCGCACGACCATGTAATTCAGGGACCAGTTGTACCCCGATTTCCCGTCAGACTTTTGTGTCCTGCGGCGAATCGGGGCGCATTGTGCCCGATTGCAGCAACGCGCGGTATTCGGACGGCGTGATGCCGACCGTCGCCTTGAACTGGCGCGTGAACGCGCTGTGATCCGTATAGCCGCACAACGCCGCGACGTCCGTGACCTTGTCGTCTTGTGAGACCAGCAGCGCGGTGGCGGCGTCGAGACGGGTCTTCAGCAGCACCTGCCGCGGCGTCAGGTGAAACACCTTGTGGAAATAGCGCTCCAGTTGCGCAATCGACATGTTGGCCATTTGCGCGAGTTGCCGCATGTTGAGCGGCTGGACGTAGTTCTCCTGGATGTGCCGGACCACCGCGGCAAGCCGGCTGTAGGCGGGATGCGTGCCTTCGGCAGCCTGCAGGTCGCGCGAGATGCCCGCCAGCCCGACGATCGCACCCTGGCCGTCCAGCAACGGCTGCTTGCAGGTCATGCACCAGCCCGGTTCGCGGCCCGGGTAGAGATGCAGTTCGAGCTGGTCGATGAGTTGATGCCCCTGCGCGATGATCGCCTGGTCCTGCGCGGTGTAGATGCGGCCGAAGCGGCGGGGAAACACTTCTTCGGCGGTCTTGCCGAGCAACGCCGTCTTGTTGTCCTTGTAGCCGCACCGCCGGGCGAGCGTGCGGTTGACCATCGCATAGCGCGCTTCACGGTCTTTCACGAAGAACACGATGTCCGGCATGGCGTCGAACACCGGCGCGAGCTGGGCGAAATGCCCGAGCATGTCGGCAAGCGTGGATGCCGGAGGGCGCGCGATGAAAGTCCCGCTCGATGGGGCTGCCGTGCTCGTCATGCGTCGTGGTGTCGGGGTGCAATCGGGTTGAGGTCGAATGCCGCGGGCCGGAAGCGCGAGGGATTCTGGCGCCCGATTATAAAAGCGCCCCGCCCTGAAAAAAATGCGTGCCGCCCCCACGATGCATCGCGATGCGACCCACGCTGGCTGCCACCCCCGCCGTCAGGCGGCGATCTGCGCGGCGGCGGACTCGACGCGCTCGTCGCCTCTTCCCTTGCCGTCGTCGTACAGATGAAGCAGCCGATACCCGCTCTTGTAGACCGGCTGCAGCCGAAAGTTGTTGACCGGCTCGATTTCGAGCGCGAGCCGCAGACGCGACACGTGGCTGTCGATGGTCCGCGTGGTTTCGCGGAACTCGCGTCCCCAGACCATCGCGAAGATGTGATCGCGCGACAGCACGCGGCCGATGTTCGAGAAGAACAGCTGCGCCAGCCGGAATTGCGTGCCGCTCAGCTGCACCGGCTTGCCGCGCACCGTGACGATCTGCTGGCGGGCGTCGAAGCGATACGGGCCGATTTCGAGGCAGGCGTTCGACGTGGTCGGATAGGCGCGCCGCAGCAGCGCCTCGATGCGCGCGCCGAGTTCGCCGGGACGGATGGGATAGACGACGTAATCGTCCGCGCCGGCGGTGAGCGCGCACACGACGTTGTGCTCGGCGCCGTCCGGCGTGGCGAACAGCACGGGCACGCGCTCGCCGAAGCTGGAGCGCACGGATTTGAGGAGATCCAGTCCGCACAGGCCGGTGGAATTCCAGTCGAGGATCAGCAGATCGACCGTGGAGCGCGACAGGGCTTTCGACAGCACGAGGCCGTCGCCAAAAGTCACGCAGGTATGGCCGAGTCGCTTGACGACGTCGCTGACGAGATTTCGATAACTCGGATCGGTTTGCAGAACGGCGACGCGCATGGTGTCTTACCTGATGAGTCCAAGGGACATGGAGCGGATGCGCGGCTAAAGGCATCCGCCGGGCGTCTCGTCGAAGGGATGAGACGGGCGCTTCGAACTCGGCATTCTGGGCAAGCACGCGCCGCTTTCCCATCGGACTCGTCTGAATTGTCAATGCATGTGTCCGGGCATGAGGACAATCTCGTGCCGTCTTATGCGCGCAACCCCTGCAAAAAATAGAACGGCATTTCGTTTTTTCAGCCGCTTGCATCCTGTAACATCGCGCGTCTGGCTTTTCAGTCCCCGCTTACGCCGTTTTACCGAGACGTCGCGTAGCAAGCTGCGCCGCGGCTCTCCGCCGCTTCCCGCAGCGCGGATGGACGGGTGGCGGCTCTCGACTCCGCACCTGTCCGGTCATCGGCGTTTTCCACACCCGGATCCGCCGCGCGCCCATCCGGCGCACCCGACCCTTCCCGCATCGGGCACAGCCTCGCCCTGCCCGCGCGTCACGCGTGGTCTTTTCACTCACGGGTTTTCTTTCGATGCAGGCAACACCTCTGTCCGACGCCCCGCGCGCGGCCAGCCGCGCCCTCACGCGCGGCGACTACAAGACGCTCACGCTCGCCGCGCTCGGCGGCGCGCTCGAGTTCTACGACTTCATCATTTTCGTGTTCTTCGCACCGGTCATCGGCCAGCTGTTCTTCCCGCCGGCCATTCCTGACTGGCTGCGCCAATTGCAGACTTTCGGCATCTTCGCGGCGGGTTATCTGGCGCGTCCGCTGGGCGGGATCATCATGGCGCACTTCGGCGACCTGCTCGGACGCAAGCGCATGTTCACGCTCTCCGTGCTGCTCATGTCGGTGCCGACCCTGCTGATGGGCCTGCTGCCCACGTATGCGTCGATCGGCCTGATGGCGCCCGTGCTGCTGCTCCTGTTCCGCGTGATGCAGGGCGCGGCGGTCGGCGGCGAAGTGCCGGGCGCGTGGGTGTTCGTGTCGGAACACGTGCCGGCGCGGCATATCGGCTATGCATGCGGCACGCTGACGGCAGGCCTCACGGCGGGCATCCTGCTCGGCTCGCTGATCGCGACCGGCATCAACAAGGCGTTCACGCCCGCCGACGTCGCCGCTTTCGGCTGGCGCCTGCCGTTCCTGCTGGGCGGCGTGTTCGGGCTGTGCTCGGTCTATCTGCGCCGCTGGCTGCACGAAACGCCCGTCTTCGCCGAACTCAAGCTGCGCAAGTCGCTCGCGGCTGAACTGCCGCTCAAGGCCGTGCTGCGCGACCACGGCCGCGCCGTGATCGTTTCGATGCTGCTCACGTGGATGCTGTCGGCGGCGATCGTCGTCGTGATCCTGATGACGCCGACGCTGCTGCAGAAGCAGTTCCACCTCGCCCCGGCGACGGTCCTGGTGGCGAACTGCGCCGCGACGCTGTTCCTGACGATCGGCTGCGTGCTGGCCGGCGCGATCGCGGGCCGGATCGGCGCGGGCAAGACCATCTTCATCGGCGGCCTGGCGCTGGCGGTGTCGTACTGGATGCTGTTCCGCGAAGTCGCCGTCGATGCCTCCGCGCTCCTGCCGTGGTATTCGGTCGCGGGCTTTTTCGTCGGCGTGATTGGCGCGATTCCGTTCGTGATGGTCAAGTCGTTCCCCGCCGCCGTGCGTTTCTCGGGCATTTCGTTCTCGTACAACGTCGCGTACGCGGTGTTCGGCGGACTGACGCCCATTGTCGTTTCGCTGTTCATGAAGTCGAGCCCGCTCGCGCCGGTGTGGTATGTCGCCGCGCTGTGCGTGGTGGGCGCGCTGACGACGCTGTTCATCAAGCACGCCCGTTAAGTTCGGGTTTCATTCGAGAAAAATGGCGCACCTGCTGATGCAGTGCGCCATTTTTTTGGTCCGATGTCCGGATTTCACGTTTCAGGCCAGCCCGAAACATCGAACGCGCGACGCGCCTACGATGGTCGGCATGAACTCGAACCTTTCCTCCTCCTCCGCGCATCTTTCCGGGCGGCAGAAGCTCGTCGTGACCGCGACCAGCGTCGGCTTTGTCGTGTCCCAGCTGGATGTGTCCATCGTCAATGTGGCGCTCGCGAGCATCGGCCGCGATCTGAGCGCGAGCGTCGCGAGCCTGCAATGGACCGTCGACAGCTATGCGCTCGCGTTTTCCGCGCTGATGCTCTCGGCCGGTTCGCTCGGCGACCGCTTCGGCGCGCGGCGCATGTTTCTCGGCGGACTGCTGCTGTTCGGGCTGGCATCGCTTGCGTGCGCCTTTTCAACCGATGCGCCGCAGCTGATCGCCGCCCGCGCGGCGCAGGGCGTCGGCGCTGCCGCGATGCTGCCGAACTCGCTCGCCCTGCTCAACGCGGCGTGCGGCCACGATCAGCGGCTGCGCGCTCGCGCTGTCGGGCTCTGGACGGCGGCGGGCGCGGTGTCGATTGCGTCGGGGCCGATCGTCGGCGGCCTGCTGATCGCGGCCTTCGGCTGGCGCAGCATCTTCTGGGTGAATCTGCCGGTCTGCGCGGCGGGTATCGTGGCGACGTTGCTGTGGGTGCGGGCCGCGCAACCAAAGAATGCGCATGACGCCCGCGGTCTCGACCTGCCGGGTCAGGCGCTCGCGATCGTGGCGCTGGCGGCGCTGGTGGGCGCGGTGATCGAATGGCGGCCGCTCGGGATCGCTCATCCGCTCGTGTGGGGAGGATTTTTGCTCGCGCTGGCGGCGGGTGGCGGTTTCATCGCGACTGAACGAAGAAGCGCGTCGCCGATGCTGCCGCTCTCGCTGTTCGCCGAGCGCACCTTCAGCGCGGCGGTCTTGTTCGGTATCGGAGTGAATCTCACCTACTATGGAACGGTGTTCATTCTGAGCCTGTACCTGCAACGCGTGCTCGGCCATACACCGCTGCAAACGGGCCTGGCGTTCCTGCCGCTGACGGGCGGGTTCCTCATCTCGAACCTGGCGAGCGGACCCGTGGTGGCGCGTTTCGGCTCGCGCGGTCCGATGATCGCGGGCGCGCTGCTCGACGCCGCCGGTTTCGCCGCACTCTGTTTCGTCGATGCGCACACGCCCACGGCCGCCCTGCTATTGCCGTTCCTGCTGATTCCGTCCGGCATGGGGCTCGCGGTGCCCGCGATGACGACCGCCTTGCTCGGCACCGTCGGCCAGCAGCGCGCGGGGACGGCGTCGGCGGTGCTCAACACGGCGCGCCAGGCGGCGGGAGCGATCGGGGTCGCGGCGTTCGGCGCGCTCGCGGGTCATGGGGAAGGCGCGGCGGGCGCGGCGCATATCGTCGATGCCGTGCGCTGGTCGGCCGGAATTTCCGTCGCGCTCCTGCTGGGCACGGCGTTGGTTGCGCGTCAGATCAGCAATCCGGCGCAGACAAACAAGGATCGCCCGTCAGACTGCGTGCGCAACGCGCTTTCGGAGAATGTTGACTAAATGCAGCAATTTGACGCGTGTCAGTCAGCGGGTACGCCTGTTGCAACGATCAAGCGAGACGCCCGGGGCAGACCGGATCGAAGCAAGCTGCCTCGGAGCCTGAAGCCATCCAACCTCAAGGAGAAGCTGATGTCGACGCTGCCCCGTTCCCCTGAAGAGCCGTACGAACCGGATCCCGACGAATTGTTCGATCCCGATGCGGCGCCGAACCCCGACGATCCGGACATGCCTGACGGCCCGGATTCCGCCACGCCGATGGTGCCCGCCGATCCGAAAAACGGCGAACCGCGCCTGTAGCGCCGGACGTTTCCGCCTGACCAGACAATGCCCGCGCGGCTCGAAGAACCGCGCGGGCACGTTTGTGTGAAGCCGGCTGCCGCGAAGCCTACAGGCTCGTGGTCTGCACGGCGCCGGTTTCCAGTGCGCGCTCGATGAGCGCTTCCTGCTGCGCCTTGCGAACGGCATCGGCAACGAGCGACGCGGGCGCTTCCACTTCCGCCTTGATCGTGCTGATGATGCCTTCCGCTTCGACGATCACCAGTGACTCCGCCGAATCTGCGCGGCTGATGATGACGCGCGGCGGGCCGCCGCCGTCCGCAATGCTTGCGCAGAACTGCATGCTTTGCCCGCCGATCACTTGCTCGAATGTTTGAATCATCGCTATCTTCCGCGTTGGTTGGACAAAAGCTCACCAGGCTCGGAATATCCGGCCTGCCTTCCTGATTGATCCGCCTGCCCGCACGAGGTTCCATTCTGTAAGCCCGTGCGCGCTGGCGCAAGTTCAGCGTCGTGCCTCGGCGAACCGGCCGAGGATGGCGGCGGTGACGTCGTCGGCGGGAAACAGGGCTTCGATCGCCAGCTCGGACAAGGTGATGTCGACCGGCGTGCCGAACACCGTGGTCGTGCTGAAGAACGAAAGCATGCCATGCGGCGTGCGCAGGCGCAGCGGCACGACCACCGGATCGGGCTCGTGACGCCTGGACGGCGGCGCGTGGGCGTGCGCGGGCGCGGGATACGCCTCCAGTTCGGCGTGCAGTGCAACCAGCGCCGGATCGCCCGACACCTCCACCTGCCGATGCAGCCGCGCGAGCAGATGCGCGCGCCACTCGTGCCAGTTGTCGATGACGCCGGCGAGTCCGCGCGGATGCATCGAGAGGCGCAGCGCGTTGACGGGCGGCGCCAGCAACGCGGCATCGGCGGATACGATCAGCGGCGGCAGCGCCGCGTTGGCCGCGACAATGTTCCAGTGGCGGTCGATGGCAAGTGCCGGAAACGGCTCATGACCTTTCAGGACCAGTTCGACGGCGCGGCGCGCGCTGGCCATATGCGGATCGGCCAGGGCGCGCTCCCGATACAGAGGCGCGTAGCCTGCCGCCATCAGCAGCGTATTGCGCTCGCGCAGTGGCACATCGAGCTGTTCGGCGAGGCGCATCACCATTTTCCGGCTCGGCAGCGCGCGCCCCGATTCGACGAAGCTCAGGTGCCGCGTCGAGACATCGGCCTCGCCGGCCAGATCGAGCTGGCTCATGCGTCTTCGCTGACGCCATTCGCGCAGCAGCGTGCCGACGGTCGCGTCCGGGGCGGAGGACGCCGGATCAGCAAGGGCGTGGACGAGAGTCGAGTTCATGCGGACGATCTTAGTCGAACCGGATGCGCCCGTTCCATTACCTGCCACGTCATCACAGCGCGACTGCCTTGCGTCCGCGGCGCCGATCGGCCGGAACGTAACATTTACGACGCAAACATTTGCGCAGAAAAACTTGCTCCGGACACCCTTCATTTCCCGTTCTTACCGGCCGTTAAGAGCCTGAACAAGCGAACAATGCGTCGCGAGCCGTGCGCGTCTTTTCTTCAAGCAAGCACGCACGGCCCGCGGCGCGCGGAAAACTGCGGAGAAATCATGTTTGTCATCATCGGATGGGTGGTGGTCATCGGCTCGGTGATCGGCAGCTTCATCGGCGTCGGCGGCCACCTTGCCGCGCTCGTGCAGCCGTTCGAGCTGCTGTGCATTTTCGGGGCGGCGATCGGCGCATTTGTCGTGTCGAATCCAACCGCGACGCTCAAGAAGACCCTGCAATCCATCCCGAAGGCGTTCAAGGGCGGCGGCTATACCAAAGAGAAGTACGTCGCGCTGATCGCGCTGCTGTACGAACTGCTTCAGAAGGCGCGCAAGGAAGGCATGATGGCGCTCGAAGCCGATGTCGACGCGCCCGAATCCAGCCCGCTCTTTCAGAAGTACGAGCACGTGATGGCCGATCATCATCTGCTCGACTTCATCGTCGACTATCTGCGCATGATGTCGGCGGGCAATGTCAACGCGCTCGAGATGCAGGACCTGATGGACGAGGAACTCGAGACGCATCACACCGAGAGCTCGGTCGCGGCCAACGCGATCCAGAAGATGGCCGATGGCCTGCCTGCGTTCGGTATCGTCGCCGCCGTGATGGGCGTGGTGCACACGATGGGTTCGGTGGGCGCCGCGCCCGCCATCCTCGGCGAGATGATCGCGGGCGCGCTGGTCGGCACGTTCCTCGGCATTCTGCTGGCTTACGGCTTCATCGGCCCGCTCGCCGATCTGCTCAATGCAAAGGGCGCTGCGGAAGCGAAACCGTTCCAGTGCGTGAAGTCGGTACTGCTTGCTTCGATGAACGGCTACGCGCCGACTATTGCGGTGGAATTCGGCCGCAAGGTGCTGTTCACGGCGGACCGCCCGAGCTTCAAGGAACTGGACGACGCGGTGCGCGCGACCAAGATGCCGAAAGCGGCTTCCTGACCTGCACGCGCACGCAAGAAGGAAATCACTCTCATGGCTGAGAAACCGTCACGCGATCCGCTGCAATCCGTACTTGCGCCCACCGTGGTCGTGAAACGCAAGAAGAAGGCGCACGGACATGGCCATCACGGCGGCGCGTGGAAGATCGCCTACGCCGACTTCGTCACCGCGATGATGGCGTTCTTCCTGTTGATGTGGCTGCTCGGGTCCACGTCGAAGTACGACAAGGAAGGCATCGAGCAGTATTTCAACACGCCGTTGTCGGCGTTGTTCGGCAACGATGGCGGTGCGTCCACGCATACGAGCGTGATTACCGGCGGCGGTCAGGATCTGTCGAGCACGCGTCCCGGCGAAGGCAAGAAGAGCCAGACGCAGCCGGTGCCGCAGACCATCGCGCGCGCCGCTGTTGCGATGGAGGATTTGCAGAAGCTTCAGCAACTGAAGCAGAAGCTGACTGCCTTGATCGAACAGACGCCGGCGCTGCGTGCGTTCAAGGATCAGATCCGGATCGCGATCACGAGCGAAGGCTTGCGTATCGAGATCGTGGACTCGCTCAATCGGCCGATGTTCGCTTCCGGCAGTTTCAGGCTCGAAGGTTATGTGACCACGATTCTGACCAACATCGGGGCTTCGCTGAACGATGTGGAGAACCGCGTGTCGATCGCGGGACATACGGATGCGGTGCCCTATTCCGGTGGTCAGGCCGGGTATTCGAACTGGGAATTGTCGAGTGAGCGCGCGAATGCGGCGCGGCGCGCGCTGGTGGCCGGGGGGATGAAGGAAAGCAAGGTGCTGCAGGTGCGCGGGCTGGCTGACGTGCTGCCGCTGAACAAGGATGTGGTTGATGAGCCGACTAATCGGCGGATCAGTATTCTCGTTCTTAACAAGGCCGCGGAGCAGGCGTTCTTCAAGGATGGCGGGAGGACGACGGTCGATCAAGGGCAACCGGTGGAGGCTGCGATTCCGGCTGCGGTGGCGGCGAAGTCGAATGGGACGGTGAGTGTGGTGAAGTAGCATTGCGACCAATCGGGCCCGCGGAGGAAACACGAGTTCGGATCGTGCTTCACGTCGCGGGCTCTTGACCCGACGTCTCACCCCACCCACTCCCCCACCGTCTGCACCACAAGCCAAGCATTCGCGGCACTGATCACCACGAACAACCCCCACGCGGCCACCTTCATCCAACTCGCGTTGACGAACTCCCCCATGAGCCTCCGATCGCTGGTCATCCGGATAAGCGGATACAAGGCAAACGGCAACTGCAAACTCAACACCACCTGACTCCCCACCAGCAACTTCCCCACCGCCCCATTCCCGAGCCAATAAACCCCGATCAGCGCAGGGATCAACGCCAGCGCCCGGGTAATGAACCGCCTCTGATAACAGGGAATCTTGAACCTCAAGAACCCTTCCATGATGACCTGCCCGGCAATCGTCCCGGTGAACGTCGAACTCTGCCCGGACGCGAACAGCGTCACCGCGAACAAGACCGCCGCCAGCCCCGTCCCCACGATCGGCGCAAGCAGCTTATAAGCGTCCTCGATCTCGGTCACCTGCGTATGCCCGGTCGCATGAAACGCCGACGCCGCCAGGATCAGGATCGCCGCGTTGATCATCAGCGCGAGAATCAGCGACACGATGGTATCCAGCCGTGAAAGCGTGATCGCAGACCGAAGACTTGTCCGGTCACGCTCCACCACCCGCGTCTGCACGATGGACGAATGCAGATAAAGGTTATGCGGCATCACAGTCGCGCCAAGAATCCCGATGGCGAGATAAAGCGGCTCCCGCTGGCTCAATGCATGGATCGAAGGCACGAGCCCGGCCGCCACCGAAGGCCAGTGCGGCTTCACGAGCACGAGCTCCACCACATAACCGATCCCGATCGTTGCAATCAGCCCGAGCATGATGGCTTCGAGATCGCGAAAGTTCTTGCCCTTCAATCCGAGCACGATGAGCGTATCGAACGCTGTCAGCACGACGCCCCAGATCAGCGACACGCCGAAGAGCAAATGAAACGCGAGCGCACCACCCAGCACTTCGGCCAGATCACACGCAATGATCGACAGCTCGGCCAGCACCCACTGCGCATTCGCTACCGGCTTCGCATAGCGTTCGCGCGACAACTGCGCAAGATCCTTCCCCGTGACGATGCCGAGCCGCATGGCAAGACATTGCAGCACCATCGCCGCGAGACTGGACAGCACCACGACGAACAGCAGCCCATAGCCATAGCGCGAGCCGGCTTCGATATCCGTCGCCCAGTTTCCCGGATCCATGTAGCCGATGGAAATGAGCAAGCCGGGTCCCGCGAATTGCAGCAGCTTCTTCCAGAGCGGCGCGCCGGATGCAACGGCCACGGAGCCTTTGACTTCGGAAGGACAGAACGGCGCGGTGGCCGTGGTCGGCAGATTGAACGGCAATTTATCGATCCCCACTGCGATGCTTGATTGAACCCGGCGCGAGCAGCACGTTCGCCCAAGCCGGCGAGTCTATCACCGGCCTCCAACCTTTACAGACCACTTCCCTGCTGCCTTCAACACCCCTTTACCGGCAATCCGACACGCGCTCCAATCTGACGAAAGCGTCATTTGAACGCCAGCATGTCGTCACCACCCGAAACATAGAATGAGCCGTGGCCGTGCATGACTTGCAGGCATGCGCCGCATTCATCGTCACCACGTTCGAGGAGTCCCTCATGAAACTGATCACCCGCTTCGCGATCGTCGCACTCGCCGCCACTCCACTCGCCGCGCTGGCACAAACCGATGGTCTGACACGCGCCCAGGTCAAACAGGACCTGCACCGCGTCGAGCAGGCAGGCTACAACCCGTCCGAACGCGACGCCTTCTACCCCGATAACATCCAGGCCGCCGAAGCCAAGGTGCAGTCGTCGAGCGCTTACGGCGCATCGACCGATGGTTCCTCCGCCGCCGGACAACCCGCCATGCAGCAACCCGCACAGTAACCAGCAAGCCCACGCTTCATCCCGTCGAGACCCCCGCGCGGTTCCCTTCCTCTGCGAGCGTTTCCGCGCCGTCTCGCCGCTCGTCCGCTGCCGGAGATGACCAGCGCCAACGCCGTTGTATTCCCCGACACGCAAGCGATGAACGCGCCCTTTCAAGCGCTTGCTTTCAAATCGCCTAATCTGACATACGCGCCATATTCACGCCACATTGTCGTTGGCGCGCGGCCACTACCATAGCGTCACGGCAGATCTTCGCCCGCCTCGTCCGTCATTGCGTCCCGCGCGCCGCATGCAAGCTCGCCGCCGCGCCCTTTCCAAGCTCTTCCGAACGACTCAATGTGGATAGTCAACGTTGCGCTGAAGCGGCCCTACACGTTCATCGTGATGGCCATCATGATCCTGCTGGCGACGCCCTTCGTCCTCTTGACGACGCCGGTAGACGTACTCCCTGAAATCGACATCCCTGTCGTCAGCATCATCTGGAATTACACCGGCCTTTCCGCGCAGGACATGGCCAACCGCATCACGTCAGTCAACGAGCGCAGCTTGACGACCACCGTGAACAACATCGAGCACATTGAATCGCAGTCGCTGCAAGGCATCGCGATCATCAAGCTCTTCCTGCAACCCACGGCGAACATCCAGACCGCGATTGCACAGACCGTCGCGGTCGAGCAGGCGCAGTTGAAGCAGATGCCGCCCGGCGCCACGCCGCCGCTCGTCATCAGCTATTCGGCGTCAAGCATTCCGGTGATCCAGCTCGGTCTCTCCAGCCCGAAGCAATCGGAACAGGACCTGAACGACACCGCGCTCAACTTCCTGCGTCCGCAGCTCGTGACGATTCCCGGCGCCGCCGTGCCCTATCCGTACGGCGGCAAGAGCCGCGTGATCTCCGTCGATCTCGACACGCGCGCGCTGCTCGCCAAGGGCCTCACGCCCACCGACGTCGTGCAGGCCGTGAACGCCCAGAACCTGATCCTGCCGACCGGCACCGCAAAGATCGGGCCGAAGGAATACACGATCAACATGAACGGCTCGCCTGCCACCGTCGCGGGCCTGAACGACATTCCCGTGCGCACCATCAACGGCGCGACCACCTATCTGCGCGAAGTCGCGCACGTGCGTGACGGCTTCACGCCGCAGACCAACATCGTGCGGCAGGACGGCCATCGCGGCGTGTTGATCTCGGTGCTGAAGAACGGCAACTCGTCGACGCTGTCCATCGTCAACACGCTGAAGGACCTGTTGCCGCAAGCGCGCGCCTCGCTGCCGCCCGATCTCAAGATCAGCGCGCTCTTCGACCAGTCCGTCTTCGTCAAGGCGGCCGTGCAGGGCGTGGTGCGTGAAGCGCTGATCGCCGCCGCGCTCACGGCCGCGATGATCCTGCTGTTCCTCGGCAACTGGCGCAGCACCTGCATCATCGCGATCTCGATTCCGCTGTCCATCCTCTCCTCGCTGATCGTGCTGCACGCGCTCGGGCAGACCATCAACATCATGACGCTCGGCGGCCTCGCGCTCGCGGTCGGCATCCTGGTGGACGACGCCACGGTGACCATCGAGAACATCGAGCGCCATCTGCACATGGGCACCGACCTGCACGAAGCGATTCTCGAAGGCGCCGGCGAGATCGCCGTGCCCGCGCTCGTCTCGACGCTCTGCATCTGCATCGTGTTCGTGCCGATGTTCTTCCTGACCGGCGTCGCGAAGTTCCTGTTCGTGCCGCTGGCGGAAGCGGTCGTGTTCGCGATGATCGCGTCGTATATCCTCTCGCGCACGCTGGTCCCGACGCTCGCGATGCTGCTGATGGGCCACGCGCACGCGCCGGATGCACACGCCCGGCCCAATGTCTTCATGCGGCTGCATCGGCGTTTCGACCACGGCTTCGAGCGCATGCGCGCGGCGTACATCGTGATTCTTTCGACGCTGCTGGTACGCCGGCGCCTGTTCGGCTCGCTGTTCCTGGGCTTCTGCGTGATCTCCACGGGCCTCGTGTTCATCCTGGGCGAAGACTTCTTCCCGAGCGTCGATGCCGGCGACATCCGCATGCACATGCGCGCGCCGACCGGCACACGCATCGAGGAAACCGCGCGTCTCGCCGACCAGGTCGAAAACGTCGTGCGTCAAGTGGTGCCGCAGCATGAACTCTCGACGATCCTCGACAACCTCGGGCTGCCCTACAGCGGCATCAACCTGTCCTACAGCAATGCGGGCACGATCGGCACGCTGGACGGCGAGATCCAGGTCGCGCTCACCGCCGATCACGCGCCCACGCAGACCTACATCGACGAACTGCGCGCGCGGCTGCCGCGCCTGTTCCCGGGCGTCGAGTTCTTCTTCCAGCCGGCCGACATCGTCACGCAGATCCTGAACTTCGGCCTGCCCGCCGCCATCGACGTGCAGATCCAGGGGCAAAACGGCCAGGCAAACTTCGAAGCCGCGAGCAAGCTGATGAAGCAGATCCGCATGATTCCCGGCAACGTCGATACGCATATCCAGCAAAAGCTGGACGAGCCCGTCATCGACCTGCAAATGGACCGCACGCGTCTGCAACAGCTCAATCTCAATGCGAACAACGTCGCGCAGAACGTGCTCGTGTCGCTGTCGGGCAGCTCGCAGACCGCGCCGGGTTTCTGGTTCAATCCGCGCAACGGCGTCGAGTACAACCTCGCGGTGCAGACGCCGCAGTATCAGGTCTCGTCGATCGACGAACTGCTGCGCACGCCGGTCTCGGCCTCGCTCAACGGGCCCACGCAGCTGCTCGGCAATCTCGTGCGAATCGCGCCGCAAAGCCAGTTCGCGGTGGTCACGCACTACAACATCCGGCCCGTCATCGACCTGTTCGTGAGCGTCGAGGGCCGCGATCTCGGCGGCGTCGCACGCCAGGTCAATCATCTCGTCGACGAAGCCCGCAAGACGCTTCCGCGCGGCAGCCAGATCGTCGTGCGCGGCCAGGTCGAGACGATGCGCACGTCGTTCTTCGGGCTCGGCATCGGCGTCGCGATGGCCATCGTGCTCGTGTATCTGCTGATCGTCGTGAACTTCCAGTCGTGGATCGATCCGCTCATCATCGTGAGCGCGCTGCCCGCCGCGCTCGCGGGCATCGTCTGGATGCTCTTTCTCACCGGCACGCATCTCTCCGTGCCCGCGCTCACCGGCGCGATCATGACGATGGGCGTCGCCACGGCCAACAGCATCCTGATGGTGTCCTTCGCGCGGCAACGGCTGAACGCCGGCATGCCGCCGCTGACCGCCGCGCTCGAAGCAGGCGCAAGCCGCATCCGCCCGGTGCTGATGACCGCCTTCGCGATGATCATCGGCATGATCCCGATGGCGCTCGGCCTCGGCGAAGGCGCCGAACAGAACGCGCCGCTCGGCCGCGCGGTGATTGGCGGGCTGCTGTTCGCAACCGTTTCCACGCTCTTCTTCGTGCCGCTCATCTTCGCGGGCATCCATGCAAGGCTCGCGCGCCGCGCCGCGCGCAAGACGCCTTCGCAGCGCGACGCCGCAAGCGGACAACATTGATATCGATATAGACCCGATCACGAACATGACCGAAAAGAACCACGCCTCGCTTGCGATTCCCGCGCGCGACTCCGACGAAGGGCCCGCGCTGCCGCCGCGCCATGCCGAATGGAAGCGCGCCAAGCTTGCGCTCGTCATCGTGCTCGCGCTGCTGGCGATCGGCGCCGCGCGCACCGTCGTCACGGACATGGTGCACAACCGCTCCATCGCCACGCGCACGCAGCAGAACGCGCAGCAGTACGTAAACGTGGTGCAGCCCTCGCACACCGACAGCGGCGCTGAAACCACCTTGCCGGGCACGCTGCGCGGCTTCGTCGAATCGCCGATCTATGCACGCGCCACCGGTTATCTGCTGCACTGGTATGTCGATATCGGCGCACGCGTGAAGCAAGGCCAGCTGCTCGCCGATCTCGATACGCCCGAGATCGACCAGGAACTCGCGCAGGCCGTCGCGCAGCGCGACCAGACCTCATCGAGCCTCGGTCTTGCAAAGAGTTCGCTGGATCGCTGGCAGCAGTTGCGTCAGCGCGATGCGGTCTCGCAACAGGAACTCGATGAACGTCAAAGCACCTACAACCAGGACGTCGCGAATCTCGCCGCCGCCGACGCCAACGTGAAGCGCCTGCGCCAGCTCGAATCGTTCAAGCGCATCGTCGCGCCGTTCGCGGGCGTGGTCACGCAGCGCAACGTCGATGTCGGCGATCTCATCGATGCCGGCAGCGGCACGAGCCGCGCGCTCTTCGCGCTGGCGCAGTCCGATCCGCTGCGCGTGTTCGTGCAGTTGCCGCAGGCCTATGCGCAGAACGTCTCCGTCGGACAGGACGCCACCGTCACGCAGGCGGAACTGCCGGGCGAGAAATTCCACGGCAAGATCACGCATGTGTCGGGCGCCATCGATGTGCCTACCCGTTCGCTGCAAATCGAAGTGACGCTGCCCAATCCCGACGGCCGCCTGCGGCCCGGCGCCTATGTGCAGGTCGCGCTGCCGGCGGCCGCGCATGCCCGTCTGCTGGTGCCGGGCAATGCGCTGCTGTTCCGTTCCGAAGGGCCGCGCGTCGCTGTGGTCGATGCAAACGGGCACGTGCAATTGCGCAAGATCGTGATCGCGCAGGATCTCGGGCAATCGCTGGAAATCGAGAGCGGGATCGAGCCGAGCGACAAGATCATCATCAACCCGAGTGACTCCATTGCGGACGGCGATCACGTGGTCATCGCGCCGCAGCAGAAGCAAGGACAGCCGGGTCAGCAGGCCGCGTCGGGAACGAAGGCTGCATCATGAAAGCGCTGCTCGGCCTCACGCTTGTTTCCCTGCTCGCGGCCTGCACGGTCGGTCCCGACTACCGGCGCGCCGACGCCGACACGCCGCCCACCTGGAAGACCGATTCCTACTGGCGCGTGGGCGAACCGTCGCATGCGCCGCTCGCGCCCGACTGGTGGCAAGGCTTCGACGATGCCACGCTGAACGCGCTCGAAACCCAGGCGCTCGCGCAGAACCAGACGCTCGCCGCCGCCAGCGCGCACTACGCGCAGGCACGCGCGACACTCGCGCAAACGGGCGCGCTCGCGCTGCCCGAGGTCGATCTCGGCGCGAACGCATCGCGCCTGCGCATCTCGAAGAATCGTCCGGTCAACAACTACAACACGCCGAACGCCACCACCGTGCAGAACGACCTGAAGCTCGCGCCGACGGTCAATTACGACATCGATCTGTTCGGGCGCATCCGCCGTGAAGTGGAAAGCGCGCGGGCCTCGGCGAATCAATCGGGCGACGACCTGGCGAACGCGCGTCTCGTGCTCACCACCGACCTCGCCAGCAGCTACTTCTCGCTGCGCGAACTCGATGCCGAGCTCGACGTGCTGAATCGCTCGGTCGCGCTGCAAAAGAAGGCGCTCGATTATGTGCAGGCGCAACACGATCTGGGCGCGGTGTCGGGTCTCGACGTGCTCCAGCAACAGGCGCTGCTCGACCAGACGCGCGTGCAGGCTCAATTGCTGTTGACCCAGCGGGCGCAGTACGAGCACGCCATTGCGGCGCTCGTCGGCACGCCCGCGCCGCAGTTCTCGATCGCGCCCGATCTCGCCATGCATCCGCTGCCGGCCATTCCGCTCGGTCTGCCGAGCGACATCCTGCAGCGCAGGCCTGACGTCGCCTCCGCTGAACGCGCGATGGCTGCGGCCAACGCGCAGATCGGCGTCGCGCGCGCGGCGTTCTTCCCGAGCCTGACGCTGAACGGCACGGTCGGCTGGGAAAGCACCGCGCTCGCCAGCCTCGTCTCCGCGCCGAGCCTGCTATGGACCATCGGCACGATGGCGAGCCAGGTCGTGTTCGATGGCGGGCGCCGCTCCGCTGCCGTCGACTTCGCCAATGAAGGCTATGTTGCGGCGGTCGCGAATTACCGGCAGACGGTATTGGGCGCGTTCCAGCAGGTGCAGGACGGCATCGTCGGACTGTCGGTGCTGGATGGCGCGGCGAAGCAGTCGCACGCGGCGGTCAACGATGCGCAGCGTCTGCTCTCGCTGGCGAACGACCGCTATTCAGGCGGCCTGGTCGCGTATCTCGACGTCATCACCGCACAGCAACAATTGCTCACGAGCGAGCGCCAGGACGTGCAGATCCAGGGCCAGCAACGCACGACTTCAGTGGCGCTGGTCAAGGCACTGGGCGGCGGCTGGGACACACGCGCTGCACCAGACGACGAAGCAATGGCTGCAACGCACGGCAACACGCCCGCGCAGTGACTTGAAAGAAGACGTAAGCAGGATGATCGCGAGGCTCGTATAGTTACCGCTACAACAAGACATGAACACTGAACAGAACCCTCACAGGTGCCCGGCATGAAAGTCCTGATAGTCGAAGACGAACACAAGGTGGTGGATTACCTGCGCTCGGGCCTGACCGAGCAGGGCTGGGTCGTCGACGTCGCCATGGATGGCGAGGAAGGCACCCATCTCGCCATCGAATACGACTACGACGTGGTCGTGCTCGACGTCATGCTGCCGCGCCGCGACGGCTTCGCCGTGCTGAAGGCGCTGCGCTTGCAGAAGTCGACGCCGGTCATCATGCTGACCGCGCGGGATCACATCAACGACCGCGTGCGCGGCCTGCGCGAAGGCGCGGACGATTACCTGACCAAGCCGTTTTCGTTCCTGGAACTCGTCGAGCGGCTGCATGCGCTGGCGCGCCGCACCCGCGCGCAGGAATCCACGCTCATTTCCGTCGGCGATCTGTACGTGGACCTGATCGGCCGCCGCGCCACCCGCGACGGCGTGCGCCTCGATCTCACCGCCAAGGAGTTCCAGCTGCTGTCGGTGCTGGCGCGCCGCCACGGCGACATCCTGTCGAAGACCGCGATCACCGAACTCGTCTGGGAAGTCGATTTCGAAAGTCATACGAACGTCGTGGAAACGGCCATCAAGCGCCTGCGCGCCAAACTCGACGGCCCGTTCCGCACCAAACTCCTGCACACCGTGCGCGGCATGGGCTATATGCTCGAAGTGCGCGAAGCCCGCGACCTGCGTGAAACCCGGGAAGATGCGAGACCATCATGAACATGCCGTGGGCGTCGTCGCCGTCTGAACCACGCGCGCACCGCTCCATCTCGCGGCGGCTCGCCGTGATGTTCGCGCTCGTCGCGCTGTTCGTGTTCGCGCTCGTGGGGTCGGGGCTGTTTCTCGTGCTGCGCATGCAGCTGGAGCAGCATCTGCGCGACTCGCTCGACAATCGTGCGGAAGTGGCCCGGCTCATCGTCGCGCACGTGTCGAATCCGGACAAGTGGAAGATCGCCCGAGAGAAGCTCGCGGACATCACGCCGCGCGACGGCTCCACGCTGTTCGCCGTCACCAGCAACGACCCGCGTTTCGAATACGGCGCGCCGCCCGCGGGCCGCGTCATCAAGCAGGTGATGGGCGGCTACGTACACTTCCGTCCGGCCGACCGCGCCTACGACATGCTGATGACCACGCTGACCATTCCGCCCAATGTGGACCGGCCGCCGCTGCAGCTGTTCGTCGCCATCGACTGTTCTCCGAACGTCCACACCATGCGCGCCTTCGGTCTGGCGCTCGCCGCGCTGATGGCGCTCGCCACGGTCGCGGTCCTGCTGCTGAGCTATTCGGTGGCGCGCCTCGGGCTTGCGCCGCTCACACGCCTGTCGCGCGATGCGCAGACGCTGAGCCCGAACAACCGCTCGCAGCGCCTCAATACGCGCGCACTGCCCATGGAACTCGACGATCTCGCGAAGTCCTTCAACGGCGCGCT
This sequence comes from Caballeronia sp. LZ043, assembly GCF_031451075.1. Lineage (NCBI taxonomy): Bacteria > Pseudomonadati > Pseudomonadota > Betaproteobacteria > Burkholderiales > Burkholderiaceae > Caballeronia > Caballeronia sp. LZ043. The sequence goes on along the minus strand of NZ_JARUXT010000004.1, from coordinate 546,815 downwards.
CGAACGTCTGGATCACGCCTACGGCCGGCTCGAATCCTTCAATGCCGATGTCGCGCATGAACTGCGCACGCCAGTGACCATTCTGATCGGACAGACGGAAGTGGCGCTGACGCGCGACCGTTCAATCGATGAACTGCGCCACACGCTGCAATCCAATCTCGAAGAATTCGAGCGCGTGCGCGCCATCATCAACGACATGCTGTTCCTCGCCCGCGCGGACCAGGGCGAACGCGCCACCGGGCTCGTGGAGGTATCGCTGGCGGCGGAGATCAATCGCACGCTCGAATTCCTGGAGATTCCGCTCGAAGAAGCGCACGTCAGCGCAGTGGCAAGCGGCGACGCGCGCGCATTCGTCAATACATCGCTGTTCGGACGCGCGTTGTCGAATCTCGTGATGAACGCAATCCAGCATTGCGCGCCGGGCGCGACGATTGCCGTATCCGTCGTGCGCGAACACGGACGGATTCGCATCGCGGTGGCCAATCCGGGCGACCCAATTGCGCCGCACGTGATGGAACATCTGTTCGACCGCTTTTATCGCGCGGAGAGTTCGCGCACCAACAGCCGTGAGAACCACGGCCTGGGGCTCGCCATCGTGAAGGCGGTGGCCGAGATGCATCGCGGCACTGTGGCGGCCACAAGCGCGAGCGGCATCAATACCTTCTCGTTCTCGGTCGCGCGCTTCGGCAGCGAGCCGCGCACCACGCACGACATGGCGTTGCCGGTGCCGCCGGTGGCCGAGAGCAAATCGACCGCGACCTGAGTCTCATCGGCATTTCACTGGCAGAAATATTCGTCCGATGCCGCGACCGGCGCATCTGCCGTCGCCGGCTTGAAGTGGCTGTAGCGCCGATAAGTCTTGCCGTTCACCGTCACGGATTCCGCCGACTCCATCTCTCCCGCGCTCGCGCCGGATGCCGCTGCAATCGCGCTGCTGTGCGCTTCCACCTTGCCGTTGCTCCACGAGCTTGCCTGGTTCGACATGTCCATGCTGCTCTGCGCCGAGATCTGCGCGGTCACCGGATTGCCGAATGACTGCATCTCCATCGAAGCATCCGGCGTCTTGTAGCCCCACTTCGACGTGAGCGTGCTCATGTCGATTACCTGCGGCTTCCAGCCGATCACCTTCGCGCCGATTGCGAGCGGCGACAACTCCAGCGCGACGATCTGCGTGCCGCGCCGCGCAACCAGCAGACACGTGCCACCCGACGTCTGCAACGGCACATAACCACTCGACGGCAACAACGCAAGCGCCTGCGCATTGGGCATCGCCTGCACGCCGGCCGGGTTCGCGGCCCACACCACGCCCGCGCTCGTCTGGGCGTGCGCGGGCGGCATCGTCGCGAGCATCGCGCCTGCCGTGAGCGCGATGGCCGCCGCTATCTTCTGACTCTTCATCGCATGCCTCAGCGGGAAAACGAGGGTTGGCTCTCCGGGAACCGTACAACGAGCCAACCCTTGAAAGGATGAGACGCTCATGCAACGCGAAGCGTCTCCTGCTCCACTGCACCACCTTGCCGGCGAACCGGCGCTGCGTCACTGCATCAGCGCGACTTCGATCTTCTCACCGATGGGCGAGCTCGCCACTTCGACGCCATTGCCGGCGACATCGGCCTTGTCGTGACCGCGCTCCGCCACCGGCGACGGCTGCACAGCCTGCTTCGCCGATGCCGGCGCGGGCTGCTTCACCTCGGGCGCGTCCTGCGTCTTCATGCTGACTTCAGGATGATTCGCGGCGGTGACCGGCAGGCCGAGGCGTGCGCGAACCAGCGGGTCGCGGTATTTCTCGTCGTCCGACAGCACGGCGTCTTCGCCCGACTTCGCCAGCGGCTTCGTCGTGCCCGGGCACAGATGGCCGGTGGCTTCGACAGCGCGGCGGTTCGAATCGCTCTGGCACAGCAGCGCGAGCGCGACATCGGTCAGGCCCATCGCGCGGAACTCGCGGGCGTCGAGGCGGCGTACGCACGCCTGGTCGACCATCGTCGTGCCGCCGGTGGCGCCGAAGCCGGTGATCGAGAGGCCGAAGCTTGCCGAGCCCATGCAGGTATCGGAGAGCGTCGTGGTGAGCGCGGGCGCGGCGATGGACGGCGTCGTGCGCACCGAGTACGAGCTCTGGTTGTAGTCCACCGTGGCGCGTGTGTCATAGGCGCTGGAACCCGGCGTCGAGGCCTTGCCGGTCGCGTCGATGCCGTTCGCAGAACCACTGGTGCCGCTCGTGCCGCTGCCGGCCGCACCCGTCGATGACGAGCTGGAGTTGGTCAGCGAGGGCATGGTCAGCGAGATGTTCACGTTCGACGAACCGCCCGTGGCCGACGAACGGCCGCCGTTCGCCGTCGCCACGCCGAGGCCGCCGACGGAAGAGGAATTCGAGGTGGTGCTGGCGGTCGAATTGGCCGACGTGCCGATGTTGTTCAGGCTCGATCCGCCGCCCTGGCCGATGCCGGTGGACGTGGACCCCGACACCGAGCCCGACGACGAGTTGGCCGTGGTATCGGCATGAGCGAGTTGCGCGGCGCAAAACAGAACCGCACAGGCCAGTTGCACAGTGGTCTTGTTCATTATGGTTCTCCGGAAGGAAGGGGGCGCCGTGAGCGTGGCGGTCCCGTGACACGATCTGGTTTTATTGTTATCGGCTGGGGCAAAGGACGCGTCTTGCGCTCTCGTGGCGCGTCACGACGCGGCCTTTGCCTGGCGGGTGAGCCGTGGCTCGTGACCCGCTTAGCGCCAGCCGCCGCCCAGCTTGCTCCAGGCGTTCGCGGCTGCATCCGCGCCGGACAGGCCGCCTGCCTGCGACGAGCCGTGGCCGAAGCCGCCGACCGTCGACGTGTTGCTGTGGCTGGTCGTCGCGTTGGTCATGTTGCCGGTGACGCCATACATGCCGCCCGCGACCGACTGGGCGTTGCCGTTGGCCGTGCCGTAGTCGGTGGCGGTGAAGCGGCCGAAGCCCGAGACGGAAGCCGAGGTCGAACCGCCCGAGGTCGAGCTCGAGGTGGAATTCGTGGTCGTGGCCATGGCGGCGACGGAGACAAAAGAGAGCAGTGCGGCAGCGATCAGAGTGCGTTTCATATGGACCTTCCTTGTTGACGAAGTGAAATTGGAATCAGTTGTCGTTACATCTGTTTGCTTCATGCGGTGACGGGAAAACGGAGCCTTCAGGCGGCATCCGCCGTCCGTCGCCGTGGCTCAATGCCAGCCGCCGCCGAGCTTGCTCCAGGCATTCGCTGCGGCATCCGCGCCCGACACGCCCTTCGCCGACGAACCGCCGAAGCCCGCGCCGCCCACCGACGAATTGTTGATGTGGCCGGTCGTCGCGTTGGTTGCGTTGCCCGTGACGCCGAAGCCCGTGCCGGCCAGCGCCGAGGCGTTGCCGTTGGCGATGCCCGAGTTGGTGGCCGTGAAGGCGCCGAAGCCGTGCACGGCGGCTGCCGTGCTGCCGCCCGACGTCGAGCTGGAGCTGGAATTCGTGCCCGTGGCGAAGGCGGCAGCGGACACGAGCGACAGGATGGCGGCTGCGATCAGTTTGCGTTGCATGGTGATGTCTCCTGGTTTTGGCGCACGTTTTTATCCAGCTACATCGACGCCGATATGTAGCGGGCACAGCAAATCCATTTAGTTAGGCATCCTGTTTCACAGGCTTGCTTCGAATCTGCCCGGTCGATCCGGGCGATGTCGCAAGCGGGTGAATCAGGAAGCGCCGGAGCGCGTGTTCAGCGTGGGTACGGGCTGGTCACGGCGCGCGCTTCCGGCAAGCGAAAGCGGCGCTCTTGGAGGCGTGGCGGACGGTGGCCGTCCGTGAAGCGGAGCGCGGCGCGCAGGCCTTCCGCTTCTTGTGCTTGTTGTTGGTCGTTCTTCATCGCAATCCCCGTATCACCTTTTTGGTGATGTTTCCAGGCGTTTGGTCTTGAACTGAGTGCCTGTGTTTTGAGTGACTGTAAGGAAAATGAACGGCAATAAGCGTGGGAAAGCCAACACTCGACCTCACGTCCTTCCAGATCGTGAGAAATTGAGTGGCCCAGCGCTCATTTGTAGGAGGTATGCAGACAGAAACGCCCTGTTTTCAGGGGTTTCCACGGAGGCGTGCGCGTTGCGCGCAGTAGCGTAGAGCAGCTTCACAGCGCCGGGCGGCGCTGTGTCATGCAATGAAAGCGAACTGCAGATGGGTCAGGCGGCGACCCACACCTTGCCGCCCGCCACCTTCACGCGATACGCGCTGACCGAAAGCTCGGGCGTCTCGAGGCATTCGCCTGTCTGGAGGTCGAAATGCTGCTTGTAGATCGGCGAGGCCACGACGATGCGCTCGCCGACGCTGCCCACGATGCCGCGCGACAACACCGCCGCCTGCGAATGCGGATCGTAGTTGTCGATTGCGTAGACATGCGCCTCTTCGCCCGCGAGATGGAAAACCGCGACCTGCGCGCCCTTTACGAGCGCGCAGACGCCCGTGTCCGGCACGATGTCGTCGAGTTCGCACACGGCGGTCCAGTCCTGTTCGATGCGGTCGTTCATGTTGATCTCCTTGCGTTTCGATGGGTCAGACGGTCTCGACAACCACGGGGATGTCAGCGAGCCTCGACTTGCGTTCATCCGGCGTGGCGGGCCGGATCTGGCCGCGTTCCTCGACGAAGGTCACGTTGACATCGGCGGCGTCGCTGTTGACGAAGTGACGGAAGCGCTTGCGCGTCTGCGGATCCGTCACGGCCTTCTTCCATTCGTCCTCGTAGGTATCCACGACGAGCTGCATCTCCGCTTCCAGCTCCGCTGCAATGTCGAGCTTGTCGTTGACGACCACATCGATGAGATAGTCGAGGCCGCCTTCGAGGTTGTCGCGCCAGACGCTGGTGCGTTGCAGGCGGTCGGCGGTGCGCACGTAGAACATCAGGAAGCGGTCGATGTAACGCACGAGCGTTGCGTGGTCCAGGTCCGACGCAAGCAGTTCGGCATGGCGCGGCTTCATGCCGCCGTTGCCGCACACGTAGAGGTTCCAGCCCTTCTCCGTCGCGATCACGCCGACGTCCTTGCCTTGCGCTTCAGCGCATTCACGCGTGCAGCCCGACACGCCGAACTTGATCTTGTGCGGCGTGCGCAGGCCCTTGTAGCGATTTTCCAGTTCGATCGCGAGCCCGACCGAATCGCCGACGCCATAGCGGCACCACGTCGAGCCGACACACGACTTGACCGTGCGCAGCGCCTTGCCGTAAGCATGTCCCGACTCGAAGCCGGCCGCGATCAATGCTTCCCAGATGAACGGCAACTGCTCGACGCGCGCGCCGAACATGTCGACCCGCTGGCCGCCGGTGATCTTCGTATAGAGGCCATATTGCTTCGCGATCTGCCCCACCGCGATCAGTCCATCGGGCGTGACCTCGCCGCCCGGCATGCGAGGCACGACGCTATACGTGCCGTCGCGCTGGATGTTGGCGAGGTAGTAATCGTTGGAATCCTGCAGGCTCGCGTGTTCCTTCTTCAGCACGAACTCGTTCCAGCAGGACGCGAGAATGTTGGCGACCACCGGTTTGCAGATATCGCAGCCGCGTCCCTTGCCGTGCTTCGCGAGCAGCGCGGCGAAAGTGCGATGTCCTTCCACGCGCGCGATGTGATACAGCTCCTGGCGCGAATACGGGAAGTGTTCGCAGAGGTGATTGTTGACTGCAAGACCTTGCCGCTTCATCTCCGACTTCATCACCTGCGTGACGAGCGGCACGCAGCCGCCGCAAGTCGCGCCTGCCTTGCACGACGACTTGACCGCGCCGATGCTGGTCGCGCCCGCGCATACCGCCGCGCAGATCTCGGCCTTGCTCACGTTGTTGCACGAGCAGATCTGCGCGCCGTCCGGCAGCGCTTCCACGCCAAGCGCGGGTTTCGCGCGGCCGTCGCTCGAAGGCAGGATCAGGAATTCGGGCGCCTCGGGCAGCTCGATCCGGTTGAGCATCATCTGCAACAGCGTGCCATATTCCGCGGCATCGCCCACCATGACCGCGCCGTGCAGGAACTTGCCGCAATCGGACACGACGATCTTCTTGTAGACCTGTTTGCGCTCGTCGCTGTACTGGTAGGTGCGGCTGCCCGGCGTCTTGCCGTGCGCATCGCCGATGCTCGCCACGTCCACGCCCATCAGCTTGAGCTTCGTGCTCATGTCCGCACCGGCGAAGGCGGCCTCGATGCCCAGGATCTGCTTCGCGACGATGCGCGCCATGTCGTAACCCGGCGCCACGAGCCCGAACAACTGCCCTTTCCACAGCGCGCATTCGCCGATCGCGTAGATGTCCGCATCGCTGGTGCGGCAGGCGTCGTCGATCGCGATGCCGCCGCGCGCGCCAATCTCCAGCCCCGCCGCGCGCGCGATGTCGTCACGCGGACGAATGCCCGCCGAGAACACGATCATGTCGGTGTCGAGATGCGTGTCGTCGGCGAAGTTCATGCGGTTCGCCGCGCCTTCGCCCTCGACGATCGCCAGCGTGTTCTTGCCCGTATGCACGGTGACGCCGAGTTCCTCGATCTTGCCGCGCAGCATGCGGCCGCCGCCTTCGTCGACCTGCACTGCCATCAGGCGCGGCGCGAATTCCACGACGTGGGTCTGCAAGCCCATGTCGCGCAGCGCCTTGGCCGCTTCCAGTCCGAGCAGGCCGCCGCCGACTACCGTGCCGGTCTTCGAATGCGCGCCGAAGGCCTGCATCGCTTCGAGGTCCTCGATGGTGCGGTACACGAAGCAGCCCGCGCGATCGCGTCCTTCGACCGGCGGCACGAACGGGTACGAACCCGTCGCGAGCACGAGCTTGTCGTAGGCGAGGACTTCACCGGTCGAGGCAGTCACGGTGCGCGCCGCGCGATCGATTGCTACAGCGCGCGCATTCAACTTGAGCGCGTAACCCGAACGCTCGAAGAAGCCTTCCTCGACCAGCGAGAGATCATCCGCGCTCTTGCCCGTGAAGAATTCCGTGAGATGCACGCGGTCATACGCGGCGCGCGGCTCTTCGCACAGCACGGTGACCTGCACGGCATCGTTGCCGCTTTCGGCAAGCGCTTCAAGAAATTTATGGCCGACCATGCCGTGGCCGATGACGACGATTCTCATGACGGGGGACCTTGTTGTTCTCAGTTCGCGACGACGTTGTTGGCTGCAAGCGCGTGTTCGCGCAGCGCGGCTTCGCGCGCCTTGTGTTCGGGCGAGAAGCGCACGGCCAGCGCGCACAGCGCCGTGCCGGCGACGATCACGCCGAGCATCGAAAGCGTGGCCTGGGCGCTGCCGAGACCCTTCATCAGGAAGCCCGCCGCGACCGCGCCGACATTGCCGCCCGCGCCGATCACGCCGGCCACGCCGCCGAGCGCCTTGCGGTCGATGAACGGCACCAGCGCGTAGGTCGCGCCGCAGGCCATGTGCGTGAAGAGGCCGAAGGCGAGCATCGAGATCACGGCGAGCGCGACGCCCGGCGCATGCGCGAAGGCAAACAGCCCGATCCCTTCGCCCGCGATCAGCACGAACAGCAGCGTGGGGCGCACGTCGAGACCGCGCCGCGCGGCCACCTTGTCCGACAGCCAGCCGCCGAGCGCGCGGGCGAACAGCGCGAGCAGGCCGAAGCTGCCCGCCGCCAGACCCGCTTCGCCGAGGGTGAGATGAAAGCGGTCGACGTAATACACCGCGGCCATGTTGTGAATGAACACTTCGACGCCGAAGCACGCGCCATACGTGACGAACAGCATCCACACGCGATAGTTCGAGCACGCGGCGAGGAAGCTTTGCCAGCCGCCCTTCTTGCCGCCGTCGATGGCGATGCCCGCGCGGCGCAGTTCGACGAAATCGCCTTGCGGGCAGTCCTGCGTATAGCGCCAGTAGAAGAACGCCATGACCGGCATCGCGAGACCGGGCACCAGCAGCGCGATGCGCCACGACGACGCAGCACCCGCACCGAGCGCGATGGCCGCCGCCACCAGCAGCGGCACGATGGCCTGCGCTGCGCCTGCGCCGGCGTTGCCCCAGCCCGCGGTCGTCGCGTTCGCGGTGCCGACCACGTTCGGCGCGAACATCACCGACGTGTGGTACTGCGTGATGACGAAGCTCGCGCCCACCGCGCCGATGGCGAGACGGCACCACAGGAAGCTGTCGTAACCGGTGGAGAGCGCCGCGCCGATCACCGGCGCCGCGCCTGCGACGAGCAACACGCTATAGACCCGGCGCGGACCGAAGCGGTCGCACATTGGGCCGATCACGAGCCGCACGAGAATCGTCACGGCGACGGCCGCGATGTTTATGTTGGCGACCTGATCGGCGCTGAGACCGTACTCGCGCTTGATGAGCGGCATCAGCGGCGCGCACGCGAACCACGCGAAGAAGCACACGAAAAACGCCATCCAGGTGAGATGGAAGGCGCGCATCGGCACGCTGCGCATGCTGAAGAGATCGATCCGGGTGGCTTTGTCCATCGTCTAACCGCCAAAAAAAGAAAGGCGTCCCGCGCATTCAGCCGGTAAGCCGATGCGGGGGACGCCGTTGTCCGATGCCCGCACGGTGTTCACCTGCGGGCGCTGTAATCGAGACGGATCGCCGTTGATCCGATGGCAAGCCATAAGGCAAGGGCTATGCCATCGGCGGCGGAATCGGCTGCAAAGGCTTGCTGGGCATGGCTGTGCGCGGCATGACCGGAGCCTTCGCGAAGACCCGGCGCAGCGCGCTTTCGATGCAGGCGGGCACAGCGCTGGTGCGGCGCAGCACTGATGCCGTGCGGGCCGCTGCATCGACATGCAGCGCTGCTTGCTTATGTGTACCGTCTGGTTATCTTTTTTAACCACCCGGTGAACACGCACCGTTCACACAGAGCAGGCATGCATGCGCCGAAACGGTGCTCGTCCAGTGCGCCGCGCACAAGGCGGGTGCCGAAATCCGGTTGAATGTGGCATGGCCTGCTACTTGCATTGACTCATGCAGCGCCGCGCGCAACGACGTGCGCGGCACACGAATCCATGAGAGCAAGGGCAATGGCGTCCCTTCGTGCACCGGCACGAGCGGACGCCATTTGTTTTTGCGCTTCAGTCGAAAGAGGACATCAAGATGAACACCGCGAAAGGGAAAGTCACCTTGCTGAGCGCAGGTCCCGGCGATCTCGACCTGCTGACGCTGCGCGCCGCCCGCGCGCTCGCCGCCGCCGACGTCCTGCTGCTCGACGACCTCGCCAATCCGGACATCGTCTCGCTCGCGCCGCAAGCGCGCGTGATCCGCGTGGGCAAGCGCGGCGGCTGCCGCTCCACGCCGCAGGCCTTCATCGAGCGGCTGATGCAGCGCCATGCACGCAGAGGCCTGCACGTTGTGCGCGTCAAGGGCGGCGATGCCTTGCTCTTCGGCCGCGCCGGCGAAGAGATCGCGGCGCTGCGCGAAGCGGGCATCGCGGTGGAGATCGTCAACGGCGTGTCGTCGGGCTTCGCGGCGGCGGCCGGACTCGGCATCTCGCTTACGCATCGCGATCATTGCCAGGGCGTCACCTTCGTCACCGCGCATTTGCAGGATCATCGCGAGCCGGACTGGCAGATGCTTGCCGCCACCGGCACCACGCTCGCCATCTACATGGGCATGAGCCGCATGGCGAGCATCGCGGCGGCGCTGCGCGAGGCGCTGCCCGCGAGCACCCCCGCCGCCGTCGTGCAGCACGCGGGCTCGGCGCAGGAACGGCGTCTCGTCACCACGCTCGACCGTCTCGCCGATGACGCCGCCGCAGCAGGCCTCGGCAGCCCGGCCGTGATCCTGATCGGCGGCGCGATCGGCGAGGCGGTCGAATTCGCCGTTCACGCCCAAGGCTTCGCGCATGCTGCCTGATGCGGGTTCTCAAACGGCGGGCGGCGCGTTAAAGTCGTTGAAGTCTCCGCGGCCGCCATCGCCGTTCCTCGCATGACCCCGTCTCCCGCTTCCCGCATGCTGCGCGTTCTCCTCGTCACCGACACCGACAAGCCCATCGGCGACCTGCGCGAGCAGCTCGCGCGCATGGGCTATGACATGCTCGCCGAAGTCGCCGCGCCCTCGGCGCTGCATGCGGCTGTCGAGAGTCAGAAACCCGATGTCGTCATCATCGATACCGACTCGCCGTCGCGCGACACGCTCGAACAGCTTGCCGTGATGAACAAGGCGGCGCCCCGCCCCGTGCTGATGTTCAGCAACGACGCCGACCAGCAATTCATCCGCGCGGCCGTGGGCGCGGGCGTCACGGCCTATTCGGTCGAAGGACTCGCGAGCGCGCGTCTTGCGCCGATCATCGAGGTCGCGCTCGCGCGTTTCGCCCATGAAGAACAATTGCGCCTGCGGCTCGCGCAAGTGGAAAACGAACTGGAGCAGCGCAAGGTCATCGACCGCGCCAAGCGCCTGCTGATGGACAAGCGCGGCATGTCCGAGAACGACGCCTACGCCGCGCTGCGCAAGCGCGCCATGGATCAGGGCGTGAAGGTCGCGGAAATCGCGCGCCAGCTGCTCGCCATGGCCGACCTGCTGCGCTGACCGATACAGCATTCAAGAACCATCATGAACCCGCCCGACACCCCTCTCTCCACGCCCGAACGCACGCATCTGCGGCTCGGTTTCGTTGCGCTCTCCGATGCCGCCCCGCTCGCCGTCGCCGCGTTGCGCGAACTCGGCGCGCGTCATGGCATCACGCTCGAACTGTGCCGCCAGCCGTCGTGGGCCGCCGTGCGCGACAAGCTGCTCTCCGGCGAACTCGATGCCGCCCACGCGCTCTATGGCCTCGTGTATGGCGTGCAGCTGGGCATCGGCGGACCGCAGGCGGACATGGCCGTGCTGATGGTGCTCAACCGCAACGGCCAGGCCATCACGCTGTCGCGCGCGCTCGCCGATGCAATCGAAGACGGCGCAAGCATCAAGCAAGCGTTACAGGCACTTGGCCGTCCGCCCGTCATCGCGCAGACCTTTCCGACCGGCACCCACGCGATGTGGCTCTACTACTGGCTCGCGGCGCACGGCCTGCATCCGCTGCGCGACGTGCGCAGCGTGGTGATTCCGCCGCCGCGCATGGCCGACGCGCTCGCGGCCGGCGAACTCGACGGCTTCTGCGCGGGCGAGCCGTGGCACGCGGTGGCCGAGGCGCACGGCGCGGGCCGCACGGTGGCCTATACGAGCGAGATCTGGCCGGACCATCCGGAAAAGGTGCTGGCGTGCCGGCGCGATTTCGCCGCGCTCTATCCGAACACGGCGCGCGCGCTGGTGCGCACGATGCTCGACGCCTGCGCCTGGCTCGATGCGCCCGCGCACCGCACGGAGATCGCGGAGGCGCTGGCCTCGGCGTCACTGCTGGATGTGCCGCGCGGGTTGATCGAGGCGCGTCTCTCGGTGGCCCATGGCGGCGATGCGCACGCGCTGCCCGTGCGTTTCTTCGATGGCGGCGCGGTCAACTATCCGCGCCTCTCGGACGGCCAGTGGTTCATCACGCAGTACCGGCGCTGGGGCATGCTGGACAGCGCCCCCGACGACGCCGCCCTCGCCGCGGCCGTCAACCAGACCGCGCTGTATCGCGAGGCGGCGCAGGCGGCCGGCATCGCGATACCGGGCGAGCGGCGCGCCGCCACCTTCTGCGACGGCCGCGTGTGGGACGGCGGCGACAGCGCGGCGTATCTCGCGGGCTTCGAAATCCGCGCGTGAGCGGCGCCGGAGCGCCTACCATGGAAGTTCCTGCGCGCACGGGAGACACGCCATGGAACTGCTCGCGATCGGCATCGACAAGCCCGAGAACACGAATTTCATCCTCGGCCAGTCGCATTTCATCAAGACGGTCGAGGACCTGCACGAGGCACTGGTCGGCGCGGTGCCCGGCATCCGCTTCGGACTCGCGTTCTGCGAGGCATCGGGCAAGCGGCTCGTGCGCACGTCGGGGACCGACGAAAATCTCGTCGATCTGGCTGCGCGCAATGCGCTGACCATCGGCGCGGGACACAGCTTCATCATCATGCTCGGCGATGGTTTCTTTCCGGTGAACGTGCTCAACGCCGTCAAGGCGGTGCCCGAGGTTTGCCGGATCGTCTGCGCGAGCGCCAATCCCACCCAGGTGCTGGTCGCGCAGACGGATCAGGGGCGCGGCATCGTCGGCGTGGTGGACGGCCTGCCGCCGCTCGGCGTGGAAGCGGAGCAGGACGTGCAATGGCGCAAGGACCTGCTGCGCCAGATCGGCTACAAGCTCTGACCTGCCGACGTTCGAAAAGCCCCGCCGCGCCTTGACTTGGCCGCGCAAATCGCGAGAATGAGGCCCGCCGCTGCAGCCCGGGGCGTCTCGCGCGCCTGCGCGTTCAGGCGCGTTTTTCCAGCCGGGGCGCGACATCATGGAAAATAGCGGAATTCGGTGAACGCACCACGCGCGCGTTTGCCAGGTTTCCCGCGTTGTCCCCTGTTTCGTCCCGTCGTCTTCGCAGCGAAGGCATGCCGACTGCTCGCGCAGGCGCACGGAGCACGAACCTGCGGGCATTCCGGCACCTTTCGCCCAACGGCACCCAACACCGGCCACCCGCGCCGCCCGAGGATCGGAGTCGTCCTCGCGCGGCCTACAGGAGCATCACATGACCGACATGAACCCAGGCTTTTTCGGCAGGATCGGCATTGCCTTCGGCGCCTTCTTCGGCGTCTTGGGCAACGCCGCGTTCGCCGGCCGCGTGCAGCGCCTGCGCGACGCACCCCATGCGCCCGAAGCGGCACCCGCCGCCCCGCAGCCGCCGCAGCCCGCCGCCGCGCCGGTGCAGCCCGCGCCGTCCGCGCTGAAGGAAGCCAGCCCGGTCGCCGCGCTCCAGTTGCTCGCGCTGCTGCAACGCGACGCGCGCTTCGTCGATTTCGTCGAGGAAGACATCGCCAAATACAGCGACGCCGATATCGGCGCTGCCGCCCGCCTCGTGCACGACGGCTGCCGCGCCGTGTTGCGCGAGCACTTCACGATCAACCCCGTGCGCAGTGAAGCCGAAGGCAGCCGCATCACGCTGCAGGAAGGCTTCGACGCGGCAGCCGTGCGCCTGACCGGCAATGTCGTCGGCCGCGCGCCGTTCAGCGGCAGCATCAGCCATCGCGGCTGGAAGGTCGAGGACACGCGCCTGCCGAAGCTGGCGCCGTCCCATGATGCGAGCATCGTCGCGCCGGCGGAGGTGGAACTGTGAGCGATATGAACGAAACGCGCGCCCGCTATTCGATCGGCGTCGATCTCGGCACGACGCACTGCGCGCTCTCCTACGTCGACATGAGCGCAAGCGACGGCGAAAAGACCGCGCAAGGCGTGCTGCCGGTCGCGCAGCTGACCGCGCCCGGCGCCGCCGAAGAACGCGAGCTGCTGCCCTCCTTTCTTTACCTCCCGCACGAAAACGAACTCGCGCCCGGCGACATGACGCTGCCGTGGACGCAGGAACGCCGCTTCATCGTCGGCGAACTGGCGCGCAGCCGGGGCGCGGGCACGCCCATCCGCCTCGTCTCCAGCGCAAAAAGCTGGCTGTGCCATCCGGGCGTCGATCGCCGCGCGGCCATCCTGCCCGCCGATGCCCCCGAGGAAGTCGAGCGCGTGTCGCCGCTGGAAAGCTCGGTGCGCTATCTGACGCACCTGCGGGAAGCGTGGAACCATCAGCATCCGGACGCGCCGTTCGGCCAGCAGGACGTCACCGTGACGATCCCCGCGTCCTTCGATCCCGCCGCGCGCGAACTCACCGCCGAAGCCGCGGCGGCCGCCGGCTATACGCGCATGACGCTGCTCGAAGAGCCGCAGGCCGCGCTCTACAGCTGGATCCAGAAGTCGGCGGGCGGCTGGCGCAAGCAGGTGAAGGTCGGCGACGTGATCCTCGTGGTCGATGTCGGCGGCGGCACGACCGATCTCTCGCTGATCGCCGTGGTCGAGCGTGAAGGCAATCTTGAACTGCATCGCGTCGCGGTCGGCGAGCACATCCTGCTCGGCGGCGACAACATGGACCTCGCGCTCGCGCATACCGTCGCCCGGAAGCTGGCGGCGCAGGGCACGCAGCCCGATCCGTGGCAGTTGCGCGCGCTCACCTACGCCTGCCGTTCGGCCAAGGAAACCCTGCTCTCCGATCCCGCCGCCGACGCCGTGCCGCTCGTCGTGCCGAGCCGCGGCTCGAAGCTGATCGGCGGTTCGCTGCGCACCGAACTCACGCGCGCCGAGCTGACCCAGATCCTGCTCGAAGGCTTCTTCCCGCAAGTCGACGCCGCGGCGCGTCCCGTGTCGCGCGCACGTGTCGGCCTGACGCAACTCGGCCTGCCCTATGCGCAGGACGCCGCCGTCACGCGTCATCTGGCGGCTTTCCTCGGCCGTCAGGTGAATGCGCTTGCCGAAGTCGAAGGGCTCCGGCGCGAGGCGCCGCAGGGCGCGACGATGCTCCATCCGACCGTCGTCCTGTTCAATGGCGGCGTGTTCAAGTCGCCGCTGCTGGTGGACCGCGTGATGGCCACGCTCAATCAGTGGCTCGCCGCCGAAAACGCGCCCGCCGCACGCCTGCTCGAAGGCGCGGACCTCGACCTCGCGGTCGCGCGCGGCGCGGCCTATTACGGCTACGTCCGGCATGGCCGCGGCGTGCGGATTCGCGGCGGCACGGCGCGCGCGTACTACGTGGCGATCGAATCGGCGATGCCCGCCGTGCCCGGCCTCGAACCGCCGGTGCAGGCGCTGTGCGTCGCGCCGTTCGGCATGGAGGAAGGCACCGACGCCGCGTTGCCCGCGCAGGAATTCGGTCTCGTCGTCGGCGAGCCGGTGCATTTCCGCTTCTTCGGCTCATCGGTGCGGCGCCAGGACCAGGTCGGCACGCTGCTCGATTTCTGGCAGCCCGACGAGCTCCAGGAACTCGAAGAGATCGAGGCCTCGCTGCCGTCGGAAGGCCGCACGCCCGGCGAAGTCGTGCCGGTCAAGCTGCACGCCCGCGTGACCGAGGCGGGCACGCTCGAACTCGAAGCGATTCCGCGCGGTTCGTCGGAACGCTGGAAGGTGGAGTTCGACGTGCGCGGCGGTCCGAACGCCAGCGTCGATCAGGGCATGGGCCTGTAAGTGTCCCGTTTCAGCGTCGGCATCGATCTCGGCACGAGCAATACGGTCGTCGCGTATGCGGCGGCCGGCTCGGACGAGGTGCGCGTGTTCGGCATCGACCAGCTCGTCGCTCCGGGCGAGGTCGCGGCGCTGCCGCTGCTGCCGTCGCTGCGCTATCACTACGCGCCGGGCGAGCTTCGCAGCGAAGACCTGCACCTGCCGTGGGGCGAGATGGAAGCGGCCGCGGTCATCGGCCAGTTTGCCCGCAAGCTCGGCGCGCAGGCGCCGGGACGGCTCGTGTCGAGCGCGAAGAGCTGGTTGTCGCACGGCGCCGTGGATCGCCTCGCGCCCATTCTGCCGTGGGGCGCGGGCGACGATGTCGAGAAGATCTCGCCGGTGATCGCCAGCGCGAGCTATCTGGCGCACGTGCACGCCGCGTGGAACGAGCGCTTTCCGGACGCGCCGCTCGACGCCCAGGACGTGGTGCTGACCGTGCCCGCCTCGTTCGACGAAGGCGCGCGTGCCCTCACGCTCGAAGCGGCGCGCATGGCGGGGCTGACCTCGCTGCGCCTGCTGGAGGAACCGCAGGCCGCGTTCTATGACTGGCTGTTCCATCATCGCGCGACGCTTGGTGATGAACTTGCACAGACACGCCTCGTGCTGATCGTCGACGTGGGCGGCGGCACGACCGACCTCACGCTGATCCAGGTCGCGATGCAGGACGGCGAGCCGGTGTTGACGCGCGTCGGCGTGGGCAACCATCTGATGCTCGGCGGCGACAACATGGACCTGGCGCTCGCCCATCTCGTCGAAAGGCGGCTGACGGGCGATACCGCGCGGCTTTCGGCGGCGCGCATGGCGGAACTGGTCGAACGCTGCCGGGCCGCCAAGGAACAACTGCTCGGCAAGGACGCGCCCGCGTCCGTCGCGGTGACGCTGCTGGGCGCGGGCTCGAAGCTGATCGGCGGGGCGCGTTCCGTCGAGATCACACGCGACGAGATCGGGCAGATCATCGTCGATGGCTTCTTCCCACAAGTCACCGCGAGCGACCGGCCGGGGCGTGCACGCGGCGGTCTGGTGGAATTCGGCTTGCCCTATGCAAGCGATCCGGCCATCACGCGGCACGTCGCGGCCTTTCTCGGCCAGCATGCGGGCGAGGCGCGCAAGGCGCTCGACCTGCCCGCCGACGCCCTCGCCATTCCCGACACGCTGCTGCTGAACGGCGGCGTGTTCCGCGCCGGGCCGCTGTCGCGGCGCATCGCCCGGACGCTGTCGGACTGGCGCGGCGCGTCGGTCAACGTGCTTGAAAACGCCGATCCCGATGTGGCCGTTGCGCGCGGCGCCGTCGCCTATGCGCTGGCGCGCTCGGGGCATGCGCCGAAGATCGGCGGCGGCTCGGCGCGCAGCTTCTTCCTGTTGCTCGACAACGCGCCCGACAGCACGCGCGGCGTCTGCGTGCTGCCGCGCGGCACCGAGGAAGACCAGCCGGTGCATCTCGCCGATCGCACCTTCGCGCTGACGCTCGGCGCGCCGGTGCGGTTCCACCTGGCGTCGTCGGTGGCGGAGACGGCCTGGCAGGCGGGCGAACTTGCGGACCTCGGCGCATCGGCCGACTTCGTGCGGCTGCCGCCGATCGCCACCGTCATCGATGCGCACGCCGGCGACCCGGCCCGCCCCCGCGACACCGCCGTGCAGCTGACGACCTCGCTGACCGAAGTGGGCACGCTGGAGATGCACTGCATCGCCGTCGATGACCCGTCGAAACGCTGGCTGCTCGAATTCCAGCTGCGCCATGAGACGTCGCCGGCCGAGCCGGCGGGCGCGGTCACGCATCCGGCGCTGCCGAAGGCTGTCGAACTGATCGACCGCACCTTTGGCGCGCGTTCGCAGGACGTCGGCCCGAAGGAAGTGAGGCGCCTGCGCGCGCAGCTCGAACACGCGCTCGGCACGCGCGATACCTGGGACATCGCCCTGCTGCGCGAGCTCTTCGGCGCGTTGTTCGAGCGCGCGAAGAAGCGCCGGCGCAGCGCCGATCACGAACGCCTGTGGCTCAACCTGACGGGCTTCTGCATGCGGCCGGGCTTCGGCCATCCGCTCGACGACTGGCGCGTCGAGCAGCTATGGACGCTGTTCGACCAGGGCATCCAGTACAGCAACGAAAGCCAGATCTGGTCGGAGTGGTGGACGCTGTGGCGGCGCGCGGCCGGCGGGCTGTCCGAAGCGGCCCAGCTGCGGTTGCTGGACGACATGGCCTTCGTGCTCCAGCCGCCCGGCACGAGCCGTTACCGCCGTGCGGCCGGCGCGGCGCGCGCGGGCTACGAGGACATGGTGCGGCTCGCGGCGTCGCTGGAACGCGTGCCGGTGGAACGCAAGATCGAGGTCGGCGAATGGCTGCTCACGCGGCTGAAGAAGCCTTCCGAGAACATCCAGAGCTGGTGGGCGCTGGGGCGGATCGGCGCGCGCCAGCCGTTCTACGGCAGCGCGCACGGCGTGGTGCCGCCCGATGTCGCTGCACACTGGCTGGACGCCCTGCTCGCGCTCGACTGGAAGAAGGTCGATCCCGCCGCGTTCGCCGCCGTGCAGATCGCCCGCATGACTGGCGACCGCTCGCGCGATCTCCCCGACGAGACGCGCGCCGCCGTCATCCAGCGCCTCGAAGCGATGAACGCGGCGCAGTCGTGGATCGCGATGGTCCGCGAGACGGTGGAACTGGATCGCGCGGACGAAGGCCGTGTGTTCGGCGAGACGCTGCCGGCAGGGCTCAAGCTGCTTCGTTGAACTGCTTCGTTGAACCGCTTCGGTGGGAGCAAGACCGAAATGCTTCGTCATCAGAAGCGTTTTCAGCCGCGCCAGGTCTTGAATAGCGGCGGAGCGCCGCCTATGGTTATCAGTGTGTCGATCCGGACACGTCCTGAAGGAGGTCATCATGCCATCCCCACGCAAGGCTTCAGCTCAGCAACCCGCCGAAACTGAAATGTCGAGCCGCAAGAAAACGGCCGGCACCAAGGCATCGCCCGCCAAGGCCGCAGGCGCAAAAGAGATGCAGGTCACCAAGCGCACCACCAAGGCAAAACCGAAGTCCTGAGCGGTCATCGCACGATCCGCCCTCTTCATCGCGCGGGGGGCATTTCCTGTGGCTATCCTTCGACACGGCGGGCGCGGCCTTCGCGGCGCTCGCTGTTCGACCCCGCCGGTTCCTGCCTGATCCCCCGATACCCCGCCTGAAAAGACCCATAAAACCGCAATATTTGCCGGATATAACGGTTGTTGGCTAAAAAAAGGCGTATTGGTATGACTGCATTGTCCTAAAGTAGAGTCCCCCATCCCAGAGCGAGCATGAAGATGGCCGTACCGCAACGCGCCGCCGGCGTGCGTACCCCAGGAGTGCTGTCCGCGGCCGCCCGCGAAGCCGTCGCGAGCCTGGTGCGCAATCTCGCGATCCCGGCGCCGTTCTCCGATCCCGCTCTCGAGGCCCAGTTCCTCGAGGATCACAGTCAGCGCTTCTGCGCGTTCCGGCGCGCGTCCGCGCTGCTCGCGCTCGTCATCTGGACGTGCTTCCTCTGGTGGGACTTCAGCTTCGTGCGCGGCAACAAGGCGCTCAACGTGCGCCTCGCCGACATCCTCGCGCTGCGTTTCGCGGGCGTCGCGCTGCTGATTTTCGTCGGCGCGCTGGTGCTCCGGCCGTCGTTCCGCTCGCATGCGAACGCGCAGCGCGTCATCCTCACCGGCATCTACGGCCTGCTGTGCCTGATCCTGACGATGGTCGCGATCACCCCCGCGCCCTATAACTACACGCAGTATTTCATCGGCCTCTATCTGGCGCTGTTCTTCCAGTTCAGCTTCTTCTACCTGCGCTCGCGCGTCGCGCTGACGGCCGGCGCCATCACGATGGCCTCGGTCGTGCTGTGCCAGATCACGATCCACCTGCTCAACACCGAGGACTTCTTCGCCGGCCTGTTCTATATGTTCAACGTGCTGATCGTCGGACACGGCGTCTGCACGCACGCCGAGCGCGTCTCGCGCGAACGCTACAGCTCCGAGCGCGCGCTGGCCTCGCTGAACGACGAACTGCGTGCCGCCAACGGCTCGCTCGGGCGCAAGAACCGCGAGCTGGAAATTTCCAAGAAGGATCAGGAAAACAAGACCAACGCGCTGCTCGCGCTGCGCGAACAGCAGATGATCGCGGCGCAGACCGCGAGCCGCGACAAGTCCAACTTCCTCGCCGCCGCGACCCACGACCTGCGGCAGCCGATGCATGCCCTCAACCTGTTCCTGCAGGCCGCCGCCGAAGCCATTCGCAACGGCGAGTTCGACCAGGCCGAGCGGCTCATCAACGATTGCGGCCGTTCCTCCGTGATCCTCGCGCGGCTGCTGAACGCGGTGCTGGATCTGTCGCGGCTGGAATCGGGACGGGTCGTGCCGCGCTATCACGTGTTCGACGTGCGGCAGATCGTCGAGGAAGCCGCCGAGCAGTTGCGGCCGTTCGCGACGAGCCGGGGCGTCGAGCTGCGCCTGCGGCTGCCGAAGGAAGAAGTGGTCTGCGTGCGCAGCGATGCGCACTGGCTCGGGCGCGCGGTCGCCAATCTGGTCTCGAACGGCATCAAGTACGCGGACGCCAGCAAGTCGACCCGGCCGACCGTGATCGTCGGCGTGGTGCGCTCGGCCACGCGCGCGCGCATCGACGTGCTGGACAACGGCATCGGCATTCCCGCCGATTATTTCGACGCCATCTTCCAGCCGTTCTTCCAGGTCGACAATCCCGAGCAGGATCGCGACAAGGGGCTGGGCCTCGGACTGTCGATCGTCAACGCGGTCATGTCGATGCTCGACCAGCATCGGATCGAACTCAAGTCCACCGAGGGACGCGGCTCGCGCTTCTCGCTGGAAATGCCGCTGTGCGGGCCGTCGCAGGACAAGCCGTCGGCGCGCGCGCCGGCGCGCTCGGAAGCGGCCGAAGCCGCGCAGCTGAAGGGGCGTTACGTGCTGCTCGTGGAAGACGACGGGCTCGTGCGCGCCTCCACGGAAGCGCTGTTGTCCCAGTGGGGCGTGCTGTTCGATTCGGCGGCGACCTTCGAGGAATACGAGGACATCCTGAGCGACATCGAGCGTTTTCCCGATCTCATCATTACCGATTTCCGTCTGCGCGACAC
Source organism: Caballeronia sp. LZ043 (assembly GCF_031451075.1). NCBI lineage: Bacteria > Pseudomonadati > Pseudomonadota > Betaproteobacteria > Burkholderiales > Burkholderiaceae > Caballeronia > Caballeronia sp. LZ043. The sequence continues at coordinate 526,681 of NZ_JARUXT010000004.1, read as the reverse complement.
CCGCACTGCCCGCCAGGTGGCGATGCTCGGCGCCGCGAAGCTCGGCCGGCCGTGTCCCGTGCTCGTGGTGACCGGCGAGCCGGCGGCCTGCATCGTGCCGCTCGCCTGTGACCAGGACGTGCTGAGCAAGCCGGTCAGCCCGGCCGAACTGCGGCGCGGCATGCTCGCGCTGCTGCCGCTTCACGAGACGGCGGACGCCGCATGACGCTGCACAAGATCATCTACGACACCGATCCCGGCATCGACGACGCCATCGCGCTCGTGTTCCAGGCGCTGCATCCGGATATCGAACTGGTGGGCATCACGAGCGTGTTCGGCAACGCGGATATCGACACGACCACCGCCAACGCGCTCTATCTCGCGCAGCGCTTCGCGCCGGGCGTGCCGGTCGTGCGCGGCGCGGCGGCGCCGCTGCGGCGGCCCGCGCCCCTGCCGATTCCGCATATTCATGGCAAGGACGGGCTTGGGGAGATCGAGCGGGATGGCGGTTCCGGGAAAGAAGACGGGCGGGAAGCGCATCGCTTCATGGTCGAGACAGTGCGGGCGCATCCTGGCGAGATCACGCTGCTCGCGGTCGGGCCGCTGACCAATCTCGCGCTCGCGCTGCTACTGGATCCCGGCATCGCGACGCTGGTGCGCGAGGTCGTCGTGATGGGCGGCGCGTTCGGCATCCATGGCGCGCTCGGCAACGTCACGCCGGCCGCCGAGGCAAACATGCACGGCGATCCCGATGCCGCCGACATCGTGTTCGGCGCGCCCTGGAAGGTGTCGATTGCCGGACTCGATGTGACGCACGAAACCGTGATGACCACCGCTTTCCTGGCCGCGCTGCGCGACAACGCCGGCGACGCGGGCCGGTTCGTGTGGGACGTGTCCCGCTTCTACGAGCGCTTTCATGCGGAGGAAGGCGTCACGGGCGGCATCTACGCGCACGATTATTCGGCGGCGGCCTTCGTCGTGGCGCGCGAATGCTACGTGACGCGGCGCGGCCCGGTGCGTGTGCTGACGGAAGGCATCGCCGCCGGCCTCACCGTGCAGAAGCCCGCTTCGATGCACGCGCCCGCGCCCGAGTGGGACACGCGTCCGGCCTGCGACGCATGCATCGGCGTGGACGCGGACGCCGTGCTGGAACTCTTCGCCGCGACCTTAAGCAACCAGGCGCGCGCCGAGCCACTGGCGTAGCGCCTCGACTTCCTCCATGCAGACCGAGTGCGGCATCGGGTAGGCATGCCATTCGACGTCGCAGCCCTGCTCGCGCGCGAACTCGCAGGCCTGTTCGCCGAGGCTCGGCTTCAGGACGTCATCGAAGGTGCCGTGCGCGGCAAAGATCGGTATGGTGCGGTTCGCCTCGCTCAAGGCTTCGCCGATCAGCCCTTCCGACGGAATGTAGCCCGACAGCACGATCAGCCCCGCGAGCCGCTCCGGATGCGTGAGGCCGGCGTGATACGTCATCGCGCCGCCCTGCGAGAAGCCCGCCAGGAAGATGCGTTCAGTGGGAATGCCGCGCGCGTTCTGTTCGGCGATCAGCTCGCGCACCCGCGCCACCGATGCCTCGATCCCCGACTCGTCCACACGCCGGTTCACGCCTTCGAAGGACAGGATGTCGTACCACGCGCGCATCACATAGCCGTTGTTCGCGGTGACGGCGATCTCCGGCGCGTTCGGAAACAAGAAGCGGATGGCGGGGGCATCGGCGAGGCGCAGCTCAGGCACGAGCGGGATGAAGTCGTTGGCATCGGCGCCGAGGCCGTGCATCAGGATCACGGCAAAGCGCGGATCCGGCGCGGTTTCGATTTCGATAGTGGCGGGTTGGTCGGTCATTGATCGGCACTCCATGGCTTGAATACGCGGGCTGCCTGGATGCGCTGCTGGGCAGCGGGACAGCGGCTAGACGATCGGCACGAGAATCTGCACGATCCCCACGATGGACACCAGCCACACGAGCGAGCGCACGAACGGCACACCCGCCACGTATAGCGGCACGTACACCAGGCGCGCGACGAAGTAGGCCAGCGCGCCGTAATGCGTCAGGACGTTCTCGCGCCCGGTCACGTGCACGATCAGCACCGCGATGGCGAAGATCGGCAGGGTTTCGAAAAGGTTCGTCTGGGCCCGCAGCAGCCGCCCGGAGAGCCTGCCGGGCGGCCGTGCGGGAGCGTCGCGCGGGCCGGCGTTGTAGCGCAGCCCCACTTCGCGGCTGCGTACGAAGGCTGGCAGCAAGACTTGCACCAGCGCGAGCACGAGTGTCCATGCCAGCATCGTCAGTTCGAAACTCACGGCGCCTCCATCGATGAATGCCCAAAACGGGTCGCGCCATCATGCCATCGCGATCCGCGAGCGTGTTACCTTGAATACGGTCCGGCTCTACTCGTCCCGTCGTCATGCATGCATTGACCCTCCGCCTCTCGCCCGGCTGCGACCTGCGCGCCGCGCTCGATGACGCCTTCCAGTCGCGCGGGCTTTCGGCTGCGTTCGTGCTGCAGGGCATCGGCAGCCTGAGTGTCGCGCGGATCCGTTATGCGGGCCGCGACGACATCGCCGCGTTGCAGGGCGATCTGGAAATCCTGACGCTGGCCGGTTCGCTTTCCGCGCAAGGTCCGCACCTGCACATGAGCATCTCCGATGCCGACGGCCGGGTCATCGGCGGGCACGTCGCGCCGGGCTGCATCGTGCGGACGACGGTCGAGCTCGTCGTCGCGCATCTGCCCGAAGAGCGCTACACCCGCGAACCCGATGCCATCACCGGCTTCGCGGAACTGGTCATCCAGGCTGGGTGACCACGGCCGGCGGCAGCACGCCGTCGAGCGCCAGATCGTGCCGCGCGATCATCTCGAACGCGCCATGCGTCTCAGAATAGTCCCAGCGTTCCACCGTGGTCCGGCGCTCACCGCTTGCGGCGGCGTCATGACGGATCAGGTTCACCGAATTGTCGATGGTGCCGCGCGTGCGGCTCGACAGCGCCGTGCCCGCCTGCACCGCCCACATGCGCCGGGGCAAACCGGCGAAGGTATCGTGCAGCGGCAGGACATAAGGCAGATGGATATGCCCGCCGAGAATCAGGTCCGCGCCCGCGCGCGCCCAGCGCGTCACAGCGCGCTCGCGTCCGTGCAGCAGGTTCGTCTCGTCCTGCGCGCGCGTCACGGCCACCGGCTGATGGGTGACCACCACGCGCAACTGCGCCGGCTGTTCGGCCTGCGCCGCTTCCAGCCGTGCCGAGACGCGCCGGATCTGCGCCATCGACACTTCGCCGTCCTTGTGCCGCCAGGGGCGCGTCGTGTTGACGCCGAGCACCAGCAGCGCCGCCGATTCGAAGCTCGGCTCGAGGTCCGCGCCGAACGCGCGCTGATGGTTGGCGTAGGGAGTGCAGAGACGCGCGAGCAGATTGAACAGCGGAATGTCGTGATTGCCCGGCACGACGAGCGTGGGCGTGGCCCCGAGCCTGTCGACGAACGCCCGCGCGGCCGCGAACTGGCTGCGGCGCGCGCGCTGCGTGATGTCGCCCGACAGGACCACAAGATCGGGCGGCAACGTTTCGATCAGATGCAGCAGCGCGGCGACCACCGCAGGCCGTTCGGTGCCGAAATGAGGATCCGATATCTGCAACAGCAAGGTCATGAACGATTCGCTTCCGCCACCTCGGGCTCGGGTTTGAGCAGGAGCAGCGGCCGGTCGGACACGCGGAATTCCAGCGGCAGTTGCAGCCGCGTGATCTCGCCATCGGTGGCGATCTTGACGAGCTTGCGCTTCTTTGACGGATGCGTCACCACGATCCGCTCGAAGGTCAGGCTCGTCACGTGATCCGAATCGGCGAGACGCCCCGCCGCGCCATGCAGCGACAGCCACAGATGCATCAGCCGTCCGACCGGCCGCGGCGCAAGCGCTGCGAGCAAACCCTGTTCCAGTGCGCGCGCGGCATCGGGCATGCCGATCTGCTCCATTTGCAGCCGGTTGTTGGCGACGAAGAGCGTCGATGAGCGCAACTCGGTCGTGCGGCCTTCGTGTTCGAGATGCAGGCGCAGATGGCGGTGCGGCTTGAGCATCGTATACAGCGCCGACCACAGCGCCACCAGCCGGCTGCGGCCGAACTGCTGCTTGTAGGTTTCGCGGTCTTCGAGCAGGCGCGGATAGAGCCCGAGGCTCGCGTTGACGAGAAACATCCGTCCGTTGGCGAAGCCGGTCTGCGTCGGATACGCGCGCGCGGCGAGCAGCAGTTTCGTGGAGGATTCGAGGTCGGCGGGAATGCCGTGATCGCGGCTGAAATAGTTGAAGGTGCCGCGCGGCAGCACCGCGAACGGGCAGCCGGCGTCCAGCGCCGCGTGCGCGACGGTGCAGAGCGTGCCGTCGCCGCCCGCGCCGACGAGCACGCCGTCCTGCGCGCGCGCCGTGTCTGCCATTTCACGCGCGACGGCTTGCAGCCGGCGCGGATCCTCGACGACGCGCAGTTCGAAGCGGCGCCCCGCCGCGCCGAGTTCGCGTTCCAGTACGGCGCGCGTTTCGTCGACGAGCTTGCGGCCGGAACCCGCGTTCATCACGATGAAGAACGGCGCGTCAGGAGCGAGGGTGATGGCCGTTTCGGCCGACGTGACGGATGGGGATGCAACGGTAGGGGTCATCGGCAGCGCTCCTCGCGGTTTCGTTGCGATTCCCGTGCGCGATGGACACGGAGAACCGCCGCGCGCCTGATGCGCAGGTGCGCGGCGGCTTGCCGATTATAACGAATGGCTTACAGTCCGGATGCGGCAGCTTAGGTGTGTTCGCCGCGAATGTAGTACTCGAGCTGCTGGATGGTGTACTGCTGCTCGGCCATGATGTTTTTCACCAGATCGCCGATCGAAATCATGCCGACCAGCTTGCCGCCGTCGATCACCGGCAGATGGCGCATGCGCTTTTCGGTCATGAGCGCCATGCAGTCGTCGGTGGTCTGGTCGGGGCGCACGTAGCGCACCTGCGACGTCATGATGTCGCGCACCGGCGTCTGCTTCGACACGCGGTCCATCAGGACGACTTTGCGCGCATAGTCGCGCTCGGTCATGATGCCGACGATCTCGTCGCCCTCGGTGACGATCACCGCGCCGATATGCCGGTCGGCCATCATCTTGATGGCATCGAAGACCGATGCCGTGGCGGCCACCGTAAAGACCGTCTGGTCGGGTTTCGAACTCAGTACCTGTGCGACTGTTGCCATCGAGCGCCTCCGACTGGCTTCGCGCGGTCTGCCGGCGCATCGTGCCGGCGTGGTGCGCATTGTTGTACGCGGAAAACGATGCTGTCTCTGGGCGACGGTCTTGTTGTGCGCCTTTCAAGAGCCTAAAGCCTCGCGCGCGACGCCCTCATCGGCATTAACCCGACCATTCGGAAAAAAGTATAGATCAACGATGTGACGCGCCGCCTGCATCGTGCAAAGGCCGCGCACCGTCTTCCTTCAGTTTCCGCGACGCGTGCCGCTATTCAGACACCCGGCGGAAATCATCGCCGGATGCGGCATACAGGACGGCAACGCGGCGCGACGCGCCACTCAGGGAGAACAGGTGAGCACTTCACAACAGGATATCGAGCAGCGCGTGCGGCTCGCAGGCAGCAACATGTTCGAATTGCTCCTTTTCAGGCTTGGCGAGGCGCCGGGCTCGGAGCAGCGCGAACTGTACGGCATCAACGTCTTCAAGGTCCGCGAGATTCTCGCGATGCCGTCGATCACGGCCGTCGCCGGATCGAGCGAAGAGATTCTCGGCGTCGCAGATATCCGCGGCCAGATCATTCCGGTCATCGATCTTGCGCGCATCACCGGTTGCCGTCCGAAAAACGGTCCGAAAATCCTGCTGGTCACCGAATTCGCGCGCACGACGCAAGGCTTCGCCGTCGAGGAAGTCGACGATATCGTGCGGCTCGAATGGAATCAGGTGCTGTCGGCGGAATCGCACTCAGGGGGCACCGCCGTGACGAGTTTCGCGCGGCTGGACGGCAACGTCGACGGCTCGCGCCTCGCGCAGGTGCTCGATGTCGAGCGCATCGTGCGCGACGTGCTGCCGGGACAGACCTCCGACATCACCGAGGCCAGCACCGGCCGCCTGCAACTGAGGCCGGGCGCACGCGTGCTCGCCGCCGACGATTCCGGCGTGGCGCGCGCGCTGATCGAGCAAAGCCTGACCGCGATGGGCGTGCCGTTCGTCATGACGAAGACCGGCCAGGAAGCGTGGAACGTGCTGGAAGCCGCGCTGAAGAAAGCGCAGAAGGAAGGCACCGAAGTCGCCGATCAGATCGCGCTTGTACTCACCGATCTCGAAATGCCGGAGATGGACGGCTTCACGCTCACGCGCCGCATCAAGGCCGAGAGCGGCCTGATGCACATTCCGGTGGTGATCCATTCGTCGCTGTCCGGTTCAGCGAACGAACAGCATGTGCGCAAGGTCGGCGCGAATGCCTATGTGTCGAAATTCGAGGCGTCCGAGCTGGCCAGCGTGATGCGCGGCGCCCTCGCCCGGGCCGCGTGACGCCGGCCTGAAAAGCGTTTCCCAAAACGATCGGCGCCCGGTGGTGCAGACCTCGTGAGTCTGCGCCGCCGGGCGCCGAAATTCATTCAGACCGTCAGCCTGGCCGGTACGCCAGGCTTGACCGGTTCGATCAGTGACCGAAGAAAACCGATTGCGCGTTGTTGTTGCTCGATTGGGCGCGATTGCCCGATTGAGCCAGCGATTCACGCGAGCCGCCGAAAGCGGTCGTGTTCACGCCGTTGGCGTTTTCCTGAGCGGCAATGGCTTGTGCGCTCGGGCCTTGCTGCGAAGCGGGCGCGCCGACAGCCGGACGGTAGAACGGAGCCGGACCGTAGCCGCTTGCAAACGCGGGGGCGGCGACAGCGGCGGAAACAGCGATAAGCAGGGTAGCGAGAAGATTGCGTTTCATGGTGTGTGCTCCAAAGACGGTTGACGTTCAATCAGAAAGCGCCGCAGCGGTCTTGCGAGAAACTGTCTGCTACGTCGATGAAATGCAGTGTATACCCCTACTATCGCTTTTTTATCCCCATTGGTTTCAATACAGTTTTCGTGGAATGCCAACAATCGCTGGCCGCACAATCGTGCTGAAACCGCGCAGCGGCTCGCAGCGTAAGGGATTGAAGCCGGAATAGATGTTCTATCACCGCACGCTTCATTCGGCGGGGACGGAACAATATTTAGCGCACGAGCGTGCGTTAAAAACGTTGGCGCACGTGATTTCCGGCGTTATCAGTGAACGACCAGCCGCTCGATCAGATGCACCAGCGCGCCGGGCGGGTTGCCCTTCTGGCAATAGCCGTCGAAACCTGCGGGCAGCCCTTGCGGCCGCACGCTTTCCTCGCCGAGCGCCGTGAACGCAATGATCACCGCATCCCGCGTATGAGCGATACGCCGAAGCACGCGCGCGGTTGCGTAGCCATCGTGTTCGGGCATGGTGATGTCGAGAATGACGACATGCGGCACCCAGTGATCGACGGCGTGCAGCGCGTCCACGCCGGAGAGCGCGAAGCGCGTGTCGAAACCGTCCGAGATCAGCGCGGCAGAAAGCGCTTCGGCGCTGAAGGCGTTGTCGTCGACGACCAGGATGCGCCACTGGTCGCGATCCACGTCGACATTACGGCGCGACCACAGCGCGCAATGGGGGGAATGCAGGGAAACGGACATGAGCCAGTCGACGGATTCGTATGCCCGCAGTGCAGCACGAATCGAGCCCGGCCCAGGCGGAAAGCATTCAGGCGGTGTCGTCGTTGGCGGACGGTGCGGCCTTGTCGTCCTTCTTGCCCTTGCGTTTCTTGCTGGACGCTGCCGCTTCGGTGTCGCGCAGGCGAGCGTTGGCCTCGACCAGCGATGCGGCGTCGCGCTGGCGCAACACGAGATCCAGCTCGCCGAGCGCGCCCAGCAGCGCCGCCTGCTCGGCATCGTCCAGCAGCGCACCGCTCTGTGTCACGCGCCGCGCCTCCTTGTCGAGACGCTTCAGGAGTTTCGCGCCGAAGCGCGTATCGATGGCGCTCTCGCGCGCCAGCGTCCCAATGACCGATGCCAGCCGGATGAGTCCTCCGGCGGTGGTCTGAGTCGCGCCGTCCAGATCGTCGTGGTCTTCCAAAACCTTCTCCCCAAGTTGGCGCGCGGCGCCCGGTGCGCGGCCGGCCCGATGCGGACGCCGCATGAGCGCCCGTCTCCGGTCCGGCGATGATACGCCGCCAATATGACAGTCATTATTTGCATGTACCGATGCACTCACCATGATCGTTTCACGGTCGTCACGCGTTACGATCCCGATTCGGGGCGCGACCGATGGCACACTACTGCGTGGCGTCCGCCGCGGCGCCTGTCGCAGACACGCAGATCGCCCCAGAACCGCAACCGAATCCCGCATGAATCCCGCTACCCTGCAAAGACCGCCTTACGGCTCCGATTTCTCCGGCCTCGTCTGCGGCTTTCGATTCCACGTCGATCAGCCCGGCGAACCGATCGATGCAGAGGCCGCGAGCGCATGGCTCGCCCGCGACGACACGACCAAGGAGTTCGTCTGGCTGCATTTCGATCTGGCGAACAGTGCGTGCGAACGCTGGATGCGCGGCCGGCTCGACTTGCCGGACGCGTTCTTCGACACGCTGCACGAAGGCTCGCACTCGACGCGCCTCGAGCATCACGAGGGCGCGCTGTTCGCGCTCATCAACGACGTGATGTTCAACTTCGAACTGACGCCTTCCGAGATCGCCACATTGTGGGTTTATACGCACCAGAAGCTGATCGTGACCGCGCGTCTCAAGCCGTTGCGATCGGTCGACTCGTTGCGCGAATCGGTCAGGCGCGGCGAGGTCTTCCGCTCGCCGGCCGAATTGCTGGCGCATCTGCTGCGCGATCAGGCCGACCTGCTGGTGCAGATCGTGCGGCGCACGAGCGTCGAGGTCGATGGACTGGAAGACCGCTTTCTGTCGATGCGCGGCACCGAGATGCGCACCGACCTCGGTGGACTGCGCCGCGTGCTGGTCCGGCTGCAACGCCTGCTCGCGCCGGAACCCGGCTCCGTGTTCCGGCTGCTTGCCCGGCCGCCGCGCTGGCTGCATGCCCAGGACATTCAGGACCTGCGTGACGCCACCGAAGAGTTTTCGCTCGTGCTCAACGATCTCGCGGGTCTGGTCGAGCGCATCAAGCTGCTGCAGGAGGAAGTGGGCACGCGCATGGACGAACAGAGCAACCGCACACTGTTCACGCTGACGCTCGTGACCGTGCTGGCGCTGCCGATCAATATCGTCGCGGGCTTCTTCGGCATGAATGTCGGCGGCATTCCGCTCGCCGAGAATCACCACGGCTTCTGGCTGCTCGTGGTGATCGTCGCGAGTTTCACCGCGTTGGCGGGATGGTGGGCCTTCCGGCGCCGCCGCAACGGCTGAGCGTCTCAAGGGCGCGTCAGAAGCCCAGGTCGCTCAGGCCCGGATGCTCGTCGGGACGACGGCCCAGCGGCCAGTGATATTTCCGGTCCGCTTCCTTGATGGGCAGGTCGTTGATCGACGCATGACGATGCGTCATCAGCCCCTGCTCGTTGAATTCCCAGTTCTCGTTGCCGTAGCTGCGATACCAGTTGTTGGCATCGTCGTGCCATTCATACGCAAAGCGCACCGCGATGCGGTTGCCCGTGAAGGCCCACAGTTCCTTGATCAGGCGATAGTCCAGCTCGCGCGCCCATTTGCGGCGCAGGAACGCCACCACTTCCTCACGTCCGTTCGCGAATTCGGCGCGATTGCGCCAGCGTGTATCCGTGCTGTAGGCGAGCGACACACGCTCCGGTTCACGCGTGTTCCATGCATCTTCCGCGAGACGCACTTTCAGACGGGCCGATTCTTCATCGAACGGCGGGAACGGCGGCTTGCTTTCCATGACGATTCCTCCTGTAAACAGAACAGCGGCAGACAATTGACAGATTCGCGCCTGGTAGACAAGTCTGTCTACTCCGACGCACTCTAGCGCAGGTAGACGAACCTGTCTACAATCGCCGGCATGAATACGGCAGCCTCCCTGATCGAGTTTCCGGAACTCACGCCCGATGCGCGCATTCTCCAGACCGCGCATGATCTGTTTTATCGCGACGGCATTCGCGCCACGGGCATCGACCGCGTGATCGCCGAATCAGGCGTCGCGAAGAAGACGTTCTATCGTTATTTTCCGAGCAAGGACGATCTGATTGTCGCGTTCCTCGAGTTCAGGCACGACAACTGGATGAACTGGTTCAAGGACGCGCTGCAACGGCACGGCGGCACGCTGGCGGCTCTGGTGCCGGCGCTGGCGGAATGGTTCGGCGCTGAAAGCTATCGCGGCTGCGCGTTCATCAACTCGGTGGTGGAAATCGGCGGCACGTTGCCGCAGGCGGTAGAGATCGCGCGACGGCACAAGCGCGACATGACGTCCGCCATTCGCGCACTCATGCCGGCCGCGCGCACCGCCAAAGCCGACGCGCAGGCGCTCGCCCTCGCAGTGGACGGCGCCATTGTCGCCGCGCAGTTCGCCGACTCGCCCGCGGATGCGTTGAAGGCGCTCGCGCGCCTGGTGCGCGCGGTGAAGCGCGGCACCAGCGCGGAATGAAGCAGTCTTAGCGGGAAGACACTTCGGGCGAGCCGCCCAACAGCGCGTTCATCGAATCGATGTCTTCCATGCTCAGCGTCGCCACGTCCGCCTTGAGCCGCAGGAACGCAACCAGCGCCTCATAACGTGAACGCAACAGGTCGCGCTTCGCGGTATAGAGCGTGTCGATGGCGCGCAGGACGTCCGTGCTCGCGCGGCTGCCCACCTTGAAGCCGACCGTCGTCGCCTGCAGCGACTCGTCTGCCGTCGAGACGAGATGCGTCAGCGATTCACTGCGAATGCGTTCACGCACATAGCGCGCGTGGTCATCGCGCGCGGCGGCTTCGGCCTGCACCGAGGCCGCGTTGAAGGTCTGCTCCGCCTTGTCCTGCTGCGCGAGCGACTGCTTCACCCGCGCCTGGATCTCGCCTCCCGAGAACAGCGGAACCTGCACCTGCAACATGCCGACGGTGGTCGTGGTCGGACGCGAATAGCCGCCCGCCGCGCCCGCCGGCGTATAGCTGCCCGTCACGCTGACCACCGGATAGCCGGCCGCGCGCGCCTTCGCGGAATCGAATTGCGCGATCTTCCAGCCCAATTCTTTCGACTGCACTTCATACGCGCTCGTCTTCGCCTGCTCGGCCCAGGCTTCCTGCCCCTCCGTGAGACCCGGCGGAGTCATGCCGGCGGGCAACGGCGTCAGCGCCACGAACGGCTGTCCCGTCGCCTGCTGCACCGCGCGACGCTTGACGCCCAGTTCCTCTTGCGCGTCCATTGCCTGCAATTGCGCCTGTTCACGCGCGGCGTCGATTTCGCGTTCGTCGATCAGCGTCGCCTCGCCCGCCGCGCGCTTGCGGCGCACCTGATCGCGCTGCGCCTCGATGGCCTTCAGATACTCGCCCGAGCGCTTCACTTCGTCTTCCGCGGCGAGTTCGTCGAAGTAGGCACGCACTGCGCGCAGGATGGACTTCTGCTGCGCCGCGGCCAGATCGACGGCCCCTTGCGCAACGATGTAATCCGCCTGCCGATAGGCCGTCCACTTGCTCCAGTCGAACAGCGGCTGCGTGATGTTGACCATCCAGCCGCTCTGCCAGTAGGTCTGCCGCGGATAGGGATCCATGTCGATACGGTTGTACGCGCGGCCCCAGCCGCCGGTGATTTGTGGCAACAAGCCCGCGCGTGCGATCGGTACCGACAGCTTCGCGGCCTCGTAGGCAGCGCGGGCCTGGCCCAGCTCCGCGTCGTAATCGAGTGCTTGCTGCACGACCGTGGAAAGATCGTCGGCTTGCGCCAGATGGGTGGTTCCGAGCAGCACGAGCAGCGCCGTTGCGCCCAAGCCTCGCTTAAGCATAGGCGGCCTCCTGCTCAGCGCCGGCGTCTTCGCGCACCAGCGCGCCGTCTTCGAAGCGATAGCGGATGTCGAACCACGATGCGAGCGACATGTCATGCGTGATCACCACCACCGTGCGATTGAGATTGCGCAGCAGTGTGGCGATATGCTGTACGGACACCGGATCGAGATTCGAGGTGGGTTCGTCAAGCAGCAGCACCTCGCGCTGCTGATACAGCGCCCGCGCCAGCAGCAGACGCTGACGCTGCCCCGCCGAGATGTTCGCGATGGTGTCGCTGATGACCGTGCGTGTGCGCATCGGCAGCCGCATGACGTCCGGCAGCAGACCGACGTCGTCGAGTATCGCGTGGACGCGATCCTCGTCCGTCTGGCCTGCGAACAGTGTGATGTTGTCGGCAATGGAACCATGCAGGATGATGTCGCCCTGCCGCATGTGCGCCTGATGCCGGCGGATTTCATCGACGGCGAGATTCGGCCACGCGATGCCGTTCAACACGATCTGCCCGTCCTGCAGCGGCTCGGCCGCCGACAACAGCTTGAACAGCGTCGACTTGCCGCTGCCGGACGGTCCGGTGATGACGATCTTGTCGCCCTTGCTGATCCGGAAACTCGCATCGCGCAATACCGGCTGATCCGAAATGCCGTACTTGAAGGTCACGTTGCGCACGTCGATGCAGTCGAACTGACGCACTTCCGTTGCGCGTTGCGTATCGGGCAGCGGCGTATAGCGCTCGTTCTCGCATTCGACGATGTCGTCGACACGCGCCGTCGGCACACTCAGCATGAAGTACTGGAACATTGCGCCGATGGCGCTCGCGAGCCGCTCCGACATCAGCGACTTGTAGATCAGGAACGAATAGAACACGCCGACCGAAATCTTGCCGCCCAGCATGAGGCGCGCCGCCATCCAGGTGATGACGAGCGTGTCCGCATAATTGACCAGCTTGAGAAAGCCGTCGCGCCGGCAGGCCAGGCGGCTGCTCTGCAACAGGGCCGAGGCATAGGCCTTGAACAGCGTCATGTGAATGGCCGTGCGGCGCGTCTCCCCCTGAGCCAGCTTGAGCAGCGACGCGGCGCGGATGGTCTCGATCAGCGAATCGTCGCAACGCGCGGAGGTTTCGAGCACGAGCGCGTGAGTGTCGCGCATTGCCGGGTACATGCTCAGCGCGATGAGCACATACAGCGCGAACACCGCCAGCGCAATGAACGTGAGCTGCGCGCTCTGGATCAGCATCAGTACGAGCGCCAGCACGCCGACCGCCAGATCGATGTGCAGCGTAATGGCCGAACGCGTGGCATACGCGCTGATTTCATCCTGCGCCTTCACGCGGGCGAAGACATCGCCGACGTGACGCTTCTCGAACCACGACATCGGATTGCGCAGCAGATGACGCACGACACCTTCCGTCGAGTTGATCTGCGTGAGGGTATAGAGCAGTTCGGTCAGATACTTCTGCACGTACTCGCTCAGCGCGCCCAGCAGGAAGATGCTGGCGAAGCTCATGATGAGCACGTTCAGCAGGTTGCGATTGTCCGCCGCAACGACATGGTCCAGCGTGAGATTGCCGAAGTACGGCATCGAGAGAATGGCGAACTGGCTGCCGAGCGCGACGAACAGCACCTTGGCCGTCTGCCGCTTCAGTTGCGGACTGAAGGCGCGCACGCGCTTCAACGCTGCCGGCACGCGCGACTTCGCGCGGATGCGCGGCATCTCGGGTGTGGGCGAGAACTCGAGCAGGAAGCCGGAAATGGCTGAGCGGAAGGTATCCATCGACACGCGCCGGCGGCCGGTGGCCGGATCGAGGATGCTGATATAGCCGCGGCTCACCTTCTCGAACACGACGAAGTGCGCGCCGCCGAAGTGCAGGATCGAGCCTTTCTTGACTTCGGAAAGATGCGACGGGTCGAAGCGATACGCCTGCACCGCCAGGCCAAAGTCCACGGCCACGTCGTACAGGTCCATCAAGCTCAGGCCGTTCGCGGAGATGGGCTTGTAGGCGGACAGCTCGCGCACTTCCGTCGCGCGGCCGAGATGCGACAGCACCATCGCCAGGCACGCGTAGCCGCATTCGGCTACTTCATTCTGATAGATCACTCGCACGTTCATCCCCTCAACATTCGAAACAGTGGCGCCAACACCCATTCGGCAATGCTTCTGCGCTCCACGACGATGCTCGCGGTCGCGCGCATGCCGGGAAGAATCGCGAAATGCTGACCTTCGAAGTCGAAGGTATTGCCGCGCAGCGTGGCCCACGCGAGATAGTCGCCTTCGCTGTCCGAGCCTTTCGAGCCGGCGGTCTGCTCCGGGTCGGGCGTGCCCGGCGTGCCCTGGTTGCTGGGCGGGCTCGCGGGCAGCACGGTGGTTCCCGAAATGGAATCGATGCGCGCCTCGTAGGTGCCGAACTTGGCGTAGGGAAAGGCGTCGAACTTGAGCCGCACGAGCTGACCTTCGCGCACGAAGCCGCGACGCCGCGACGGAATGCTCAGCGCGACACGCAGCGGCCCGCCCTCCTTGGTCGCGATGACCAGCGCGACATCGCTCGTCGACAACATGCGTCCCGCCACCAGTCCCGAGAACGTCACCACGCCGCCCTTCGGCGCGGACACCGTCGCGTCCTGGCGCTGCTGCTCGTAGCGGGCCTGTACGTCCTGGATGTCGCGTGCGCGGCGCGCGTCGAGCTCGCCCAGTTGCGCGGCGAGATCGGCCTGCGCGCTGCGCGCGGCGCCGATCTCGCCATTGAGCTGCTGACGCCGCGCCACGATCTGCGACACGCTCGCCTTGCCCTGATGCACGTCGGCGCGGGCTTGCTCGACCTTGTCGGCGGTCACGTACTCCGCCACCGAATTGAGCCGCGTCAGACGCTGCTGATACTCGCCGACCAGCTGGCTGGTCTGAGAGATCTGGGCATCGAGCGCGGCCAGTTCTGCACGGCGGCTCGCTTCCGTGGTCCGCGATGCCGCGCGCTGCGCATTCAGTTGCGCGCGGCGTTCGCTGTACTGGGCGTCGATGGCGGCGATCTGCGCCTCGCGCATCTGCTGATCGAAGACCTGGCGGCGCAGGCCGTCGGTGCTCAGCGAGAAGTCGCGTTGCAGGCGGAACAGCGGCGTGCCCGGCACCACCTCTTGCGACGGACGCACATAGATGGAAGAGACGAGCCCCGACAAGCCTTGAATCTTGACTTCGGAAGGCGACATGATTTCGCCCGATACGTCCTGCTTGAGTTCAATCTGATGCAGGAACGAAAAGGTCACCGCGACGATCGTGAAAGCCGAAGTGGCATACGCAATCCAGCGCCAGGGCACGTCCCTGAAGTGAGGAAGATCAGTTGGTTGCATGGAGGATTGAGCCTGCGGTGCGCGTGTTGAGTGCGCGGCGTTGGCCTGCGCACGTATTGTTGGAGTGGCCGGCTGCGTCAGTGGGCAGGCGCGAACGCGTACATGGCCGGATAGCCCGCCGGCAGCCACTGCTCGTAGTTTTCGAGTAATGCGGTTTCGATGTAGTCCGCGAGCGTCTGAGGCGCGGTGGACACGGTGAGGTCCAGCGGCTCGAATGCACGGAGACTGAAACGTCCGCGCGCGAAACGCAGGTAGAAGGGCACCATGCGCGCGCCGAAAGTTTCCCCCAGCCGGAAGATGCCGTTATGAACCCGCGCATCCTTGCCGAACATCGTGACGCGCGCGGTCTGCATGGGATAACGATGCATGGTGAAAGGCGGCACGTCGGCGAACAGGACCGCGACGCCATCGCGCTTCAGTGAGCGCGCCACGCGCACGCCGAGGTTGTTGCGATGCGCGTCTCCGTAGGTGTACAGCACCTTGATGCCCGGGATGAGGGCGTGATCGTCGCCGTATTGATTTTGGATGACGCCCGATACCACCGCCATGGACTCGAGCCCGAGCAGTTGCCCCACGCGCTCGACCACCGCGATGTTGGCGTATTGGGAGACATAGTGGAAAGGCGAGAGGAACACGGGCTTCTCGGGCGCTTCGCGTCGCAAGGTTTCGACGCGTTGCGCCAGTTCGCAAGCGATGGCGTCCAGATCTGGCCAGACTTCCTGCCGTTTGAGCTGGCGACCGAAATGAAGACGTTGATCGACGAAGTTTTCCAGCTTGGCGCCAGAGACTGCGCGCTGCGCCTGGGACTCAGGCAAGCCGAGTACGTCCCTTCCGATCTCCGCGCGAATCCTGCCGCTGGCGTGGACCTCGGAATTGAACAGGCTGTGCAGCGTCCAGGCCGTTTTGGCCACAGGTTCAAGCCAGGCCGCGGGAATCCGACCGACCACCGCACGACGCAACGAATGCCTTGCGCGCGCCAGAGAGTGTCGAACCAAAAAGTTAACCGTAGCCATGTGAATTTGCCCCGTAACACGATTCACAAGAAAACGGACCCCGGAAGGTCCGCTTTCTTATCGAGCTTCTTCCTGTACCGACCGGCGTAGGCCGGTTAGCGGCTCACTTCTTCAGATAGACCGTGACATACGTGACGTTGGTTGCCGCGGCTTGCGACCGGCTGGCCTTGCAGCCGCCAGCCACGTCCGACAGGTTCAGCTCGTTGCGTGCGATTTTTTGCATTTTGGTTTCCTCTATTGAACAGTGATGCGATTTCTCGTAGAGCGCGCCCTGCTCGCCGGCAAACCCCGCAGTGCGCGCTTGATACAGCGTCAGCTGACACCGGCGAGCGGTGTCGGGCGTGACTTAACCCACGCGAACGGTGACGTACGTGACGTTGGTTGCGGCAGCGCGTGACTGGCTAGCCTTGCAGCCGCCGGCGACGTTCGACAGGTCGAGCTCTTTGCGTGCGATTTTTTGCATTTTGTTTCTCCTTCGAATGACATGGACAGACTGAAATTGAACGCGCCTTGGTCCGGTGAACGGATTGCGACGCGCCTTGCTGACTTACATCGACAGCGTGATATTCACGTTCGTGGTCGAATACGATGCCGAGCTGGAGCTCGAGCCCCCGCCGCCGCCCTTCGCCGTACCACCTGCGATTTGCGACTTGATGAGTGCGTTGCGGTCAATCTTCTGCATTTAAAAACCTCTAATAAAAAAAGTAAGCACCGGAGATAAAGGCATGCGTTTGTCGGTACGACTGCTTCAAACCAACCTTATCGCCGGTGATTGAATTATAGGTTTCCAACCGGATAACGGTTATGCATCGATATAAAGTTACAAAAATGTCGCCTTAAAATTAAATCAGGACGCAAATATTAATCCAACTCCTATAATCCATCGCACGGATTTATTGATTAATCCGGCTCTTATTTACGGCCCCTCATGATGCTTTGACTAGCTTTTCTATCCCTCTACGCGGCCTTTAGCTGTTTGACGCTTGCGGCCATAGTCGTTCATGGCTGGCGCCCTCCAGATTCCGGGTCGTTCCGCCAAAGCTTGAAGACGCCGCGTCATGATTGTGGAGCGCGGTATCATGGCGCCAAATTAAAAAGGCTGATTTCATGCAGACATGAAATCAGCCTTGAAAAAACAATTACCTGGTTACTTGTCCAGGGTACTATCGAGGTGGGTTTTCTACCCCCTGATTAACGGCCCCGACGCGCGCACTCACTATCTCTCAGGTTACCGAAATAGAGAATGCGCCAGTTTTACCATTTCCCTTCGAGATACTCGCGTTGATCGTAATATTAGTCAATGATGAACTGATGCTCGAACTGCTTGCACCTCCGGCAAAATTCACATTAGCCAGATCTTCACGGTTAATCTTTTCCATTTTTGAACTCTTTTTTAAAAAAACCCGTAGTTGTTCGAGCGCTCGGTCCATGCATCAAGGATGGCCGCGTCGTGCTCGATCCCGATCAATGACTCAAAGTCAGTACTTGTTTCTCACCGACAATTGAGTCTAACGACATCTCAGGAGGCTGATCAATCCTCCGTTTTCTTAAATCTGCTGAACGATCAGTTGTAAGTGAAGTTCACCGTTGCAGTTGCAGCCACGGTTCCGGCTGTCAGTGCCCCCAGTTTGTAGAATTGTGCAACCATCGGGATGGTCATCTTATTGGTTGCGTCCACAAGGCCGAGCGTCATTGCACTGCCCAGTGTGATAGCGGTTCCCGTGGTGTCCCCAACCGTACTCGCCTTGAGCAGCTGCACGCCCACCTTTCCGGCGTCGCCCGTGTTCTTGAGAACGCTGGTAACCGTATCCGACGTTCCGTTGACCGTCATGGCGACGTTGGTGCCTGCTACACAACTCTCAAGATTGATCTGAAACGCCGTGGGATTCTGAGTGGTGCCAGTAAAGTCAGTGATCTTCACTGTTCCCAGATCGATCGTCTGATTGACGTACGCCGCATTCACCGTACAGGTGGGAAGAATGATCTTCCCGGTGAAGTTAAGTGTAGCGTCGGCCGCCCATGTGGATGCCGAACATAGCATCATCGCACCTGCGATGATGGATCTTGTCTTGTGCATCTTGATAAAACCTCCTCGATAAAAGCCTCGCCCGCCGCCCTCGCGACGAACATCCCATGTTCACTGCGTGACCAGGTTACTGATACTGCACGGTCATCAACAGTGTCGCGTTTGCCGTACCCGGACTGATTGCGCCAATACGGAAATAACTAGCCTTCATTGAAAGGCTATAACTGTTCGCCTTGGTTCCGTCGAAACCATTCAGCGGCATGTAGGTCGCCAGTGGAAGAACCGCGCCCGTGCTGTCGTACAACTGAATGCCTACACCGCCTGCCTGCGACGTTCCGCTGTCCAGCGCCACGACATTGCTGTACCCGGACACCAGGCGGTCGGGCGAGATGGGATCAATCCTGTATTGAACGCTATGGATCAATCCGGAAAGGCTGGCTGGATCGGTGCTGTCCGCCACGCCCGCGGGACAATTGTTGAAGGCCAGGTTGAATGATCTCGACTTGCTTGATGGAGCGCCAAGTCCCGGGAAGTCGGCCGGTGTTTGCGTACCCATATCCACATTGACATCAGGCGTCTGGCAGGTCAGAACGGTGATGATGACCGGCGTCATGTCGAAATTGATGACCCCCGCGGAAAAATCCAGGTTTCCAGGGGGTTGCGTCTTCAGTGCGGACTCCCACGAGAATGCCTGCGCGAGTTGGCCGCTCACTGTTCCGGGCGTGACACTTCCGATCTTGACCAGCGACCCGATCAATTGCCCACCATTGTTTACGGCGGTGCCGTTCTGATTCCATTGATAACCCAGTTGCGGAAAGCCAAACGGCCCACGTGTTCGGCCGTTGGTATAGATCACGCCGCCCAAGGCCATCCCCACGCCTGGTACATTTGTCGCATAGACGGGAAAAGAGACGCCGTTATAAGAGCGGGTGTACGACGTCGGCGTAGTGGGGATAATTCCCGCCGCTTCGAAGTCGGTTCCCGTGAACCAGCTTTCCGACTGATTGCACGTCCAGTAATTCGTAGTTAATGGAGTGGACACCCACCCCGTCAACGGTGATCCGTTCGGCAGATCCCGCGCCACCGCCACTCTGGCCGGAAAATTCAGCGTATAGAGCCAAGGCGGATTCGAATGGCACGACGCGGTTGCCCACACATGCCCGGGCGAAATAGCCAACACGCCAACGCAATACAACACACAACGGATCCACGCCCGCACCGCTCTTCCCATCACTCTCATGTTCTGTCCTTCGTTGAATTGGAGCGCGCCAGACTTATCCGCAGACGCCATCGGAAATGGCCAGTGAAGCTGGCTGCTTGTTCTTTTGCATCGGCGGCAATTGATAACGCACCGCGCACGTCTGATTCGGCGAGTCACCCCATTTGACATGCATCCTGCCCTCGTCTATCTTCAGACCAGTCGCAATAATTCGACTTCCCTGCGCCACCACACCAACGTTGTCGCCCTTGTCGTCGAACACTTGCGAGCCGAACGGAAGCGGCTTGCCATCCGGCTGGGTGACGTGCATCACTGCCGCGCGGCCGGTATCTTCCGTGTCGAACTTCAATGCCACCACCGCGCCCGCAGTGGGCGCCGAACGCTGCACCGTCGATTTCAGCATGACGTTGATCGGCAGGCCCTTCGGGTCGATTTCGACATCGTTGTTCGAGTACGGCTGCATGCCCGAGACGACCGCATGCCCCCACGGATCGACGCGCAGCCCCGCGCCGCTCGCGACACGCGCGCCGGCTGCGTCCTTCGCTTCGACAATGCCGATGGTTTCCGCCATGTTCGGCGTGAACGCGACGCCGCCCTTCCAGGCCACCACGCCACCCGACACCCCCGCGCCGACTTGCGAATAGTTGCGCCCCGTGCTGCCGTTCAAGGTCATTTGCGCGAACGGCGCCACGTAGCCCAGGTTGCCGCCGACGGTGGTGGCGCTCGAGCCGGCATTGCCGCCATCGCTGTAATTGGCATTGACGCCGTATGACAAAGCGCCGTCGGTGCCCAGGGTTCCGTTGACCGACTCCTGCATGCTGTAGGCGCGATTCGCCGAGTCATACTGGAAGTTGGTCGACGAGACCGGCGCGCGTGCGCCCAGGCCCAGCGGAATCATCACGTTGAACATCACGCGGTTATCCCACTTGTTCGTGTTGACGACGAATTGCCGCACGAACGACGCGCCATACGTGATCCGCTTCCAGCTGTTCGAATAGCCGATCTGAAGCTGCGTATCCTGCCCCGAACGATTCCAGTAGTTGGCAATGGAGCCGATGGCATAGGCCGAGCCATACCGGCCATTGGATCCCAGCGCCTGATTGACCGTGAACTGCATGCGCGACTTCTGCCGCGCCGTCATCTGGTCGGGATTGCCGGTCTCGTATAGCTGCCGCATGACCATCGCGTCCGACAGGCTATAGAAGCCGTTCGTCGAATAGCGATAAGCCGCGATCGCAATATTCGTATTGGTCGGCTGAAGCAGCTGGCTGTAGCTCAGCCGGAAGCTCATGCCGTTGTGCGTGCCGACCCGCTTGAAACTCGCGGTCGCGTGAGTCGCGTCGAAACCGAAGGCGCCGATCCGCGTATTGATCGCGGCGCCCATCATGCCGGCAAAGTATTGATCGGCGCCCGTGAAGCCGCCATAAAGCGTCAGCAGGTTGCTGATGCCATGCTGCACCGTCATTTGCGAAACGAACGGATGAATGTCGAGCGATGCATCGCGATACTGGCCGATGGTGGCGCTATAACGCGTGATCCCCGGCCGCAGTGCGTTGACCGCCGCTGCATAGGGCACGGTAGACGTGTGCTGCGTCCCGTCGGCCTCGGTCACGATCACATCGAGATTGCCGCCGTAGCCCGTGGGATACAGATCGGTCAGTTCGAATGCGCCAGGCGCGACCGTGGTTTCGTAAATGATGTTGCCGCCCTGCCGCACCTGCACGCGCGCATTGCTGTTCGCGATGCCGCGCACGATCGGCGCATAGCCGCGCTGCGACTCGGGGTACATGCGGTCGTCGGTTCCCAGCGTGACACCGCGCACGCCATAGCTGTCGAACAGGGCGCCATCCGTGAAGGTGTCGCCGAGCGTGAGCTGGCTCTTGATGTCGCTGAACCCGCGCTGCGCGTAGGTCTGCACCGTCTGATAATGCGTGCCCGCCGAGCTGGAGCTGTTCAGGTTGCCCTGGTAGCGGAACCGCCACGCCCCTGCGTTCAGGCCTCCCGTCACGCCGAGATACTGTGAATCGTTCGTGAAGCCGCCGGCCGTGCTGTGGTAGGCGTTCGCGTTGTACTGGAGCGTGGCAGCGGGAATGCCGTTGTCCCAATACTTCGGGTCCACGTAACCGCGTGCACGGCTGAACATCACGATTTGCGGAATGCTGACATCCAGCCGCTGCTCGCCGCCGTCGAACGACGCGAACGCGCTCGGAATCAGGTCCGACAGCGCGAAACACGCGCCCTTTCCGGCGGCACCCTCGGCGCCGCCCTCCGCCGCGGCGAGCTTTGCAGCCGACTCGGGCGAGAGCTTCCTGAGATCCACGCCGATCCGCTCCAGCAAATCGCTGTTGAAGCACGGCCGGACTTCGCCCGAAGCCGGTCCGATTTCGCGGATATCGACGTCGAACTTTCCGCGCCACATGTCGTTGACGAACGTCTCGGCCCGGTAGGTACCGGGAAGGACTTGCTGGCCCTTGTTGAATCGGGAAATATCGACTTTCTCGCCGCTGCCCGAATCGAGAAACTGGTCATTGAATTCGACCTGCGAGAGTTTCATCGATTCATCCGCCAGCGCCTGGGCACTGACACCCATCGCGGCAATTGCCTGTAGCGTCACCACGCTGATCGGTCTTTTCGACAGACCGAACATTTGAGTTCTTCCGAATTGCATAGGGATAGGTACTTCGAACAAAAGGCTGGACGGAAATCCGCGCATGCCTTCGTTCCAGCACGCTACGCTTTGCTACGGATTCAGACGTGAAGGACCACCCCGGCGCCCAACCTCTTGCCGGGAAGTCATTGGAGAAATTCGTTGAATAAAACGCTCAGGGCGCCAGCCGCGATTCGCCATGCTGCGGTCCGCCGTAATCATTGATGACAGTCCAGGCGACCTTGCCGGAACTCGGCACATCACCTTTAAGCGGAAAGTCCTTTGTCTCGCCGGGCGCAACCATGCCGCCATCAATGAAAGACGCAGTACGCGTGCCGTCCGAGTACGAGACGCTGTCGAACGAAACGTGATACTCCGTGGGATTCGACGCCTCGATCATCGTCTTCCCGTGGTCCTGCTTCAGATGCCACACGACCTGTCCCGCAGCATCGACAGGCTGCTTCTGGAGTGCGGAAGGGCGATAGAAGAACTTGATGCGCGTGCGGAAAGCCAGCTGCAATTGATTCGCGGAGGCTGCCTCGCCCGTGGCTTTGGGCGGAACTTCCAGAACATTCAAATAAAAGATTGACTCTTTGTTTGCAGGCAATGGCTCACCGGCAAACATGATGCGCAGGGTCTGCGACTTGGTGGGGTCGATCCGCATCAGCGGAGGCGTAATGGTGAACGGCACCTCGATGGTATCCGGCTGGGCATCCGGGTCGCCCTTGTCGAGCCAGACCTTCACGAGGCCCGGAACCTTGCCATTATTCGTGAGCTTGACCGTGACTTCGGGTTCGCTCTGGTTATAAACGACCCGCGTACCCGCGATGACCACCGAAGCATGCGCGCAGACAGAAAATCCCCACACCACAACAAATGAAGTCGCGATTCTTGCCAGTTTCTTTGCCAGTTTCATGGTGACGATGCAACACCTAACCTCAAGCTGATTACAAACAGGCGGGCAACCAAGCCCGCCCGCCTTTCGGCGAACCGTCAGATAAGCCGGTCCGTCTTCAGGAAAACCGATTTACTGGTAGTCGATGCTGTACACGACGGACGAGTTGGCCGCGCCTGCCGTGGTCTGGCCGGTGGCGTAGTAGCGTGCGATGTAATACAGCGTGGCCTGGCCCGAGGAAATGTCCACCGGCTTCGAGTTCTGCAGGTCGCTTGCGTAACCCACCTTGATCTGCGTGCCGTCCTGGTTCAACAGTTCGAGCTTGACGTTCTCTGCACCACCCGGCTGCACGATCAGGCGACCGTCGACCGGATCAACCGTTGCGCCTGCCTGATAGAACACCGCCGCCTTCGAGTGACCCGACACCGGCGTGCAGTTCTTCAGCGCGATCTTGTAGCTGGTGTCGCCAGCGGTGATCTTGCCGGAAGCGCCCGTCAGGTCGCGCGTCTGAACCTTCGGCAGCGCAACCGTGCCGTCGGCCGAACCGCCGCCGTTGACATCGGTGTCGCACGTTCCGGCAATCAGTTCACCGTTGAACTGGATCGTGCCTGCATCGGCAAATGCGCCCGCGGCGGCCGTACCCAAAATACCAGCGACAAGCGCAGAGACAGCAATCTTCTTCATTTCCTATTACTCCAATCGATTATTAACATCTGGTGTTTCCAGTGTCGTCGTTTTCTAATAGACCAGGTGGTGATCTATCATTACCCACACCTTAACCCCGGGGTCGCGATTTCAATGCCACTCGTCCCAGATTTCTCCTAAGTTGATTCGGATGACCAAGTAACGAGTACAAAAGCATGAAACGCGGAACGAATGATGCAATATCCGATCGATTTTTGTTACCCGATCTTTCCTACTATTTGATTCCGCAGCAAGAGAGATCGCCATTACAGGATAAGTCTTATGCAAGACGAGTGAAAATCAACAGCCAGTTGTCCGATAACTCTCTTAACCCGCTGCCGATTCGTCTGTATCGCTTGATAGGCTGCATCGGTCTATTCTTATTGCATGCGAGAAAGCATGCGTTTGTTCCGACTCACTCAGCGACCGAAAGCCATCGCCGCCGGCGCCAGTGCGCGCTCGATCACATCCGCGAGACGCGCAAAGTTGGGCGCGATCTCTGCGTTGGGCACGCAGGCATAGCCCAGCATCAGGCCGCGCAGCGCCTCGTCCTGCTTCAGGTAGTAGTTGACGAGCGGACGCGTCACCACGCCCGCGGCGAGCGCCTCGGCGGCGATGACCCGGTCATCGGCATGGCGCGGTAGCTCGAGCACGAAGTGCAGTCCGGCTTCGTCGCCGCGCACCGGCAGTGCATCGCCGAAGCGGGCGCGAATCGCATTGATCAGCAACTCGCGCCGTTCGCCGTATAGCCCGCGCATGCGCCGCACGTGTGAAGTGAGATGGCCGTCCAGGATGAATTCGGTCAGCACCGCCTGCTGCATCAGCTGCCCTTCGCGATACAACTCGGCCACGCCGGTGCGGAAGGAATCGACGAGATCGTCCGGCACGACCATATAGCCCATCCGCAAGCCGGGATACAGCATCTTCCCCAGGCTGCCGACGTAGATGACCTGGCCGGACTCGTCGAGTCCCTGCAGCGAGGACAACGGCCGGCTGCCGTAGCGGAACTCGCTGTCGTAGTCGTCCTCGATGATCCACACCTTGTGCTGACGCGCGAACTCCAGCAGCGCGCGACGCCGCGCCAGCGTCATCACCATGCCGAGCGGATATTGATGCGAAGGCGTCACCAGCGCGACCCTCGGCGGATCGGCCATGTCGCGCGCGCCAGGATTGAGCCCTTCCGCGTCGACAGGGACCGGTGCGAGCGTCAGCCCCGATGACTGCAGCACGCTGCGCACGCCCCAGTAGCACGGTTCCTCGACCCATGCGCGATCGCCGAAATCGGTGAGCAGGCGCACGGCGAGGTCGATCGACTGATGAATCCCCGTCGTGATGATGATCTGGTCGGGCTGGCACTTCACCGAGCGCGCGACCCGCAGGTAGTCCGACAACGCGCGGCGCAGCGGCCGGTAGCCGCCGCCAGGCGCATAGGTGAGCAGATCGGGACTTGGACGCTTCCAGAGCTTTGCCTGCAGGCGGCTCCAGGTGCGCGCCGGAAACTCCGCGACGTCCGGCACGCCCGGCATGAACGCGCCCCACTGCTTCGGCGACACGCCTGCCTGTGCGATCAGCCGCTCGCCACGGCGCGAGATGGCGCTGGGCGGCTTGGCCTCGTCCGGACGCGGCGGGCTGGCCGCGCCGTCGCGCGGCGCGGTGTCGGCGACATAGGTGCCGCTGCCGGTCGCCGAGCTCACGTAGCCTTCGGCCGTCAGCTGGTCGTAGACGTGCAGCACGGTATTGCGCGCGATGCCGAGATCGATCGCCAGCGTGCGCGAACTCGGCAGCTTGGTGCCGGGCGCGAGCTGGCTCGTCAGGATGGCCTGCTGCATCAGCTCGAGCATCTGGCGATACATCGGCTCGGCAGCCGAGCGGTCGAGCCGCGCGCTCAGCCAGTCGGCCAGGATGATGGTGTCCATGCGCCTCTCTCCTCTTTTTTTGCCTCACCGCCGACGCGCAAGCCGCCTCAAGTGGTTCCATTCTGAATATTGAAATGGCTCCCCATTGTAGAACCGTGCCGGGCTATAGTTATCCGAAGCAAGAGAAAAAATTTCCGGGTATCTCCGTATGCCCGGCGGATAAGGAAGCCACCAGAATTTCCGAAGGGAGACACGACGATGAAATCCGATCAGGTGATCGTCAGCTTTCGCGGGGTGAGGAAGACTTACGACGGCGAGACGCTCGTCGTCAAGTCGCTCGATCTCGACATCTACCAGGGCGAATTCCTCACGCTGCTCGGTCCGTCCGGCTCCGGCAAGACCACCTGTCTGATGATGCTCGCGGGCTTCGAGTTTCCGACCGGCGGCGAGATCTGGCTCGACGGCAAGCTGCTCAACAAAGTGCCGCCGCACAAGCGCGACATCGGCATGGTGTTTCAGAACTACGCGCTGTTTCCTCATCTCTCGGTCCAGCAGAACGTCGACTATCCGCTGTCGGTGCGCAGGATGTCCGCCGAAGAACGCGCGCATCGCGTCGACAACGCACTCAGGATGGTGCGCATGGAGAGTTTCGCGAAGCGCTATCCGGCGCAGCTCTCCGGCGGTCAGCAGCAGCGCATCGCACTGGCGCGCGCGCTCGTGTTCGAACCCAAGCTCGTATTGATGGACGAGCCGCTCGGCGCGCTCGACAAGCAATTGCGCGAGCACATGCAGATCGAACTGAAGGCGCTGCACGAGAAACTCGGCGTCACCTTCGTCTATGTCACGCACGACCAGGGCGAGGCGCTCACGATGTCGGACCGCGTCGCGGTGTTCGACAAGGGCATCGTCCAGCAGCTCGACACCGTCGATCATCTTTATGAAGCGCCGTGCAACGAGTTCGTCGCCAACTTCATCGGCGACAGCAACCGGCTGCGCGGCACCATCGAACAGGCTCAAGGCGACTACTGCGCCATCCGCCTCGCCGACGGCACCCGCCTCTCCGGCCTGAACATCGCGAACGCCAAGCCGGGCGCGCCAGCCGTCGCGTGCATCCGGCCCGAGCGCATGACCCTCACGCACGGCAAAGGCAATGGCAATAGCCACGCGAACGGCTACAGCAACGCGCTGTCCGGCGAGGCGCGCAGCCTGATCTATTTCGGCGACCACGTGCGCATGCGCTGCGGCGTGCGCGAGCAGGACGAATGCTTCGTCAAGGTGCCGCTCGGCACCGCCGCGCTCGACGCATTCACGCCCGGCGCGCCCGTCGCGCTCGAATTCGCGCCCGAGCATCTGCGCGTGTTCGCCTGAACTTTCCAGCCACACGTTGTGCCGTCCAACCGCAAGTCCATCGATAAAACCAGGCAGACAGAGGAAACCATCATGAAGAAGTTCGCACTGTGTTCCATCACGGCCGCGCTCGCGTGCGCGTCGGCAGCGTCGGGCGCGGCGGAAATCACCGTCGTCAACTTCGGCGGCGCCAATGGCGACGCCCAGAAGGTCGCATTCAACCAGCCCTTCGAGCAGTCGAGCAAGAACAAGGTCACGGCGGTCGAGTACAACGGCGAACAGGCCAAGGTCAAGGCGATGGTCGAAGCCAAGCACGTGAACTGGGACGTGGTCGAAGTCGAATCGGGCGACCTCGGACGCGGCTGCGACGAAGGCCTGTATGAAAAGCTCGACTGGTCGAAGATCGCGAAGAAATCGGATCTCGTGCCCGAGTCGCCGGCGACTTGCGGCGTCGGCTTCTTCGTGTGGTCGACGGCGCTCGCCTATAACGCCGACAAGCTCAAGACCGCGCCGACCGGCTGGGCCGATTTCTGGGACACGAAGAAATTCCCCGGCAAGCGGGCCATGCGCAAGGGCGCGCGCTACAACCTCGAGTTCGCGCTGATGGCCGACGGCGTCGCGCCGAAGGACGTGTACAAGGTGCTCGGCACGAAGGCCGGCGCGGATCGCGCGTTCAAGAAGCTCGACGAATTGAAGCCGAGCATCCAGTGGTGGGAGGCCGGCGCGCAGCCGCCGCAATTCCTGGTCGCCGGGGACGTGGTGATGTCCACCGCCTATAACGGCCGCATCGACGCCGCGCGCAAGGAAGGCAAGAACCTCAAGGTCGTGTGGAACGGCAGCATCTACGACCTCGACTACTGGGCCATTCCGAAGGGCTCGCCGAACAAGGACGTGGCGACGCAGTTCATCGCGTATTCGGTCTCGCAGAAGCCGCAGGAAACGTATGCGAAGAACATTGCCTACGGTCCGGTGAACAAGGCGGCGATCTCCGCGCTCGACGCGAAGACCAAGGCGGACATGCCGAACTCGCCGGAGAACGCGAAGAACGCGGTGCTGCAGGACATGGCGTTCTGGACCGACCATGGCGACGAACTCGAGCAGCGGTTCACCGCGTGGGCGACGAAGTAAGCGCGCAACCGTGAAACCGACGGCCGCGCTGGCAGGACGAAGCGCGGCCGGGAAGGAGACATCCCCGTGCATACCATGACGATCCCCGCGGAAGACGCGCTTGAATCGAGCGCGCGTCTGAAACGCGAACTGAAGATCGCCGACGCGAAGAAGCGCGCGATGGCCCTTGCGCTCATCGCGCCGCTCGCACTCTTCCTGTTCCTGATTTTCGTGGTGCCGATCGCCGCGCTGCTCACGCGCGCGATCGAGAATCCGGAAGTCGCGAATGCGCTGCCGCACACGGGCGCCGTGCTCAAGAAGTGGGACCGCAAGACGGCGCCGCCGGACGAAGCCTATGCCGCGCTCGCGCAGGATCTGACGGCCATCCAGGAAGGCGATTCGATGGGCGCGCTCGCGCGCCGCCTCAACACAGAGATTCCCGGCTATCGCTCGCTGGTCGCCAAGACCGCGCGGGCGATGCCGCTCCCCGGCGACGACGGCAGGCCGCTCGCCGCGCCGCAGATCAAGGCGAAGATCGTCGAGCTCGACGAGCGCTGGAACGATCCCGCGTACTGGCAGGCCATCGCGAAGAACGCCGGGCGCTATTCGCCGTTCTACGTGCTCGCGTCGCTCGATCACAAGCAGGACGGCTTCGGCAACCTCGTCCATGCCGATCCCGACCAGTCCATCTATCTGAACGTCTTCGCGCGGACCTTCGTGATCGGCGTGGGCGTGACACTGTTCGCGCTGCTGCTCGGCTATCCGCTCGCCTACTGGATCTCGACACTGCCCGCGCGCCGCGCGAACCTCGTCATGGTGCTCGTGCTGATCCCGTTCTGGACTTCCGTGCTGGTGCGCGTAGCCGCGTGGATCGTGCTGTTGCAGAGCGAGGGACTGGTGAACAAGGCGCTGATCGGCAGCGGGCTGATCGGCTCGCCGCTCGCGCTGCTGTTCAACCGTGTCGGCGTTTATATCTCGATGACGCACATCCTGCTGCCGTTCATGATCCTGCCGCTCTACAGCGTGATGAAGTCGGTGCCGCCGAGCTACCAGCGCGCGGCGGTGTCGCTGGGCAGTCATCCGTTTGCGGCCTTCTGGCGCGTATACGTGCCGCAGACGTATCCGGGCATCGGCGCGGGCGTGCTGCTCACGTTCATTCTGGCGATCGGCTACTACATCACGCCGGCCCTGCTCGGCGGACCGAACGACCAGATGGTCAGCTACTACATCGCCTACTTCACCAACGTGACGATCAACTGGGGCATGGCGTGCGCGCTCGGCGCACTGCTGCTCGCCGCGACGCTGCTCCTCTATGTCGTCTACGGCCGCTTCACGCGCTCGAACGTGAGCCTGGGCTGACTGGGAACGCCACATGAAACTCGCCAAACCGATGTTCGCGCCGCACACGTCCGCCATCGAACGCGTCTGGTACTTCGCATTGCGGATCCTCTGTGTGCTGACGCTGCTGTATCTGATCCTGCCGGTGCTCGCCATCGTGCCGCTGTCGTTCTCGTCGAGCACCTTCCTCGTCTATCCGATTCCCGGCTGGTCGATGCGCTGGTATCACAACCTCGTCATGTCCGACGAGTGGCGCATGGCGGCGAAGAACAGCTTCATCGTGGCGCCTTCGGCGACGCTGGTGGCGACCATTCTCGGCACGCTCGCCGCGGTCGGGCTGACCAAGGCGAACTTCATCGGCAAGAGCCTGCTGATGGCCGTCCTGATTTCGCCGATGATCGTGCCGGTGATCGTCGTGGGCGTCGGCATGTATCTGTTCTTCGCGCCGCTCGGCATCGCGAACACGTACTTCGGGCTGATCCTCGCGCATGCGGCCCTGGGCGTGCCGTTCGTCGTGACGACGGTCGGCGCGACGCTGCAGAACTTCAACCATAACCTCGTGCGCGCGAGTCAGTCGCTGGGCGCCGGCCCGCTGCGCACGTTCTTCAAGGTGACGCTGCCGGTGATTGCGCCGGGCGTGATCTCCGGCGCGCTGTTCGCCTTCGCGACCTCGTTCGATGAAGTCGTCGTCACGCTCTTTCTCGCCGGCGCTGACCAGACCACCTTGCCGCGGCAGATGTTCACCGGCATCCGCGAGAACATCAGCCCGACCATCGCGGCGCTTGCCACGATCCTGATCGTCTTTTCGACGAGCCTGCTGCTGGCGCTGGAATGGTTGCGCGGCCGCGCTGCGGCGCGGGCCGTTGCCTGACACAGCGAGACTCGCTGTCGGCAGGCTGTCTCGTCCGACATTCGAACTTTTAAGCTTACAGAAGGCTTTTTCCTGGCATCGTTGATGCGGAGGACAGACGCCTGGAAATCGCGTAAAGTCCTGTCGCGCAAGGCTTTTTCACACTACCGTTCGATTATTCGCATCGACGGGATAGTGTATTCACTGATGCAGCCTTTATCGGAATATGCTTAATGACGTACGTTCTAGGTCGAGTCAAAGCCTGGAACATTGCCATGACAGCTTTTTCGAAGAGAGCGGACCCGTGGTCACAGACGGTTCACCTGCTCGAGGCGGCGCCCCAAGACGTCGCCCGCACCGCGCCATCTCAGAAATCCGCACGCATCGAGAGTTCGTTTCTCGAGCGCCTCACGCGCGACTGGAACCGTACGCATCCGCAGCAGGTGGATCGCGGTCTGCCGTATCCGCAAGCCATCGTTCGGGTGATCGAACGTCCGAGCAGCGCGACGGCGCTCGTCTACTGGTCTGATCCCGGCACCTGCCATTACGGCTATCAGGGCTGGCGCGCGACGACCGCGACGAGTGAAGGCGTGTGCTCGCTGTCGGGAATGCCGATTCATCGCGGGGATCAGGTGTATCGGCCGTCGCAACGCGATCCGAAGCCGCAGAACGCCGCCGCGATGATTCTCGCGGCAGCGATGCCGAAGAACAGCGAGGAAGTCGAAGTCGACATGCACGGCTAGGCGCAGCCTGCCGTCGTGACCGAACGCGCGCGTCAGTATCCGACTGTGATGCGCTGCTTGATGTGCGCGTGCGATTCGAACTCGTCGAGAAAGGCGATGGCGTAGTCGTCGAACGTGATCCAGCTGCGGCCGTTGCTGTCGACCAGCAGCTCGTCGACGCCGAGCCGGTAGCGTTGCGTGCGCGCGCCCGGAACGAATTTCGCCGACGGCGAGATAAAGGTCCAGTCGATGTCGCGCTGGCCGCGCAGGGCGTCGAGGAACATGGCGCCGGCTGTCGCTTCCGGCTTCCAGTCAGCGGGAAAATCCGGCGCGTCGAGCACGCGTTGACCGGGCGCGGCATAGAGGCTTCCCGCGCCGCCCACCACGAGCAGGCGGCGCACGTCCGCGCGCTTCACCGGTTCCACGATCGCCTCCGCCGGAACCCCGCTGAACGGCATCGCGCTGAATACCGCGTCGTGCCCGGAGATTACGCTGGAAAGTGCATCGGCATCGAGCGCGTCGACGTTACGGGCGGTGACGCCGGAGCGTGTCTCGACGCCCGAGGTATCGCGGGCGAGCGCGGTGACCGTGTGCCCACGCCGCAACGTTTCGTCAAGCAGACGGCTGCCCACCTTCCCCGTTGCTCCGATAATCGCGATTGTGCTCATTGCCATCGACTCCTTTTTTCGAGGGCATTCGCCCCGAAACACGTACAAGTGTTCGCTTTGTGATAAGACGACATAAACTGAGACGCTCAAACCATTCGGGTGAGCGTTTGTTGTGCCTGCTGCTGAAATAGCAGAATCAACGCATTCATACCACGTTTTCAGCATTTACATGGCGAGCAGTTTTAACGCAAATTCCGGGCCGAATTTCACCTGTTCAAGAGATAGTGCCGCGCGCTCTTCATAAGGCTCGAGCGCCGTCCCCCGCCCGCTACGCCGTTAAACTGGAAAGCCCCGTGCTCCATCTGAAATGGGCCTCGTGGCGATACCGGCGCGCTTCACGGAGCGATTTCAGATCGAGTTTCCAATACGGCAGTCGCCAAATTGTCATCGCGTTGGTTTATATTGCAGTTCCTCGCCGCTCCATTACCGGAAGGAGTTAATCGTGAAGAATCCGCAATTGCAGGGTGCCATCGAAGGACGCGAAAATCCGGCAGGCGAATCCGGCTACGAGCCGATCCCGGCCCGCGCCGTCCCCAAGGAGTCCGCCGCAGATTCCGGCTACTCCGATTCCCTGGACATCCCGCTCAATTACGGCATTGTGATGGACGCTGTCAGGGACGCCGTCCGCGCAAACCTGTAAGCGTCACGAAACCCATCTGAAGCGTCCCGGTCGGGGCGCTTTTTTTTTGCCCCTTCAAGCGCTAATTCCGAGCGCCTTCCATTTTTCTCATACAAATCATTCTGTTGCAGATCGGCACGGGAAAAGTCGGGCGAAATTTCCGTCGCTAGCCAGTCGGGCTCCGCGCCATGCGGTACAGCCAAAAGTCAATCCGTGCGAATCACCGTGAAGCCCTTCAGCGCTGAATTAACGGAGTGGTACACTGCCGCCGCCTTTGCGGGTGCACGTCAAAAAGTGCGTGATGGTTGTCGAATTTTCGTTCAGGTCAGCGCGGGTCAAATGTCCAAACTGGACGGCCTGTTGCGTCTTAATTGGTCAATTCGCCAAAAAAATCTCCTGCTAGTGTTTCTACTGGCGAAAAAATCAGCAGTGAGATAAGTTCAGACGTGTACTCGCGCCTGGACAACCGTCCGGATCAATGCTCTCGGTCAAGAGTTGTCCGCCAAGGACGTAAACAATGACTAATCACGTGGCGCGCGTGCGCCCAGCCGACTACACATGGCCGCTATCTTTGAACACCTGCTGGACAGCCACACCTCTCGCCAATGGCGCGGGCTTCTGTCCGCGCTCGCCGATGAATTCGAAGCGCAAATCGGGCGCACCGAACTGCGCCAGCTGATGCATCGCGTCGGCAGCCGCTTCGCGGACGCACGGCCGCTGCCGTCCTGCAATTCCACAGCCGAACTGGCAGAAGCGCTCAACGCGCAGTGGCGCGATGCCGACTGGGGCTTCGTCGAACTCACCGACGAGCGCGATCACCTGAGCATCGTCCATTACTGCGCGCCGCTGCCGGCTTTCGGTGAAAGCGCGCTCGCGTGGACGCCGGCGTTCCTGGAAGGCGCGTATCAGCAGTGGCTCGCCGCGCTTGGCGCGCAGGGCCTTGCCGTACGGCAGGCAGGCGAATTCGGCGACGACACCGCCATCGAGTTCAGGCTCGCACGCACCGTGCTTTGACGAGAACCCCGGAATCACCGACCGCCGCTTCGAAGCGACGGCTCAAGCCCCCTGTCGATCAGGTGGCACAAACAAGTTGAAACGGCCAGGCAGGGCAGGCACGGACGAGGAAGCGGCACCATGAATACATCGCGCGACATCGAGAAGCTGTTCGATCATTTCGGCGGCAATGCAGGCGACTATCAGGAGATCGGTCGGGAGAACGAGGCCAAGTCGGCCCGTACCCGCTGGCCGCTGCTCGCGACGCTGGACTTCGCGCAGCCGGCCATTCCTGAAATCGCGCCGCGCCGCGACACTCAAGCCAGCACGTCCGGCGCGCCCGGCAGCGAACCGGCCGCGGAATCCGCCGCCCGCCCGACGCCGATCCATCGCGGCCGGCCGCAGTTGTTCACGCGGCCGCATCGCCGCACGATTCCGCCGGTCGATGCGCCCGCCGCTCAATCGCTGAGTGCGCTGCGTTTCTCGGCGCTCGCCGATCCCGCTGCGATCGAAACCGAAACCGCCCCGGACATGGCGTCGGCTGCAGCGCCGACACCGGCACCGACGCCGGCAGAACCGCGCCCCGCCGCAGCCACGTTCGGTTCGAGCGTCCTCGCGCGCCGCGCCCCTGCCGCCGCCCCCGCTCCGGCAGCGACGCCAGCAGAACCCCCGCGCGTCCAGCCGGCCCACGAAGCCGAACCGCACTCCATTCTCGGCAAGCTGTTCAAGCCGCAGACGCCGCCCGCTCCGAGCGCGCCCGCCAACTCGCTTCAGTCGATGTTCGAACGCCTGCGCCACACCGGCGAATCCGCGAACACTGAACCCGCCGCCCATCGCACGAGCCGCCTCTCACGGTCATGAAAGTCATCACGGTAGTTTCCGCGAAAGGCGGAGTCGGCAAGACGACGCTCGCCGCCAATCTCGCTTCGGTACTCGCTGCGCGCAACCGCCGCGTGATCGTGCTCGATCTCGATCCGCAAAACGCACTGCGCCTGCACTTCGGCATTCCGCTCGACAGCATCGACGGCATCTCGCGCGCGACACTCGCCGGCGAACCCTGGCAGACCGTGATGTTCGACGGCATCGACGGCGTCACGGTGCTGCCCTACGGCGCGCTGCTCGAGGACGACCGCCGGCGCTTCGAGGCGCTCGTCGACGCCGATCCCGCCTGGCTCGCGCACGCGCTCGAGGCGCTGGCGCTCGATGCCAACGACATCGTGATCGTCGATACCCCGCCGGGCTCGTCCGTCTACACGCGCACGGCGCTGACCGCGGCGCATTTCGCGCTGAACGTCGTGCTGGCCGATGCCGCCTCCTACGCCGCGATTCCCGGCATGGAGCGCATGGTCGATGCCTATGCCGCGCCACGCCAGAACTTCGCGGGCCAGGGCTACGTCGTGAACCAGGTCGATCAGTCGCGCCAGTTGAGCAAGGACGTGCTGAAGGTGCTGCGCAACATGCTCGGCACGAAGCTGTTCCCGGGCGTCATCCATCTGGACGAAGGCGTCTCCGAGTCGCTCGCGTGCGACACGACGCTGATCCACTACGATCCGCTGTCGCAGGCCGCCGCCGATCTCCGCGCGTGCGGCGAATGGCTGCTCGCCGCAATCGATGCGCTGCCCGCTTCGTCGAGGAAACTCGCATGAGCTCCGCCAAGATCCCGTCGCCGGAAACGGAAGTGAGCGTGGCGACGTCGCGGCTCGAACGCTTCGTCGATGCGCGCATCTGGGGCAGCCGCATCCTCGTGGTCCTGCTGACGGCGTTTGCGTTGTGCGCGCTGTACTTCGTGGTCACGGTGCCGCTCGTGTTCGGTCAGCAACTCGCCTTTGCGAGCGTCTGTTTCGTTTTCGCGCTCGGCTTCCGCCGTCTGCAAGGCCAGTACGCGACGCTCGTGATGATCATGCTGTCGATCATCGCGTCGGGCCGCTACATGTTCTGGCGCCTGACTGAGACCACCTACTGGGAGCGCCCGCTCGACGCAGCCTGGGGCCTGCTGCTGGTGGCCGCCGAAGTCTACGCGACGCTGGTGCTCCTGCTCGGCTACTTCCAGACGGCATGGCCGCTCAAGCGCAAGCCCTTGCCGCTGCCCGCCGACCGCGCCGACTGGCCGACGGTCGACGTCTTCATCCCCACGTACAACGAGCCGCTCTCGGTGGTCAAGCCGACCATCTACGCGGCGCTCGCGCTCGACTATCCGGGCGACAAGCTCGCGATCCACGTGCTCGACGACGGCCGCCGTCCCGAGTTCAAGGCCTTCTGCGAGGAAGTGGGCGTCAACTGGACGATCCGCACGCACAACCGGCATGCGAAGGCGGGCAACATCAACGAGGCGCTGAAGATCACGAAGGGCGAGTTCCTCGCGATCTTCGACTGCGACCACATCCCCACGCGCTCCTTCCTGCAGATCTGCCTGGGCTGGTTCCTGCGCGACAAGCTGCTGTCGATGCTGCAGACGCCGCACCACTTCTTCTCGCCCGATCCGTTCGAACGCAATCTCGGCACGTTCCGCAAGGTGCCGAACGAAGGCGAACTGTTCTACGGCCTCGTGCAGGACGGCAACGACCTGTGGAACGCCACGTTCTTCTGCGGCTCGTGCGCGGTGCTGCGCCGCTCGATGGTCGAGGAAATCGGCGGCATCGCGGTCGAGACCGTCACCGAGGACGCGCACACGGCGCTGAAGCTGCACCGTCTCGGCTACACCACCGCCTATCTCGCGATTCCGCAGGCCGCGGGTCTCGCGACGGAAAGCCTCTCCGGCCATATCGGGCAGCGCATCCGCTGGGCGCGCGGCATGACACAAATCTTCCGGATCGACAATCCGCTGACCGGCAAGGGTCTGAAACTCGGCCAGCGGCTCTGCTATCTGAACGGCATGCTGCACTTTTTCTACGGCGTGCCGCGTCTCGTGTTCCTCACCGCGCCGCTGTCGTACCTGTTCTTCGGCGCGCACGTGATCGAAGCCGCGGCGAGCACCATCGCGATCTTCGCGCTGCCGCACATGATGCACGCGAGCATCACCAATTCGCGCATGCAGCGCAGCTTCCGCCATTCGTTCTGGGCCGAAGTGTACGAGTCGGTGCTGGCGTCGTACATCACCGCTCCCACGTTGCTCGCCGTCATCAACCCGAAGCTCGGCAAGTTCAACGTGACGGCCAAGGGCGGCCAGATCGCCAAGGATTACTTCGACTGGTCCATCTCGCGGCCCTATCTGTTTTTGCTGTTGCTGAACCTGCTCGGCTTCATCGCGGGCATCGTGCATATCGTCATGTACTGGCAGATCCGCAGCGAGGTCAACACGACCATCCTCAACCTCTGCTGGACCGTCTACAACATGCTGATCCTGGGCGCATCGGTGGCGGCGGCGAGCGAGCGGCGGCAAGTGCGCGCGACCCATCGCGTGACCATGAAGATGCCCGTGATGCTCAAGTTCTCCACCGGCCGCACGCTCGCCTGCGAGACGATCGACTATTCGGAAGGCGGCGTCGGCGTCGCGCTGCCGAGCAAGATCGAAGTGCCGATGCACGAGCGCGTGACCGTCTCGCTGTTCCGCGGCGACGAGGAATACGCGTTCCCGGCGAGCGTCGGCTATACCGAGCCGGGGCGCGTCGGCCTGCGTTTCGGGCAGCTCACGCGCGAGCAGGAATACGACTTCGTGAAGACCACTTTCGCGCGCGCGGACGCCTGGACCGGCTGGTCCGAGGGCCGCCGCCCGGATACGCCGCTGCGCGGCCTGTCGCATGTGTTGCTGGTGGGCACGCGCGGCATCGCCGGACTGTTCGAGCACTTGTACAGCGACCTTCGTACCTGGATGAACAAGCGCCCGGTCGACGTGAAGAAGCTGAAAACCAAAGACCAATAATGGGCATGGGTATGTCGAAGTTGCACGTTGAATTCGGAACGGGCGGGCGCACGCCGCGTTTTTGCGAAAGACCTCTGGTGCGTGCGCTGGCCGTCTTCGCTGCCTTGCAGACTGCGTTCGCCGGGCCGCTCGCGTCCATCGCGGCGGCCGCGACCGCTGTTGCTGCGCCGGCCTCGGCTGCCGTCGCGCCGGCAACCGCCGCACCGCAGGCCACTGGCGCCGGCGCCGTGCCCGCGCCGAGCCCGGCGGCCGTCTACAACCCGGCGTCGATCCAGCAGCCCGCGCTCGCGATGCCCGTGCCCGCGTTCTCCGGCAAGCCCGAGAAGCCGCTGACTTCGCGCCTTCCGACCACCGCCAATCCCGGCACGCTGGTGCCCGGCGGCCGCCGCCAGACGCTGACCTTCGCCGACTACGGCGCGCTCGATCCACTGCAATTACGCGGCACCGATGGCCAGAACGGCATTGCCTTCTCGGTGCGCGGCGACGAAGTCGTGACGGGCGCGATCCTGCATCTGATCTACAGCTATTCGCCGTCGCTGCTGCCGTCCATCTCGCAACTGAAGGTGCTGATCAACGGCGAAGTAGCCGCAACGCTGCCCGTGCCGCGCGACCAGGCGGGCGTGCTGGTGGCGCGCGACGTGGCCATCGATCCGCGCTTCATCACCGAGTTCAACCATCTGAACGTCCAGCTGATCGGCCATTACACGCAGCAGTGCGAGGACCCGTCGAACTCGACGCTGTGGGCCACCGTCAGCAATTCGAGCTCGCTGGACCTCACCTACGCGTCGATCGCGAACAAGCCCGACCTCGCCGCGCTGCCGAATCCGTTCTTCGATCGTCGCGACGTGCGCCGTCTCGAACTGCCGTTCGTGTTCGCCGGCAAGCCGAGCCTGCCGACGCTCGAAGCGGCCGGCATGGTGGCGTCGTATTTCGGTTCGCTCGCGGGCTATCGCGGCGCGATGTTCCCGGCCCAGACCGACAACGTGCCGCTCTCGGGCAATGCCGTGGTGTTCGCCGTCGGCGACGCCAAGGTGGCGGGCGTCGACATTCCGGCGGTGTCGGGCCCGACGATTTCCGTCGTCGAACGCGATGCCAACGCGCGCGGCCGCATCCTGCTGATCCAGGGCCGCGACGAGAACGAGCTGAAGACCGCCGCGAAGGCGCTGGGCATCGGTCAGAACACGCTGTCCGGCACGAGCGCGACAATCACGCAATTCAGCGACCTGCAACCGCGCCGTCCCTATGACGCGCCGAACTGGCTGTCGACGGATCGCCCGGTGCGCTTCGGCGAGCTCGCGGAAGCGCGCGACCTGACCGCCCGCGGCTACGACGCCGACGCCGTGCGCGTCAACCTGCGCGTGCCGCCCGATCTCTTCATGTGGCAGACCAAGGGCGTGCCGATCGATCTGGCCTACCGCTACACCGTGCGGCCCGCGCCGGACCGTTCCTCGCTGAACATCAGCGTGAACGACGGCTTCGTGCAGTCGCTGCGCATCCCGGCCGTCTCCGCCTCGACCTTCGACCTCGGGCATTACTTCAGCCGCGTGCTGCCGGACAAGACCGTGTCCGCGCGCCGCGAGGTCTACATTCCGCCGCTGCTGCTCACGCCGCGCGCGCAGTTGCGCCTGCACTTCTACTACGACATCCCGAAGACCGGCGAATGCCAGGGCCGCGTGCTGGACAACGTGGTCGGCGCGGTGGACCCGAACTCGACCATCGACCTGTCGGGCTTCCCGCACTACATGGCGCTGCCCGACCTGGCCGCGTTCGCCAACGGCGGCTTCCCGTTCACGCGCATGGCCGACCTGTCGCAGACGGCGGTGGTGCTGCCGAACGACCCGAACTCGGCCGACTACAGCCTGTATCTGCTCGAAATGGGCCGCATGGGCACGTCGACGGGCTATCCGGTGACCGGCGTCACCGTGACCAGCGCGAACGACGTCGACCGCTTCGCCGACAAGGATCTGCTGATCCTCGGCTCGCCGGGCCGCCAGCCGCTGTTGCAGCGCTGGGCCAAGCAGATGCCGTTCTCCAGCGACGGCGACTCGCACACGTTCCAGCTCACCGATGTCGCGTTCAAGCTGGTCGACTGGTGGCATGGCGAGCATGGTCCGGAACGCTCACCGGCGCGCGCGGATCTCTCGCTCGTCAGCTCGAACGGCGACGCCCTGCTCACCGGTTTCGAATCACCGCTGAAGAGCGGACGCAGCGCGGTGGCGCTGATCAGCGCGGCGGGACAGTCGGATGCCGACCTCTCCGCCGCCCTGCTCGACAACGACCTGCTGCCGTCCATCCAGGGCGCGATGGCCGTCATCCACGGACGCACCGTGACCGTGACCTCGAATGGCGAGGCGTATTACGTCGGTCATCTGTCGCCGATGCATTACATGCGCTGGGCGCTCTCGTCGCATCCGGTGTTGCTGGTGCTCGGCGGCGTGCTCGCCGCGCTGATCATCGCCGCCCTGTTCTATCGCGCGCTGCGTTCGCTCGCCGCGCGGCGCCTGAGGGACTGACATGCGGCCATTCACCGCAAGCGTCGTGGCCGGCGCATTCGTCGCCGCCGCCAGCGCGGGGTCGGCCGGCGCCGCCCGCGCGCAGCCCGCGCAAGCCCCGCAAGCCGCCCAGCAATGCGACTGGCCGGCGTACCGGCAATTCGTCGAGCGCGCGGTGCAGGCCGACGGCCGCGTGATCGACCGTTCGACCGAGGTGCAGCAGACCACCTCCGAAGGCCAGTCGTACGGCATGTTCTTCGCGCTCGTGGCCAACGACCGCGCCACCTTCGAGCGCCTGCTCGGCTGGACCCGCACGAACCTCTCGGGCAATCAGTTCGATACCGCCAACCTGCGCCTGCCCGCGTGGCAATGGGGCAGGAAGCCGGACGGCTCATTTGGCGTGCTGGACCCGAACTCGGCCTCCGATTCGGACCTGTGGATCGCCTACGACCTGTTCCAGGCCGGCCGGCTGT
The DNA here is from genome assembly GCF_031451075.1 of Caballeronia sp. LZ043. NCBI lineage: Bacteria > Pseudomonadati > Pseudomonadota > Betaproteobacteria > Burkholderiales > Burkholderiaceae > Caballeronia > Caballeronia sp. LZ043. The sequence goes on along the minus strand of NZ_JARUXT010000004.1, from coordinate 486,636 downwards.
GGAAGGAGCCGGCCTATACGAAACTCGGCTACGCCCTGGCGACGCAGATCGCGAAGCAGGAAATCGCCGATCTGCCGGGCCTCGGACCGATGCTCCTGCCCGGCCCGCACGGTTTCCGGAACGGCGACGTGACGCGTCTGAACCCGAGTTATCTGCCGCTGCCGCTGCTGCGCGCGCTGGCGCACGAGATGCCCGACGGCCCGTGGAGCAAGCTCGCGCAGAACGCCGCGACGATGATCCGCGTGACCGCGCCGCGCGGCTATGCGCCGGACTGGGCGGCGTATCAGAACGGCCAGTTCGCCGTCGATCCGAAGAACGGCGATGTCGGCAGCTATGACGCCATACGCGTCTATCTGTGGGCCGGCATGACGGCGAGCCGCGATCCGCTCGCGCGCCCGTGGCTCGATGCGCTCGGCGGCATGCGCCAGAGCGTCGCGCAAAACGGCTTTCCGCCGGAGAAGGTCTCCACCCTGAACGGCGCGGCGAGCGGCGAAGGCCCGCTCTCTTACTGGGGCGCGCTGGCGCCCTACTTCAAGGCACTGAACGACGAGCACGGCCTGGGCCTCGCCCGCGCCCATCTCGAAGCGCTGACGGCGCCGGCTGTCGCAGGACGCGAACCTGCGTACTACGACCGCGTGCTGGGCCTGTTCGGCGGCGGTTTCGTCGACGGGCGCTATCGCTTCGATGAAACCGGCCGTCTGGTGCCGAACTGGAGAAGCGCATGCTGATCCGGGTCAGGAAACACGCAATGAAGCGGACTCTCGCAATGCACATCGCGGCGGCCATCGCGGCCGGCGCGCCGATGTTCGCCCTCGCCCAGGCCAGCGCCGATCCGCTGACCGTGCTGGTCGACCAGGGCAAGTACTGGCAGGCGCACAGGCGCGGCGATCTCGCCGAGCAGGCGTGGCAGAAGGTGCTGCGCATCAACCCGAAGCAGCCCGATGCGCTGTTCGGCATGGGCATGGTGCTCGCCGATCGCAAGGACGGCAGCGGCGCGCAGCAGTATCTCGCGCAACTGCGTCAGGTCGCGCCGAACTATCCGAACATCGACGAACTCGGCCGCCGGCTCGGCGAGACCAGTTCGCGCGACCAGACCGTCAACGACGCGCGCCGTCTCGCACAGAGCGGACAAAGCGCGTCGGCGGTGCAGGAATACCGCCGCGCGATCGACGGCAAGCCCGCCACGCCGCAGTTGCAGCTCGAGTACTACCAGGCGCTCGCCGCCACGCCGCAAGGCTGGGACGAGGCGCGCCGCGGACTCGAACAGCTCGCGCGCGACAATCCCGACGAGCCGCGTTACCAGCTCGCCTACGCGCAGCATCTGACCTATCGCGACTCGACGCGGCGCGACGGCATCGCGCGGCTCGCGAAGCTTGCCAGCGACAGCGCCGTCGGTGCGGACGCGAAGAAGAGCTGGCGCCAGGCGTTGTTGTGGCTCGGCGCGCGCGCATCGGATGCGCCGCTGTACCAGGCCTATCTCCAATCCTCGCCCGACGACGCCGCCGTGAAGGCGCGCTTCGATTCGATGGTGCAGCAGGACCGCGCGGCGCAGGATCGCGCGCAGGCGGGCGTGGCCGTCGATACGCGCGGACGCACGGTCGGCGAAGGTTTCGCGGCGCTGGATCGCGGCGATCTCGCGACGGCGCGCGCACGCTTCGCGTCAGTGCTCGCGAGCAACCCGAACGACGCCGACGCGCTCGGCGGCATGGGCATCGCGGCGCTCAAGCAGGAACACTTCACCGAAGCGCGCAACGATCTCGAACGCGCGTCGCGGGCCGGCAATCCGGCGCGCTGGAAGGACGCGCTCACCAGCGCCACGTACTGGTCCTACACGAGCGACGCCATCGGCGCGCGCAGCAACGGGCAGATCGCGCAGGCGAAGGCGTTGTTCGAACGCGCGATCGCCGTCAATCCGTCCGATGTCACCGCCCAGGTCCTGCTCGGCGAGATGCTGCTTGCGAACAGCGATCCGCGCGGCGCGGAGCAGGCGTATCGGATGGCGCTGCGCCGTCAGGCCGACAATCCCGATGCGATCCGCGGACTCGTCGGCGCGCTGGCCGCGCAGGGACGCGGCGACGAGGCGCTCGAATTCGCCAATCGTCTCAACACCGAACAGCAAGCCAAGGCCGGCGGCATCAACAAGCTGCGCGGCGAGGCGCAAGCGGCGCAGGCGCGCGCGGCCGAAGCGCGCGGCGATCTCGGCGCGGCGCGCAGCCTTTTTGAAGACGCGCTGCTCAACAATCCCGACGATCCGTGGCTGCGCCTCGACCTGGCGCGCATCTACGTGCGTCAGGGCGCGGTGGGCAACGCGCGCAGCATGATGGACGGGCTGCTCGCGACCCATCCGGACATGACCGACGCGCTCTATGCGAGCGCGCTGCTGTCCGCCGAAACCCAGGACTGGGCAACTGGCCTCGGACAACTCGAACGCATTCCGGCGGCCCAGCGCACGCCCGCGATGACCGCGCTCCAGCATCGTCTGTGGGTGCAGCAGCAGGCGGAACTCGCGACGCAGGCGGCCGCCGCAGGACAGCGTCAGCAGGCCTTCGCGATCCTGAGCCGTGCCGCGCCGGTCGCGAGCGGCAACGCCGAGCTGACGGGCGCGATCGCCACGGCCTATGTGAAGGCGGGCGATCCGGCTCGCGCGCTGGCGCTGGTGCGCGGCGCGATCGCGCAGGCGCCGAACGACACCGGACTGCTCCTGCAATACGCGGGCATTCTCTCGGCGACGCAACAGACCGCCGAACTGGGTTCCGTGATGCGCCGCCTCCAGTCGATGTCGCTCACGACGCAGCAACGCACCGACTTCAACAATCTGAATGTGGGCATCGTCGTCGCGCGTGCGGACGAAGTGCGTCGGCAGGGCAATCTCGCGAGCGCCTACGACGTCATTTCGCCGTGGCTCGCCGCGATGCCCGACAACGCCGATCTGCAGGCCGCGCTGGGCCGCATGTACACGTCGGCGGGCGACGACCGCAGTGCGCTGGCATGCTTTCAGAAGGCACTGACGCGCCGTCCCGACGACCTCGCGCTGCAGACCGCCGCGATGGCCGCCGCGAGCAACGTGCGCGACTTCCGGCTGGCCGAGACCTACGCGAACCAGGCCTATCAGGCCGCGCCGAACGACCCGGGCGTGCTGGCGTCGATCGGCCGGATGTATCGCGCGCAGGGCAAGCTCGATCTGGCCGCGCAGTTCCTGCAACGCTCGCTCGTCGCGGCCAACACGCCGCCGATGCAGGCCGCCGCGCCTACGCAGGCGCGCAGCAATGTTCCGCCGGGCTGGGAAAGCGCGCTGAGCCGCATCGGCTCGAATCCGCTGCCCGGCACCAATCCGTTCGAAGGCAAGACCGCGGTCGATACGGCGTCGAGTCCGGCGCTGGCGTCCGGCGCGTCGTATCGCCAGGTCATCCCTCAGAGTTACTCGCAGCCCGTGCCGACCTATCTGCCGCCTCCCCAGCCCGCCACGTATTCCACGCCGTATCTGGCGCCCTCCGCCGCGCCCGCGCCGATGCAGCAAGGCGCGCCGCGTCAGGTGACGAGCGGCGGCTATGGTCCCGACACGTCCGGTTCCGGGCAGTCGGGCGGTCCGCTTCAGCCTTATCCGGGGCAGGACGGGGGCGCGTCGGGCGGTTATGCGCAGCCGGCTTATCAGGCGCAGCCGTATCAGCAGCAGCCGGCGTATCAGCCTTACCCGCAACAGCAGGCGTATCCGCAACAGCAACCGTACGCGCAGCAGCAGCCGTATCCGCAGCAACAGGATCCGTATGCATCGCCGTGGCCGATGTCGCCCGGCGCGCGCGAAGCGCAGTCGAATGCCTACGCGCCGCCGCCTGTCGCGAGCAGCCACGCGAGCACGACGCGCACGAAACGCCCGGCGACGACCTCCACCCGCAAAACCGCGGCGGCGCGTCCCGCGGATCCGTACGCCTACGGCGCGCCGCCGCAGCAGCCCTATCCCCAGCAGCAGCAGCCGTACGCCCCGCAGCCCTACTATCCGCCGCAGCAATACGCGCAGCAGCCGTACATTCCGCAGCCGCCGGCGGGCTATGCACAGCCGTACTATCCGGCCCAGACGCAGCAGCAGCGCGCCGCCGCGGCCGCGACGATGTCCACCGGCGGCATGCCCGGGCCCGTCGCCAATTCGCAGACGACGGGCGTCGCCGATGAACTCGCGCAGATCAACCGCGAGCAGGCCAGCACGGTGTCGGGCGGGATCATCTTCCGCAATCGCGATGGCGAGGACGGACTGTCCAACCTGACCGACATCGAAGCGCCCATCGAAGGCCGCATCAAGGCGGGCAACGGCCACGTCATCGTGCGCGCGACGCCCGTCACGCTCGACGCCGGCACCGCAAGCAGCCAGGCGAACACGCTCGCGCGCTTCGGGTCCGGACTGGGCGCGGTCGCCACGCCGCCGACCAACAACTACGGCTCGCAGACGGCGACGGGCGTCGGCTTGTCGATCGGTTATGAGAACCGCAACTGGAAGGGCGATGTCGGCACCACGCCGCTCGGCTTCCGCGAAACCAACGTGGTGGGCGGCGTGCAGTATCAGAACGCCATCACCGACAAGGTCTCCTACTCGCTGGCCGTCGCGCGCCGTGCGGTCACGGACAGCCTGCTGTCCTACGCCGGGGCCCGCGACCAGGGCGCGGGACTCGAATGGGGCGGCGTAACCTCGACCGGCGGCCGCGCCGATTTCGGCTGGGACGACGGCACCAACGGCGTCTATGCCAACGCGGCGTACCAGTTCCTCGACGGCAAGCAGGTCGCGACCAACACCGCGGTGAAGGGCGGCGGCGGCATCTACACGCGCCTCATCAAGGATGCGGACCAGACGCTGACCATCGGCGCGAATACCACGCTGATGCACTACGACAAGAACCTGTCGTACTTCACCTATGGTCAGGGCGGCTATTTCAGCCCGCAGCAGTACGTGATTCTCAACTTCCCGGTCGAGTATGCCGGGCGTTCGGGGCTCTTCACCTACGACCTGAAGGGCTCGATCGGCGTGCAGCATTACCGGCAGGACGAGTCGGATTATTTCCCGACGAACGGCACGTTCCAGGCACGCGCCGCCGGCTCCGGCGCCACACCCGATGCGAACGCCGTCTATCCCGGCCAGAGCAAGACGGGCGTGTCCTATTCGCTCAGCGCGACCGGTGAATATCAGCTCGCGCCGCAACTGGCGGTTGGCGCGACGGCCTCGTTCGGCAACGCGTATCAGTATCGCGAGTGGCTCGCGGCCGTGTACGTGCGCTATACCTTCTCGAATCGCGGCGGCGTACAGCCCGTGTTCCCGCCGCAGGCGTTCAGCTCGCCGTATCTGTCGTTGTCGAATTGACACCGGTCCGGCTTGCAGAGAGCTCGAAAGACGCCTTCTGCGGCCGGCACGATTTCTTACAAATTTTTCACCGCATTATTGAGCTACCGCCTGGCGGAAAATCTCATCCGCCACTTTTTGTCCGCAATTCCCTCATATTCGCCTGATACCGCGCGGCGCCAGACGCTGCGCCGGCCTCCAAGCCATGCCCAGCGGGCGTGAGCGCCTTCACTGAGGTTGCTGAAGCCACATCGCACAAGCGCTTTTTGTTGCGTGAACGTCACATTTCCCGGCAATAAATCCCGCCAGTCATTACGGATATTTTCGAAATATTTCCGACCATGTAATGATAGCGATTCGCATTTACCCATCGACACGATAGCCCGGTGCAATGAGTCGTACTGAACAGCACGGCGCCACAGCTTTCGATCGACGACATCGCACACCTCGAAAAGCCGTGGCGGCAGGACGCCCGATCCGCCGCCATCGGACCTGAACAACAACGACCTGGACCACGACATGTTGAGGAAAACGCCGCTGGCAGCGGCATGGGTAACGATTGCCGCCGTGCCCGTGGCGGCACCGCTGTACGCCCAGACTGCATCGCAAACCACGCTCATTGCAGCACCGAACGTCGCACAAGCCGCGCCGGACGCGCCCGAATCCGCTTCGCTGCCCGCCGTTCGCGTGACCAGCCAGGCCGACGCGCCCGACTTCCAGGCCGACGTGTCCAGCGTCGGCGCCAAGGTGCCCACCGCGCTGCGCGACATTCCGCAGGCCGTCGTCGTGGTGCCGAAGGCCGTGCTGCAATCGCAGGCCATCAGCTCGTTCTCCGATGCCCTCCGCAACGTGCCCGGCGTCACGCTCGGCGCGGCGGAAGGCGGCCAGATCGGCAACAACATCAACCTGCGCGGCTTCTCCGCGCGCACCGACATTTACCTCGACGGCTTCCGCGACCGTGGCCAGTACTATCGCGACACCTTCAACCTCGAGTCGATCGACGTGCTGTACGGGCCGTCGTCGCTGTACTTCGGACGCGGCTCCACCGGCGGCGTCATCAACCAGGTCAGCAAGCAGCCGGACCTGAAGCCGCGCGCCGATGTCTCGCTGCAGGCGGGCACGCACGACCGCTTCCGCTCGACGGTCGACATCAACCAGCCGCTGACGGACACCTCGGCGTTCCGTGTCAACGCGTTCGGCCAGTCGCTGGGTTCGAGCCGCGACGAGATGATCAACAAGGACTACGGCATCGCGCCGGAAGTGAAGTTCGGCATCGGCACGCCGACGCAGGTGACGCTGAGCGCGCTGATCCAGCACAACCGCGACCAGCCCGACTACGGCATTCCGCCGCTCAACGGCCATCCCGCGCCGGTCGATACGAAGACCTTCTACGGCTTCACCGACGACCGCACGATCCAGGACGTCCAGACGGTCAGCGCGCGCGTCCAGCATCGCTTCGACGACATGTTCACGCTGCGCAACCAGACGCAGTTCAGCCACTACAGCACCGAAGCGCGCGCGACCAATGCGGCGGCCGTGCTGACCGGACCGCTCGGCAACTCTACAGCGCTCACCAACGGCAACTACACCTCCCTGCCGCTGAGTTCGCTGTTCGTGCGCCTGCAAGGCAAGGACCGCAACATCAACGATCACTCGGTCTACAACACGACCGACCTCGAAGGCAAGTTCGCCACGGGCTTCCTGAAGCACGACATGCTGGTGGGCGTCGATCTGAGCCACGAGACCTATAGCAACCAGAGCTTCACCGCAACGACGCCGGGCCTGCCCTCGAACACGCTCGCCATCGTGCCGCTGGTCGATCCGGCGTATGTGCCGCGTCCCGCCAACTATCGCGAGGTGGCGACCAACCTGGCGGAGTCGAGCGCGAACGGTCTCGGCCTGTACCTGAACGACACCATCTCGCTCGGCGAGCACTGGAAGTGGATTGGCGGCGTGCGCTGGGACCGCTATGAAGCGGCGATCCACAACTCGATCAACGCGCCCTCCTACGCCACCCAGACCAATTACTTCACGAGCGTGCGCACGGGCCTCGTGTTCCAGCCGACGGAGACGCAGTCGTACTACGTGTCGTACGGCACCTCGTTCGATCCGTCGCTCGAAGCGCTCACGCTCACCAACGGCCAGCAGAACCTGCCGCCCGAGCACAACAAGTCGTATGAAGTCGGTTCGAAGTGGGATCTGCTGAACGGTGGCCTGTCGGTCACGCAGTCGCTGTTCAACATCGAGAAGACCAACGCGCGCACGCTGGCCTCGGACGGCACCTATTCGCTCGACGGCGACATCCGCGTACGCGGCTATCAGCTGGGCGTGGCGGGCCACATCACGAAGCAATGGCAGATGTTCGGCGGCTATACCTATATGGACGGCACGATCCTGAAGGCCTTCGACGGCACGCAGGGCAAGACGCCGGCCAACACGCCGCATCACATGTTCACGCTGTGGACGACCTATGACTTCACGCCGGTGTGGCAGATCGGCGGCGGGCCTTCGTATGTGTCGTCGCGTTACGCGGCGAACAACAATCTCGTCGAAGTGGGCGGCTACGTGCGCTGGGACGTGATGGCCGCGTATCATCAGAAACGCTACGATATCCAGTTCAACGTGCTGAACCTGACGGACAAGAAGTACTACGACGCCCTGATTCCGTCCGATGGCGGTCGCGCGGGGCGGGGCGGGGGCCGCCGGTTCCTCGCCCCCTTGAACTCCCGTTTCGGCTGTGGCCGTGCCGGCGCGCGCCGCACGCCCGCGGCGCGCGCCACGTCCCATGGAACCATGATCCTCTCGATACCGAACGTCCTCAGTCCCGCCGATGCCGCCGCCATGCGCGCCCGCCTCGAAGCCAGCGACGCCTGGGTCGACGGCCGCGCCACCGCGGGTTATCAGGGCGCGCCGGTCAAGCGCAACATGCAGATCGCCGAAGGTTCGCCGATCGCACTGGAACTCGGCGATGCGATCGTCGGCGCGCTGGAGCGGCATCCGCTCTTCATCAGCGCCGTGCTGCCGAACCGCGTGTATCCGCCGCTGTTCAACCGTTATGAAGGCGGCATGCACTTCGGCAGTCACGTCGATGGCGCGATCCGCATCGTGCCGGGCCACGGCGCGCGCGTGCGCACGGATGTCTCGGTCACGCTGTTCCTCACGCCGCCCGACGAATATGACGGCGGCGAACTGATCATCGAAGATACCTTTGGCGTGCAGGAAGTGAAGCTGCCCGCCGGCCACGCGCTCGTCTATCCGGCGACGAGCCTGCATCAGGTGCGTCCGGTGACGCGCGGCGCGCGCGTGTCGAGTTTCTTCTGGGCGCAGAGCCTCGTGCGAGACGACGGACAACGCGCATTGCTGTTCGATCTCGACAACGCCATCCAGCGCCTCAACGCCACCGACGGCGACGAAGCCGCGAAGCGCACGCTGGTCGGCTGCTATCACAACCTGCTGCGCATGTGGAGCGACACCTAGGCACAAGATGCATGCCGCGTGCTGCGCCGCAAAAGCGAATCTCCGCACGAAGGAAGCCATCGCGGAAAGATCGGGCGCACAATGGCGAGAGCCCGCGTGGACGGGCGAACAGGAGGAGCGCCATGACCGCCATCACGTGGGTTCTCGCGGCCGACGGCAAGCGTGCGAGAGTCTTCGAGACGCACGGATTGACGCTGGATCTGAGGCAGGTCGAGGACCTCAGGAATCCGTCGGCAAGCGTGACGGACGACGACGGCGCAGCGTTCGCGCGCAAGGTCGCCGCCTTTCTTGAAGACAGCCGCCGGCAGCACCGGTTCGACCGGCTGCGACTTGCCGTGGAACCGCGATTTCTGAACGTGCTGCGCGCGCACCTGAGCGCCGACACACGCACACTCGTCTACGAAGACACCACTGACGACGCCTCACACGACCTGCGCCACGGCCTGGGCCGGCGTTGAATGCCGGCCCGTCACCTCCTCACGCCGCCGGCACGATGTTCTGATTGCTGCGGAACACGTTCTCCGGATCGTAACGCTGCTTCACTCGCGCGAGCTTCTCGTAGTTCGGTCCATACGCCGCCTTCACCCGATCGCCTTCATCGCCCGTCAGAAAGTTGACATACACGCTGCCCAACGCGTGCGGCGTCAGCGCGGCGAACATGTCGCGCGCCCAAGCCGTGCATCTGGCATCATCGGCGGCGTCTTCCCAGCGGCCGTGAATGTTGATCGTATAGATCGAATCGCGATTCGCGTACGCAGTGGCATCGACGGGCACGCGGTTCGTCTCGCCGCCCATCGCGCCGACGAAGATCTCGCATTGCGTCGAAGGCAGCGATTTCACCGCGTTGGTGAGGATGTCGAAGGTCGCGTCCGTCAGACCGGCAAAGTTATGCGACTTCCAGTAGTTGCGCGAGCCCGGCGTCAGCAGCGGATCGAAGGCTTTCTGCCATGCTGCAAAGGGCATCGGTCCGAGATGCTCGCCATAGGGCGTGGCGAAGCCGCGCGCGGGCGCCAGCACACGCTCGCCGTTTTCAACCGGGCCGACATAGCAACTCGCCAATACGATCACCGGCTTGCCGTGCGCTTCCGCGGGCAGGAACGGCAGCGGCGGCGCGAGACGCATGACGGCCCAGACGCTCAGTTCGTCGGGACTTTGCGCGACGAACTCGCGATACTTCGGCAGGACGTCGGCGGCTTGTTCGAGCGGATACACCACCAGCCCGCCATAGATCTCCGGCCCGACTTCATGCAGCCGAAATTCGAACAGCGTGACCACGCCGAAATTGCCGCCGCCGCCGCGCAAGGCCCAGAAGAGTTCGGGATCGGCATGCTCGTCCACGCGACGCCATTCGCCGTCCGCCGTGACGATCTCCGCCGCCACCAGATTGTCCACCGTGACGCCGAACTTGCGGCTGATCCAGCCAAAGCCGCCGCCGAGCGTGAGACCGGCGATGCCGGTGGTCGAGTTGATGCCGAGCGGCGTCGCCAGTCCGAACGCCTGCGCTTCGTGATCGAAATCGGAGAGCAACGCGCCGGGCTCCACGTACGCGCGCCGCGCCTGCGGATCGATGCGCACCGACCTGAGCGCGGAGAGATCGATCATCACGGCATCGTCGCTGACGGCGCTGCCCGCGATGTTGTGCGAGCCGCCGCGGATCGACACGAGCATGCCGTTGCCGCGCGCGAACGCCAGCGCCGCCTTCACGTCGGCCACGCCCGCGCAGCGCACGATGAGCGCGGGCCGCCTGTCGATGGTGGCATTCCAGACCTTGCGTGCTTCGTCGTAATCGGCATCGGCGGGTGCGATCACCCTGCCGCGCACCGATGCCTTGAGAGCGTCGATCACTTCGCCCGATAACTTGATCATGTAAGACCTCGCTGCAAATGACGCGCTGCGACGTGCCCGACCCTGCCCGCTGGAACGGCGAAAGCGCAATGATCCTGCGATCGGTTCGCGTGTGGCGTAACGATTGAATTCACACCGGGATGACCGCGAGGACGGATAGAGAAAGACATGCCGGACGGCTTCGTCCGCTCATTGATTAAATGCCGTGACTTACCGAATGTAAAGCGTGCGGCGAGTGTATTCGCGCATGCGACCTAGCATGGATCCGACAAAGTGGACGCATCAGGCATGAATCGAATTCAATGCTTCATGAATTGCTTCGGATCACTGATGTCATGAAGTACACATGAAAAAAACGGGCGCTTGCGAGGCGCCCGCTTTTTCATCACACGGCGAAGAAGGTCTACGCGCGTTCGAGCACCGCCATCTCGCGCACCACGACCAGCAGCATCGAAAGACTCGCGCCGCCGCTCGCGCGCAGTTCGGTCAGCAGGCGCGTGTAGCGGTCGAGCGCCTGCTCGCGCTTCGCTCGCCAGGTCTCGACGATCACATCCGCCGCATCGATACCGCGCGACTGTTCGAGCGCGCTCACCGTCAGCGCGCGCTTCAGGCGCGCCAGTTCCTCCAGCGCGGCTGCACGCGCGAGCAAGTCCCAGTGCGTCGCGACGGGCAAGGCCATCGCACGCTCCGCGATGCCGCGATAATCGAGCAGCGTGCCGATGCCGAAATACACGCTCGCCACCAGTTCGAGACTGCGCTGCGTGCAGGCCGCCACTTCGGCGCTGTCGAGCACGGCCGTGGCAATCTCGCCGCTCGCGACCCGCGCCGCCAGCGTGCTCTCGACGCCCGCATCCTCCAGGTCGCGCCGGCGCGCATACCACGCGTCGAGCTGCGTCGCAGGCAGCAGCGCCGGCAGTTGCGGCGCCAGCCGCTGCGCCGCTTCACGGCAGCGCGCCAGCACGCCGCGCGCTTCATGCGCATCCGCACCGCTGTGCTTCAGATGACGCAGGAACCACAGCGACGTATCGTCGAGCAGCCGCACGACCTCGACGAACATGCGCGCCTGCACTTCATCGGCGACGATGTTGTCCAGCCCGTCGATGCTGCGCCACAGGTCGTCGAGATCGAAGACATCGCGCGACATGAGCGCCGCCCGCACGATGTCGCTCGGCTGCGCATCGGTCTCTTCCATCAGGCGATGCACAAAGGTGCAGCCCACGCGATTGACGAGCGCATTGGTCAGGTGCGTCGCAAGAATCTCGCGCTTGAGCGGGTGGCGCTGCATCGTGTCGCTGTAGCGCTGCTGCAGCGGCTTCGGGAAATACTCCGGCACCATGTCCGCGACGAGCGCATCCTCCGGTACGTCCGATTCGAGCAGTTCGTCGTACAGCCACATCTTGCCGTATGCAAGCAGCACCGCACGCTCGGGCGACGTCAGCCCGGACTTCGCCGCCGCGCGCTCGGCGATCTCGTCGTCGGAGGGCAGGAACTCGATGCGGCGCTTCAGGCGCCCGGCGCGCTCCAGGAAGCGCATCATGCGCGCCTCGGCATCGAGCGTCTCGGCTTCATAGCGCTTCGCGATCGACAGCGCCTGCGTCTGCGCGTAGTTGTCCTTCAGCACGAGCAGGCCGACTTCGTCGGTCATCTCGGCGAGCAGCGCGTTGCGCTGCTTCTCGGTCATCTCGCCATCCGCGACCACGAGGCCCAGCAGGATCTTGATGTTGACCTCGTGATCCGAGCAATCGACGCCCGCGGAATTGTCGATGGCATCCGTATTGATGCGGCCGCCGCGCTGCGCGAACTCGATGCGCCCCAGTTGCGTGAGACCGAGATTGCCGCCCTCCGCGACCACCTTCACGCGCAGCTCCGCGCCGTTCACGCGCACGGCGTCATTGGTGCGGTCGCCGACTTGCAGATGCGTTTCCGCCGTCGCCTTCACATAGGTGCCCACACCTCCGTTGTAGAGCAGATCGGCTTCGGCCAGCAGGATCGCGCGGATCAGCTCGTTCGGCGCGAGCACCGACGCGCTGATACCGAGCGCCGCCTGCACCTGCGGCGACACCGGTATCGACTTCGCCGTGCGCGGATACACGCCGCCGCCCGTCGAGATCAGCGAGGCGTCGTAGTCGGCCCAGCTGGAACGCGGCAATGCAAAGAGACGCGCGCGTTCTTCGAAGCTCTTTGCGGTGTCGGGCGTCGGATCGAGAAAGATGTGGCGATGATCGAACGCCGCGATCAGCCGGATGTGACGCGACAGCAGCATGCCGTTGCCGAACACGTCGCCGGACATGTCGCCAATGCCGACCACCGTGAAATCCGTGGTCTGGGTATCGAAGTTCATCTCGCGGAAATGGCGCTTCACGGATTCCCACGCGCCGCGCGCCGTGATGCCCATCTTCTTGTGGTCATAGCCGACCGAGCCGCCGGAGGCAAACGCATCGTCGAGCCAGAAACCGTATTCGTGTGCGATCGCGTTCGCGTAATCGGAGAAGGTGGCCGTGCCCTTGTCGGCCGCGACCACGAGATAGGGATCGTCCGGATCGTGGCGCACCACGTCCGGCGGCGGCACGATGCCGTCCGGCGTGCGGTTGTCGGTGACGTCGAGCAGGCCGCGCAGGAACATCTGATAGCACGCGACGCCTTCGCTGAGATACGCCTCGCGATCCGTCACCGGCGGCGGATTCTTCACGACGAAGCCGCCCTTCGATCCCACCGGCACGATCACCGTGTTCTTCACCATCTGCGCCTTCATGAGGCCGAGCACTTCGGTGCGAAAATCCTCGCGCCGGTCCGACCAGCGCAGGCCGCCGCGCGCCACGCGTCCGCCGCGCAGATGCACGCCCTCGACACGCGGCGCGTAGACCCAGATTTCAAACATCGGTTTCGGTTCGGGCAACCCCGGCACTTTCGACGGATCCAGCTTGAACGACACATAAGGCCGCGGCTGGCCGTGTGCATCGCGATGAAAGTGATTGGTGCGCACCGTCGCGCAGATCACGCCGAGGAACTGCCGCAGGATGCGGTCTTCATCGAGATTGGGCACCTTGTCGAGCGCCGCTTCGATGTCGGCGAGCACGCGCTCGGCGGCGGCGTCGCGCGCCTCGCCGCCGCCGCCATGCGCCGGATCGAAACGCACCATGAACAGTTGCAGCAGCTTCTTCGCGATCAGCGGATTGCCGATCAGCGCGCGCTCGATATAGGCATCGCTGAACGTCGAGCCCACCTGGCGCAGATACTTCGCATAGGCGCGCATGATGGTCACGTCGCGCGAGCCGAACTCCGCGCGCAGCACGAGGCGGTTGTAATCGTCGTTCTCGATCTCGCCCGACCACACGCTCGCGAACGCGTTCTCGAACAGCGGCTTCACGCGATCGATGTCGAATTCCACGTCGTCCTGCAACTCCAGGCCGAAGTCGTGAATCCATGCGTTCGGCGCGCCGGTCGGCTCGATCAGGTACGGGCGCTCTTCATCCACGCGCACGCCGAGATGTTCGAGCATCGGCAGGCTGTGCGACAGCGCAATCGGCTCGCCCACGCGATACACCTTGAAGCGGAACGCGCGCTTGCCGGCCTCGATCGGCCGGTACAGGCTCATGGAGAGACCGCCGGCGCTCGTATGCGTCGCCTCGATCATTTCGATGTCGCGCACCGCCGTACGCGCCGGATAGTCCTCGCGATAACCCGCCGGGAATGAATCCGCGTAACGCTGCAACAGGCGGTTGCCGGCTTCCTCGCCATGACTGTCGATGAGCGCATCGGCGAGATCGTCCTGCCAGCGCCGCGCCACCTGCACCACACGCGTTTCGAGTTCGCGCGTATCGACTTCGGGCATGGTGCCGCGATCCGCCCGCACCACGATATGAATGCGCGCCAGCGGCGACTCCGACAACAGCGGCGTGAACTCGATGCTGCGGCCGTTGAAGGCCTCCATCAGCACGCGGCTGATGCGGCGGCGCAGGTCGGTATTGAATTTGTCGCGCGGCACGAACACGAGGCACGACACGAAGCGGTCGAAGCGGTCGCGCCGCACGAACAGCCGCGTGCGCTGATGTTCCTGCAAGCGCAGCACGCCGAGCGCGATGTCGAAGAGCACGTCTTCGTCGGCCTGGAACAGTTCGTCGCGCGGGTACTGTTCCAGGACCGTGATGAGCGACTTCGCCAGATGCCCTTTCTCGAGGAAGCCCGCGCGCCGCACGATGTTCGCGCACTTGCGCCGCACGATCGGAATCTCGTAGGTGGGCACCAGATACGCAGTGGACGTGTACAGGCCGAGAAAGCGCCGCTCGCCGATCACCTTGCCCTCCGGCGATACGCGCTTCACGCCGACATAGTCCAGATAGCCCGGCCGATGCACCGTCGCGCGCGAATTGGCCTTGGTCAGAAAGATGGGCGCCGCGCCTTCGATGATCGCGGCTGCGCCCGGCGGCAGCGGCGTCAGGTCGCCTGCCGCCGGCGCGCGCAAGGTTTCGCGCAAGAGGCCCAGCCCGGAGCCGGACACGCCGCGCAACGCGAAGCCGCCTTCGTGCTCCACCAGATCATAGTCACGGCAGCCGAGGAACGTGAAGTGATCGCCCGCCATCCATTCGAGGAACGCACGGGACTCGATGCCGTCCGGACTCGTGTCGCGGGTCTTGAGTTCGGTAATCGCGGCGCGGGCGGTGTCGAGCAGCTTCGGCCAGTCTTCCACCGACGCGCGCACGTCGCCCAGCACGCGCGCGATGTTGTCGCGCACTTCGTCGAGGCGGGCGCCATCGCCGCAGCGGTCCACTTCGAAATGAATGAACGATTCGAGCTCGGACTGGCCGTCGCCGGCCTCGCTGTGGCCCTGCGCAACGCGCTCGATCTCGCCCTTCGCGCCGCGCCAGACGCGGAACACCGGGTGGATCACGGAATGCAGCGCAAGCCCCAGCCGGTTGAGTTCCATGCTCACGGAATCGACGAGGAACGGCATGTCGTCGTTGACGATCTCGACCACCGTATGATCCGAGTGCCAGCCGTGCTGCTCCAGGTTCGGGTTATAGACCCGCAGCACTTCGCGCCCGTGGACGAACTTCTGCGCCGTCTGGACGTGCGCCATGGCGGCGCCGTAGAGATCGGCGACATCGCGGCTCGCGATGTCCTCGACATCGACCTGCTCGTAGTAGTGGCGAAGCAACGGCTCGATGATCCGCCAGGTCTGCTCCGGCAACCGTCCTCGTGCGAATTCGAGGAGATCGTTGATGAGTTGTTCGACCCGCGCTTCGTTCCTGACCAGCATGGTGTCCTCCCGAGGGTGTCGGTTGCGATGCCGCTATGGTCTGCTCTCACGTCATCGAGATTATGCGCCGCGCCGCGTGTTTGCCTGCCGCCGGGCATGTGCGCCTGCACAAAGTCCGTGCCCTTCTACGGTAGACGCCGCGCATGACCTTTGCGCGACACGCGCTTTCGACCTATCGTCGATGAGAAGATTCGCAGCGCAGTCCGGACACGGAGGAATCGCCATGCAGGACACCACGGAAGTTGCCGCGCAGCAGACGGTCGTCACCGTGCGGCCTCAGGAAAAGCTCGCGACAGTGCAACACCTGCCGTATTTCATCGGCCTCTCGGCGGCGACGGCCGGCACGCGCGGACTCGCGATGCATCTCGTCGTCGTGCCGCCGGGCGGGCGCGGCGAGCCGCACGTTCACATCGGCTACGAAACCGGCATCTATATCCTGGAAGGACGCATCGAGACACGCTACGGAGCGGGGCTGGCGCAATCGATGATCAACGAGCCGGGCGACTTCGTCTTCATTCCGCCCGGCGTGCCGCATCAGCCGGTCAATCTGAGCGACACCGAGCCTGCGCGCGCGGTGATCGCCCGCAACGACGCGAATGAAGCGGATCGCGTCGTGCCTTACGATCCCGACGAAGCTCGAGCGTCTCAGTAGCCGGACGCGCCGTTCATCGGCAGGTCGACGTAACCGGTATCCGCAAAGCGCGCGCCGCCGAGCAGGCCGCCCGCGAGCTTGCCGCGTACCGCATACGAGACCTTGTTCGGGACGTCGCCGGTGGCGAAGCCGAGCGCCTGCCGCGCCACCGAGAACGCCGACACCGTCACCGGCACGGCCACCACCGTCTCGCCAAAACGCGGCACCACGCCGCGCTGGTCGCTGACGCCCGTGGCGAACGGACGGCCGTTGAGGTCGAGATCGAGCGCGACGCCGTCGAAGTCGAGCGGCTCGTTGTTCGGATTCTGCACGCGCAGTTTCACGGTAAAGCGCATCTCGAGGCCCTGTCCTTCGAGCGGCTCGATGCCCGCCACCGTCACGCGCATGGCGTCGCGATTGAAGAAGCCCGCGCAGCCATGCAGCGCGAACAGCGCGGCCAGGCCGGCGAGGAAGAGAAGGAAGCGGCTGCGCGGGTGATTCGCTTGCATGGGATCGGGGCTCCTCGCTTGGGTCATGCTGCGGGCCGCAGCACGTTCAGCAGCATGCGGCTACAGGCATGATGAAACCAGACATCGTCGACGACGAACAGCGCGGCAACCCACGCCGCGCCCACGACGATCAGATCGCAGTGCCCGCTCGTCCACAGATTGAGCGAGTGGCGCGGGCCGACCCACGGCACGCCGAGCGGATTGGGCCAGTCCGCCAGCAGATGCATGAGGCCGCCGCAGGCGAAGCCGAACGCCACGGGCGCCGCCGGATGCCGCCCGAGTTCGTGCCAGGACAGCGCGAGCAGCGCCGCCCAGCCCAGGCCCCAATGCGTCAGCGTGCGATGCGTGATCCAGAGCCTGCGGGCGCGTGTCCACCACGCGACTTCGAGCCAGTCCGGCGCGGTAGCGCCGGCCACCCCGGCGAGCAGCGCGAGCACCGCGGGAATCATGCCCGCGCCCTCGGAGGCAGGTCCGTGCGCAGCCGACACGAGCGCCGCCGCGATGATGCCCGCAGCCCATCCGGTTGCATGATGAGCCTTGTTCGACGCCATGGAAAAACCTGCCTTGATCGCTTGCCTGGGGAGCGCGCATGTTCGCATGCGCATTGCACCCGGCGCCGGGCTGAAACATAAACTTACGCAAATGCGTACGCGGAAACACGCCGCGCCGCCGCTGCAATGGGCGAGTCCGCGCGGCGTTGACTAGAATGGTTGTCAGAATGCTGCGCCCTTCCCGCTGCGGACGCCCCTGGCGCGTCCCACGCCCGCCTGCGCAAGCAGGCTTTGAGAGATTCTTCAGAACACCGCCGTCATGCAACACCTGAAATACCTGAGCGCTTATCCGAACACGCTTCAGGACAAGGTGCGCCGACTGATCGCCCAGCAGCAACTGGGCACCTATCTCGACGCACGCTATCCGAACCGGCACGCCGTGCAGTCCGATCGCGCGCTGTATGCGTATTGCTCGGACCTGAAGCAGGAATTCCTGCGCGTGGCGCCCGCCATCGACAAGGTCATCTACGACAGCAAGCTCGACGTCCTGCGTCACGCGCTTGGACTGCACACGGCCATTTCCCGTGTACAGGGCGCGCGGCTCAAGGCGAAGAAGGAGATTCGCATCGCCTCGCTGTTCCGCGACACGGCGCCTGAGTTCCTGCGCATGATCGTCGTGCATGAGCTCGCACATCTGAAGGAAAGCGATCACAACAAGGCGTTCTATCGGCTGTGTGAGCTGATGCAGCCGGGCTACCATCAGATCGAATTCGACCTGCGCCTGTATCTCACGCACAGAGACCTGCTGCGCGCGAAAGTCGCGTGAGCCTCGCTGCGCCGCATCAAACCTGCCACGCGAGGGCGGCGGCATAGCCGGAAGGCGCGTCCAGCGCGATGGCCGCGAACCCCTCCGCTTCCGGCGACACCGCATGGCGCAAGCCCTCGCGCGGCAAGACCGAGAAGCCTTTCAGCCCGATCCAACCGCCGCCGATACCGACACCGTGCGCCTTCAGCACGGCTTCCTTCGCGGTCCAGCAGTCGAAGAACGCGCTCTGGCGCGCGGCTTCGGGCAGCGCCTCGATGGCCTGCCGGTCGCGCTCCGCCAGCACGGCAGGCGCCAGTTCACGCCAGCCGAAGCCGGCGCGCGCCGCCTCGATATCCACCCCGACGCGTCTTGCCCGCGACACGCCAATCAGCCCGTACGATCCCGAATGCGAGACGTTGAAGTCCGGCGCATCCGGTTCGTCGAGCAGCGGGCGGCCGTTCTCGCCGGCGTCGAGTTTCAGACGCGCCGGATCGCCGCCGGTCAGCGTCGCCAGCACCTGACGCAGCGCCGCACGCATGACGCTGAAGCGCGCCGCATCCTCGGGACGCAGATAGCGCGCCGCGCGCGCGCGTTCGCTTGCATCCAGCGCGGCGCATGCGGGATCGTCGGGCGCGATGGTCAACGGGATCGGAACGCGCCAGACGCGGATGTCGGCAGGCACGTCGGCCGGCAACGCGAGCGGTTCCAGATCGAAAGATGCGGTGGTGATGGTCACGCGGTCACGTGGGCGCGTATTGCGCCTCGCCGTTGCCGAAAGACCAGTTCTCCTTTTTCACCTCGACGAGACTGATGAACACATCCTCGCGACGCAGCTTCAGGCGCTCATGCAAGCCATCGGCGACGGCCTTGTAGAACGCGCGCTTCTTCGGCGCATCGCGGCCTTCGTTCAGCGTGACCTGGATCACCACGCAATCGTCGCTGCGGGTAATACCCAGATAAGTGCGATCCACGATGAAGTCCGGCGCGTCGCGCTCTGCGATGATCTGGAAGCGATCGTTCTCGGGCACGTCGAGGGTGGCGCGCATCGCGTCATACACCACGTCGCCGATGGCCGTGCGGTAGGCGCTGTCTTTTCCCTTCAGCAAATCGATGCGGACGAGCGGCATGTCGAATTCTCCGGTTGGATGATGGGGGCTCAGCGATGCCCCGGATGCAACAGCAAGTGCGGCGGGTTCCCGCGATCCACCATGACGACGGCGTGCTGCTCGAATTCGGTCAGCAAGGCATCGGCGGTGGATTGGGTCGCGCCGAGCACCAGCAGACTGTCTTCGGCGATCCAGACCTGCAACGGGTCGATACCCGCGCCAGACAATGCACGCAGTCCCCATTGCGCGATCCGTGCAGCCAGCGCGCGTTGCCGCGTCGCGTTGGCTTCCGGCGGCAGCTTATGGCCGAATGGATTGCATGCCGTCACGAACACCGCGGTGTCGGCTTCATGTGCTTCGAGCAACGCGATCAGCGCTGGATTGCTCACGCCGATCTTCATCTCGATCGCCGGCGTTCCGTCGATCCGGTAGATTGCCGCGCGATAGGCATCGAGCGTGGCGGCGGGCAGCGCGCGCAGCACATGCTGCTTCGACGCATTCGCGACGTCCAGCACGATGGGCTGTCCATGCGGCGTGGCGCGCGCGGCTTCGTCCCACTCGTGGCAGCGCTGCGCGAGCGTCTCCTGGCTGACGCAGCCCTTCGCGGTGCTCAAGCCTTCCAGCGCGCTCAGCCAGTGCGCATAGTAGGTGTCGCCGTGATCGGGATCGCCGGCAGCCTGCGCCGCGCGGATCGCCTCGCTCAATGCGTGCGCCCATTCCTGCCACGTGAACACCCCGCGCTCGTGCAACGCGAGCGTCATCGCAAAAGCCTGCGCTTCCCAGGGCGCGCGGAATACCGGGCAGTCGTCGTTGCAGGGCAACGCGGGTAAAGCGGTGCGGAGTTCGTGGAACTGTTGCGGGTCATTCATGCGCGGCATCGAGTAGATAAGACTCCCAGCAATCCACGCACACCGACGACGCGCTCGTGTCCGCGCCCCACAGCTCGGCGGCGTCGAAACGCACCGTGTAGAGCCATTGCGGATGCTCGCCGTGGCCGAGCGCGTTTTCATCGGGAAAGACGTGCGTGCCACGCACTGCGACGACCTGTCCGGACTTGCCGCGGCAATAGCGCGGCAGACGCGTGTGCGTGGGTGGATTCATCAGCTTCGTGCGCACGGTATCGCCGACGGCGAAGCGCGCCGGTCCGACCGCCGGCCGATCCACGGGCGCACCTCGCAGCAAGGCTGCGCTGACGTCGGCAGCCCGCAGCATGCGCACGTTGGACGCGGGCGCGGCCTGCGAATAGCCGGCCTCGATTTCCGCGGCACTCGCGAGGCCCTTCGCGAGCAGCAGCTTCTTCAAGCCCTCGAACCAGATTTCGTAGTAGCTGCTGCCGAGGTATTGCGCGGGCGGCAGGCTTTCGCGCGCGGCCCGCGAGGTGTCGATGTTCCACTGGCCCGTCGCGCCCATCGCAAGCGTCACGGCCAGTACGCGCCGCTCCCATTCCGCATGGAAGGGCGACGCGCCCGGTGCATCGCAAGGATCGATCTCGACGGGCCCGAAGCCCTGCATGCCGCCCATGTCATGCGCCGCGTTCATGCCGCCACCTCGCTCGCTGCCGATGGGCTCAACGCGAGACCCGTGCCGATCATCGAATCGCGTGTGACGAGTGCGGCGAGCGCGTCTTCGTCGAGATGATCGGTGCCGGGCGGGCGCATCGGCAGGACGAGATAGCGGACCTCGGCCGTCGAATCCCATACGCGCACTTCGACTTCATCCGGCAAGCGGACACCGAAGTCCTGCAACACGCCGCGCGGATCGATGACAGCCCGCGACCGATACGGCGCCGACTTGTACCACACCGGCGGCAAGCCGAGCACCGACCACGGATAGCACGAACACAACGTGCAGACGACCATGTTGTGAACCTGCGCGGTGTTTTCGAGTGCAACCATGTGTTCGCCCTGGCGTCCGGTGAAGCCGAGCGAAGCGATGGCCGCGGTGGCGTCATCGAGCAGCCACGCGCGAAACTGCGGATCGCTCCATGCCCGGGCCACGACGCGCGCGCCATTGCGTGGTCCGACCTTGTGCTCGTAGGTCTGGATGAAAATGTCGAGGGCTTGCGGATCGATATAGCCTTTCTCGACCAGCAGCGATTCGAGCGCCTTCACGCGCAGGTCCATTTCGGGCAGCGGACTGCCGGTGTGGTCGTGGTCGTGATGAGGGTGATCGTGGCTCATGAGCGGTCTCGCGAGTGACACAGACGCATCACGTTACCGGAGTGCGCGAAGGCGTGCAAACATCGGGCACGCGCGTATCAGCCCAGTTCGAAGGTGGTCACGCCGAATACTCGCGCAAGAGGCACATCCGGCACGCCGCGCGTGTACATGCGCGCCGTTTCGAACACGCTCGTCATACCATGTCCGACGGCAAGCGCAACCGCCGCGGGATTGCTCTCAGGGACGTCGAGGAACACGGTTTCACCCGCGACTTCCGCGACGAGCGCGCGATACAGCGCCTGCGCGGTGGGTGAATCGTCGGCGAAGAGCGGACCGATCTTGTAGCCGCGCATGCAGCGGCGGATCACGCCGAAACCGCGCATCGTATCGCCGGTCAGCGCCACGCGTGCGGATGCATGCGGCAGCGTCAGCCAGTCACGCAGAAACGCTGCGCGCCGGCAGGCGAACAGGGTGGCGTCGTAGTCGAGCAAGGTGGAGAAGGGAACGGCTGCCGCGTCGACGAGAGTGAGCGTCGCAGGAACCGGCTCGACGCTGGCCCGCGCCACGCCTTCATAGCGCACGTTACGCCCGGCAAGCACGAAACCCGATGCGCGATAGTTCGCTTGCTGTGCGAGCACGCCGTCGAGCCCGATATTGCGCGCGCCGAGATACGCCATGCCCTCGTTCCACAGGCGCAATCCGAAGCCCCTGCCGCGCCATCCGGGACGGACGATGTACAGCCCGATGAAGCCGAACCTCTCGTCATACGCGACAGCCGCGATGCAGCCGATCGGTCCGCCATCCCATGTGCCGATGAAAAACCCGTGCGGGTCGGCGGCAAGGAAGGCGCGGGCATCGTCGAGACCGGGGTTCCAGCCTTCCGCGGCGGCCCAGTCGAGCGCGATCTGCACCTCGGGCGGCGTCATGCGGCGCACGGTGAAGCGTGCGTCTTCGGGACTGGCGTGCGACGGAGCTTCCATGAAGGACATGCGAACCTCATAGAGCTGAAGGAACTTCAGTGTCGCGCGATTCTGATGTGGAGAAAAGATGCGGGAAAGACGGCGGACTGCGGAGGATGTGTCGAAAGAACGGGACGATGGCGCGCCGTCCCGTTCAGGAATACCCGTGTCGCCGCTCGCTGCGGCTAAAACTCTGGCGCGAACGCCAGTCTTCGGAACGAAGGACATGTTCGCCGTCCTCGCGCGCCTGCTCTTCCGAATCGAAGCCTTCGTCGCTGTAAGCGACGACCTTCATGCCACCGCCCGCCGTGCGTTCGATGGTAATGCCCCAGTGCCACCCGCCTTCCTGATGGAAGACGTGCAGCGTCGGGTTCGACGTTGTGGTCAGTTCCATGTGCGGCTCCTTCCCCGCGATGTCCGCAAGGCCCGCCTGCTGCCTTCGACGCTCGCCCTTGCTTGCCGGCGGCCGGCTTGTCAACGTTCAATCCGCTGCCGAAAGTGAACACAGCCTTACAGACGGCCGTACGGACGGCCCCTGCCGCCTTGTTAAACAGCATACGCAATGCGATGCTGCGGCGCAACACGAAGTTTCCCTAGGTCGGGTGGACGTCGCGCAGACGCCGCCTGACGGAGAGCCTGCTGGCGATTGCACGGTAGCGCATTGCCTGTGTCTCCGCATTGACGGTCCGATGGCGCTTTTTTGAAATCGCCCGGCGTGATGGGCTGATGAGGTCGTTACGACCCGCTTCTGACGCGCCTAGCCGCCCTTCGCCCGGGCTTCCGGCGCGGCGAGCCACGCCACGATGGCCCGACAGGTCCAATTGGCGTCATCGTGCGGCAGGTCGTGGCCTGCCCACGGATGCACGGCATGCGCCGCGCCCCAGTGCATGGCAGCGCGTACTGAACAGACGGGATTGACCAGCCGGTCCCGCGCCGACGACAACATCAACACCTTCCCCGCCGGCATCTGTTTCTCCGCGCGAAACCGTGCCGCCGCGAGCAGCTGCCGCAACGCATTGCCCGCGCTGGCGCCGTGCGTGCGCCGCAACGCCGCCCAGTGCGCGATATCCGCGTCCGCGCCGGCCTGCCGTTGACAAGTCAGCCGATGAATCGACCCTTCGCAGCGTGCAGGCCGCCGCCAGTTCGCCGCGATGCGCAGCAGCACCGGCCATGCCGACGGCCGGAGCCGTTCGTGCATTTGGGCGAACGGCCGCATGCTCGTATTGATCAGCACCAGCCGTTCGATATCGCCCGGATGCCGTTGCGCCCATGCGGTCGCCACCATCGCGCCGAGCGACATCCCGATCACCCGGCACGGCATGCGCACGCCGAGCGCCGTGGCACGGGCGCGGACGAATTCCATCATCGCCTCGACCGAGAGCGGCGCCGGGCGTCCCTGCTCCACGCCATTGCCCGGCAAATCGATACAAACGATGTCTTGAACGCCCTCCGCCAGCCCGTGCGCCACCAGCGCCGCCTCGAAGCCGCCCCAGTGGCGCGTTTCACGCGTGAGGCCGCGCAGCAGGATCCATTGGCTCATCGGAGGCCCGAGCGTTGCCAGTGCTCCTGCGCGCGCCGCAGCAGTTCGTCGCGCGGCGCGCCGCCCGGCAGCCAGCGTTGCGACGAATACGCGGCGCGCGTCAGGAAATCGAAGAAGTTCGGATGACGCCGCAGCACCCGCCGCGTGCGATGCGCCTTGATCGGATTGAAAATGCCGAGCCGCGAGAACAGCTGCATCGGATTCTTGCGGATCCAGCGCCAGGAGCCGAGTTCGAGCGTCATCGGCAGGAAAATGTTGGGCGGGCGGGAGCGATCGTAGGCGAAGTCCCACAGGTCGCCATGCAGCAGGTACTGATGGCTCTGCGGTTCGAACGCATAGCCGTGATGCGGGTACGACTCCTCGAACATCCGCTTGAGCAGGAACATTTCGGGCAGATGCGCCATCTGCCGCTCGGTGCGCGCATACGGAAACCAGATGCTGTCGTCCCAGCCGAAGCCCGAATGGCAGTCGAGCGCGAAGCTCAGCGGCCGCGACATCAGCTCTTCCTCTACCACGCCGAGCAGCGCGGCGCTTTCGGCCTCCATGTGACCGTCGACGGGACCGCGATACCACGGCAGCCACGGCCCGATGCGCTGCCCGCCCGCGAGAAACGGCACCCGTCCCTCGGCGCTTTGCGGTGCGTTGCGCATCAGATCGACGCCGTTCGGGTTCGCCCGCGTGCGCGCGAACATGCCGCCGGGATTGACGATCGGCATGAAGATCAGACGGATCGCGCGCAATTGCTGTTGCAGCGTGTCGTCCCATTCGAGGCGCGTCAGCAAGGCGCGCATGTATTCGAGCACGAGCTGCGTGCCGATGCATTCGAGCCCATGCACGCCGCCGAAGAAGCCGATGGCGGGCGCTTCTGGATTGCTGGAACCGATGGATGCGGTCAACAGCGGAAACACCCGTCCGCGCGAGTGCACTTCGCAGCGCGTGCGCCATTCGAAGTGCGCGCCGCCTGCGACGCGAAGCGCCTCGAGTTCGTCCATCTCGGGAAAACTGCTCGTGACGACACTGCTTGCGTTCATGACGACGGCCCGCGGTCCTGTATCTGTTCTGTGTTGCGTTTTTTGAATCAGACTGTGGTTCCGTGCTTCGGTACCTTGCGCTGGCACGATGCTGACCATGCATTGACCGTGCGCTGACGTTGCACTGGCAAGGCCACTGCGCTCCACCCGGAAGCCCCGAGTATAGGCGGATGACCGGCAGACAATATGTCTGTGCGACGACTTGCTTCTGGTGCGTGACATCAGGACCGTCACTGCACGAAGGCGCTGCGTCACCTAGAATCGAATCACTGCCTTATGTCCGCCGTCCCGGCGCGCGAGGTCATCGTCATGACACATCCATCCCGCCTGATCCTGTCCGCGCTCGCGCTGTGCTGCGCGACATCCGTATTCGCCCAGACCGCCGCGCAGCCCGGCGATCCCAACGCGCCCAAGACCCGCGCGCAGGTCCGCCAGGAGTTCCTGATGTGGCGCGCCGCCGGCTATGACCCGGACGACTGGCTCAACTATCCCGACAACGCCATCGCGGCAAGCCGCATCGTTGCGCAGCAGCAGGCGAGGGGGAACACCACGCAACATTGAACGAAGCGAAGCAGGCGCTCAGTCTTCCTGGTCGGAGTAATCGGTGTATTTGCGCGCGTCGCCTTTGACGCGCTCCGCCGGATACTTCTCGCGGTTGAGCGCCATCTTCTCGACCAGCGCGCGATACAGATCGACATCGAGCGCATCGGCAAGCATCACGAGATAGGCGAGCACGTCGGCCATCTCGTGGCGGATCGCGCGCAGCTTCGCTTCGTCGAGTTCGCTCCTGTCGCCGCTCGCCAACCATGTGAACGGTTCGAGGAGTTCGCTCGCCTCCACCGAGAGCGCCGCCGCCAGATTCTTCGGCGAATGAAAGCGGCTCCAGTCGCGCTCGCGGACGAACTCGCGCAGCAGGTCGCGCATCTCCGCGAGTTCGCCGCGCTTTTCGTCCTGCCGGTTACCGGGCTCCATGCCGCCCTCCGACGCTGTTCCGATCTCACGCATCCGGATACAGCCCCAGCGTGCGCGCATGCAGCCGCGCCAGTCCGAGCAGCGCATCGGTGAAGGGCGTCGGCACGCCCGTCATGGCGCCGAGTTCATGCACGGAGGCCACCAGCGCGTCGAGTTCCACTGCCTTGCCCGCCTGCACGTCCTGCAGCATCGAGGTGCGCATCGCACCGAGCCTGCGCGTGACGGCGTGACGGTCTTCGGGCGCCTGCTCGATCGGAATGCCGAAGCGCGCGCCGATCTCCTTCGCCTCCAGCATGACTCCGGTGACGAAGCCGCGCACCAGATCGTCGGCGAGGATGCGGTCCGTGGTGGCGCCGGTGATCGCGCTGATGGGATTCATCGTCATGTTGCCCCACAGCTTGAACCAGACATCGCGCTGGATCAGCGGCGAGAGCGTGGCGTCGAAGCCCGCCTTGGCGAACAGCGAGACGAGCGCCTCGGTGCGCGCGGCCGGTCCGCCCGCCACTTCGCCGATGATCAGTCCACGCCCGTGATGATGGCGGATGACGCCCGGCGTCTCGACGTAACAGCTCGCATGGACCACGCAGCCGACCGTTTGCGCAGCCGGGATCGCGGCGCCGATGCTGCCGTGCGGATCCACCGACGACAGTTGCTTGCCGGTGAAGGGCGCGGGCAGGCCGTCGCAGAACCACCAGGGCACGCCGTTCATCGCGGTCAGGACGATCGTGTCGGGTCCGATGAGCGGCGCGATGTGCGCGGCGACCGATTCCATCGCCGGGGCCTTGACGGCCACGATGACCAGGTCCTGCACGCCGAGGTCCGCCGGGTCGGCGCTCGCCGCGACCTTCACGGTATGGGTCGCGTCCTGTTCGACGAGCCGCAGCCCGTCCTGCCGCAGCGCCTCGAGCGTCGCGCCGCGCGCGACCACGCTGACGTCGCAGCCCGCCTGCGCGAGCTTGACGCCGAGCCAGCCGCCGATGGCGCCCGCGCCGTAGATGCCTGTTTTCATGGTCCTGATTCCTCTCTTCGCTGGCTATCGATCGTTCGCCATTGTAAGAGCGGAATCCGGCGCCGCTGCACATTCAATGCGCGATGCCCGTCGCGAGCCGGGCCACGATCAGCAGCGTCGCGCCGAACGCGCCCGCCAGCGCGACGGCGATGAACGGCAGCAGCGACACCTTGACCTGCGCGAAATCGGCGTTGTGCGACGCGCGCCTGCGCACGCCGAAAAAGCTCCACAGCACGATGCGGATCATCTTCAAGAGGTTCACGAGCGGCTCCTTCAGGGGACATGCGTTGTTCATGTCCCGATGATGAGCGTTGCCGCCCGCAAAAAACAGCAGCAGTTGCGGCGTTTCGAGCGGTAGCAGAAGGCTGCGCTCTAGGGGCTCGCGCCGCTGTTTCAAGAGACGCGCGGCAAAAATATAGTCTGCTTGAAGCCCTGTTGGAGGGTATTGAAACGATAGCCTGCGCACCTACCTTGGATCCAGAGGCGGCGAACCGACACGCTGCCGTTTCAACTTCCTGCTGCCGGCCGCATGGCCGCAACCCTGGAGACTGGACCATGAGTGACTTTTATTTTGGCGGCGACCTGTTCTCGGAACTGGATCGCGTGCAACGGCAGGTGTCCTCGCTGTTCGGCAACGTGCCTTCGAGCATTCGTTCGAGCCGCGCCGACAGCTTTCCGCAACTGAACATCGGCAGCACCGACGAGGCCATCCAGATCGTCGCGTTCGCGCCGGGCGTCGAGCCTGCATCGCTCGATGTCACCGTCGACAAGGGCACGCTCACCATCAGCGGCGAACGGCGCGCGCCGGCAGCCACGGAAGGCTCGCGCACTTATGCGAAAGAGCGCTTCAAGGGCAGCTTCCGCCGCGTGATCGAACTGCCGCAGAACGCGGACAGCGACAAGGTCGAAGCGCGCTATGAGAACGGCACGCTGTTCATCACCATCGGCAAGCGCGAGGCCTCGAAGCCGCGCGCCATCACCATTCAGTAAGAGGGAGCCCATCATGATCGATACCCCGCAAAGCGCAACGCAAGCAACGCCGCAAGCCACGCCGCAAACCGCCGCCCGCGTCGCACCGCAGACCGTGGACGCCGTGCGCCGCGCCACCGTGACGCCCGCCGTCGACATCATCGAGGACAGCCAGGGCATCACCGTCTATGCCGACCTGCCCGGCGTGCCGCGCGACAAGCTCGATGTGAAGGTTCATGACGCGCGCCTCACCATCGAAGCCGAAGCGGACTTGCCGGTGCAAGGCGCGGTCCGTGCGCATCACACCGAACTGCGCGCGCCGCGTTTCGTCCGCGCGTTCACGGTGAGCGACGACTTCGACACCACGAAGATCGACGCCAATCTCAGCCATGGCGTGCTGAAGCTCACCATTCCGCGCCGTGAACAGGCGCGTCCGCGTCGCATCGAAGTGCGCGCAAGCTGAAACACCGGCAAGCCGGGCAAGAACGGCCGCAATCTTCGCGGCCGTTTTCGCGTCTGGAAGCGACTCTCTATAATCGTCCCTGGGGGCGCCCGCCGCCCAAGTTCAATCACTCAAGAAAACAAGGGACTATCGTGAAGAGGCTGTTGACGGTGTTGTTGGGTTCGATGCTGACGGTATCGATCGGCGCGCATGCGAAGGAATGGTCGACGATCCGCTTTGGCGTCGACGCAAGCTATCCGCCTTTCGAATCGAAAGCGCCGGACGGCTCGCTGGTCGGCTTCGATATCGATGTCGGCAATGAACTGTGCCGCCGCCTCAACGCGAAGTGCGTGTGGGTGGAAAACGCCTTCGACGGCATGATCCCCGGCCTCAAGGCCCGCAAGTTCGACGGCGTCCTGTCCACCATGTCGATGACGCCCGCGCGCGTCAAGCAGATCGCCTTCTCGAGCAAGCTCTTCCACGTGCCCACGCGCCTCGTGGCGAAGCGCGCCTCGTCCATTCAGCCGACCGCCGAAGCGCTCGCGGGCAAGACCGTCGGCGTCGAGCAGGGTTCGATGCAGGAAACCTATGCGAAGGTCCACTGGGGCGCGCAGGGCGTGAAGGTGGTGTCGTATGCCGATCAGGACCAGGTCTACCAGGATCTGCTGGCCGGCCGTATCGACGCCTCGCTGCAGAACGCCGTGCAGGCCGAGCGCGGCTTCCTCGATACGCCGCGCGGCAAGCCCTATGGCTTCGCGGGCGGCGCGCTGGAAGACAGCGCGATCTTCGGGCCCGGCACGGCCATCGGCCTGCGCAAGGAAGACACCGATCTGAAGGAAAAACTCGACGGCGCCATCGCCGCGATGATCAAGGACGGCACGTACAGGCGCATCGAGCAGAAGTATTTCGACTTCGACATCTACGGCGAGTAATCATCATGACGCAGCCGCCCGCATCCGCTTCCTCGAACGTCCACCGCGCGGCGGCGGTCGGCTATACGGCCCACGCGGACAGCTATGTGCGCGGACGGCCCGACTATCCGCCCGCGCTCGCGGGCTGGCTTACTGAACAGCTTGGGCTCGGGCCGGGCGCGAGCGTCGTCGATCTGGGCGCGGGCACCGGCAAGTTCACGCTGCGGCTCGTGCAAACCGGCGCGCAGGTTTTCGCGGTCGAGCCGGTCGATTCGATGCGCGCGAAGCTGTCCGCCGCGTTGCCCGAGGTGAAGGCGCTGGCGGGCACCGCGCAGTCCATTCCGCTTGCCGACGCCTCGGTGGATGCCGTCGTGTGCGCCCAGTCGTTCCACTGGTTCGCCGGCCGCGCGGCGCTCGACGAAATCCGTCGCGTGCTCAAGCCGGGTGGCAGGCTCGGCCTCGTCTGGAACATGCGCGATGCCCGCGTGCCGTGGGTCGCGAAGCTGGACGCCATCGTCAACCGCTACGAAGGCGACACCCCGCGCTACTACACCGGCGCCTGGCGCAGCGCATTTCCGCATGCGGGTTTCGGGCCGCTCGTCGAAACGCACTTCGGCATCGGCCACACGGGCGCGCCGGAAGACGTGATCCTGAATCGCGTGCGCTCCACGAGTTTCATCGCGGCGCTGCCTGAGGCGGAGCGCGAGGATATCGAGCGCGCGGTGCGGCAGTTGATCGACGATGAACCGGACTTGCGCGGTAAAAGCGAAGTCACCGTGCCTTACGAAACCGCCGCCTTCCTCGCCGTGCGTCAGTAGCCTTCGACGCATCCGCCGCGCACCCTGCCGGCATCCCGCGTACGCCGCCAGTAGAATGAACACGACCTCGCATCGGCACTGAAATAGCGCACTGAAATGCCGCACTGAACGAGGCCTCGCACGAATGGAGATCCGATCCGCATGATCTGACATGACCGGAGCGGCCGGCGGGCCAGCGCCGCTCACTCTCGCAAGGAGAGTCCATGAAGGTGCTTGCCGTTCATCCCAGCGGGCTGATGTACACCCGCGTATTCCTCCGCCTCGAACCGCTCGGGCTCGAAACCGTCGCGGCCGCCGTGCGCCGCGCCGGACACGATGTGCGCCTGATCGACCTGCAGGTCGAAACGCATCGCGACCTCGACCGTCTGATCCGCGACTGGCGTCCTGATGCGCTGTGTTTCTCGGGCAACTATCTCGCCAATATTCCGGAAATCATCGATCTCGCCCGCGCCGTCCGCGACGTTTTGCCGGGGTGCTTCGTGTTCGTCGGCGGCCATAGTGCATCGTTCACGGCGGCGGATCTGCTGCGCCACGCGCAAGGCGCGATCGACTGCGTGCTGAAAGGCGAAGGCGAGGCCTCGGTGAATGCCTTGCTGCACGCGTTCGCGAGCGGCGCTTCCCTGCTCGACGTGCCCGGCGCGGTGACGAGCGAAGGCGCGGGGCCGCCGCCGCGCTTCGTCGACAGTCTCGATGATCTGCTGCCCGCGCGCGACCTGCTGCGGCATCGGCGCAAGTATTTCATCGGCACGCTGGATCCGTGTGCGTCGATCGAATTCGCGCGCGGCTGCCCGTGGGACTGCACGTTTTGCAGCGCGTGGACCTTCTATGGGCGCAGCTATCGCGCGCGCAGTCCGCAGGTGATCGCCGATGAACTGGCGTCGATCCGCGAGCCGGGCGTGTTCATCGTCGACGACGTCGCCTTCGTGCACGCCGAGCACGGCATGGAGATCGGCCGCGCGATCCAGCAACGCGGCATCCGCAAGCAGTATTACCTCGAAACCCGTGGCGACGTGCTTTTGCGCAACCAGGAAGTCTTTAGTTTCTGGCGCACGCTCGGCTTGCAGTACATGTTCATCGGCATGGAGGCGATCGACGCCGAAGGGCTGAAAGCGTTTCGCAAGCGCATCACGCTCGACAAGAATTTCGAGGCGCTGGAGTTCGCGCGGTCGCTCGGGATCACGGTCGCGATCAATCTCATCGCCGATCCCGACTGGACGCGCGAACGCTTCGAGGCCGTGCGTCAATGGTGCCTGGAGATTCCGGAGATCGTGAACATCAGCGTCAATACGCCTTATCCCGGCACGGAGATCTGGCTGCGCGAACAGCGCCGGCTGACGAGTCTCGACTATCGCCTCTACGACATCCAGCACGCCGTGCTGCCCACGCGCCTGCCCTTGCCCGAGTTCTACGCGGAACTCGTGCGCACGCAGCAGGTGCTCAATCGCAAGCACATGGGCTGGGCGGCCTTGCGCGGCGCGGCGGGCCAGGCCGTGCACTTGCTGATGCAGGGTCAGACGAATTTCATCCGCATGCTGTGGCGCTTCAACTCGGTGTTCGATCCGCGCCTTCAACTGGGCGATCACGCGCGCACGGTGCGTTACCCAATGACGCCGCCGCCCCCGTCCGACGCGGCCGCGAACGTCAAGGCCGTCTACGTGCACGGACCGATGGGGCGCAAGTCGCGGCGCATCGATGACGCGACCGAGAAGTTCGTCGACGAAACGCGAAGCGGCGCGGACTAGCGCTTTCTTCAATAACAAGGAGAGGTCGATGGCAACGCTCAAGCAGATTCAGGCGCGGCTCAGGAAATTGCAGGAACGCGCGGAAAGCCTGATTGCGGACCGCGCGCAGGCCGTGCTCGACGACATCCGCGCGATGATGGAGCGCCATGGACTGACGACGGGCGACATCGAACGGCATCGCAGGAAGGCGAAGCGCGCGGCCAAGCCGAATGTCGCGATTCCCGCGCCCTCGAAGCGGCACGAAGCGGTGAACCGGGCCGCGAAAAAGGGCAAGCTG
Organism: Caballeronia sp. LZ043; assembly: GCF_031451075.1. Classification (NCBI taxonomy): domain Bacteria; kingdom Pseudomonadati; phylum Pseudomonadota; class Betaproteobacteria; order Burkholderiales; family Burkholderiaceae; genus Caballeronia; species Caballeronia sp. LZ043. Next base: position 454,363 of record NZ_JARUXT010000004.1, on the reverse strand, counting down.
CCGGCGAAGTATCGCAATCCGGAGACCGGCGAGACCTGGAGCGGCTGGGCGCGGCCGCCTGCGTGGATCGCCAATGTGAAGGACCGCAGCCGGTTTTTGATTGATGCGGAGGGGGTGGAGATCGCAGTGAAGTCGAAGGCGAAGGCGAAGCCCGCAGCGAAATCGAAGCCTAAGCCGAAGCCCACGCCGAAGCCGCCCGCGAAGAAGCAGACGCCGAAGCCCGCCGCGAAGAAGTCCGGCAGGAAGACGGCAGCATCGGCGAAGTGAGGATGCTTGCGTGTGAGGAAACGCATCGAGATGGGTTCATACGCACGGATTCAGCGATTCTGCACAGGCAAGCGAGGGAAAGTCTGAATGGCGGACTGAAAGAGGTGAGGAACGGCCGATAGTGGCCGGATACAGCCCACACAACCGGAGTATTTATGCCGATCACAACGTCAATGCGATCCCAATAATTCGCGTTTCGCGTCCGGCAAGTCCTCCGAATTTCATGCGAGCGTCGCCCGCCGCGAGACTAAACTCGTGAGCAAGTCACTGACTGCGCCGGAGCACCAATGTCAACAATTCAGTGCTCTTGCAGAAGCTTTTACACACATCCCAGCGCCACGAACCACGGACGCATGCGCCTTCGAAAAATCGGCACACTGTTTGCATGACGCAGCCTGACCCTGTCGATAACGCCGAGGACCTCATGCATCATTCGATCGAACCTCATGAGCTGACCCACATCGATCTCTCGCGGTTTCAGGTGGTGCAGGTTTCCGATGGCACCTTCACCGTGGTCCTGTGGGAAGCGCCCGAACTCACGCCCGTTCCAACAGGCCCGGCCACGCTCACCATTCGTCTGTGCGATCCGCTCAATCCGGTGCGCCGCAAGGATGTCTGTGAGCATCTGCGGACGCATCTCGGGGCTGCGCGCATCAAGCAGAACCGTCCGCACCGCATGCAGCAACGACACGCGGCTGCTTGAGACCGCTCGTCAGCCGCCCCTGATCGCTTTCTCCAGGAACGTCCACAGCGCGTCATCGGCGGAATAAGGCACGTTGAAGCGGAAGCAAGGACTTGCCGCGTCGCCGGGACGGAAGTAGGAACCCGGCGCCAGCCAGATGCCATGCTGCAAGGCCTGCGTCGCGACGGCGTTGCCGCGCGCGGGATCGATCGGCAGCGCGCCCCACACGAACAGTCCCGCACGCGGCCGGCGGAACAGTTCCACGCCGAGCGCGTCCATGCGCTCTTCGATCAGCACGTGCGCATCCTTCAGCTTTTCGACGACGAACTCGACGTGCCGCGTGTAGCGTCCTTCCGTCAGCACCTTTTCCACGATCCGTTCGGTCGCCTCCGAGGTCGTCAGCCCCACCGCCATCTTCGTGCGCGCCAGTTCGCGCAGCACCTCGCGCTCCGCGACGACGTAGCCGCAGCGCAGCGACGGCGTGATCGTCTTCGCGAACCCGCCGACGTACAGCACGCGGTTGAGCCCTTCCATCGATGCGAGCAGCGGCGCGCCGGGCGGCGCGAGTTCGCGGTTCACATCGTCTTCGACGACCCACACGCCATGGCGCTCCGCAATCTGCATCAAGCGGAAGGCCGACGCCATGCTGAAAGTCGCGCCCGTGGGATTCTGCAGCGTGGTGTTGAGGAACACCGCTTTCGGCCGGTGTTCGATGACGACGCGCTCGAACACATCGGTATCGATGCCCGCGACCGTGCGCGGCACGCCATGCACCTGCAAGCCCGCGAGTTGCAGGATCTGCAGCAGGTTGCAGTAACCGGGATCCTCGACGACCACGGCATCGCCCGGGCGCAGCAGCGTGCGCACGATCAGGTCGAGGGCCTGCGTGGCGCCGGCGGTCAGGAGGACGTTCGTGGCGGCATCGACCGGCAGGCCGTGGCGATCGAGCTGCTCCGCGATGCGCTCGCGCAGCGGCGCGAACCCGTACGGATGCCCGTAGTCGGCGATGCGCGCCGCCGGCACGCGGCTCACCGCGCGCAGCGCGTGCTGCAGGCCGCTTTCGTTGACCCATTCATTGGGCAGCCAGCCGCAGCCGGATTTGATCGGCACCGAATGATCCGCGAAAACATCCGACAGCAGCCAGGTCGCCGTGAGGCTCGGCGGCTGCCAAGCCCGTTCGCGCACAGGCTCGCTGCGGCCACGCACGGCCACCCGATAACCCGAACCGCGCCGCGCGGTGACGAGGCCCATCGACACGAGCCGGCCATACGCCTCCGTCACCGTGAAGGTGCTGAGCTGTTCGGCTTCCGCCAGCCGCCGCACCGACGGCAGCAGCGCGCCCGCGCGCAGCGTCTGCTCCTCGATGGCCTGCGAGAACGCGCGCACCAGTTGTTCGACGAGCGTCGGCGTCTGACGCGAGCCACGCTCCAGCTTGAGTTCGATCATGACGGCGAGAATAGCGCGAGCCATGCGCGCTGACCAATACAGTTTGCAGCATTTTGCCAGCACAGTTAGCAACGCAGTGAGACAACTGTCTATGCCGCGCAAAATGGCTGCGGAATACAGTGCCGTAACCGCCCTTTTCCCGGAGAAGACCTGCCATGAATGCCCGCCCCGTCATCGAAGACCTTTCGTCGTTCTGGATGCCCTTCACCGCCAATCGCCAGTTCAAGGCCGCGCCGCGCCTGCTGGAAAGCGCGAAAGGCATGTACTACCGTTCGACCGACGGCCGCGACGTGCTCGACGGCACCGCCGGCCTGTGGTGCGTGAACGCGGGACATTGCCGGGACGAGATCGTCGAGGCGGTGCAGAAGGCCGTCTCCACGCTCGACTTCGCGCCGACCTTCCAGATGGGCCATCCGCTGGCGTTCGAAGCCGCCAGCCGCGTCGCCGGCCTGATGCCCGAAGGGCTCGACCGGATCTTCTTCACGAACTCGGGCTCCGAGTCAGTCGATACCGCGCTCAAGATGGCCCTCGCCTATCATCGCGCGCGTGGCGAAGGCCAGCGCACCCGTCTGATCGGCCGGGAGCGCGGGTATCACGGCGTCGGCTTCGGCGGCATTTCGGTGGGCGGCATCGCGCCGAATCGCAAGACCTTTTCGGGCGGCCTGCTGCCGTCCGTCGATCATCTGCCGCATACCCACGATCTCGCCCACAACGCGTTCACCAAAGGCCAGCCGGCGTGGGGCGAGCATCTCGCGGAAGAACTGGAGCGCATCGTCGCGCTGCACGACGCCTCGACGATCGCCGCGGTGATCGTCGAACCGCTCGCGGGCTCGACCGGCGTGCTGGTGCCGCCGAAGGGCTATCTGCAAAAGCTGCGCGACATCTGCACGAAGCACGGCATCCTGCTGATCTTCGACGAGGTCATCACCGGATTCGGCCGTCTCGGCAAGGCCACCGCCGCCGAATATTTCGGCGTGACGCCGGACCTCATCACGATGGCCAAGGCGATCAACAACGCGGCCATCCCGATGGGCGCAGTGGCCGCGCATCGCAAGGTTCACGATGCGATCGTCGATGCCGGCGCCGCCAACGCCATCGAACTGTTCCACGGCTATACGTACTCGGCGCACCCGGTCGCGACGGCGGCGGCGATCGCCACGATCGATCTCTATCAGCGCGACAAGCTCTTCGAGCGCGCCGCGTCGAAGGCGGAGAAGTTCGAGAGCGCCGTCCACGCGCTGCGCGACGCGCCGTTCGTCAAGGACATCCGCAATCTGGGTCTGGTGGCGGGCATCGAACTCGAATCGCGCGAAGGCGCGCCGGGCGCGCGTGCGTATGAAGTGTTCGTCAAGTGCTTCGAGGCCGGCGTGCTGGTCCGCTACACGGGCGACATTCTCGCGTTCTCGCCGCCGCTCATCATCGAGGATGCGCAGATCGAGCAGATCTTCGGCACGGTGAAGAAGGTGCTGGAAAGCGTCAAGTAAGCGTCTTCAGCTGAAGCGGACTTGCCACATGCATGAGGCAAGTCCGCAAGGCATCACGGCTGATTCGCCACCGCGCGGGACTCGATCAGCAGTCCCCGATTCACCACGTAGTAGAGAATGCCGGGCACGAGCAGGCTCGGAATCCAGCTCACATCCGCGCCGATGATCTTCGCGAAGTAGCTGTGATAGAACGACAGGTCCATGAACGGCAGCGTGCTGGCAATGCCCAGGCAGTAGATCGCCAGCGTCGAGAGATTGAACTTCCCGTAGCGTCCCCGGCTGTCGTACATCTCCGTGACCGAATAGTCGCCGCGGCGCACGAGGTAGTAATCCACCTGATTGATCGAACTCCACGGCACCAGCACGTAGATCTGGGCGTTGAGGATGTCGGCGAAGTAGTCGTTGAAGTGATACTGCGTGCCGATGGCAATCACGGTCGCCACGGCCGCCGTCACCGCGAGCACCGAAAACTTCACGAGCTTGCCGACGCGCGTCATCTTGCGAAAGCCGCTGAAGATCGTGACCGTCGACATATACGCGCTGTACAGGCTGAGCACGTTGAATTCGAGCACGCCGAGCACGATGATGACGAGCGCCGGACGCGGCCAATGGCCGAATATCGACGCAATGCCGGTGTTCGGCAAAGACGGGTCTTCACTGATGACGGCGCAAGAACCGGGGTGAAGGAAGCGCGCGGCATCCGCATCATGGACACATTCACTCAACGAGGAAGAAACCATGAATGCGCCTCACGTCGTCGCCGAACCGCACATCCTGTATCTCGGCACGCCCGTCGTGCTCGTCAGCACCGTCAACGAAGACGGCACGCATAACCTCGCACCGATATCGTCGGCCTTCTGGCTGGGCTGGCGCGGCGCGCTCGGCATCGCGACGAGTTCGCAGACCGCGCAAAATCTGCTGCGCACCGGCCAATGCGTGCTGAACCTGCCGTCGAGCGGAGAAGTGAGCGCCGTCGACCGGATCGCGCGAACCACGGGCATGAATCCCGTTTCACCGTTCCGGCAGGCGTTGGGCTATGTGTATGAACCCGACAAGTTCGGCCGCGCGGGCATGACGCGAGTGAAGTCCGATACCGTCGCCGCTGCACGCGCGCTCGAATGCCCGATCCAGCTCGAAGCCGTGCTGGCGGCGGCTCATGGCATCGGCGAGGACAGTGACGAATTGCGCGGCGCGTTGAGTCTCTTCGAAGTGCGGATCCAGCGCGTTCACGTTCATCCCGATCTGCTCATGGAAGGTCACGCCAATCGCATCGATCCGGACAAGTGGTCGCCGCTCATCATGAGCTTCCAGAAGTTCTATGGGCTCAGCGGACAAGTCCATCCCTCCAGACTCGCCGAGATTCCGGAGAATGCATACGAGGCGCTTGCGCAGGTGTGAAGCCAGCACGTCCGAACGCACGACGCCGCGCGTGAGCGCGGCGTCGTGCAGTCCAACGGAAGATGCAACCGGCCTCAACCGTAAACCGGGAACCGCTTCGTCAACTCCGCGACCTGAGCGCGCACGCGTTCGAGGCTGGCCGCGTCCTCCGGACTTTCGAGCACATCGGCGATCAGGTTGCCGACGATCTCCGCCTCCTTCACGCCGAAGCCCCGCGTGGTCATCGCGGGCGAACCGAGCCGGATGCCGCTCGTGACGAAGGGCTTCTCCGGATCGTTCGGGATCGCGTTCTTGTTGACCGTGATGTGCGCCGCGCCGAGCGCCGCTTCGGCAGCCTTGCCGGTGATCTTCTTGGCGCGCAGATCGACCAGCATCACATGGCTTTCCGTACGGCCCGACACGATGCGCAGGCCACGCTTCACCAGCGTTTCCGCCAGCACGCGGGCGTTGTCGACCACCTTCTGCTGATACTCCTTGAACTCCGGCGAGAGCGCTTCCTTGAACGCAACGGCCTTGGCGGCAATCACGTGCATCAGCGGACCGCCCTGGATGCCCGGGAAAATCGCCGAGTTGATCTGCTTCTCATACTCGGCCTTCATCAGGATCACGCCGCCGCGCGGGCCGCGCAGGCTCTTGTGCGTGGTCGTGGTGACGAAGTCCGCATGCGGCACCGGATTCGGATACACGCCCGCCGCGATCAGCCCGGCATAGTGCGCCATGTCCACCATCAGATAAGCATCGACGCTCTTCGCGATCTTCGCCAGCCGCTCGAAGTCGATCTTCAGCGCAAACGCCGAAGCGCCCGCCACGATCAGCTTCGGCTTGTGCTCGCGCGCCTGCTGCTCGGCCGCGTCGTAGTCGATGTCTTCAGCTTCGTTGAGGCCATAGCTCACGACGTTGAACCACTTGCCCGACATGTTCACCGGCGAGCCGTGCGTCAGGTGGCCGCCGTGTGCGAGGCTCAGGCCCATGATCGTGTCGCCCGGCTTGAGCATCGCGAAGAACACGCCCTGATTGGCTTGCGAACCCGAGTTCGGCTGCACGTTGGCGGCTTCCGCGCCGAACAGTTGCTTCACGCGGTCGATGGCCAGCTGTTCCACCACGTCCACATACTCGCAACCGCCGTAGTAGCGCTTGCCCGGATAGCCTTCCGCATACTTGTTGGTGAGCTGCGAGCCTTGCGCTTCCATGACGGCGGGGCTCGTGTAATTCTCCGACGCAATCAGTTCGATGTGCTCTTCCTGACGGCGATTTTCATGGCTGATGGCCGTCCAGAGTTCGGGGTCGACGTTTTCGACGGTGCTGCTAGCGCGATTGAACATGGTGAAGTATCGATGAAAGTTGAAGTCGAACTGCTTCGGGTGCCTGATCCACACGCTGCATTTCACCGAAGTCGCGCGCGGCCTGATAGAAGAATTCCGACATTCCGATGGGACGGGACGCCACAACAGCACAAAAAAAATCGAAGGCCGCATTGCTGCATGACCTTCGATTCGCATGATCGTGCGTTGAACCTTCGGCAGCGGAAGAATCAGATAGCCGAGAAGCAGTTGTCCACGAACAGATGCGTGCCGTTGACGAAGCTGGATTCATCGGACGCGAGAAACAGGGCTGCGGCCGCCACCTCGGCCGGTTCGCACAGACGCCCCTGCTGCGCGGCGATGGCTTCCTCGGTGACATCGACGCCCATGGTGTCGCCGACAACCTGCGCGGTCCGCTCAAGCAGACGCTGGCGGCTGCGGCGCAATCGTCGCCGGGCGAACAGGCGGACACCGACGAGCGCATCGAACTGCTCGAACGCACGGTGCTGTATGCCGTCTCCGATGTGCTGTCGGCGTCTCCCGCTGTCGCCGATACGCGTCCCACGCGTTACTGGTCGCTGGTCAACGAAGTGCAGGAGCGGCTGCAGGATGCGAGCACGTGTCCGCTGTCCATCGCCGAGCTGTGCGTGCAGTTGCAGCTCAGCCGACGCACGCTGCAATATGCCTTCCAGGAAGCGCTGAACCTCAATCCGATCGCCTGGCTGCGGGCCGTGCGCCTCAATCACGTGCGCCGCGATCTGCGGCTCGGCGCGTCCGTGACTTCGGCCGCGACCAAGTGGGGCTTCTGGCATCTCAGCAGCTTCGCGAACGACTATCGCGTCATGTTCGGCGAACTGCCTTCGGCAGCCGCGAAACGCTACGCGCGCCGCCACGCGTGACGCTTTTTAAGCCTGGCGTTCCATCACCAGCAGCGTCGACGTCGCCGATGCGAACAGCCGCCCGCTCATGTCCATCAGCGATGCCTCGGCGAACGCCGCACGCCGTCCGATGCTGAGCACGCGCCCTTCCGCGCGCACCACGCCGGTGTCGCGCGTGATGGCCTTGTGGTACGCCACCTTGAGTTCGAGCGTCGTGTAGGCCTGCGTCGCGGTCAGGCACGAATGCACCGCGCAACCGCAGGCGGAATCGAGCAGCGTGGCTGCATAACCGCCATGCACGGTGCCGATGGGGTTGTACGCATGATCGCCGGGCACGCCCGCGAATACCGCCCGGCCCGCTTCCACTTCGATGAAGTCGAATTCCAGCGACACCAGGATGCCGGGCCTGCGCCCGCTCGCGATGAGCTTGCGCATTTGCGCGAGGCCATCGAGGCCCGCAGCCGTTTCTTCGATCAGACTCATTTCGCCTTCTCCGTCGTGCTGCTTGCTGTCTGGATCGTGCTGTCGTCGCCGGTGACGCTCCAGCCGCCGCCCAGCGCGCGGTACAACGCCACGGCGGCGAGCGCATGGTCGCGTTGCGACTGGTTGAGCGCATCGGCGTCGCGCAGATAGGTCTGCTGGGCGTCGAGCACGTCGAGGAAGCTCGCCGCGCCGCCCTTGTACAGCTGCGTCGACAGCGTCAGCGACTGACCGGACGCCGTGAGCGCATCGTTCAGGCGCGCGCTCGATTCAGTCGTGCTGACGAGATCGCTGCGCGTATCCTCGACGTCCTTCAGCGCTTGAAGCATCGTCTGCCGCAGATCGAGTTCCGATTCGCGCATGCGGCTCTCGTTCTGGCCGATCTCCGCCGTGATGCGCCCCGCGTTGAAGATCGGACTGGTGGCATTGAGCGCGGCTGAGAAGAGGTTGTCGGTAAGCGTCGGCAGCCCGAGATACGACGACGCCAGCAGGCCATCGGTCAGGCGCAGCGAGAACTTCGGATAGCGCTCCGCCCGCGCCACGCCCACCTCGGCCGCGCGTTGCTGAACCGTGGCGTAGGCCGCCAGCACGTCGGGACGGCGCAACAACGCCTCCGACGGCAACAGCTGCGGCGCGCCGCCCGCCGGCACCGGAATGCGCGGCGCCGTGCCGGCATCGGCGAGCATCAGGCGGTCGAGCGCTTCCGGCGTCCGTCCCGAATACACCGCGATCAGGCTCAACTGATGTTGGATCGTGGCCTGCGTGCGTGGAATGCGCGACAGCAGATCGCTCAGTTGATTCTGCGCGCGCGCGACATCGAGCTGGGTGGAAAGGCCGTATTGCAGGCGGCGCTGCGTGAGTCTGAGCGCGCGCTCGCGGATCGCCTGATTGTCCTGCAGGATCTTGAGTTCGGCCTGGGCCCAGCGCAGGTCGATATATGCGGCAGCCGTGTTCGCCGCCAGCGCGAGCCGCACCTGATCCGCCGCATGTTGCCGTCCGACCAGTTGCGCCTGCGAGGCCAGCAGTTCCAGCCGCTCGCCGCCGAACACGTCAGGCGTCCAGCTCAGCGCGAGCCCGATGCCCGCCTGCCTCACGTATCCGAGCGGCGGCGGCGTGTTCTGACGCGAATCGGATGCGCCGGCGTTGACGTCGAGTTGCGGCAGCAGCACCGAGCGGCGCTGCGTCGTGATGGCCTGCGCCTGCTTCACGCGTTCGAGCGCGGCTTGCAGATCGAGGTTCTCATCGAGCACCGACGCCACCAGTTCGTGCATCAGCGGATCGTCGAACTGCTGCCACCAGGCGAGCGGATCGGCGGCGGCTTTTGGCGTCTCGACGCTCCAGTCGACGGGCGCGCTGGCCTGGACGGTCGCGGGCAGGTCGGCGTGCGTTGCGGGCTGCACCGCGCAGGCAGCAAGCGTCAGAAGCGCGATGGTTGAGAGGACGAGTTTCTTCATGGTCGGAGTCGGATGGAAACCGGATTCAATGAGCGTCCGGCGAGGCCGGCGCAACGCCTATCGGCTTGGCGAACAGCACGGTCGCGAGGCCGAACAGAAAACACAGCGCGAGCACGTAGAAGCAGTCGGCGAAGGTCAGCACGAGCGCCTCGCGCAGCACCAGCGCGTGCAGCGACGCCAGCCCCGCCTGCGAGGCGTTCAGCGCGTCGCCCGCCACCGAGGCGAGATGCGACGAACTGCGCGACAGCATGTCTTCCACGGCGGAGCGGCCGGTCGTCACGTTTTCGTTGAGGCGCAGATAGTGCAGATTGAGACGGTCGTTGAGCATCGTGGAACTCACCGCAATGCCGATCGCGCCGCCCAGGTTGCGCATCAGGTTGAACAGGCCGCTCGCCGACTTGAGCCGCGACGGCGGCAGCGAACCGAGCGCCATCGTGACGATGGGGGGCACCGCGAACTGCTGGCCGATGCCGCGCAGCGCCTGCGGCAGCAGGAATTGCTGCCAGCCCCAGTCGTGCGTGAGCGGCGTGTAGAAGTAACAGCCCGCGCCGAAGCAGACGAGCCCGAAGGCCAGCAACACACGCATGTCGATGAAGCGCGACGCAAAGCCGTACACGCCGATCGACAGCAACTGGAAACAGCCGACCGACAACAGCGCGAGACCCGTGTGCAGCGAATCGAAGCCGCGCACGCGCGCGAGGAACACCGGCGTCAGGAACACCGAGACGAAGATGCCGATGCCGGTCACGAACGACAGCACGCTGCCGATCGCGAAGTTGCGCACCGCGAGCGCACGCAGATCGACGATGGGGTCTTTGGCGGTGAAGGCATGCACGAGGAACAGGAAGCCGCAGATCGCCGAGATCCACGTGCACGCGATGATCACGTTGTCGCCGAACCAGTTCTTGCGCGGCCCTTCTTCCAGCACATATTCGAGGCAGCCCAGAAAGCCCGACATCAGGGCGATGCCCAGATAATCGCCCTTCTTCAGCAGCGAGAGATCCGGCGTGTCGATATGCACGTACTTCGGCACCAGCAGCGCGACCACGAGACCCGGCACGACGTTCAGGTAGAACAGCCAGTGCCACGACCATTGATCCGTGATCCAGCCGCCGATCACCGGACCGACCGCCGGAGCGAGCGAGGCCAGCGCGCCGATGGTTGTCGATGCAATCAGTCTCTGCTTGCCCGGAAACAGCACGAAGGCGGTCGTGAAGACGGTCGGGATCATCGCGGCGCCGAGCGCGCCTTGAAGACAGCGGAACAGGATCATCGAGTTGATGTCCCACGCCATGCCGCACAGCATGCTGGTGATCGTGAAACCCACCGCCGATGCCGCGAACAGCCAGCGCGTGGAGAACACTTTCGAGAGCCAGCCGGACATCGGGATCACCAGGATTTCGGCGATCAGATATGAGGTCTGCACCCACGAGAGTTCATCCTGGCTCGCAGACAGGCCGCCGCCGATGTCCTTCAGCGACGACGCGACGATCTGGATGTCGAGCGTCGCCATGAAAAAGCCGAGGCACATCAGCGCGAACGCGAAGGCGCGCAGCTTGAGCGGCTGGGTCGACGGGTCGGCGAGCGGCGCCGGGGTCGGTGATCGGGTCATGAGCGCGCTCCTCAGCCGTTCGCCTGCTGGCGCAGATGCACCTTCACCGTCGCGGAAAGGCCCGGACGCAACACGTTCTCCATGCCCTTCGGCACGTCGAGACGGATGCGCACCGGCACGCGCTGCACGATCTTCGTGAAGTTGCCGGTCGCGTTCTCGGCTGGCAGCACGCTGAAGGTCGCGCCGGTCGCGGGCGCCAGGCTCTCGACGTGGCCGCTGAGCGGCAGGTTGGACGCATCAAGTTCGATATCGGCCGTATCGCCCGCGCGCATCTTCTTCAACTGGTCTTCCTTGAAGTTCGCGTCGATCCACAGGCCCGTCGCGGGCACCACGGTCAGCAACGACGTGCCGACATTCGCCAGCACGCCGACGCGCGCCGTCCGGTTGCCCACATAGCCGTCGACCGGCGCGCGGATCGTCGTGTATTCCACGTTCAGCGCCGCAACCCGTCGTGCCGCTTCCGCAGTGGCGACGCGCGCCTCGGCGTCGGCGATCTGCGCATCGATCACGCTCAGTTGGCGCTTTGCCGCGACCAGCGCCGCGCCGCTGCGGTCCACCGACGCCTGTGCCTTCGCGTAGTCCGCATCGGCGCGCTCGACGATCTGGTTCGATACCGCGTCGTCCTTCACCAGCTCGCGATAGCGTGAACGGTCCTGCGCGCTGCGCGTCAGTTCCGCCGCCGACGCATGGACTTCCGCCTGCTGCTGGTTGATCACCGCGGCCTGGAGCGCGTCCTTCGCCTGCAGTTCGACCACGGCGGCGCGCGCGCCCGACAGATCGGCGTCCGCCTGCGCGAGCCGCGCGTCATAGTCACGGGAATCGAGACGGATCAGCACCTGGCCCGCCTTGACGGGCTGGTTGTCCTGCACCAGCACGTCCGTCACGAAGCCGTTCACCTTCGGCGCCAGCACGGTGACATCGCCGCCCACGTAGGCATCATCGGTCGATTCCTGGAAGCGCAGCACCAGCGCCCACCACGCCGCCGCCGCGATCACCACCAGTCCGACCACACCTAGCGCCAGCAGCATCCACGGAATGCGCCGCGCGGGCCGCGCCAGGGCGGGCGCGGCGACCGAGGGAATGTTTGTCGTTGGAGTCGTCATTTTGTCAGCTTTGTGTGCATATGCACGATTGAGAGTGAAAAATGGACCGATCAAGCCGTCCGTCATAGGCCGGAAGACTAGATGTGCATATGCACCCCGTCAACCGTCACAGGTTGCATGAGTGAATGACACGGATGGAAACAATCGCCCCGAGCCAGGCTGGGCGGGGCTGTAGTCAGGACTGGGCGGTGTCGGCCAGCATCGCTGAATCGATGCAGAAACGCACCGCATGCTCGACGAACGCGCGCACCTTGGCCGGCAACAGCGCACGCGTGCTGTAGGCAATGCGGATCTCGATGGCCGAATCGACGCGTTCATAGGCGTCGAGCAGCGTGACGAGGCGGCCTTCGGCCACGTCGCGGTCGACGAGCGCCGTCGGCAGCACGCCGATGCCGAAGCCCTGCAGCACCATCTCGCGGTTGAACACCGCGCTGTTCGACGTCACGCCGTGACCGAGCGGCACCCGCAGTTCCTCGCCGCCGATGCGGAAGGTCAGCGCGGGCTTGCGGATCGACGGGGACATCGGCACGAATTCGTGATCCGTCAGTTCGGACGGATGGCGCGGCGCGGGATGCCGCGCGAGATACGCGGGACTCGCGACCAGCACCAGCGGGATGGTTTCGAGCAGGCGCGTGACCGCCGTGTCCGTGGAGAGCATGAACGGCAGCACGATGGCCAGATCGTAGCCTTCGCCGACGAGATCGACGGGCCGCTCGGTCAGCGTCACGTCGAGGCGCACGTGCGGATGCGCGCGCCTGAAGCTGGCGACGAGCGGCGTATAGCGGCTCGTCATCACCGTGGTATGCGCGACCAGCCGCAACAGGCCTGTCGCCTCGCTGGCGCGGTGCGACGCGCGTTCTTCCATGGCCTGGAGTTCGTCGAGCAGGCGCGAGCAATCGGCATAGAAGCGCTCGGCCGTCTCGGTCAGCGAGATCTGCCGCGTGGTGCGGTTGAACAGGCGGCTGCCGAGCCGCTCTTCCAGCCCCGCGATGGCGCGCGAGACCACGGGCGGCGACAAGCCCAGGATGTCGGCGGCGCGCGCGAAGCTCTTCGCTTCGACCACCGAGCAGAACACTTTCAGGCTCGTCAGATAATCCATTGCGGTTTCGTCGATGCAGGCGGAGGCGAAGCCCCGATCATGGCACGAAGCAAGCCGGGACGCTCTTCCGACGCTTGAGACGATCGCGCGGTTTTACGAGTCGATCGGACATTCACGCAGCGACGGCGCGCGCCTAAAGTTCACTCACGCCATCCAGATGGCTTGTCAACGAACCCAGGAGCTCACCATGTCACGTCTTTCCCAAGTCAACGTCAACGAAGCCACGGGCGTCACCGCCGACCTGTTCGCCGGCATCAGGAAGGCCATGGGCCGTGTGCCGAATGCCTATGCAACCATCGGCACGCACAGCCCGGCCGCGCTCGGCGCCACGCTCAACGGCGACGCGATCCTCGCGAAGAGCAGCCTCGAAAAGGCCGATGTGGAAGCGATCAAGCTCGCTGTCAGCGAACTCGTCGGCTGTGACTACTGTGCCGCCGCGCATACGGTGGTCGGCAAGATGGTCGGTCTTACGCAGCAGGAAACCCAGCAGATCCGCGCGGGCGAAGCCACCGGCAACGCGAAGCGTGACGCTCTGGTGCGCTTCGTGCGGCACCTCGTCAGCAGCAGCGGCACGGTGGATGCGGCGCGTCTCGACGAAGTGCGCGCGGCGGGTTACTCGGAAGCGCAAGTGATCGACGCGCTGTTCGCGATGAGCGTCATCAACTTCACGAACCTCGTGAACCGCGTGAACGACACGACGCTCGACTTCCCGAAGCTGGTCTGAAGCGGCTCAGGGCGCGTTGTTCTTGCCGGTGAAGCGGTCGACGATCGCGCTGACGAGATCGACCGGCACCGGAAAGACGATCGTCGAATTCTTGTCGCCGGCGATCGTCGTCAGTGTCTGAAGATAACGCAGCTGCATCGCCTGCGGCGCCTGCGCGAGCATCTGCGCCGCCTGCAACAGCTTCTCGGAGGCCTGCAGTTCGCCTTCCGCATGGATGATCTTCGCGCGGCGCTCGCGTTCGGCCTCGGCCTGTCGGGCGATCGCGCGGATCATCGTCTCGTTGATGTCGACGTCCTTGATCTCCACGTTCGATACCTTGATGCCCCACGCGTCGGTCTGCGAATCGAGCACGCGCTGGATGTCGGCATTGAGGCGCTCGCGCTCGGACAGCAGTTCATCCAGTTCGTGCTTGCCGAGAATCGCGCGCAACGTGGTTTGCGCGAGTTGACTCGTTGCGTCAAGGAAGCGCGCAACCTGGATCACTGCCTTCTCCGGATCGACGACCCGGAAGTACACCACCGCATTCACCTTCACGGAGACGTTGTCGCGCGTGATGACGTCCTGCGGCGGCACGTCGAACACGACGGTGCGCAAGTCCATGCGCACGACCTGCTGCACCACGGGAATGATCAGCACGAGGCCCGGCCCCTTGACCTTCCAGAAGCGCCCGAGCATGAAGACGACGCCGCGCTCGTACTCGCGGAAGATGCGCACCGCCGACGCCAGGATAAAGACGACGAGGGCAATCAGAATGCCGCTGAAACCGAAGGTAAGCCCCATTTCGCGAGCCTCGCTGTAAAGGTGTTCATGGATGACCGGTTTTGATCGCTTCGTGCGCTTTGATCGCTTCGAGCGCTTCAAGCGCTTCGACCGTCAGCGTCAGTCCCTGGCGTGAGATCACGCGTACGCGCGCGCCTTCGGCCGGCAGCGCCTGCGCGTCGCCGGTGCGCACGCGCCAGCGCTCGCCGTGTACGCGCGCCCAGCCGCTGCCGGGCGCTGCGCCGTCGCTCGGCAGCATCACGCCGATGCTGCCGGTCATCGCCTCCGCGCCGCTCACGACCGGCCGCCTGCGCGCTTTCAACGCGACGCCGCCCACGCCGAACACGAACAACGCCGTAAAGAGCGCAAGGCCGATCACGAGACCCAACGGAATGCCGAAGCCGGGGACATCGGTATCGATCAGCATCAGCGCGCCGATGGCAAACGCGACAATGCCGCCGATCCCGAGCGCGCCGAAGGTCGGCAGAAACATCTCGGCGATCAGGCAGCCGAGGCCGAACACGACGAGTCCCAGTCCGACATAGCTGACCGGCAGGAGTTGCAGCGCAAACAGTCCGATGAGCAGACAGATCGCGCCCGCAACGCCCGGCAGCACCATGCCCGGATTGGCGAACTCGAAGAACAGGCCGTAGAGGCCGATCATCATCAGAATGAGCGCGACGCTCGGGTCCGTGATGGTCGCGAGAAAGCGGCTGCGCCAGTCCGGTTCCAGCGTCTCGACGGACGCGCCGCGTGTGGCGAGCACATGTTCTCCGGCGACGGTTCGAACGTGGCGGCCGTCGAGCTTCGTGAGCAGATCGGGGATATCGGCGGCGTTCAGGTCGACCACGTGCTGGGCGAGCGCCTCGTCCGCCGAGAGCGCCACGGCCTCGCGCACGGCGCGTTCGGCCCATTGCGCATTGCGCCCGCGCAACTGGGCGAGGCCGCGAATATAGGCAGCGGCGTCCTGCATTTGCTTGCGGGTTTCCGTCGATTGGGAATCTGTTTTGGAATCCGCTGCCGATGCTTCCTTGCCCGCGCGCGACGGCTCGCCTCCCGTGCCGCCGATGCCGAGCTGCACCGGCGACGCCGCGCCGAGCGTCGTGCCGGGCGCCATCGCCGCGATATGGCTGGCATAGGCGATGTAGGTGCCGGCGCTCGCGGCGCGTGCGCCGCTCGGTGCGATGAACACGGCCACCGGCACCGGCGACGCGAGCATGGCCTGGATGATCGAGCGCATCGACAGGTCGAGGCCGCCGGGTGTGTCCAGTTGCAGCACCGCGAGCTGTGCATGCCCGGCGGCGGCACGAGCCAGCGCGCGCACGACGAAATCGGCGCTCGCCGGGCCAATGGCCCCCTTCAGCGGAATCACGACGACCGGCGCCGGCGCCGCGTGTGCGGACGCCGTCACGACCAACGCAACCAGCGCGACCAGCCACAGCCGGACGCAGGTCCGCATGCAGTCAACGAGTTTCTTCGTCATGGGCTGACACCGCCAGCGCGCACGCCGCTGCGGTCCTCCTCATGTTGCCGTGTTGTCTTCGCTTCAAGCTTAGAGCAAACGGATGCGCCGCGCGTTCACTGCCGAACCGTGATCCGGTCGATGACCTTGTCGACATCGGCCGTCTCGCCGAGTGCCGAGATAAAACGGCTTTTGTCGAAATCGCGTGGGACGCAGCCATCGACGTAAATGAAGCGACGCTGGATGGTCAGCCACAGCGTGGTCTTCTCGCGCCACTGGAACGACGCATTCAGCGCGTTGAGGCGCCGCGTCACACTCGCCGCGATCTCCTGGTCGTAGTCGTAGCTGTTCGAGAGACGGCAACGGCCCGCGAGCCAGCAGCTATTGCCGCGCTCGATGCGGTAGTGCGCCTCGTCCAGCCACTCCTGCTCGGTCTCGAACGGTCCAGGCGGTGCGGTGCAACCGGGCAGCGCGCTCGACACCTGAATGAAAGGATCGTGGCCGCGGTTTTCACGGGCTTCGTCGGCGTGGGCGAACGTGGACACGATCAGCGCGACGGCCAGCACCGTGCGTACGCGCGGGAGCGTTCTTGAGCCGGGGAGCGCTGCGCACATCGTGACGCCCTTCATCGAGCCGGGATTCGAACAGCATAGTTCATTGCCCCGGCACGAACCGCTTGCGTTCAAGCCGATACACTGAACATCCCGACGCACTTTTCGCACCGAGACCGACATGAAACAGGCACTGCACCATCTGACGGTCGCGACAGGCTCGCGTGGCCTGCACGAAGTCACCCGCGATATCGACCGCTGGATCGACCTTCAGGACATCCGCACCGGCTTGCTGACACTGTTCTGCCGGCATACGTCGGCTTCGCTGCTGATCCAGGAAAACGCCGATCCGGACGTGCGCGTGGATCTGGAGCGCTACTTCGAAACCGTTGCGCCCGAGGCGCCCGGCCGCTACGTGCATGACGCCGAGGGCCCCGACGACATGCCGGCGCATCTGCGCACGGCGCTGACGACCGTGCAGCTTTCGATTCCCGTCGAGGCCGGACGCATGGTCCTGGGCACGTGGCAAGGCATCTACGTCTTCGAGCACCGCACGGCGGAGCATCAGCGCGAACTGGTGTTGCATCTGATTGGCGAGTGATCTACTATACGCACCGCGTATATTTTGGAGCAGCGCCATGTCCCATCTTCAGCAGCAGACCATTCTTCGCGACGCCATGCGCCGTCTGAACATGACCCGCGATGCTTTTGCCGGACGCATTGGCGTGACGCGGCGCGCGCTGGACACCTGGCTCCTGCCGGACGAGTCGCCGGAATCCCGCGCGATGCCGGAAATCGCGGCACGCTACGTCGCCGAGATTCTCAGCAGCATGCCGCAGAACGGCGAATATACGCAAAGCGCACATTCGAACATCGAGTTCGAGGGACGGCCGCAATTGCTGTCCATCGACCAGTTCTCGCGCGAATCGGCCGAGGCGCTGTTCCGCACGGCCGACATGATGCAGCCCATCGCGCGTCGCAAAAAGATCACGCGGGTTCTCGAAGGTGCGGTGCTGGCCAATCTGTTTTTCGAGGCCAGCACGCGTACGCGCGTGAGTTTCGGCGCGGCGTTCGCGCGGCTGGGCGGCTCGGTCTGCGATACCACGGGCTTCACGTTTTCGTCGATGGCCAAGGGCGAATCGATCTACGATACGAGCCGCGTGATCAGCGGTTACGCGGACGCGATTGTCGTGCGGCATCCGGAACAGGGCTCGGTCGCCGAGTTCGCGCGCGCGACGAACATTCCCGTCATCAATGCCGGCGACGGACCGGGAGAACATCCGAGCCAGGCGCTGCTTGATCTCTATACGATTCAGCGCGAGTTCTCGCGGCTCGGCAAGATAGTCGATGGCGCGCATATCGCGATGGTCGGCGATCTCAAGTACGGCCGCACCGTGCATTCCCTCGCCAAGCTGCTCTCGCTCTACAAGGGGCTCAAATTCACGCTCGTCTCGCCGGGATCGCTGGAGATGCCGGCGCATATCATCGACCGTCTTGCACGCAACGATCATGTGATCGAACAGACCAGCGATTTGCGCGCCGGGCTGGCTGGCGCGGACGTGGTGTATGCGACGCGCATTCAAAAAGAGCGATTCGCCGATGAGTCCATCGAAGGCTATACGCCCGACTTCCAGATCAATCAGGCACTCGTCGATGCGGTATGCGGCCGCGACACGCTCATCATGCATCCGCTGCCGCGCGACAGCCGGCCGGGCGCGAATGATCTCGCGACGGACCTGAACCACGACTCGCGCCTCGCGATCTTCCGGCAGACCGATAACGGCATTGCGGTGCGCATGGCGATTTTCGCGGTGCTGCTGGGCGTCGAACATCAGGTGCGTCATTCGATGCGCGATGCCGCGTGGAAGTCGCCTGTTTCTATTGGCCCGGACGATGCCGTGTTTCAAGGGTTTGATTGATGGGTCGCGCGCCGCACGTGATGGCCCAAGGGCTAGTGACGTGCGGCGGGGTTGCGGCTATGCATCGCGCTATCGGTCACCTGCCTTTCGGCGTTCCTCCTCATAGATGGCGTAGGGCTTGAGTTGTTTGAGCTCTTCGTCGGTCAGTTCCCAGGTGTCCGGGTCTAATCCTATGCCTCGGTTGATTTCCTCGTTTTCCTCGGGCGTTGGGCGGATGATTTCGCTAAGCTTCCTTCGCATACTTTTCGATCCTTCTAGCGTTTGCCCGGCGCAGACTGATCACGCGCCGCGACTTGAATCTTCCGCGCAAACCATGCGAAGCACACGCCTGCGGACAGGCTTCCAGGATTTGATCGCGTTATTTCACGCGCCGCAAACAACGCTTTGAAGACGATAGAGTGCGGCGCGGTCACGGTAACTCACGTCACTACCGCTGACCAGCCCTCCGGCGCTCCTCCTCATAAATGGCGTAGGGCTTGAGGCGCTTGAAAACTTCGTCGGTCAACTCCCAGGTGTCTGGGTCCAACGCTATGCCGCGGTTGATTGCTTCGTCTTCTTCGTCCGTGGGATAGATGAAAACTTTGGGTGTTCGTTTCTGTTCCATTACTCTTTCTTTTAGCCAGGTTACGGTACAGTTGATCGCGTCCTTCAACGGGTCAAACGTGATATCCGAATGCATTCATTGTGGTTCCCGGAAGATGAAGTAACAACCCGCGAAATCTCCGAATTCGCAACCGCCTGATAGGAATCCTCGCGAGATCCCGCGTCACTTCATTCTTCTGCGACCCTCAGGGTTTCTCTATAGACCGATCGGCCAGCGAGCACGTGTGATCCTGAAGCTCCTCCGACGAAGCCCAGTCGCCCGCCTGCACATGATCGTTGAGCAGATAGAAAGCAGCCGTCCCGTCGCCGCGCACCGCGCCCACCAGCAGCAGCGTCTGCTGGCCCATCGTCTGTCCGCGTTGCGCGGCATACGGCGCGAGCAGCTTGAACGGATCCGTGTGCGACAAATCAGCGTCGTCGATGCGCATCGCGCTGTAGACGTGCCCCCGCAACCGCACCGGCAGCGGCGCCCATTCCGTGCCAATACGCGGCCCGACCTCACGCAGCGTTTGCGCGACATCGGCGGCGAGGCAATCGATATGGATATGCAATTGATTCTGCGTGCGCCCGCTCGCGGAGTTGATCGCAAGCGACACTTCATCGCGCGGCAAGGTGCGATGCAGCTTGCGGTCGACGTACCCGCGCGCGTTCCAGGCATCGCGAAAGTAATTGGGTGAATCCGGTGCCAGCAGCGCGGGACTTTCGATACCGGAGACGCGCGCCGTCGGAATCAGCAGATATTGCGCGACGCCCACAAGATCCTTCAGCACCGCATAACCTTCCGGCAGATTTACGTCTGCGCACTTCTGCTTCACCGGCGCGCCTTCGGCGGCCGGCTCGCAATAATCGTGGACGATGTCCCACAATGCGTTCGGGTTCGCCACGCATGCGAGCGGCAACGCGAGCGCAACTGCGACGCCGCACAGCGCCACAAGGCGCCCCATTCCCTGAACAATCTTCATCGGCATGATCCGGCAGTGTGAGAAAGTCACCAGCCTGCCGGATTATGCTTGCGAGCGCGTGAAAGAGCGTGAAACCGCATCTGCAAAAACAGCCACGCCACGCAGCGGCTGCCTCAGACCCGCTCCACCGGATGCGGCTCCTTCAACCGGTTCGCCACCCGAGCCGCCTCGAAGTAAGACCCATTCGGCGGACGCTTCAGATACTGCCCCGCGCCGCGCTCCGCGCGCAACTCGCCGTCCGTCCAGACAAGCGCGCCCCGCGAAAGCGTGCTGGTCGCGACGCCCTGCACCGTCATCCCCTCGAAGACATTGAAGTCCACGTTCTGATGATGCGTCTTCACGGAGATGGTGCGCGTCGCGTTTGGATCCCAGACGACCAGATCCGCGTCCGCCCCCACCTGCACCGCGCCCTTGCGCGGATACAGATTGAAGATCTGCGCCGCATTGGTCGAGGTCACGCGCACGAATTCGTTCGGCGTCAGGCGGCCCATGTTGACGCCGTGGTGCCACAGCACCGACATCCGGTCTTCCACGCCGCCGCAGCCGTTTGGAATGCGCGTGAAGTCCTCGCGGCCCATCGCCTTCTGCGACGCGCAGAACACGCAATGATCCGTCGCCGTGGTGTGCAATTGGCCCGATTGCAAGCCGCGCCACAAGGCCTCGCGATGTTCGGCCGACCGGAACGGCGGGCTCATCACGTGCGCGGCGGCACGCGTCCAGTCCGGATCGCGATAAACGGATTCATCGATCACCAGATGTCCCGGCAGCACCTCGCCGAACACGCGCAGGCCGTCGTTGCGCGCCTTAGCGATGACCTCGACGGCATCCTTCGCCGACACATGCACGATGTACAGCGGCACGCCGAGCACCTGCGCAATGCGGATCGCACGATTGGCGGCCTCACCCTCCACTTCCGGCGGACGCGACAGCGGATGCGCCTCCGGTCCGCGAAAGCCCTTGGCCAGCAACTGCTTCTGCAGCTGGAATACGAGTTCGCCGTTCTCGGCATGCACCGTCGGCAACGCGCCGAGTTCGAGCGAGCGCGTGAAGCTGTTCACCAGCACTTCGTCGTCGGCCATGATGGCGTTCTTGTACGCCATGAAATGCTTGAAGCTCGACACCCCATGTTCCTGCACGAGCAAACCCATGTCGCGGTGCACGGACTCGTCCCACCACGTCACCGCGACGTGAAAGCCATAATCCGCCGACGCCTTCTCGGCCCAGCCGCGCCACTCCTTGAACGCGTCCATCAGCGGCTGTTTCGGGCTCGGAATCACGAAGTCGATGATGCTCGTCGTGCCGCCCGACAAACCCGCCGCCGTGCCGGTGTAGAAGTCGTCGCTGGCGGTCGTGCCCATGAAGGGCAGTTCCATGTGCGTATGCGGATCGATGCCGCCGGGCATCACGTACTGCCCGCCCGCATCGACCGTCTGCGTGCCGGCGGGCGCGTCGAGATCCGTGCCGATGGCGAGTATCGCGCCGCCGGCCTGCCGGTCCGCGCACAGCACGTCGGCGCGCCAGGTGCGGTCCGCATCGATGATGGTACCGCCGCGAATCAGGATAGGCATGAGTCGTCCTCCAGAAAGCAATCCGATAATGAGCCGTTCAGGCGCTGAGTACGCCGGCGCGCGGCGAGCCGCGCAGTTTCATCCACGATCCATAGACCAGCGCCGCCAGCACGAGGCCCACGAACCACGCATACGTGTAGAGCGTATTGAAGAAAGCCGGTACACCCGGGAACGAGGCTGGAAACGCGGTGTGCAGGAAGCCCGGCAAGTTGGGCAGCACGCCGACCAGCAACGCAACCACGGCGGCCACGTTCCAGCCGTTGCTATACGAGTACTGGCCGTGCTCGTCGAAGAGTTCGCGCTGATCGAGCCGCGTGCCGCGAATCAGGAAGTAATCGACCATCAGGATGCCCGCCACCGGTCCGAGCAAGGCCGAATAGCCGACCAGCCAAGTGAAGATATAGCCCTGCGTGGTCGCGAGGATCTTCCACGGCATCATCACGATGGCGATGGTCGCCGTGATCATGCCGCCCGCCCGGTACGAAATGCCCTTCGGCCACAGGCTCGAAAAGTCATAGGCCGGTCCGACGAGATTGGCCGCGAGATTGCAGCACATGGTATCGAGCGTGAGAATCAGCAGCGCGACACCCACGCCGATGCCCGTCATGCGGCTCGTCAGGTCAATCGGGTCCCAGATGGCGTGGCCGTAGATCACGACCGTCGCCGAGGTCACGACCACCGAGATCACGGAGAGCAAGGCCATCGGCACGGGCAGTCCGATCGACTGGCCGATCACCTGATCACGCTGCGTGCGGGCGAAACGCGTGAAGTCGGGAATGTTGAGCGCGAGCGTCGCCCAAAAGCCGACCATCGCCGTGAGTCCCGGCCAGAAGGTCGCCCAGAACAACCCTTCCTTCTTGCCGCCCGCCGCGAACTGCGACGGCGCCGACAGCATCGAACCCAGTCCGCCCGCCTTCGAAGTCGCCCACCACACGAGCGCGATGCACATCACGACCTTGATCGGCGCCGACCAGCTTTCGAGCCAGCGGATCGAATCCGTGCCATGCCAGATGAAGTACAGCTGCAAGGCCCAGAACACAAGGAAGCACGCCAGCTGTCCGAGCGAGATGTCGATGAGCGGCAGCGCGGCACCGTGCAGCGCGTTGCCGGTGAGGATGTTCAACAGCGTGTAGATCGCGCTGCCGCCCAGCCAGGTCTGGATGCCGTACCAGCCGCACGCGACCACCGCCCGCAGCAGAGCGGGCAGCTTCGCGCCCTGCGTGCCGAACGACGAACGCACGAGCACCGCATAAGGAATGCCGTGCTTCGCGCCCGCATGGCCGATCAACAGCATCGGCGCGAGCACGATCAGGTTGCCGAGCAGCACGGTCAGCACCGCCTGCCACGGCGACATGCCCTGCTCCGTGAGACCTGCCGCGAGCATGTACGACGCGATGTTCATCACCATGCCGACCCACAGCGCCGCGAAGTGATACCACTTCCAGGTTCGCTGCGCGGGGCCGGTGGGCGCGAGATCGTCGTTGTACAGGCTGCTGGCCTCGACGTCGTGCGCTGTCTGCTTCATCGGATGCACTCCGGTTGATGTGTCCAGGAAACGATGGATGCGGAACGCTACGCCTCGCTCAGGCTGCCTTCACGGCCTCTTCGTCGGTCACGCGCGCCGGATTGTTCGGGTGCGTGGTCCAGTTCGCGTACTCGCCGGCATCGACGCGTTCCATCGTGATGCACTGCTCGACCGGGCACACATGCATGCACAGGTTGCAGCCGACACATTCCGCATCGACCACTTCGAAATGACGCTTGCCGTCCTTCTGCGCAAGAATGGCCTGATGCGATGTGTCCTCGCACGCGATATGACACAGCCCGCACTGAATGCACTTGTCCTGATCGATGCGCGCCTTGATGTCGTACTTGAGGTTGAGGTATTTCCAGTCGGTGACGTTGGGCACGGCGCGGCCGCGAATGTCGTCGAGCGTCGCGTAGCCTTTTTCGTCCATCCAGTTCGAGAGGCCATCCGCGAGATCGCTGACGATGCGAAAGCCGTAGTGCATCGCCGCCGTGCAGACCTGCACGCTGCCCGCGCCCAGCACCATGAACTCGGCCGCGTCGCGCCACGACGAGATACCGCCGATGCCCGAGATCGGCAGGTTCGGCGTCTCCGGATCGCGTGCGATTTCCGCGACCATGTTCAGCGCGATCGGCTTCACGGCCGGGCCGCAGTAGCCGCCGTGCGTGCCGCGGCCATCGACGGTGGGCATCGGCGCCATCTCGTCGAGATCGACGGCCACGATCGAGTTGATCGTGTTGATCAGCGACACGCCGTCCGCGCCGCCCTTGAACGCGGCGCGCGAGCCCATGCGGATGTCGCTGATGTTGGGCGTCAGCTTGACGAGGCACGGCAGCTTCGTGCCCTCCTTCACCCAGCGCGTGACCATCTCCACATATTCGGGCACCTGTCCCACAGCCGCGCCCATGCCGCGCTCGCTCATGCCGTGCGGACAGCCGAAGTTCAGTTCGACCGCATCGGCGCCCGTGTCCTCGACCTGCGTCAGGATCCACTTCCAGTCGCGTTCGTTGCACGGCACCATCAGCGACACGATCAGCGCGCGATCGGGCCAGTCGCGCTTCACCTGTTCGATCTCGCGCAGGTTGATGTCGAGCGGCCGGTCGGTAATCAGCTCGATGTTGTTCAGCCCCGCGATACGCTGGCCGTTCCATTGCACCGCGCCGTAGCGCGAACTCACGTTGACGACGTGCGGGTCCAGTCCCAGCGTCTTCCAGACCACGCCGCCCCAGCCCGCCTCGAAGGCGCGGTTGACGTTATAGGCCTTGTCGGTGGGCGGCGCGGAGGCCAGCCAGAAGGGATTCGGCGAAGTGATGCCGGCGATGTTGCAAGTCAGGTCAGCCATGTTCGTTGGATTCCTTCCAGGGATTCACGCAGGGATTCACGCAGCCTTGATGGCGGTCAGTTCGAACGATGCATCGATGGACGCCGCCGCGATCTTGCCGTCCTGCACGGCCTGCACGGTGAGATCGAGTCCTTCATGGGTCGCGCAGTCGCCGCCCGCCCAGACTTTCGCGAGGGTCGTCTGACGGTTCTCGTCCGTGACGATGCGTCCGCCATCCAGCGTCAGCAGTTCGCGCGCAACGCCCACCGGCACGAGCGTCTGACCGATCGCCTTCAGCACCATGTCGGCCTCGATCACGAAGCGCTCCGCGTCGCGCTCGAACTCCACGCCGCTCACCTGGCCGTCCATGCCGAGCAGCCGTACGGGCTTCGCATGCGTGACGATCGTGACGCCGTTGGTTTGCGCGAACTCGCGCTCCGCCCACGTTGCGCTCATGTTGTCGACGCCGCGCCGGTAAGCCATCGTCACGCTGGTCGCGCCGAGCTTGCGGCTCTGCACGCAGGCATCCACGGCCGTATTGCCGCCGCCGATCACAACGACACGCCGCCCCACCGGCACGCTCGCGAGTTCATCGGCCTGACGCACCTGCTCGATGAAATCCACCGCGTTCATCACGCCGCCGAGCGTCTCGCCTTCGAGCGCCAGCTCACGCACGCCCGCCAGCCCGAAGCCGATGAACACCGCGTCGTATTGCGTGCGCAGTTCGTCGAGCGTGACATCGCGGCCGAGCGCCATGCCCGTCCTGATCTCGATGCCGCCAATCGAATGCAGCCATTCGATCTCGCGTTGCGCATAGTCTTCGACCGTCTTGTACGCCGCGATGCCGTATTCGTTGAGGCCGCCCGGTTTGTCGCGCGCATCGAAGATCACCGCGCGATGTCCCGCCAGCGCGAGCCGGTACGCGCACGCGAGCCCCGCCGGACCCGCGCCGACGACCGCCACGCGCCGGCCCGTCTCCGGCGCGCGCGCGAACAAGGGCTCGCCCCGGGCCATTGCGCGGTCGGTGGCGTGACGCTGCAATGCGCCGATCGCCACCGGCTGGTCGCCCGGATGATTGCGTACGCAACTACCTTCGCAAAGAATCTCCGTCGGGCAGACGCGCGCACACATGCCGCCGAGCGGATTGGCGGAGAGAATGTCCACAGCGGCGCCCTTCAGGTTGCCGTTGCCGATCTTGCGAATGAAGCCGGGAATGTCGATTTGCGTGGGACAGGCCTGGATGCACGGCGCGTCGTAGCAATAAAAGCAGCGGCTCGCCGCAGCGGCCGCGGCGGTGGCGTCGAGCAAGGGCGCGACATCCGCGAATTCGCAGGCGAGCTGTTCCGGTGCAAGGCGTCCGGCCGCAATGTCGCCGATGGTTTTCATGGTCATACACGTTCCTCGATGAAGGCGTGACGATGCCTTCCGTCCGCGTGTGGGGTCGCGGACGGATTGATTTGCGATGACAAAAGCGTTGCTTAAGAGGCGGGTTCCGACGCGCGTTCGAGCATCGCGTGCAGGAGCACGTTGGCCCCCGACTCGATCCACTCCTGCGTCGCGTCTTCGATTTCGTTATGACTGATGCCGTCCACGCACGGCACGAACACCATCGATGTCGGTGCGACCCGCGCGAGATAGCACGCGTCGTGGCCCGCGCCCGACACCATGTCGCGATGCGAATAGCCGAAGCGCTGCGCCGCCGCGCGGACGGACGCGACACACGCGGCATCGAACTTGACGGGTTCGTAGTAGAAGATCTGCTCGAGTTCGGTCTGCAAGCCGATCTCGCCCGCAATGCGCTCGACGCCTTCGCGCAGCGCCGCATCCATGCGGGCGAGCACGGCGTCGTCGGGATGACGGAAGTCCACCGTGAAGAACACGCGACCCGGGATCACATTGCGTGAATTCGGATGCACCTGCAGCATGCCGACCGTCGCGCAGGCAAGCGGCGCATGGTCGAGGCCGATGCGGTTCACCAGATCCACCACGCGCGCGGCGCCGAGCAAGGCGTCCTTGCGGCGCGGCATCGGCGTGGGGCCCGCGTGCGCTTCCTGACCCGTCAGCGTGATCTCATACCAGCGCTGACCCTGCGCATCGGTCACGACGCCGATCGTCTTGTTTTCGGCTTCGAGTATCGGTCCCTGCTCGATGTGCAGTTCGAATGCCGCATGCAGCTTGCGCCCGCCGCATGGCTGATCGCCCGCATAGCCAATGCGCTTCAGTTCCTCGCCGATCGTCTTGCCGTCGGTGTCCTTGCGCGACAGGCCATAGTCGAGCGTGAAGGCGCCTGCGAAGACGCCGGAC
Organism: Caballeronia sp. LZ043; assembly: GCF_031451075.1. Taxonomy (NCBI): domain Bacteria; kingdom Pseudomonadati; phylum Pseudomonadota; class Betaproteobacteria; order Burkholderiales; family Burkholderiaceae; genus Caballeronia; species Caballeronia sp. LZ043. The sequence continues at coordinate 427,458 of NZ_JARUXT010000004.1, read as the reverse complement.
GCCACCATCGCCGGGGCGAAGCGCGAGCCTTCCTCGTTGGTCCAGATGACGACTTCGATCGGATGTTCGGTCTCGATGCCGCGATCGTTCAGCGAGCGGATCACTTCCAGTCCGCCGAGCACGCCATAGATGCCGTCAAAGCGGCCGCCGGTGGGCTGCGAATCGGCGTGTGAGCCGGTCATCACGGGCAAGGCGTCGAGGTTGCGGCCGGCGCGCCGCATGAACACGTTGCCCATCTGATCGACGCTCACCGTGCAGCCCGCTTCCTTCGCCCAGGAAACGATGAGATCGCGGCCTTCCCGGTCGAGGTCGGTCAGCGCCAGGCGGCACACGCCGCCTTTGGGCGTGGCGCCGATCTTCGCCATCGTCATGAGACTGTTCCACAGTCTCTCGCCGTTGACCTTGATGGATGTGTCGAGACCAGCCTCTCGAAGTGAATCCGTGACAGCGTTCATGCGGCGCGCTCCTTACTATCGGCCTTCGTCTGTGGGAACCGCGCTCGTGCATGCCGCACAGTGGCGGTGCACAAGTCTGTTCTGCGATGCATGCTGCAAGCGGTGTGCTTCTTTTCGACGGAGCACTTGTCGAATCCTGTCCGGTTGGACAGGTTGTAGCCGATTAAAATAAGCAAATCAACGTCTTTCGTGCGCAGGCGTACCAAGCGATTTGCATGCCATTGCTGTGCAGCATCGATGTGGCTTGGCTCAGGCGGCGCTTTCGTCGCGATGCAGCGCGGCGTGCATGAACGGCGCAATTGAGGCACGATGCGGCACACACGAGCTCGACAATCGACGATGAGACACGACGACGCGGCACACGGCATCACCGGAAGCGAGGCCGAGACGCCCCCCTTGCGGCGGCGCAAGGCGCAGATCCGCGAGAGCAACGAGGCGCAGTTGCTGGCCTGCGCGGAAGAGGTATTTGCGGAAAAGGGACTCGAAGGCGCGAGCACCGCGATGATCGCCGAGCGCGCCGGCCTGCCCAAGGCCAACCTGCATTACTACTTTCCGACCAAGCTGGCGCTGTACCGCCGGGTGCTCGAAGACCTGTTCGAAGACTGGCATCGCGCGGCGGACACGTTCGAATGCAGCGATGATCCGGTGGAAGCGATTGGCGGCTATGTCCGCGCGAAGATGGAGCTGTCGCGACGCAGGCCGCTCGGCTCGAAGGTGTGGGCGAGCGAGATCATCCACGGCGCCCATCACATGCAGGACATTCTCAACGAGCGCGTGAAGCCTTGGCTCGACACGCGCGTGAAGGTGATCGACGGCTGGGTCGCGCGCGGCCTGCTCGCGCCGGTCGAGGCGGATACCTTCATGTTCATGATCTGGGCGATCACCCAGCATTACGCCGACTTCGATGCACAGATCCGCGCGCTCAAGGGCAAACGTGCGCTGACGCGCAAGGCCTTCGATGCGCAGACGGAGGAAGTGGTCAGGCTCGTGATTCGCGCATGCGGCGCGGTGTCGCCTGGCAATGCAGACGCAGTCGAGAAATAAAAAAAACGCCGGTCGCTCTGTAGCGGCCGGCGTTCCGGTACTGCGTGATGCTTACTGCTTGCAGCGGTAATGCTTCACTGCCTACTGCATTTCTCGCATATACTGCTGGTAATGCCACTGCTCTTGCTTTCTGAGACTGCAACTACAACGTCAACTGCTTCTTCACCTTCAACTGCCACCTCAGTTGCTACATCAACTGCACCTGCTCTTCAACGCTGCTGTCCCGGCGCATCCGCCGGGTCGAATCAGTGACCGAAGTAGACCGAGTTGCGATCCGACATCGACACATTGGCGCGCGCTGCACCGTTCGCAGCACCCGACTGCGAGGTACCTGCGGTCGAAGCGCCATAAGCCGTCTGGCCGTCTTCGGCGTTCACGCGGGCTTGTGCTGCTTGCAGTTGCTGCGGATAGTTCACGCGGTCTTGCGACGGGTTGTAGCCGGCCTTTTCCAGTTGAACCAGTTCGGCGCGGACTTGAGCGCGGGTCACCGGCGCATTGCTTTGTGCAAACGCGAAGCTCGGAGCAGCAAGAGCAGTGGCGATGACGAGCGCGGGAACGAATGCCTTGATCATGATGAACCTCCAGATTGTCTTGTTTTGAAATCGAAACCGAATCGAAAGCTATTAAGTCGTTTCAGATTTTGTTTCGCTTGAAGACAGTGTAGGAGGCATGCAACCTAGGGGAAACCCCGATTTCAACGAAACTTATTTGTTCTTATTGCAATAATGCGTTTCTTCAGGTTAGAACGCCGACGGCAGTCCAAGTCGTGCCGGCCCGCTCCATCTTATTGATTTCAATGTTTTTTTTAAGAAATAAGCCGTACCTTGCCCGCTATCCCGCGGCAACGACGCGAAAACGTCATTGCGCATAGGCCAGCCAATCGCCATCTTCCTGACAGCTTCAATTGGCCTTCGCGCGGTCCCGATTCAAGTCGATACCGATATGCAGCCACCCCGCCTCGTCCTGCGCGATGCACGCTGCCGGTTGATCGAGCCGCATCGTGTCGCCTGAATGAAGCGTGAGACAAGCGCCATCGGCAAGCGCCATGTCGATCTGTCCGCTCACGCAAAAGACGAACGTCACATCATGCCCACACTCGATCGCATGCGTGCCCCGCAGGGCCTCGACAGTCGCGCGCGCGAGATCGCGACGCACCATCACGTTGAAATCGCGCGTCGGACCGTCGATCAGCGTCGCCTGAATCGCTGTCTCGCCCGCAAAGCGCGCCATGGCCAGCGGCCGGTCGAGCACATGCATCGCACCGCCCGCTTCCGCGAGCCGCATGCCTGCGCCATCGAGCAGCACGAGCACCCGATCGACGCCCGCAAACGAAGAGAACGCGCCATCCAGCGCCACATCCGCGAGCGAAAGACGCCACGCGAACCCATCCAGCGACGCGCCCTGCGGCCCCGTCGCGATTTCGCGCGTCATCCCGCCGCCGTTCTTCCACGGCTGCGGCACGAGCGAAGCTGCACGAATCATCATGAATTCAGAAGTGTCCGGTGAACTGATAGCGGTCGCCGGGATGCCAGAGGTTGGCCACGGACGCCACTGCGTCGCGCGACCAGGTGCGCCGGTGCAGCAGCAAACAAGGCGCGTGCTCTTTCATCGCGAGCGCAAGCCGGATCTCCGCCGACGGCACCGACGCCTCGATCCGATACTCCACGCGCTGCAACGGCGCCGCGCTCATCAGGTACTGGTTAGGCGTGATCGTCGTAAAGTCCTGACGCGCATATTCCGGCGCAAGCACGGGATTCACGTAACGTTCTTCGAGCTGCACGGGCTCGTCGTTTTCAAGATGCAGCACGCGCGAATGGAACACCGGACTGCCGAGCGCAAGCTGCATCTCGGCGGCCAGTTGTTCGTCGACGATGGACGCCCCCAGATGCAGCACCTGCGCACGATACGCATGCCCGCGCGCGGCAATCTCGTCCGAGATGCTGCGGATTTCCACGAGCGTCGACGCATATTTCGGCTGCGCGACGAAGGTGCCCGCGCCTTGCACGCGCGTGAGAACCTGCTCGGCGGTCAGCTCGCGCAGCGCACGGTTGACGGTCATGCGCGCCACCTTGAACTCCCGCGCGAGCTCGTTCTCTGAGGGCACCTGATCGCCCTCGCGCCATTCGCCCACATGGATGCGCCGGAGAATGTAGTCCTTGATCTCCTGATACGCAGGCGTGCTCATGCCACCTGTTCCGACGCGAACGCAAACGGGCTGTGCCGTGCAATCGCGCCCTGCTGCACGAGCGTGGCGATCGCCGCGATGTCCGGCGCGAAATAACGGTCGAGATCGTAATGCGGCACGTGTGCGCGCAAGGTCTCCATGACTTCGAGCAATGGCGCGCTGGTGCGATGCGGCGCGCGCAGATCGACGCCCTGCGCCGCGGCCAGCAGTTCGATGGCGAGGATGTTGGCCGTGTTGCTGGCGATATCGCCGAGCTTGCGTGCGGCGAAGGTAGCCATCGAGACGTGGTCTTCCTGGTTGGCAGAAGTCGGCAGCGAATCGACCGATGCCGGATGGGCCAGCGTCTTGTTCTCCGACGCCAGCGCCGCCGCCGTCACGTGCGCGATCATGAAGCCCGAGTTGACGCCGCCGTCGCGGACCAGGAACGGCGGCAGCCCGGAGAGCGTGGCGTCGATCAGCAGCGCGATGCGACGTTCCGCCAGCGCGCCGATTTCAGCGGCGGCGAGCGCGAGATTGTCGGCGGCGAAGGCGACCGGCTCCGCGTGAAAGTTGCCGCCCGAGAGGACTTCCCCGGTGTCGGGGAAGATCAGCGGATTGTCCGAGACCGCATTCGATTCGATCAGCAGCACTTCGGCCGCATGCCGCATCTGGTCGAGACACGCGCCCATCACCTGCGGCTGGCAGCGCAGGCTGTACGGGTCCTGCACTTTCTCGCAGTCCGCGTGCGACAGATTGATGCCCGAGCCCTTCAGCAGCGTCCGATACGCCGACGCCGCCTCGATCTGCCCGCGATGCCCGCGCAGTTCATGAATGCGCGCATCGAACGGCACGACCGAACCCGCCGCCGCATCCACCGACAGCGCGCCCGCGACCAGTCCGGTGCGGAACAGGTCCTCGATCGCGAACAGGTTATGCAGCGCGAGCGCCGCCGACGCCTGCGTGCCGTTGAGCAGCGCGAGGCCTTCCTTCGCCTGCAGCGTCAATGGCTTGAGACCGGCGGCCGCAAGACCGTCGGCGGCCTGGGCGCGCTCGCCGCGGATCGTCACTTCGCCGAGCCCGAGCAGGGCCGTCGACATATGCGCGAGCGGCGCGAGATCGCCCGATGCGCCGACCGAGCCCTTCACCGGAATGACCGGCAGGACGTCGGCGTTGAACAGCGTGACGAGCGCCTCGATGACCTCGCGGCGGATCCCCGAATGCCCGCGCCCGAGACTCGACAGCTTGAGCGCCATCAGGAGGCGCACGACGGGACGCGACATTGGCTCGCCGACGCCCACCGCATGCGACAGCACCAGATTCTTCTGCAGCAGTTCGAGCTGATCGGCGGGGATATGCGTGTTGGCGAGCCGCCCGAAGCCCGTATTGATGCCGTAGGCCGGATCGCCCTTTGCGGCGATCGCCGCGACGGCGCGCGCGCTGGCATCGATGGCGCCGAAGCTCGCGGGATCGAGCTCTAGCGTGTCCGAGCCGCGCGCGATGCGGCGCAATTGTGGCAAGGTCAACTGGCCGGGCGTGAGCATCATCATGATTCGTCCTGTCTATACAAGTTGGGCTCAAGTCTAAACGCAGCACGAGCCCGCGACAAGATCGAAACACAGGACATGCGGGATTCCACCAATCCTGCGGCAAGCGGAATCCGCATGTTGTCTATACATTTTCAGTCAGTCAAAGCACTTTTTCCATGACGTACTGGATGAAGCGCTCATCGCGCACGACCACGGCGCGCGCCAGCAGCATCGTGAAGCCGCAATATTCGAAGAACGGCTTCGCCGTGATGCTGGAATAGGTGTGCAGGCAGGTGATGCCGCACTCGTCGGCCTCGGCCTCGATCCGCGCGAGCAGCGAGGTCCCGACGCTTTGGCGCTGATATTTCGGATGGACGAACATCATGTCGATCAGGCCGTTCTTTTCCAGATCCGCGAATCCGGCGATGTCGCCATCGACCAGCGCCACCCAGGTCGGCCGGCTCGCGCGGGCGAGTTCCCATTCGTCGCGATCGACTTGCACCCATGCGTCGATTTGCGCCTGGTTGTAATCGGCCGAGGCTGTTTCGCGGATCGAATGCTGGAACAGCTCGATCACCGCCGATAGGTCACTCGGCTGATAGGGCCAGACTTCGATGAGCGGGAACCCTGCCATATCTTTACCTTCCTGCTTTCAAGAGTAAAAAAATCATTGCGTCAGCTGCATGCGCGGCCGGCGTGGAGACGCGGCGCGCAAACGTTTGACCTGATGCGTGTGAGAGGACGGCGACGGTATTGACACGCGTCGTGTCAGGTGGCCACGGCGACCGTCGCGATGCCGAGCGCGGTCATGAGCAGCGAGGCGCCCACGTGCAGGGCGATCTCGGTGAATGCCCAGCCGAGCCGTCCTTGCTGAAGATGCGCGACCACTTCGGCGGAAAACGACGAGAACGTCGAAAGTCCGCCCATCAGCCCGGTGATGATGAAGAGCCGCCATTCCACCGGGATATCGGGGAAGCGCGCGAAGACCGCGACTGCCACGCCGATGATGTAGCCCGCGATGACGTTGGCCGCGAACGTGCCGAGCGGCAGGTTCGGAAAGACGGCGTTGAGACGCAGGCTCAAGACCCACCTGAGCAGCGACCCCAGGCCGCCGCCGATTCCCACGGCGATGATCGACAGATACATGTCAGTGTTGAACCGCTTCGATGTTGTTTGGATGATGCGATGGCTGCGCGGGCAGACTCATGCCGCGCCGGCAAGCCGCCCGATCAGCGCTTCGCGGCTCGGCTCGACGATCCATCCGTCGCGGTGCCGCACGTGCGCGGCCCACGTGCCGTCGCGCCGCTGTTCCCAACTGCCGGCGTCATGACCGTCGATGAACAGCGAGCCGCGCGCCGCGACCTGGGGCGCGGCGGGATCGAGGGTTTCGTCGTCGTTGTGTTCGAGCTTCACGTCGTGCATGAGGGTCGCCTGCGATGTGCGTCAAGGGTAGCCAGTCCTACGGCGGGCTCCATTCTAGCGACAGACCACCCGATCCGTTAAGGCGCTTAACGTAACATGAAGGACATTGCCGAAAGGCAATTTAATGTGCGCACCACATGTTCGATGCAGGGCCCATCGAAAGCGAGCGTGACGGCATCGATGCGTTCGAGCGCAGGCCACTGGCCGAAGAGATCGGCGTAGGCGCTGCTCTGCGCGCGCAGTTCACAGCGATGCTCAGCGCGTGAAAGCTTGGGCATCCGATCAAGCGAAGCCGCGCCTTCGATAGTCTCGCGCGCCGCGAGCTGGATCGCCTCGCAGGCGGCTGTGGGCGTTTCAGTCACGCCGCTCGAATAGCCGTGCGCGGTCTTGACGCACAGGAAGCGCGCGCCGGGAAACACCGGCAGCGTTTCGGCGCCGAATACGTCGTCGCCGGTGAGCAGCGCGACACGTGCGCCGCGTTCCTCGGCGAGCCGGCCATACAGGCCCGCTTCGCCGGTTTCCTCGCCGTCGAGCGTGACGCGCGCGAACGCCGCGCTGTTAATGGTGTGCGCGAGAATGCCGCGGCTTTGCGCACGCGCGTGATAGCCGATCATGAACACCACATCGGGCGTGGCTTCGAGACCCGCCATCATGCCGAGCGTACGCGGCTTGCCGAGCACGAGGCGCACGCGCGGATCGAACAGGTCGGGCAGCAGATTGCGAAAGCCGCCATGCGAATCGTTGATCCATACCTGCGTCGCGCCGCCTTCGAACGCACCGAGCGCGGCCGCGTTGGCCTCGCGGGACATCCAGCGGCGCGCCTGCTCGTACTCGCCGTTGCCGGCGCGCACTTGCTCCGGATGGAACACGCCCGCGATGCCTTCGATATCCGTCGAAATAAGGACTTTCATGATCGCGCCTGCAAAGCTTCGTTGAGCGAGACACGCCGATGGCCGTCGCGCCCCGTGACCGTCTGCGCACTGAACAGCGCGTCGAGAATGGCTTGTTCGATGCTGTCGGCGGCGGCCTGGAACAGCGGGTCGAGCGCGGCATCGGCGAGCAGCGGCGGCACGTTCACGTAAGCGGCGTCGTGTGGCACGGTATAAGCCGTCGAGAAGGCCAGCGCGATGTCGCCGCTGCCATGTCCATAAACCGAACCGGTGCGCGCGAGGCCCGCCGCCGCGCGCTGCGCGAGCCGCCGCAACTGGCGCGCATCGAGCGGCGCGTCGGTGGCGACGAGCATGATGATCGAGCCCTGCTCGGGCTGTGCTTTCGCATCGCCGTGCAACTCGCGGCCGAGCGCCACACCGTCGATGGTCAGTTGCGGCAAGCGGCCGAAATTGGCGAGCACGAGCGCACCGGTCGTGTAATCGCTTGCCTCGACGCGCGCCACGCGCGACGCCGTGCCGATGCCGCCCTTCAGTTCGAAGCACGACATGCCGCGCCCCGCGCCCACCGCGCCGCGCTCGAACGTGGCGCTGCAGGCATCGAGCGCGCTGCCGTAATGCGCTTCGTCCACGGCAAGCGCCTGCAAGTCGTTGAGATAGCTGTCGTTGCATTCGAGCACGAGCGGATTGACGCTCGGCTCCTCGCGCCCGATGCGCGGATTCGCGCGAATCGCCGCGCGAATCTGCGCATTCGCGACCGTGCCGACGCCGAACGTGTTGGTCAGCGCGATGGGCGTTTCCAGCACGCCGAGTTCTTCCACCTGAACGAGCCCGATGCTCTTGCCGAAGCCATTGATGACGCAGACGCCGGCGGGCGTCTTCGCGCGGTACGGATCGCCGGGATGGGTACGCAATACCGTGACGCCGGTCTGGATCGCGCCTTGATCGAGCGTGCAATGACCGACGCTTACGCCGGCGACGTCCGTGATGCTGCCGCGCGCGCCCGCCCGCAACCTGCCGATATGCGGTACCTGCATCATGGCCGGTCGAGCTTCGGATCGAGCGCGTCGCGCAGGCCGTCGCCGAGCAGGTTGAAGGCGAGCACCGTGAAGAAGATGGCCAGGCTAGGGAAGATCGCGACGTGCGGCGCCATGGCCATGTCGGCGCGTGCTTCGTTGAGCATCGCGCCCCACTCGGGCGTCGGCGGCTGCGCGCCGAGGCCGAGGAACGACAGGCTGGCGGCAGTGATGATCGACGTGCCGATGCGCATCGTGAAGTACACGACCACCGATGAAATCGTGCCCGGCAGGATGTGCCGCGCGAGAATCGTCCAGTCCGACGCGCCGATGCTCCGCGCCGCCTCGATGTAAGTCAGATGCTTGAGCGCGAGCGTGTTGCCGCGCACCAGCCGCGCGAACGCGGGAATGCTGAAGATCGCGACCGCGCACACCACGTTCACCATGCCGTTGCCGAGAATCGCGACGACGCCGATGGCAAGCAGAATGCCAGGAAACGCGAACAGCACGTCGGCGACGCGCATGACGATGCGGTCCCACCAGCCTTCGTAGTAACCGGCGAGCAGCCCGAAGAAGGTGCCGATGACCGCGCCGATCACGACCGACAGCAGGCCTGCCGTCAACGAGATGCGGCTGCCGACGAGGATCCGGCTCAAAATATCGCGCCCGAGCGAATCGACGCCGAGCCAGTGCGCCGCCGAAGGACCCGCGTTGAGCGCGTCGTAGTCGAAGTAGTTCTCCGGATCATAGGGCGCGATATACGGCGCGATGATCGCGATCACCACCAGCAGCAACACGAACCCCGCCGCGATCAATGCAACATGCTGCCGTTTGAACTTGCGCCAGAATTCGCGCCACGGCGTGCGGATCTCCTGCGCGGCATTCACTGCGCTTTCTGCGGTCGCGCTCATGCGGTCCTCACTTGACTTACTTGAAACGGATGGTCGGGTTGATGACGGCGTACAGCACGTCCACGACCAGATTGATCACGATGAATTCGAGCGAAAACAGCAGCACTTCCGCCTGGATCACCGGGTAGTCGCGCATCTCGACGGCATCGACGAGCAGCCGTCCGAGCCCCGGCCAGTTGAACACCTTCTCGACCACGATCGAGCCGCCGAGCAGGAAACCGAATTGCAGGCCCATCATCGTGACGACCGGGATCATTGCGTTGCGCAGGCAGTGCTTGACGATGACCATCGGCTCGTGGACGCCCTTCGCGCGCGCGGTGCGCACGAAGTCCTCGCCCAGCACCTCGACGAAGGACGCCCGCGTGAAGCGCGCCATCACCGCCGCGACAGCCGCGCCCAGCGTGATGGACGGCAGCACGTAGCCCTTCCAGGTGCCGTCGCCGACAATCGGCAGCCAGCCGAGCTTCACCGAGAAAATCTCGATCAGCAGCATGCCGAGCGCGAACGCCGGAAACGAAATGCCTGAGACGGCAAGCGTCATGCCGAGCCGGTCGGGCCAGCGATTGCGCCACACCGCCGAAACAATCCCGATCGCCATGCCGAAGATCACGGCCCACACCATGCTCGCGAGCGTGAGCCAGAGTGTCGGCATGAAGCGCTCGGCGATTTCCGTCGAGACGGGCCGCTTGCTGCGCGTCGAGGTGCCGAAGTCGAACTGCACGATCTTCCCGAAGAAGCTCACCAGTTGCTGCGGCAGCGGCTTGTCGAGGCCGAGATCGGCGCGCACCAGCGCAACGGTCTGTGCGTCGGCTTCGGGGCCGGCGGCGAGCCGCGCCGGATCGCCCGGCAGCATGTGTACGAAGAAGAACACCAGCACCGCGACGATGACGAGCGTCGGCAGCAGGCCGAACAGACGCTTGACGAGGAAAGTGAGCATCGTTTTGAGTGAGAGAGCGGCCGGGCGGCGAAGCCCGGCCACGGGCCATTACTTGAGCGCGATCTCGTCGAAGCTGAACGAGCCGTCAGGCATCACGTACGCGCCGGACAGACGCTTGCTGTGCGCGTACACCACCTTCTCCGTGACGAGGAAGATCCACGGCGCATCGGTCCAGATCTGCTTCTGCGCGTCGGCGTAGAGCTTCGCCTTCTCGCCGCGATCGGTCGTGGCGAGCGCTTTCGCGAGATCGTCGTCGACCTTGTCGTTCTTGTAGTACGCGGTGTTGAAGAGCTTCGGCGGGAAGGACGAGCCGCCCAGCAGCGGCGAAATGGCCCAGTCCGCTTCGCCCGTCGACGACGACCAGCCGATGTACAGCATGCGCACCGGCGCCGTCTTCGGATCCGGCGCGCTCTCGACACGCTGCACCCGTTGACCTGCCTCGAGCGCTTCGACCGTCGTCTTCACGCCCACTTGCGCGAGCTGCTGCTGCACGAACTGGATGATCTTCTGCGCGGTCGTGTGGTTATAGCCGGACCAGAGCGTGGTCTCGAAGCCGTTCGGATAGCCCGCTTCCTTCAGCAGTTCGCGCGCCTTCGCGGGATCGTATTTCCAGGGGCCGAGCTTGGTCGCATAGTCGACGCCCGGCGGCACCACGCCTTCGGCCGGCACAGCGTAGCCCGCGAACGCGACCTTCACGAGCGCTTCCTTGTTGATGGCGTAGTTGAGCGCCTCGCGCACCTTCGGATTGTCGAACGGCTTCTGCAGCACGTTCATGCTGACGTAGCGCTGGATGATCGACGGCGCCGCAACCAGGTCCACCTTCGGGCTCGCCTTGAGCGTGGCGGCCTGCTCGAACGGAATCGAGAACGCGAAGTCCGCTTCACCGGTCTGCATCAGCGCGGCGCGCGTGTTGTTGTCCACCACCGGCTTCCAGTCGATCATGTCGATCTTCGGCAAGCCCTTCTTCCAGTAGCCGGCGAACTTCTTCACCTTCAGGTCGTCGGTCTGCTTCCATTCGACGAACTCGAACGGCCCCGTGCCGACCGGATGGAACGCAATCTCCTTGCCGTACTTCTTGAGGGCGGTCGGCGAGATCATCACCGCCGACGGATGCGCCAGCACGTTGATGAACGCCGAGAACGGAATCTTCAGCGTGATCTTCACCGTGTACGGGTCGATCACTTCAGTCTTCTCGATCTTGTTGAACAGGTTGTAGCGCTTGAGCTTGTTGTCCGGATTCGTGACCCGGTCGAACACGGCCTTCACCGCGTCCGCGTTGAAGTCGGTGCCGTCGTGGAACTTGACGTCGTGGCGCAAGTGGATCGTGTAGACCTTCGCGTCCGGGCTCGCCTCGTAGCTGGTGGCGAGCACGTTCTGGATCTTCATGTCCTTGTCGAAGCCGAACAGCCCCTGGTAGAAGGACTTCGCCACCGCCTGCGAGAGCGTGTCGTTGGCGTCGTACGGATCCATCGTCGTGAAGGTCGAGGCGACGGCCATCACGGCGGTGCTTTGCGCATGCGCCGCCGTGACCGGGCCGAGCGCGGCGAGCGTCGCGAAGGCGCCGGCTGCAATCAGCGCGCGCAACGAATGAGGACGAGAGGACGGCATCGGTTGACTCCTTGTTGAAGTGCTTTTAGTAAGCGCCGCCCACGTGATGCTCGGCGACAAAGTGGTCTGGTCCGACCGCAACCAGTTTCGCGACTACGGGTTCGTCTCCGAGCGCGCGGATCGGGCTCGGGATTTCATCGGCGGCGAGCATGCGCTGCGCATGGCGGCGCGCGGGATCGGCCACCGGCACCGCGCTCATCAGCTTTCTCGTATAGGGATGACGCGGCGCCTCGAACACGGCGGCGCGCGGCCCGATCTCGACGATCTGCCCCAGATACATCACCGCCACGCGATGGCTCACGCGTTCGACCACGGCCATGTCGTGCGAGATGAACAGATACGCGACGCCCAGTTCCCGTTGCAGATCGAGCATCAGATTGACGATCTGCGCGCGCACGGAAACATCGAGCGCGGAGACGGATTCATCGGCGATCACGACCTTCGGATTCAGCGCGAGCGCGCGTGCAATGGCGATGCGTTGCCGCTGTCCACCCGAGAATTCGTGCGGATAGCGCTGCGCGGCTTCTGGCGGCAAGCCGACCTTGTCGAGCAGCCAGTCCACGCGCGCCTGCGCTTCGCGGCCGCTCGCGACGCCATGCACCAGCAGCGGCTCCATCACCGAGAAGCCCACCGTAAGACGCGGATTGAGCGAGGCGAACGGGTCCTGGAAGATGAACTGGATATTGCGCCGGAGTGCCTGAAGTTCGTGCCCTTGCAGCTTGCTGATGTCGCGTCCGTCGAATTCGATGGAACCGCTCTGGCTTTCCACCAGCCTGAGCAGCGAGCGCCCGGTGGTCGACTTGCCGCAGCCCGATTCGCCGACGAGCGCCAGCGTCTCGCCCGGGCGCAAGTCGAAGCTCACGCGTTCGACCGCATGCACCGCCGCCGTCGTGCGCCCGAACAGGCCCGTCTTCACCGGGAAGCGCGTGACCAGGTCGCGCACGCGCAGGATGGGCGGCGTGGCCTGATCGACGGCGGGTTGGGTCTCGTGTTCCACCGCCGCCGAAGGGCGCAACGCGCTTGCATCGTCGGGCGCGGCTTCCACCGGCGCGACTTCGAGGATCGGGAATTTGGCCGGACGGTCGGTGCCGTGCATCGCGCCCAGCGTGGGCACCGCGGCAAGCAAGGCCTTCGTGTACGGGTGCTGCGGCGCGTGGAACAGCTGGTCGGAATCCGCCTCCTCCACTTTTTCGCCGCGATACATCACGAGCACGCGATCCGCCACTTCGGCGACCACGCCCATGTCGTGCGTGATGAAGATCACGCCCATGTTCATCTCGTCCTGCAAACCGCGCACGAGTTGCAGGATCTGCGCCTGGATGGTCACGTCGAGCGCAGTGGTGGGCTCGTCGGCGATCAGCAGTGCGGGCTTGCACGAGAGCGCCATCGCGATCATCACGCGCTGGCGCATGCCGCCCGACAACTGGTGCGGATAGCGCGCGAACACGCGTTTCGATTCGGGAATGCGCACGAGATCGAGCAGGCGCAGCGCCTCCGCGCGCGCTTCGCCTCGGCTCTTGCCCTGATGCAGCGCAATGGCTTCCGCAATCTGGTCGCCAACCGTGAAGACCGGATTGAGCGAGGTCATCGGCTCCTGGAAGATCATCGCGATGTCGGCGCCGCGCACGCCGCGCATCGTCGCCGAGGAAGCCTTCGCGAGATCCAGCACCTGGCCGTTGCGCCGCCTGAAGTCGATGCTGCCCGCCGAGATCCGCCCGCCGCCATGCTCGACGAGCCGCATCAGCGCAAGCGACGTCACCGACTTGCCCGAACCCGATTCGCCGACGATCGCCAGCGTCTCGCCACGGTCGACGGCGAACGATACCTTGCGCACGGCCTCGACGGTGCGCGCACGCGAGCGGAACGACACCGACAGATCACGCACGTCGATGACGCGCGAACCGGGAAGCGTGTTGGCCGTATCGATCATCGGTAGATCGCCGTGACGGGCGCTTCACCGACGCGCGCGTAGCCGCGATACATGCCCTCGGTGTTGAACGGCAGCACGACGTTGCCGCGCGCATCGACGGCGACGAGACCGCCGCGTCCCTCGATGCGCGGCAGCTTGTTCATCACGACATCGTGCGAGGCTTCGTCGAGCGACACGCCGCGATATTCCATTTGCGCCGCCACGTCATACGCCGCGAGCATGCGGATGAACATCTCGCCCGTGCCGGTGGTGGACACGGCGCAGGTGGCGTCGCTGGCGTAGCAGCCTGCGCCGATCAGCGGCGCATCGCCGACGCGGCCCGCCTGCTTGTTGGTGATGCCGCCCGTCGACGTCGCCGCCGCGAGGTGGCCGTGCGCATCGAGCGCGACCGCGCCGACCGTGCCGAACTTCTTCGCCGGATCGAGCGGATCGTCTTCGCCCGGCGTGTCCTGTATTTCAGACGCACCCGCGAACGCAAAGGTCGCGGCGTCGTGATCGAGCATCGTGCGCAAGGTGCCGCGCGCCTTCTGCCATTGCTGATGGCGCGCCTCGGTGTAGTAGTACGACGGCTCGACGAATTCCAGCCCCTGCGCCGCCGCGAACGCTTCCGCGCCCGCTGCCGTGAACATCACGTGATCGCTCACCTCGAGCACGCGGCGCGCGGCCAGCACCGGATTCTTCACGCGCGTCACGCAGCTGACCGAACCGGCTTCAAGCGTCGCGCCGTCCATCACGGAAGCATCGAGTTCATGCGTGCCCGCCGCCGTGAACACGGCGCCGTGGCCGGCGTTGAAGAGCGGACAGTCTTCAAGCAGGCGCACGGCCTCGGTGACTGCGTCGAGCGCGCTGCCGCCCCCGGCGAGCAGGCGCTGGGCCGCGCCCAGGATCTCGTTGAGCGCGGCGTGATAGCGCGCTTCGGCGTCGGTGTTCATCGCGCTGCGCACGATGGTGCCTGCGCCGCCGTGAATGGCGATGACGGGGATGGCGTTCATGATTCGCGCGGTTCCGTTTGAAGATGTCGCTTTGACGTGGCGGGCCGGCTGGCCCGCAGCCCCGGCGTTTCGTTCGACGCCGACGGCGCCGGCGGCACGACGAGCCAGGGCAACACGAATTCGGTCAGACCCGATGCCGCCTCCACCGAGCGCTTCGCCCGGTGCGCGACCGCATCGCACAATGCTTCGATGACGGCCAGCACCGCCGTATCGCAATTCGCCGCAAGCCGCCGCTCGGCGCGGATCGCGAGCACGAGATCCGCCACTTGCGCGAGCGGCGAGGCGGCATGATCCGTCAGCGCGATCACGCGCAAGCCGTGAGCGCGCGCGCGCCGCGCCAGCGTGATGGTGTCGTCCACGTAGCGCGGGAATGCAATCGCCACGAGCACGTCACCGGGCGTCGCGGTGAACAGGCGGCGCGCCGCGTGCGACGGTCCGCCCATCAGCGCCAGCGACTGCACGTTCGCGCAATACGGCGTGAGGCCGTGCTCCATCAGTCCGGCGAGGAACGCGCTCGCGCCATAGCCCAGTACGAACACGCGCGGCGCGGCGAGGATGGCGTCCACGATGGTCTCGGCAGTCGCGGCATCGACGGAGGTTTGCGCCAGATGCAGGTTCGCCGCCGCCTGCGCCAGCGACGCGTCGAACACGTCGGCGGCGCTTGCGGGCTGTTCGAGCGCGGTCCGCAGCCGCTCGACCGGCGCAATCGTCGCCTCGAAGCCGCGCACCAGCGCCTCGCGAAACGCCGGATAGCCGGAGAAGCCGAGCGCGCGCGCGAAGCGGTTCGCCGTCGCCACCGATGCGCCCACCGCGCCCGCCAGTTCGTCGATCCGCATGGTCGCCGAACGGAACAGGTTGGCCAGCACGAAAGCCCCCATGCGTCGGTGGATCGGCGTGAGCGTCGGCATGGCCGCGGTGATGCGCGCGGCGATCAGATCATCGGCATGAGCCGTTGTCTGCATGTGAGCGGGGACTGACTGCGTTCGGGACATGGAGCGCGCGAGTTCGTTGCCAGTGAGCGATGAAAGTATATTTACTCGAAAAACTCGCCAAAAAAAATTCATTTTCATCGAACTCGGGTTTTCCGGGAGGCTTTGTCACCGCTCCCCAGGAACCGCGGTTCGGCCCTGTCCGATGCCCCCGCCTCGCGCATTCATGCACAATACGGGGCCAGACGCGCTGCAAGGTGTGCGCCCACCGGCCAACGACCCAGCATGAATTTCGACTTCCTTCCCGGCACGCTGCCGCAACAACTCGATGCCCATCCATGGGCGCAGACCCTCGCGGGATTCATCGCGCTCGCGCTCATCGCGCTGTTCGTGCAATGGGTCGTCGCGCGCATCGTCCTGTATCTCGCGCACCGCTTGCTGGTGCTGGCCGGTCATGTGAAGTGGGATCAGGCATTCATCCGGCGGCGCGCCTATCACCGGCTCTGGTACGCAGTGCCCTTCGCGACGGTCGCGCTCGGTATCGACGAGGTGCCGCACGTCGGTCACTGGGCCACGATGATCGGCCGCGTCGCGCATGCCGGCGCGTGGATCTGCGCGTTTCTCGCCGCCGGCAGCGCGCTGTCCGCCTGGCAGGACGTCTATGCGGAAAGCAAGGAAGCGCAGACGCGCTCCATCAAGGGCTATATCCAGATCGGCAAGCTGGCGCTCGCGCTGGTGTGCGGCGTGCTGGTGCTGTCGATTCTCATCGACCGTTCGCCGCTCTGGATGCTGTCCGGCATCGGCGCGCTTTCGGCCGTGCTGCTGCTGGTGTTCAAGGACACGCTGCTGTCGCTGGTGGCGAGCACCCAGCTCACGTCGAACGACATGCTGCGCATCGGCGACTGGATCGAGATGCCGCAGGCCGCCGCCGACGGCTTCGTGAAGGACATCGCGCTGCACACGGTCAAGGTGCAGAACTGGGACAACACCGTGACGACGGTGCCCACCTACAAGCTCTTTTCGGAGAGCTACCGCAATTACCGGCACATGTTCGAATCGGGCGGGCGGCGCATCAAGCGCACGCTGCGCATCGACGCGCAATGCGTGCGCTTCCTGACCGAAGAGGAAACCGCGCGGCTGCTGCGCTTCCGCCTGCTGCACGACTATCTCGAACAGAAGCAGACGGAAGTGGAGCAGGCCAACCGCAATCTCGGCGAACTTGCGAACGAGCCAGCCAATCGCCGGCGGCTCACGAATATCGGCACGTTCCGCGCCTATGGGCTTGCGTATCTGCAACGGCATCCGGAGATCCGCCAGGACATGGCGATCATGGTGCGGATGATGGAGCCGGAGTCGCAGGGCATTCCGGTGGAGGTCTACTGCTTCACCGCGACGACCGCATGGACGCAATACGAACGCATCCAGGGCGACGTGTTCGACCATCTGCTGTCCATCCTTCCCGAGATGGGGCTGCGGCTGTATCAGGCGCCGTCGGGCTCGGACTTCAATGGCATGGCCGGGCGCCTGCGCGGCGAGATGCCGACGCTCTGAGCCGCATGGCGTCTTGCCCGATGCTCTTCGTCAGGGTCCACCCTGAAAAAAGGATCAGGCAAGAATCCTCCAGTTTTGTGTATTCACGTTGACGTCTCCCGTCCGTACGATCTAACCATCGCCGATGCGCCCTTTTTCCGCAGCCTTGCAGCCGCGGCGGAGACGCTTTTTCTCGCGCATCGCCATTCAATCGTCATCAAGGGAAAACTCAACGTGATCGATCGCGTCCATGCCATGCGTGTTTTCACGCGTGTCGTCGATACGAACAGTTTCACGCGCGCCGCCGAATCACTCGGCATGCCGCGCGCGAGTGTTTCGACGACCGTGCAACAACTCGAAGCGCTGGTCGGCGTGCAATTGCTTGCACGCACGACGCGGCGCCTGAATCTCACCGTCGACGGCGCGGCGTACTACGAACGCAGCGCGCAGATTCTCGCCGACATCGACGAACTCGAATCCGGTTTCGGCGCGGGCGAAGAACGCCTGCGCGGCCGCCTGCGGGTGGAAATGCCGGATACCGTCGCGACGTCCATCGTCGTGCCCGCGCTGCCGGAATTCCATGCGCGCTTTCCGCAGATCGAGCTCTCGCTCGGCATCGGCAATCGCAATGTGGATCTGGTCGGCAGCGGTGTGGATTGCAGCGTGCAGTTGGGCGAACTGCCCGATTCCGGTCTGATCGCCCGGCGTCTCGGCGTGCTCGAACAGGTGACGTGCGCGAGCCCCGCGTATCTGGAGAAGCATGGCGCGCCCGCGACGCTCGGCGAGCTGGCGCAGCATGTCGCGGTGAACTGCGTGTCGGAGAAAACAGGCCGCCCTGCCGACTTCGATTTCGACGTGGACGGCGAGCCCGTCACGATGAAGATGCGCGGCTTCGTGCAAGTGGCCGACGAACATGCCTATCTCGCCTGCGGCATCGAGGGGCTCGGGCTGATCCAGCCGCTGCGCATCGCGGCGCAGCCGTATCTGCGCTCCGGCCAGCTGCACGAAGTGCTGCCGGATCTGAAGGCGCCGCCGCTCAAGGTGTCGGTGGCGTTCCTGAAGAGCCGTCAGGCGACGCCGCGCGTGTCGGTGTTCGTCGACTGGCTGGCGACGCTGTTCGAGCGCTCGCAGCTGATCGACGACACGCTGACGAACCTGTATCGCTCGGCGCAGCGGCGCGGCGGGCCGCGCCGCGATCGTCCGGAAGAGGAGACGGCGGACGCTTGATGACGTTTTATCAGGCGTAGAGGTCAGCGCACCGGCGTCGCTGCGTTCGTGCCGACGACCGTATTCCACTTGCGCACTTCCCAGCGCGTGACCAGGCCGTTGGTCACATACGGATCGTTCCGGGCGAACGCCTCCGCCACCGCCGGCGAATCGCTGTGAAACAGCAGCATGGCGCGGTCGGCGGGGGCGTCGAGCGCGCCTGCCAGCACGATCTCGCCGCGCTCGACGGCGGCCCACGCCAGCGCGAGATGCGCATCGCGAAACTCGCCGCGACGCGCCAGATAATCCGCACACAGTTCGTAGATCAACAGGTGATGCATCGCCTTCTCCCGGGGTGAATCGGCGGAGCGCCGATTTAGCTGATTCTGGCGCAATTTCAACGCGATGGTTTGCGTTACGCTTCAAGTGGCAATCAGACCTGTCCTATCCCTTTGCGAAACGGCTTCGCCCATCATGAAGCGGAGCCGCCGAGGACCGTCATGAGCTGCAATCAACCGCCCTGCAATACCTGTTTGACGCACGACTGCCGGACGTGCGCGTGGACCGCCCGGTTCGATGCAGCGAAGCGTGCGCCCGCGACGGAAGTGTTCATCACGCTGACGGTGACCCGGCGCGAAGCGCGGCGTACATGGTCTTCATGGCTGCGCATGCGCGCGCGGCATCTGCTTGCCCTGTTTCGACGTTGAAGCACCCGCCGCCGTGGCTCAGTTCGGCTTGGTGAAGTCGTTCTCCGCCCAGCGCTCAGCGCTTGCCTTCGTGAGCTTGAACGCCGGCGAGACGCGCACATGCGCGAGCTGCGTGCCGAAGGCATCGAGCGCTTTCAGATTGGCGTAGGGATCGTCTTCGTCGGGCACGATCTCCAGCGTCACGGTGATTTCCTCGCCGTTCACCTCGATCATCACGTTCTTGTGCAGCATCGCATGCCGCTGTTGTTCGTGGCGGCGCAGCACTTCCGAGGCCGTCTTCACCAGCGTGCGGAACGCCGCGCCGTCGAGCGGCTTGGGGTTCTTCTTGTCGCGACCCATGGTCCACGGGCCGACGAGCGCGGGCTCGGCCTCGCCCGCCTGGATCATCGCGACAGCCCAGCCGTCGTCGTCTTCGTTCTTGATGACCCGCGCGGTCCAGCCGTCATCGCGCCACAGGCGGTCTTCGTGGATGGCTTCGTCGGCGGAGGGAAATTCGGAATCGGTCATGGCGTGAATGCGCAAGCAGGCAGTGAGGCAATGCCGCGAATTTTACCGTGTCAACGACGCGCGGCATTGTTCGTGCTGATGCAACCGTCCGAATGGCCGATCCCGGCCTCGCGGGCTTCGGCATGGCCCTGTCATACCCAAACGCAGTGCGCCGTGCTAATTTGAAGCTGCCGGATGTTCCCGGAAACAACCGGCAGCTCAGGTCAGAAGCCGTCAACTACTGCTAAGGAGCAAGCGCATGTTCGCATTCATCGGTACTTTGATCGTGGGACTCGTCGTTGGCCTGATCGCGCGCGCCGTCAAGCCCGGCGACGACAACATGGGCTGGATCATGACCATCGTGCTTGGCATCGCCGGCTCGCTGATCGCTGGCTATGTGGGTCGCGCGCTCGGCTGGTATCAGCCGGGGCAACCGGCCGGCTGGATCGCTTCCGTGATCGGTGCGATCGTGCTGCTGGTCATCTGGGGGATGATCCGCAAGCGCAGCACGTAAGCACCCATCGAGATTGAGGCAGGCAACGCCTCGCCCCGCACCGGGCGAGGCGTTTTTTTATGCGCGCCGTCTATGCAGGCAGACGCGCAAAGTCCAATTCCGCGCCGCCGCGCACGACCCGCGCGGGCAGCGCGCCACCCAGCCAATAGGCTAGTTCGGCAGGCCGGCCGATGCGCCACGCCACGAAATCCGCCGCCTTGCCCGCTTCGAGCGAGCCATGCGTGGCATCGAGACCCAGCGCCCGCGCCGCATGAAGCGTCACACCGGCGAGCGCTTCTTCCGGCGTCAGGCGAAACAGCGTGCAGCCCATGTTGAGCATCAGGCGCAGCGACAGCGCGGGCGACGTGCCCGGATTCATGTCGCTGGCGAGCGCGATGGGCACATGGTGGCGGCGCAGCGCATCGACCGGCGGACACTGCGTTTCCCGCAACAGATAGAACGCACCCGGCAGCAGCACGGCGACGGTGCCGGACTGCGCCATTGCTTCGGCATCGCCTTCGGTCATGTATTCGAGATGATCCGCCGAGAGCGCCCGATAACGCGCCGCCAGCGTCGCGCCGTGCAGGGACGACAACTGTTCCGCGTGCAGCTTGACGGGCACGCCGAGTTCCTGCGCGCGCCGGAATACGCGCTCCACTTGCTGCGGCGAGAAGGCAATGTGCTCGCAGAAGGCATCGATGGCATCGACGAGCCCTTCGGCCACGAGCGCGGGCAGCATGACATCGCAGATATGGCCGATGTAATCGTCCGCGCGCGCGGTGTATTCGGGCGGCAACGCGTGCGCGGCGAGACAAGTGGCGCGCACCGTCAGCGGCAGGGCATCGGCGAGACGGCGCGCGACCCGCAGCATCTTGCGCTCGCCGGCGAGATCCAGTCCATAGCCGGACTTCACCTCGATCGTCGTCACGCCTTCGCGCAGCAAGCCGAGCGCACGCGTGCGCGCGTCGTCGAACAAGCTGTCCTCGCTCGCCGCGCGAGTCGCGCGCACGGTTCCGGCGATGCCGCCGCCGCGCGCCGCGATGTCGGCGTAGCTCACGCCTTGCAGACGCTCTTCGAACTCCCCGCTGCGATCGCCGCCGAACACGAGATGCGTGTGGCAATCGATCAGACCGGGCGTCACCCATGCGCCTTGCAGATCGACGCGCTTGCATCCATCCAATTCGGGCGCCGCCGCGCGCGGACCGATCCACTCGATACGCGGGCCATCGGTGAGGATCGCCGCGTCCTCGATGATCGAATACGCGCCGTGCGCCATCGTCGCGGCGTGGCAGTGATGCCAGAGTGTCTTCATCGCGTGATCATCGGCAGATCGAGGCCTTGCTCGCGCGCGCATTCCACGGCGATGTCGTAGCCCGCATCCGCATGACGCATGACGCCGCTCGCCGGATCGTTATGCAGCACGCGGGCGATGCGGGCATCGGCTTCATGGCTGCCGTCGCACACGATCACGACGCCCGCATGCTGCGAGAAGCCCATGCCGACGCCGCCGCCATGATGCAGCGACACCCACGTCGCGCCGCTCGCGGTGTTGAGCAGCGCGTTGAGGAGCGGCCAGTCGGAGACGGCGTCGGAGCCGTCGCGCATCGCTTCGGTCTCGCGGTTCGGGCTCGCGACCGAACCCGAATCCAGATGATCCCGGCCGATCACGACCGGCGCCGACAGTTCGCCGTTGCGCACCATTTCATTGAACGCGAGACCGAGCTTCGCGCGCTGGCCCAGTCCGACCCAGCAGATGCGCGCGGGCAAGCCCTGGAAGCTGATGCGCTCGCGCGCCATGTCGAGCCAGCGATGCAGATGGGCGTCATCGGCGATCAGTTCCTTCACTTTCGCGTCGGTTCGGTAGATGTCTTCGGGATCGCCGGACAGCGCGGCCCAGCGAAACGGCCCGACGCCCCGGCAGAACAGCGGCCGGATATACGCCGGCACGAAGCCCGGAAAGTCGAACGCGTTCGCGACGCCTTCTTCCTTGGCCATCTGGCGGATGTTGTTGCCGTAGTCGAAAGTGGGCACGCCCTGTTCGCGGAACGCGAGCATCGCACGCACGTGCTCCGCCATCGACTGCTTCGCCGCCTTCACCGTGCCCGCGGGATCGCTCTGCGCGCGGTCGCGGTACTGCGCCCAGGTCCAGCCCTTCGGCAGATAGCCGTTCAGCGGATCGTGCGCGCTCGTCTGGTCGGTGACCAGGTCGGGACGCACGCCGCGCCGGACCAGTTCCGGCAGCACGTCGGCGGCGTTGGCACACAGCGCGACCGATACCGCCCGGCCTTCCGCGGTGTAGCGCTGCATGCGTGCGAGGGCGTCGTCGAGATCGGTGGCCTGTTCATCGACGTAACGCGTCTTCAGGCGGAAGTCGATACGGCTCTGCTGGCATTCGATGTTGAGCGAACACGCGCCCGCCAGCGTCGCGGCGAGCGGCTGCGCGCCGCCCATCCCGCCCAGTCCCGCCGTGAGCACCCAGCGACCCTTGAGGTCGCCGGCGTAATGCTGCCGTCCCGCTTCGACGAAGGTCTCGTACGTGCCCTGCACGATGCCCTGACTGCCGATGTAGATCCAGCTGCCGGCGGTCATCTGGCCGTACATCGCGAGACCCTTGGCGTCGAGTTCGTTGAAATGCTCCCAGCTGGCCCAGTGCGGCACGAGATTCGAATTGGCGATCAGCACGCGCGGCGCGTTCTCATGCGTCCGGAACACACCGACCGGCTTGCCCGACTGGATCAGCAGCGTTTCGTCGGCTTCGAGGCGCTTCAGCGTCTCGACGATCTTGTCAAAGCACGCCCAGTCCCGCGCCGCCCGGCCGATGCCGCCGTACACCACCAGTTCCCGCGGATTCTCGGCGACTTCGGGATCGAGGTTGTTCATCAGCATGCGCAAGGGCGCTTCGGTCAGCCAGCTTTTGGCGTTCAACTGGACACCACGCGGCGCGCGAATCTCGATGTCGCGGAAACGGGAAGATGAAGTCACGGGCAGCTCCTGAAGGGATGATCGACCTCATCTTCTTGTATATACAACTTCGGTTGTATTAGGGCGAACCCGAGGCCGTTGCTGATGCTTTTCAGTTCAGGTGGCGACATTCTTGTATAGACAATATTCATGGCATCGGCAGGCCGCTGTCGCGCTTGATCTCGCGCAGCGACAGCATCGATTCCACCGCTGTGACGCCCGGCAGCGTCCGCAAGACGTCGCGCAAGAACTCGCCGTACTCGTCCAGATCGCGCGCCACGACTTGAAGCAGGTAATCGGCGGTGCCTGAAATGTTGTGGCACGACAGGATGCGCGAAATGCCCCGAATCTCGCGCTCGAAGCGATCGGACAACGCGCGGTCGTGAACGCTGAAGCGCACCTGCGCAAACGCCACGACGCCGAGTTGCAGCGCCTTGCGCGACAGCACGGCGCGATAGCCGTCGATGTAACCCTCGCTCTCCAGGCGCTTCAGCCGCCGAGCGCAGGGCGTTTCGCTCAGCCCGACGCGCTCGGCGAGCTTCGCCACCGGCATGCGTCCGTCCTGCTGAAGCGCGGCGAGCATCGCGCGGTCGATTCGGTCCAGGTCGGTCATGGTGGTTTCCCCTTTTATTCTCTATCATTCTAGGGTAAAGCCGCCCAAAGACGCGAACGCGTGTCTGAAATTGCCATAAATCGCCGCGCGCAGCATGGCACGATAGAGCCCTCGCAAAGGAGTTTCAACATCATGGTTTCGGCACATTTGCTCTGGGTTTTCATCGGCGCGCTCGCCATCGTCTACGCGTTGCCAGGGCCCGACATGGCGCTCGTCCTGCAAATGAGCGCGACCCGGGGCATCCGCCATGGCGTCGCGGTGGCGTTCGGACTGGCCTCCGCCCGTGCCACGCATGTGACGCTCTCGGCGCTCGGCGTCGCCGCGCTGTTGCGCAGTGCGCCCTGGCTCTATGACGGCGTGCGCATCGCGGGCGGCCTGTATCTCGCCTATGTCGCGATCCAGATCTTCCGCTCGCCGGCCTTCGGACTCGATACTCCGCCCGCCGGCGCCGGTGCGCCGACGCTGCGCGCCGCTTATGCGAAAGGCATTCTAAGCAGCATCCTCAATCCCAAGGCGCTGCTCTTCTGCTCGGTATTGCTGCCGCAATTCGTGCATCCGGAAGCCGGGCCGGTGTGGTCGCAAGTGCTTGAACTGGGCGTGGTGCTGGTGCTTGTCGGCATGGCTTTCGACCTCGCGCTGGCCGCCGGCACCACGCATCTCTCCGGCTGGCTCAAGCGCCATCCGAGAGCGCAGACCGTGCAGCGCTGGACCTTTTCGGCCGCACTGCTTGCCTTCGCCGTGCGGCTGTCGCTGGACTGAAGCGCGCGGCCTTCGCGGGCGAGTCAGCTTTCCAGCGGCTTCAGAAAGAGTTCGTGCTTCGGCGCGAAATGGGCATAGAGCGGCAGGATCGCGCCGCCCATCGCGCGGGCGTCGGGGCCGATCTGCCCTTCCACCAGACGCGGCCGCGTCATGCCTTGCCAGTCGAAACCGGACAGGGCCTGATCCGTGGCACGAATCACTGCGCGCAGCAGCGTGCGATCGATTTCCCCGTCGATCACCACCGCCTCCAGATCCAGCAACGCCGACGACGACGCGATCCCGTGCGCGATGGCCGGACACGTCTCGCTCATCCACGCTTGCGCGAGCGGCCGCCAGGCGCTGGACCACGCGCGTGCGTCGTGCGCCGCCTCGGCGGGTGCGCCCGCGGCGGCCAACGCCTTCTCCAGCACATACACCGATGCCGTATTGAGCAGTTGCCCCGGCTGCCCATCGCTGGCACTGCGGGTGAGCGGCAGGGAACCGATCGCGCCCGCATTGCCGCCGGGGCCCGCGTGCAGCCGGCCATCGATCACGAGTCCGCCGCCAATGAAAGTGCCGATGAACACGTACAGAAAATTGCGCAGGCCGCGCCCCTGCCCCATTACGAGTTCGGCGGCGCAGGCGGCGGTCGTGTCCTTCGCGAACTCGACCGGCAACGCGGTCATCGCGCCGATGCGCGCGCGGATGTCGATCTCGTTCCACGCCGCGAGCGCGTCGGGAGGCGTGTCGAAGAAATCGCGCCAGCCGCCGAGCCACAGAGGGGCAGCCACGCCGATTCCGGCGATCTTGCTTGCGTGCTCGCCGAGCGCGGCCGTCACGCGCGCGAGACGCTTTTCGAGCGCCGGAAACAGCGTGCGCGGATCGGGATAGGCATAGTCGAGGGTTTCGCGCGCGCGCACGCTGCCGGCGAAGTCCATCGACAGCACATCGAGACTGCGCCGCCCCACCTTCACGCCGATCGAAAACGCGCCATCCGCGCGCAGCGAAATGGGCACCGACGGCTGGCCAAGCCGTCCCGGCACGCGCGTGCGCGGTTCCTTGGCGAGCAGGCCGTCGCCGATCAGATGATCGACGATCAGCGAGACGGTCTGCATCGAGAGCCGCGTGAGGCGGGCGATATCGGCCTTGGGCAGCGCGCCGTGCAGGCGGATGGCCTGCAGGACGATGCGCTCGTTGAACTGGCGCATGCCCAGCTGATTCGAGCCGATGGATTGCGTGGAGGCCGGAGACGCCCGCTCGAGCTTGGGTTCAGGCATCGGCGCGGGCCTCGTGGCGCGGCCGCGCGCGTCGGACAACTTTCATGGACAGGTCCCCGTGTGGCTCATTCTGCTGATTTTATCGGGTAAGGCCGCCTGCTCCGCTTCCGGCAAGCACGTGAGCGCCTGACTTGACGGCCCGAACCGTTATTTTTGACGCGATTTTTAGTCGGTTATGTTCGGCGCAGGATCATTCATTAAAACCTCGCCGAAACATGAGCACACTCGAAGCGCTGCACGCCATCGTCAACGACGACAACGCGCCCCAGATCATCCGCGATCACATCGTCGATTCGCTGCAGTTCGCGCTGCGCAATCACCCGGGCTATTTCACCCGCAAGGAAATCCAGTGGCTCGCGCAATGGGACGACACCCGCATTCCCATCGCGGCAAGCAAGATTCTCAACGAGATGGACACCGCGTGATCGACGGACTGGCGCGTTTCAGTGCGTGCCCGACGCGCGCGCCTGCCAGTCGTAATTGAAGACGGTGGCCTGGACGGGCTCCGAGAGTCCTTCCACAAAGCTCACCACGTCCGGATCCTTGAGGAAGCTCGCCGCCGAAGCCGCCGTGAGAATGGCGGTGCTCTCCTGCGGCCGCGCAACGAGGTAGCCTTGCACGTAATCGACGCCGATCTCCTGCAACGCCCGCAAGGTATCCAGGTCCTCCACCCACTCCGCGACGCTGCGCATGCCGAGATTACGCGCCAGCGCGACGATCGCCTCGACGATCGCGATATCCGCCGGATGCGCGCACATCGAGCGCACGAACTCGCCGTCGATCTTCAGCGCATCCGCCGACAGCGCCTTCAGATACTTGAATGACGTGTAGCCGGCGCCGAAGTCGTCGAGCGCGATCTTGCCGCCCATGTCATGCACGCGCGCGATGAAGCGCTGCGTGTTCTCGAGATCGTGCAGCGCCACGCTCTCGGTGATTTCCAGGCAGAGGTAATGCACGATGGACTGGTAACGGCCGAACAGCGCGAAGATGTCCTCCATGAACTGCTCGTCGTTGAGCGAGCCGCCCGACAGGTTCACGCAGATGAACTGCGTGTTGGCCAGCAGATGCTGGTGCGCCTCGATCCATTCGAGGAGTGTGGAGATGACCCAGCGGTCGATGGCCGCGATATTGCCCGACTCCTCCGCCGCGACGATCACCTTGCCGGCGGGCAGCGTGGCGCCGTCGGGCGCGCGCATGCGCAGCAGCACTTCGAAGTTGAGCGATTCGGTGGGCGCCGCGAGCGACATGATCGGCTGCATGACGAGGAACAGGCCCGGCGGCAGGCGATTGCGGCCGAGCGTCTCGACCAGCCTCAATTCTTCCGCGCGCTCCTCGAACGCGGCTGCGCCCTTGCGATACGTGACCAGATGCGTGTGCGCGACCTTCTTCGCCTCGCGGCACGCGCGGTCCGCGTGCGACAGCGCTTCCTGCACGCGCACGCCCTGCGAACATTCGACCAGGCCGATCGACGCCTTCACCTGGAACGCGCGATTGCCGACCTGATAAGGCGCGTCGGAGAGGATGGAAATGAGCTCGCGGCATTGCGCGATGGCCTCTTCGATCGACGTGTCGTGCATCACGCAGACGAACTCGTCGCCGCCAATACGCCCTACCGGATAGCTGCGCGCAAAATGCGCCCGCGTGCGCGCCGCGACCTGGCGCAGCACTTCGTCGCCGCTGCGATGGCCGAACAGGTCGTTGACGAGCTTGAAGCGGTCGAGATCGACATAGGCCAGCGCCCAGGGCAACGTTTCATCGCTTTGCGCGGCGATCGCCTTTTCGATGCCGCGCCGGTTCAGCGAGCCGGTCAGCGGATCGTGTTCGGCGAGGAAGCGCAGGCGCTCGACGGCCTTCGAGCGCTCGGTCGTATCCTGCAGCGAGCCTTCGATCCAGCCGTTCGAGCGAATGGCCTTCAGCAAATAACGACGCTCGCCGGTGCCGCGTTCGGGCGAACCGCTCATTTCGAGTTCGCCGTCGCTGCCCTTCGACGCCAGCGCCTGCAGCGCTCCCCAGGCGCCCGCCTCGAAATAGTCGTTCCAGTGGCGGATCTTGTAGTCGGACTTCTGCAGGTCGAGCATCGCGCGCAAGGACGGATTCGCGCGCACGAAGCGACCTTCGGCATCGAGCGTGAAAAGCCCGATGGGCGTGACTTCGTAGGTGTTGCGCAGTTCCATCTGCGCCTGACGGCGGAAATCGCGCTCGGCGCGCATCTGCTCGGCAATGGCGAATGCCGCCATCATGCTCGACGACAACGCGGCCATCACGGTATTGACGCCGCCGACCAGGAACTTCAGGCCGAAGGCCGCGCCCAGGACTTCGGAAAAGGTGGCGAACAGCACGACCGCGAGCGAGGCCACATACCAGAGGACGGTGCGCGAGCGCGCCATGCACACGAGCCGGACGAGGAAGAACAGCAGCACACAGATGCCGAAGCCGGCGATGACCCACAGCACCGGAATGAAATACGCATACGGCAGCGCGAGTGCAGCGGCGAGCAGCACGATGCCGACGTATTGAATGACCCGCAGCAGCCACCGGTATCCGACGACTCGCAGTTCACGCCGGAACAACTGCTGAAACAGCGCGGCGGTCAGCAGGTAATAAGCGGCGAAGGTAATTTGCCGCAACGGCTGAAGGTAATCCGACGGCAGCATGCGGCCGAGCCATTGCATGTCCCAGCCCATTGCATTCGCGCACAAGCGCAAATTGCCGACCAGCCATACCGCAAAAATCACATAGGTCCACTCGTGATTGATCAGCGCGGTGACAAACACGAAAACGGCGAGCGTCAGCAAGCCGCCGGCAATCAAACCCGAGCTTTCCTGAAAATCGAGCGCCGAACTGCGCAGGCCTTGCCATTCCCAGGCAAAAGCGTTGATTTGCGCGGGACCTGAAAATGTGCCTTTACAGAGAATGTTTTCAGATTGGCGCAGGCGGCCCGCCTGAATGTAATAACCGGCCTTGACCGGATGCATATAGCCGCTGACGCTGTCACGGTCCGCCGTCCCCAGCGGCGCGAGCGTGCTGGCATTCCAGCAGGCGAGAGTCTGCGCGTGGCGCGACGGCAATTCCGCAGCCGTCGACGCGTCCGCGCTCATACTGGGCAAGGTGAAGCTGAACCAGATGGGTTTTTCAGAAAGACGCGTGCTGTAGCTTGTGACCGGCGCGGTCCCGTGCAATGCCTCGAGGGCGTCGGCAGGGTCGGTGATATCGCTCCGATCGGCGACAACCTGTAAAGAAAGCGGAATGGCGCCGCGGGTTTCATATTGGCGCGGCAGAAAATAAAGCGTGGCCAGCGTGCCGAGCAGAATCAGGACGGGCACGGCATAAACCGCGACGACATAAAGCGCGTCGTCGATCCACGAGCCGCTGCGTCTGATACGCGAAAGGGAAGCTGGAATAACCGACGCCATACCTGGAAAAACCCCCGTGTGCGCCGACGCCCGATGCGTCTGCGCAAAGCGGCGGCGGAGCCGTGTGAATCCCCGGGCGCCGCCGCTTCTGGCCAACCGGACCGCTCCGTGTCCGGTTTTTTTTGCTATTACCGTCCTAGATACGACCGTACTTTTTTACCCGCACGAGACCCATATTTTTACCGTCCGTAAGCCATCAACGGGGTCTTGGAACATCCTACCGTTTCCCACTCAAAAGATAAATCTACAGAATGCAAATCGATGTCCGGATGGTGCGTATTGACCATGTAGTTGAACAGCGGATGACGCGCCTCCTCCCAACGCTGGCGCGCGGCGGCGACATCCTTGGCCAGCACCCGGTGGGGCAGGCCGCCGACATGCGTCATCGGCAGGAACTCGTTGACGCCGAACACGTCCTTGAAGAGCATCGCTTCGTACTCGCGGTCCAGCGGCGTACGCGCCGTGATTACCATGTAGTCGATCTCGTGCAATTCGCACAGCATCCACAGCGCCTTGCACAATGCCACCTTCACCACCCGTCCCACCATTCCGCCCGCCACGCCGAGCCGGGTCGCTTCCGCGAGCCGGCTGCCGGCCAGTTCGTCGGGCAGACGCACCGACTGCTCCACCGCCAGCGGGCTGTAAGCATTGGTCTGAATGCGCATGGTGCCGAGCGGCGCGCCATCGAGCTTCGATTCCGCCAGCAGCACGACCGTACCGCGCTCGCGGTCGGACGATTCGATGGTCATCGTATCGGCGAATTCGGGCAGATGTCGCCCATAGGCCGAACGTCTGATGCTCACGGCCTTCTGGAGCCCCGCATCGTCACGGACGATACGAATCGTAAACGGCATCCGCTCCGTTTTCTGAAGCGTGGGCACCACGGTGAGAGTCGGACGGGCCGCTGCTTCAGTCAGGTTAGCGGCGGTGTGATTGGCAAGGTTAAGACGTTCCATTTGTAATACCCCATTTTTTCTTGGCGATTGGAAAGGTCCGTGTGTGAAGGACGGTTTTGGGTGAGTTCCTCACACACGGCTCAACGAGCCTCTCACGAAGTCAAATACGGGGGTGCGCGCTTGCCGCCGTTTCCCAGCAAATTTCAGGCTAAAGCATTGGAGGAAAGCTTCTAATCGACGAATCGACCGTCAGACAGCCGCCGCAAGCCGAAATATGCATATGCGCTACCGATATATGCGGGCCGGAAATTGAGTGAAATGGCAACCAGGGGCGTGCTGTGCTGACGACGTGAGAAGCCTGATGAAGAATAGCGTTCGAAAAACCTTTTCGGAGGACATCGTAAATACTGGAAAACACGGGAAAAACGCGACGCGGTAACGTTTGCTGTCCGCGGCACTTCGCAGATCCTGCGAAATGGCATAAATGGAGAAAATCCGGATTCACCCCGAATGGAATGAACAAACAAAAGCGGACGCTCTGCGATGAGAGACGTCCGCCTTTGGCACGACATAATCATGTCGGCCGTGTGAATGACGACAAAACAGTCTGAAAAAATCAGTCGTCTTCGTCGAGCCAGGGAATATCCACGTCGGTAATGAACGCGACCATCGCGAGCGGCTTGCCTTCCTGACGGCCGAGATTCCCGTCAGCCCGTTGCCATTCGCAGCGGAAAATCGTGGCCGGGGTATCGGCGAGCAGGGTTACGGTGCGGATTTCATCCGGATCGTTTTCCTCGACCGGGCCATCGAGCGAAATCAGCAATTGCTGCGGCCAGACGCCGTCGGCGGGATCGTAGATCTTGTCGCCATCGTGAATGACGACGTGCGCTTCAACGCCGATGGTCGCCGATGCCTCGACGATCATCTTGCCGAGTGCGCGGAGCACCGCGGTGGCGCGGCCCGAGTTGGCCTGACGGATCGCGAGATCGCCGCGGGTCAGCGCCTGTTCGAGTTTCGGGTTGGTTTTTTGTTGCGCCATCAGTCTCTCTCTAGGGTTCGTTGCAGCGTTCGACGAGCGACACGCGGCAGAAGTTGCAGCCGGATCATACCGCCGCATCAACAAAGATAGGTCGCGGCGGCCGAGGCGGCAATCCGGGCGCGCAGTGCAGACGTCTGGACGACCGCTGCTCAAGTTTGAGCACGATCAGCCGATATTGCCCACATCCCCACGAAAACGCGTGACTGCCGTGTTGTTCATCGACCTGTCTGCCATTTTCTGCGCTCGTCCGACGGCGCGCGCGTCCCTCGAGCCGAATACGGCCGTCGCGCAGGCGACGCCGGTCTCCGCCGTCTGAACGTGGCGACCGCACAGACGCAAATCGTCGACGGGATCACGCTGCGCACGCACCTGCAGCCGATCTACAGCCTGCCGCATCAGCGCGAGGTCGGCTACGAGGCGCTGCTGCGCGGCGATGCGGGCGATGGCGCGCTGATCGGCCCGTTCGATCTGTTCGGGCGGGCGATCGTCGCGGGCACGCTGACCGAACTCGACCGCATGAGCCACGTCACGCATCTGCGCAACGCCGCGCCGCTGCTGCCGCCCGCGCAATGGCTCTTCCTCAATATCAATCCGGCGACCTTCACCGATCCCGGCTATGCCGCACGGCTCGCCGCGGCCACGCGCGGCGCGGGTTTGGCGCCAGAGCGGCTCGTGATCGAAGTGCTCGAATCCGGCGGCACCGATGTCGTCGAAATCGCGCGCGCGACGCACGCGTTCCGTGCGCAGGGCTTCCTCGTCGCGGTCGATGACTTCGGCGCGGGCCATTCAAATATCGACCGGCTGCTCACGCTCAGGCCGGATATTGTCAAGCTCGACCGCAGCCTCGTGCGCGCGAAAAGCGCCCACATGCGCGACGCGCTGATGCCGAAGCTCGTCGATCTGCTGCATGAATCGGGCATGTTCGTCGTGGCGGAGGGCATCGAGACGGGCGAGGACCTGATGCTCGCCGCGCGCTCGAACGTCGACTTCGTGCAGGGCTATCTGTTCGGGCTGCCCGCCGCGCAACTCGCCGCACGCGGCGCGGCCACGCCGCTTTTCGAGGACGTCTTCGACCAGCTCGCCCACCTGCGCCGCGCCGAGCGGCTGGCGGGCGATCTGCTGGTGCTGCCGTATCGTGCGGGGCTGTTGCAGGCAGCCGAGCGCTTCGCCGCCGGCGCCGCGACGCACAGCGCCTGCGCCGAACTGCTCGCCCTGCCCTGCACCCTCAGTTGCTTCTTTCTGGATCAGGCGGGCCGCGAATTCACGCCGGGGCTGGCCGGTTCCGCCGCGAAGACGCCGAGCGAACGTTTCGCGCCGATCGCCGACCCGGCGACGGGCCGCTGGGACAACCGCCCGTATTTCGTCGATGCCCACGCCAACCCGCAGCAGGTCATCACCAGCGCGCCGTATCTCTCCGTGACGGGCACCTCGCTGTGCGTGACGCTGACCATCGCGACGCAACGCGCGTCGAAGCCCGTCGTGATCGGCGCGGATCTCGACTGGCGGCGTCTGATTGAAGACGCGCCCGCGATTCTCTGAGCCGCTTTCCTGCCTAGGCCTGCTTGACCGCGCCGGCAAGCGCTGCCGCGCCCGCGCGCAGCGCCGCCACATTTCCGGTCTCGAAAGTCCAGTGCCCCGCCGCATCCACGATCGACAAGTGCGCGCCGGGCCAGTGAGCCGCGAGCGCGCTCGCCTGGTCGGCCGGGCACACCATGTCGAAGCGCCCGTGCACGATCCGGCAAG
This sequence comes from Caballeronia sp. LZ043, assembly GCF_031451075.1. Taxonomy (NCBI): domain Bacteria; kingdom Pseudomonadati; phylum Pseudomonadota; class Betaproteobacteria; order Burkholderiales; family Burkholderiaceae; genus Caballeronia; species Caballeronia sp. LZ043. The sequence goes on along the minus strand of NZ_JARUXT010000004.1, from coordinate 394,535 downwards.
GCAGATGCGCGATGCGCGCAACCTGCGGCAGCAGCGGCGCCGGCGGCAATTCGTGCGCAATGTAGTGGCGTTCGAGCAGGGCCATCGAGATTGCCGCGGCATTGGCTTCCGCGCTCGGCCGCTTCGCCTCGTCCGACGGTTCCTTCTCGGGCTTGTTCACGACCGACAGCGTGGTTTCGTAGCGGGTCCACGCACGCGCGAGCTGCGTACCGGCTTCGTCGAAACGCGCGAGCGGCGCCTCGGTCAATTGCAGGATCTCCGGCGCGCTGGCGGGCCGCTTGCCGCTGGCTGTCTCGATGGCGTCGAGAAAGGCGCGATGCGCATCGGGAAAGACGCGGCGCACGTCCCACAGGAACCAGTCGATGTCCTCACGCCGCGCCAAAAAGATGCCGCGCAGCAGGAAGCCGAGACAGCGCTCGGGATGCGCGACGCCGTAGGCCAGCGCGAGCGTCGTGCCCCACGAGCCGCCGAACAGCGCCCAGCGCTCGATCTGCAACGCCTCGCGCAGTTTTTCCATGTCGCCGACCAGCGCCTCGATGCCGTTGTGCTCCAGCTTGCCGAACGGCGTGGACTTGCCGCAGCCGCGCTGGTCGAAGAACACGACGCGCCACGCGTCCGGCTCCAGCACGTCCGCCCATTTGAGGTTCATCGCGCCACCGGGGCCGCCATGCACGACGAGCATCACCGGCGCGTCGCGCGGACCTTGTGCCCGCCAGTAGATCGAATGGCCGTCGCCCACTTCGAGCATGCCTTCGTCGAAATCCCTGGGCGCCTGATTTTCCATGAGCTCGCTTCCCTGCGTGATGGTTTGACCGGGGGTCCATTGTTGCATCGCTCGCGCGAGGCCGCTGGAGGCGTCGCCCGCCGCAGCCGCCCCGGCCAGGCCAGGCCAGGCCCGATACGCTATGCTTGCGGCTTGCTCCGCTGTCACCCTCCCGTCATCTTGTGAATCCGATGCGCCGCACCCTCGTCAAGTGGCTGTTCGCCACATATCTGCTCGGCAGCGGCATCGTCTGGTCGATCCTGATCCTGCCACTGTTTCCCTTCGTGGGCCGTAACGGGCGCTACCGGCTTGCAAGGCTCTGGTGCCGCGCGATGGTCACGATGATGCGCGTCATCACCGGCGTCACCTGTTCCATCGAAGGTCTGGAGCACCTGCCGGCCGGACCGTGCATCATCCTGTCGCGGCATGAATCGACCTGGGAAACGCTGTCCTTCATGGCGCTTTTCCCGCGCCGCATCAGCTTCGTGTTCAAGCACGAACTCATGAACATCCCGTTCTTCGGCTGGGTGCTGCGCGGGCTCGACATGGTGAGCCTCGATCGCGGCTCGATCCGCCAGGCTCACGGCGCGGTGACGCGCGAATCCGCCGTGCGGCTGAAGAAGGGCGACTCGGTGGTGATCTTCCCCGAAGGCACGCGCGTCGCGCACGATGCGCCGCTCAAGCTGGCCTCGGGCGGCGTGCGCCTCGCCTGCGCGGCGCGGGTGCCCGTCGTGCCGGTGGTCCACGATGCCGGCAAGGTATGGCCCGCGAAAGGCTGGCCGGACCGGGGCGGACATATCCGCGTGATCGTTACGCCGTGCCTGCCGCTCGACTGCGAGATCCCGCAGCAACTGAACCGGCTCGCGCAAACGCAGATGGACGAAGCGCTGGCGATCCTGCGCTAGCCATCCCTCAGTAAAGTGGCCGCTTCTTCGCGGCGCACAAGCGGTTGACAGCGGAAATGAGCGTTTCCATGTCGACGGGCTTGCGCAGGTAGCCGTCGTAGCTGACGAATGCGGGTGGATTCGGATGGCCCGAAATCATCAGGAAAGGGATATGCGAGAACGCCGTGTCGTTCTTCATCGTCTGGCACAGCAGCGCGCCGCCCAGGCCCGGCATCATCCAGTCCGAAACGACGATATCCACTTGCTGCTCGCCGAGTATCGTCAGGGCGCCATTGCCGTCGAACGCGCATAACACGGTGCAGTCCTCGCCCTCCATGCAGAGGGTCCAGGCTTCGATGGTGGCGGGGTCGTCGTCGACGAGCAGTACTGTCTTCATCTTGCGAACATGTTCGGGGTACGGTGCGGTCAAACGGTGGCAACCATGACGCGGGCGGAATCTGCTTCTGACCGTCGTGGCCCGCATTCGTTGCAGCCGCGCCGTTCCTCCACCCTATCGTCATAGTATTTCTTTCGCGCCAGATCTGCGCGGTAAATGCTCCTTAAGCAACTTGCGCGCCGCTCATGCCTTCCGGTCATTTGCTCCCGGCACGGCCCCTGCCCGCTTCCCGCAGCGCATCGACCAGCGTCTCCTCCACCGGCGTGCGCGCCGCGTCGTTGCGGCGGATCAGGCCGATCGGCTCGTCGGTGCCGGCGAACGGCATCGGCAAGGCGGCCAGCAGCCCGAGCGCGATGTCCTGCTCCACCGCGCCCGCAGGTACGAACCAGACGGCATCGTTGTTCAGCGCGAGCGAACGTCCAAGCGACACCGACAGCGTCTCGACCAGCGCCGTCAGCGCATGCGCGCCGAACGCGGTCAGCACGCTTTCAGCCGACTGACGAATCAGCGTGCCGAACGGCGGCACGACGATGGCAAAGCGCGCCAGCAGCGCGGGCGTCAACGGCGTTTCCAGCGTAAGCGGATGTTCGCGCCTTACCACCACCGCCAGTGGTTCCCGATAAATCTGCTCGAATGACAGCCCGTGCATGGCCTCCGGCTCGGACAGCCGGCCGACCACCAGATCCACCTCGCCCGCCTTGAGCTTTTCCAGCAGCAGCGCATTCGAATCTGTCCAGACGGACAGCGACACCGCCGGCCACTGCTGCCGGAACGACAGCAGCGCCGGCGACAGCAGCACGGGCGCGACCGTCGGCAGGATGCCGATGGAGATGGAACCGGGCACGTCGCCGCGCTCGCGCAGCAGCATGTCGACGCCTTCCCGCAGCGACGCCACGCACGCGCTCGCATGCGGCGCGAAGAGGCGCCCTTCGCGGGTCGGAACCGCGCCGCGCCGGCCGCGCTCGAACAGACGCACGCCCAGCATCGATTCCAGTTCCCCGATGGTCTTCGACACCGCCGGCTGGGTGATCGACAGACTGTCGGCCGCGCGCTGCACGCTGCCGAGCTGCGTGACGGCCAGGAAACACTGCAGATGCCGGAACTTGACGCGGGTGTTGGTAAAGTCGGTATCCATGAGGACTGGTTATGCAAGATGGCACGAAACATCATTTTCCATAACTTGCGTCGTTCTATAAAGTACTTGTCAGAAACACCGGGTTCAGTCCTCACAAAATTCAAGGAGACAGTCGAATGACCTCCCCCATCCTCACGCCGCGCGACTGGGAATCCCATCCGCCGTATCTGTCGCCGGGCTACAAGTCGTCGGTGCTGCGCAGCCCCGGGCTGCCGCTTATCCCGCTGAAGGAAAACCTGCGCAATCGCCGCGTGCCGGTCTACGGCGCCGACGATCTGGGCGTGCTCGACGCCGACCTCACCCGCAACGCCGCGAAGAACGGCGCGCCGCTGGGCGAGCGCATCGTGGTGACGGGCCGCGTGCTCGACGAGGGCGGCCGCCCCGTGCGCAACACGCTGGTGGAAGTGTGGCAGGCGAACGCGGCGGGCCGCTACGTGCACAAGGCGGATCAGCACGACGCGCCGCTCGACCCGAACTTTCTCGGCGCCGGCCGCTGCCTGACCGACGACGAAGGCCGCTACCGCTTCATGACGATCAAGCCCGGCGCGTATCCGTGGGGCAATCACACGAACGCATGGCGCCCGAACCATATCCACTTCTCGCTGTTCGGCGAGTATTTCGGTTCGCGTCTCGTCACGCAGATGTACTTCCCCGGCGACCCGCTGCTGGAACTGGACCCGATCTTCCAGGGCATCCCCGAACAGGCGCGCAACCGTCTCGTGTCGCGCTTTTCCATCGACACCACGCAGGAAGGCTACGCGCTCGGCTACGAATTCGACATCGTGCTGCGCGGCCCCGACCAGACGCCGACGGAGTGAACCCCATGACCACGCTCAAGCAAACCCCTTCGCAGACCGTCGGCCCGTACTTCGCCTACGGCCTGGTTCCCGAGCAGTACAACTTCGACCTGAAGAGCCTGTTCACCGCATCGGCGGCGGACCGTGAGGTGCCGGGCGAACATATCGCCGTGGTCGGCAATGTGTTCGACGCCGAAGGCAAGCCCGTCAACGACGCGCTGCTCGAAGTCGCCCAGGCCGATGCCTCGGGCCGCTATGTGCAGAGCGTGCAGGAAGCGCGCGAGTCGGGCTTTCGCGGCTTTGCCCGCGTCGGCACGGGCACGGATCCGAAGCTGCGCTTCATCGTCGATACGGTGAAGCCCGGCAAGACCGCTGACGATTCCGCGCCGCATCTGGACGTGATCGTGCTGATGCGCGGCATGCTGCTGCATACCTACACGCGCATCTATTTCGAGGACGAAGCCGAAGCCAACGCGAAGGACGCGGTGCTGCAGAGCGTTCCGGCCGAGCGCCGGCATACGCTGATTGCGAAGCGCGAGACGGGTCCGGCGGCGAAGCCGGGATCGTCGGGCAGCATCTATCGCTTCGACGTCCATCTGCGCGGGCCGAACGAGACGGTGTTCTTCGACCTGTAAGACACGCGCGGCAGAAGTCAGAACAGAAGGCGTCCGGCACTGCGCTATAGTGTCGGACGCCTTTCGTTTTCTCCCCGCCTCACATCATGTCCGACGCTTCCACGCCCAGCCCGCTCTACGCCCGGCTCCTCGGTGAAACCGCCCAGATCGGCTGGTCCGAACTCGAACGCTTCTTCGCGCAGGGCAAGCTCATCTGGGTCAAGGGCGATCTCGATCTGGTGAGCGTCGCGGAAGCCGTTGCCAATGACGACACCCGCCAGGTCACGCAATGGCTCTCGGCCGGGCTCGTCGAGCGCATGCAGGCCGAAACCGCCGCCGATCTCGCCGCGCGCGACCCCGAATTGTGGGCGGTGGTGACGTCGCCATGGGTCTGCGTGCAGGAACGCGGCTGAGGCCCGGTCACGCGCGCGGACCGCTGCGCCGCTCCACGACGTAATCGGTCCACAGCACGACGAGGATCGTCATCAGCGCCGGGCCGATGAACAGGCCGATGAGTCCGAAAGTCTCCGCGCCGCCGAGAATCCCGAACAGCACCAGCAGGAACGGCAGCCGCGCCGAGCCGCCGATCAGCACCGGCCGCACGAAGTGCTCCGCCACGAACACGACGATCAGCCCGAACACGGCGACGCAGATGGCCGCGACCGTCGAGCCCTGCGCGAGCAGCCACAGCGCCGAGCCAAGAAAGACGATCGGCGCGCAGAACGGCAGCATCGCCGCGACGGCGGTGAGCATGCCGAGCAGGCTCGCGTGCGGCACGCCTGTGACAATGTACGCGACGCCGAGCAGCGCGCCCTCGCCCAGCCCCACGACCACCAGCCCGACCACCGTGCTGCGCACCGATTCGGCCATGCGCCGCACGATCGCCGCGCCATCGGCGCCGAACGCGCGGCGCGAGCCCGCGAGCAACTGCTGCCCGAGCTTCGATCCCGCCTGGAATACGAAGAACAGCGTCATCAGCATGAAGCCGAAGATGAAGAAACCATGCACCACGCGCCCGCCGAAGTGACGGGTCATCGCGACCACGGTGGCGCTGTGCAGGTTCTTGACGGCGGGCGAGGCATCGAGCGGCGTCGCGAGATTCGCCTGCCACCAGCGCGAGATCTGCGCGCTCATCGGCAGATGATCGACGAAGGCGGGCATCGGGAAGCCGGTGCGCAGGACATCGTGGAACCAGTGCAGCATGTCGTGCGCTTCATTGATGGTCTGCGCCGCGACGATGAAGAACGGCACCACGAACAACAGGCCGATGGCCGCCGTCAGGCACACCGCAAGCACGATGTGATGGTGCTTGAAGAACGGCTTGCGTTCGAGCCAGCCGAGGGCCGGCCAGAGCGCGATGGCGATCACGGCCGCCCACACGACCGCCGGGATGAAGGTGCGCGCGGTGTACAGCGCCACCAGCACGAGAACCGCGTACAGCACCGCCGAAGCCGTGCGCTGCATCTTGAAGGTGCGTCCGGATGGATCCGGCGTCGAGTCGTTGCGCGGCGGGATGGGCATGAAAACGGGGGCCTCGTGAGGGTGCGGATAAGCAAGCAAAAATCGGGAGCAAAAATCGTCCCCGTTCATTGTAATCACGCATGCCCGGGCGCGTGCCGACGCCCCCTTTGCGGGACGGCGCGCCGCTCTCCCTATAATCGAAGCTCCGCATCGATGCAGGGAAGGTTCAATGACGGGAAAGACCGCACAGGGAATGACGCTGCGGGCCACGGCTTCGGCATGCGTGGCGCTCGCGCTGCTGGCCGGTTGTTCGACCAAGCTCAACCGCTCGAAGGAAGACGAGGTCAATGCACGCTATGGCATCACGACGCTTGCCGTGAAGGGTGGCGTCGAAATCCGGCTGCCCGAGGCGCCGCTGTTCGACACCGACGAAGTCGACATTCGCGCGGGACAGTCGCCGATGCTGGATCGGGTCGCCGTCGTGCTGAAGCGCAGCATGCGGCCTGTGCTGATCGAAGGACACACCGACAATCAAGGCTCGCTCGGCTACAACCGCAACCTGTCCGAAGCGCGCGCGCAGGCGGTGGCGCAGGCGCTGATCCAGCGCGGCGTGCCGGCCCAGCGCATCACGACCAAGGGCGCGGCCTGGCTGCGGCCGATCGCCAGCAACGACACCGCGCAAGGCCGCGCGCTGAACCGGCGCGTGGAAATCCTGGTGCGCACCGAAAGCGAAAGCACGCTGCTCGGCACGCCCACCCGGGGCCGGCGCTAGCTTTCAGGCGGCCTGCGCGGCTTCCAGCACGAGCAGTTGCGAGCCGTCGGCAACCTGATCGCCCACCGCGAACAGAATCTCGCCGATCGTGCCCGGCCCCGGCGCGACGATGGTGTGCTCCATCTTCATCGCTTCCATGACCATCAGCGGCGCGCCCTTCTGCACCAGCGCGCCCGGTTCCACCAGCACGGCGATCACCTTGCCCGGCATCGGCGCGGTGAGGCGACCTTCCTGCTCGACATCGCCGGCGTGGGCCATCAGGTTCTGCCACTCGAACTGCATCGCCGCGCCTTCGTGGAAGACGTGGAACAGATCGCCGTCGGTGAAGACGTGACCTTTGATGAGCGCGTCGTCCAGTTGCACCGCGAACGAGGTCTCGCCGCTATGCGACCAGTCGAAGCGCGCCTGCTCGCCGTTGAGTTGCAGACGCTTGTCGCCGGCTTTCGTGAAGATCACCTTCAGCGTTTCGTCCGTGTCCGCCGCGCGCCAGTTCAGATCCTGGCTGTAGCCGCCCGCCATGCGCCAGTGCGACAGCGCATCCCACGGCGAGTGACCATGCGCCTCGCCGCCCTCGCGCGTGAGGAGTGCCGCGCAGGCGAGCGCCAGCGCATGCTTGCGCGATACCTTCGACGGCGCGAACAGCGCGTCGTGATGCCGCTCGATCAGCCCCGTGTCCAGCTCCCCCGTGCTGAACGGCTCGCTCTGCACGATGCGCAGCAGGAATTCGACATTGGTCGACAGCCCGACGATCTCGCATTGCGCCAGCGCGCGCCCCATGCGGGCGAGCGCGTCGCGGCGGTCGCGGCCATGCACGATGAGCTTCGCGATCATCGGGTCGTAGAACGGCGTGATCGCATCGCCGCGACGTACGCCGCTGTCCACGCGCACGTCGCCGTCGATGGAAAATTCCACCGCGTGCGGCATGCTCAGATGCTTGAGCGTGCCCGTCGACGGCAGGAAGCCGCGCGACGGATTCTCCGCGTAGATGCGCGCCTCGATGGCGTGTCCGTGTACCTTCAGTTGATCCTGGCCGAGCGGCAACGGCTCGCCCGCCGCCACGCGCAACTGCCATTCGACGAGGTCCAGTCCGGTCACCATCTCGGTCACCGGATGTTCCACTTGCAGGCGCGTGTTCATCTCCATGAAGTAGAACTGGCCGTCCTGCGTCATGATGAACTCGACCGTGCCCGCGCCGACGTAATCCACCGCGCGCGCCGCCGCAACGGCGGCTTCGCCCATCGCGCGGCGGGTTTCATCGGCGAGACCCGGCGCCGGCGCTTCTTCCAGCACTTTCTGGTGGCGGCGCTGCACGGAGCAATCGCGGTCGAACAGATAGACCGCGTGACCATGCTGATCCGCGAACACCTGCACTTCGACGTGACGCGGACGTTGCAGATACTTCTCGATCAGCACGCGGTCGTTGCCGAAACTCGAGGCCGCCTCGCGCTTGCACGAGGCCAGCGCCGCCGCGAAATCCTCGCTGCGTTCGACCACGCGCATGCCCTTGCCGCCGCCGCCCGCGCTCGCTTTCAGCAGCACCGGATAACCGATGCCGTCGGCCTCGCGCTGCAACAGCGCGGGATCCTGGTCGTCGCCGTGATAGCCCGGCACGAGCGGCACCGCAGCGGACTGCATCAGCGCCTTGGCGGCGGCCTTGGAACCCATCGCGCGGATCGCATCGACGGACGGTCCGATGAACACCAGCCCCGCCTTCTCGCAGGCGTTGGCGAAGTCCTCGTTTTCCGAGAGAAAGCCATAGCCCGGATGAATGGCCTGCGCGCCGGTCGCCAGCGCGGCCGCGACGATGCGCTCGATGCGCAGGTAACTCTCGGACGCCGCCGCGCCGCCCACGTGCACGGCTTCGTCGCAGACAGCGACATGCTTGGCCTTCGCGTCCGCATCCGAATACACGGCGACGCTGCCGATGTTCATCCGCTTGGCGGTCGCCGCGACACGGCAGGCGATCTCGCCACGATTTGCAATCAGTATCTTGTTGAACATGTCTTTGCTCTGCAGAGGACAGGAGTAAGGCGCTAAAGCGCCAACTCCTGTCGTCACATCCGGAATACGCCGAAGCGCGTGTCTTCGATGGGCGCGTTCAGCGTCGCGGCCAACCCGAGGCCCAGCACGTCGCGCGTCTGCGCGGGATCGATCACGCCGTCGTCCCACAGACGCGCGCTCGCATAGTACGGATGGCCTTGCACTTCATATTGATCGCGGATCGGCGCCTTGAACGCCTCTTCCTCTTCCTTCGACCACGCGCCGCCCTTCTTCTCGATGCCGTCGCGCCGCACCGTGGCGAGCACCGACGCCGCCTGTTCGCCGCCCATCACCGAGATGCGCGCGTTCGGCCACATCCACAGAAAGCGCGGCGAATACGCGCGGCCGCACATGCCGTAGTTGCCCGCGCCGAACGAGCCGCCGATGATGATCGTGAACTTCGGCACCTTCGCCGTGGCGACGGCCGTCACCATCTTCGCGCCGTTGCGTGCGATGCCTTCGTTCTCGTACTTGCGGCCGACCATGAAGCCGGTGATGTTCTGCAGGAACACGAGCGGAATCTTGCGCTGCGCGCACAGTTCGATGAAATGCGCGCCCTTCAGCGCGGACTCGCTGAACAGAATGCCGTTGTTCGCGACGATGCCCACCGGATGCCCCCACACATGCGCGAAGCCGCAGACGAGCGTGGTGCCGTAACGGGCCTTGAATTCGTCGAAGGCGGAGTCGTCGACGATGCGCGCGATCACTTCGCGCACGTCGAAGGGCTTGCGGGTGTCGGCGGGAATCACGCCGTAGACGCTCTGCGGGTCGTAGCGCGGCGGCAGCGGATCCTTCAGCGCCAGCGTAGGCGTCTTCACGCGGTTCAGATTGCCGACGATGCTGCGCGCAATGCCGAGCGCATGTGCATCGTTCTGCGCGAGATGATCCACGACGCCCGACAGACGCGTATGGACATCACCGCCGCCGAGATCCTCGGCGCTCACTTCCTCGCCGGTCGCCGCCTTCACGAGCGGCGGGCCGCCCAGAAAAATCGTGCCCTGGTTCTTCACGATGATCGATTCATCGGACATCGCGGGTACGTAGGCGCCGCCCGCGGTGCACGAACCCATGACCACCGCGATCTGCGCAATGCCTTGCGCCGACAGGTTCGCCTGGTTGTAGAAGATGCGGCCGAAGTGATCGCGGTCGGGGAACACGTCGTCCTGATTCGGCAGGTTCGCGCCGCCCGAATCGACCAGATAGACACACGGCAGCCGGTTCTGCTCTGCGATTTCCTGCGCGCGCAAATGCTTCTTCACCGTGACGGGATAGTAGGTGCCGCCCTTCACGGTGGCGTCGTTGCACACGATCACGCATTCCTGCCCCGCGATGCGTCCGATGCCCGTGATGATCCCCGCGCCCGGCGCTTCGTCGTTGTACATGCCGTACGCGGCCAGTTGCGACAGCTCCAGGAACGGCGTGCCCGGATCGAGCAACTGCGCGATGCGGTCGCGCGGCAGCAGCTTGTTGCGTGATACGTGGCGGTCGCGCGCGGCCTGCCCGCCGCCTTCCGCGAGTTTCGCGACCTTCTGCTTCAGATCGGCGACGAGCGCTTCGAGCGCCTGCACATTGGCGCGGAACTCCTCGCCGCGCGGATTCAGCTTCGATTCGATGATCGTCATGTCGCGCCCTCAAGCCGTCTCGGCGAACAGTTCGCGGCCGATCAGCATGCGGCGGATCTCGCTCGTGCCCGCACCGATTTCATACAGCTTGGCGTCGCGCCACAGACGGCCCACCGGATACTCGTTGATGTAGCCGTTGCCGCCGAGGACCTGGATGGCTTCGCCGGCCATCCACGTGGCTTTTTCGGCGGTGTAGAGGATCACGCCCGCGCAGTCCTTGCGCACCTGGCGCACGTGGCCGGCGCCGAGCGTGTCGAGCTGGCGGCCGACCGCGTAGAGATACGCGCGGCACGCCTGCAACGTGGAATACATGTCGGCGACCTTGCCCTGGATCAGCTGGAATTCGCCGATGGCCTGGCCGAACTGCTTGCGATCGTGGATATACGGCACCACCGCGTCCATGCACGCAAGCATGATGCCGGTCGGGCCGCCCGCGAGCACGGCACGTTCGTAGTCGAGGCCGCTCATCAGCACCTTGGTGCCGCCGTTCAGCTGCCCGAGGATGTTTTCCTTCGGCACTTCCACGTTCTCGAACACGAGTTCGCCGGTATGCGAGCCGCGCATGCCCAGCTTGTCGAGCTTCTGCGCGACCGATAACCCCTTCATGCCCTTCTCGACGATGAACGCCGTGATGCCGCGCGCGCCCGCTTCGATGTCGGTCTTCGCGTAGACGACCAGCGTGTCGCAGTCGGGGCCGTTGGTGATCCACATCTTCGTGCCGTTGAGCACGTAGTGGTCGCCCTTCTCTTCGGCGCGCAGCTTCATGCTGACGACGTCCGATCCCGCGTTCGGCTCGCTCATCGCGAGTGCGCCGATATGCTCGCCGGAAACGAGCTTCGGCAGGTACTTCTGCTTCTGCGCCTCGGTGCCGTTGCGATGAATCTGGTTCACGCACAGATTCGAATGCGCGCCGTACGACAAGCCCACCGACGCCGACGCCCGCGAGATTTCCTCCATGGCCACCATGTGGGCGACGTAGCCCATGTTCGCGCCGCCGTATTCCTCGGACACCGTCATGCCGAGCACGCCCAGGTCGCCGAATTTCTTCCAGAGGTCCATCGGGAACTGATCCGAATGGTCGATTTCGCCGGCGCGCGGGGCGATTTCCTTCGCCGCGAAATGGGCGAGCGAATCGCGCAGCATGTCGATGTCTTCGCCCAACGCGAAATTCAGACCGGGCAGGTTGCTCATGAAGCGTCTCCTCGTGAATACGGATGTTTTCGGCGGCTACCGCGTGTTGAGTCTGGCTCACACCACGCCGGTAACCGCTGGATTGGGCAATTTCACGCTCAAATTGGCTGGCCGTCAATAGGTTTTTGAGCTACGCTCACATTTATTCGAGACGTTTCCAGGGCTGCATTCCGATCATGTCGACGCATACCACCGCTTCCGGCCGCCGCGCGCCCGCCGGCATCAAGTCGCAGCAGCGCGTGAAGGAGATTCTCCAGGCCGGCCGCGAAGTCTTCGCCGAGAAGGGTTACGACGCCGCAACCAGCGCGGAGATCGCGCAGCGCGCGGGCATCTCCGAAGCCACGGTCTTCAGCTATTTCAGCGGCAAGCGGGATTTGTGCGCGCGCGTGATCGCCGACTGGTACGACGAGATCATCGATGCCTTCGAAACCGGCCTGCCGCGCGACGGCACGGTGCATCAGCAGTTTGCGTTCATCGTCAGGACGCACATGCGGCTCATGCTGATGAACGGCACCGGGCTCTGCTCGCTGGTGCTGTCGGAGGGCCGCACCAAGCAGCACGATCTGTCGGACGCGCTCACGGAATTGCAGCGCCGCTACACCGCGCCGCTGATGGACGTGCTCGCGCACGGCCAGGCGCTCGGCCACGTGCGCAGCGACGTGCCGCTGCGGCTGTTGCGCTCGCTCGTGTTCGGCCCGATGGAGCACGTTCTGTGGGATGCGACGCTCGCGAAGCGGCGCTTGAGTCAGGCTCAGATCGAGACGACGGCGAACGAACTCGTGGACGTCCTGTGGGCGGCGCTGCAGCCGCCGGACACGCAGGTGGCCGCGCTGGTGCGCTTCCGGCAAGAGGTCGAGGAAGCCTCGCGGCGCTTCGATGCGTCAGCGAAGCGGAAACGGGAAGAATGAGGCCTTATTTGCGGATGAAGCGCAGCGCGAGGCGCGCGAGCTTCGGCACGGTGACGGGGCGCAGGAGCCGCGCGTCGTAACCGCCCATGCGGCGGTCGTTCTCTTTCAGACACGTTTCGATCAGCGCGCGCACCGAAACATCGCCCGCCACCGAATCGCCGACATTCGCCGGGAAGTTCGCGTCCTGCGCGGCGCCGCTCGTGTCGAAGCCGCGCGCGAGGGAAATGCGGTCGCGGATCAGCGAGACCCACACGCTCGCGGTCTTCGCCAGGAACCACGGCTTGCGATACCACGGCAGGCTGCGCCGGTACCACGCCACCCAGTTGGCGAAGAACAAGATATGACGCGCTTCTTCCTGGATCACCGGCTCGAAGGTTTCGACCAGCGCTTCGGGAAAGTAGCCCGATTGCCGCGCCGCCTCGAACAGCCCGAACGCGAAGAAACTGTCGATGCATTCGCTGTAGCCGGTCAGCATCCAGGCGCGTAAAGGATCGGCGGGGGCGGGATATGGCGGTTCCGGCGCGAGTTCGATGCCATACGCCTCCACCAGCTTCGACAACACCAGCTTGTGACGCGCCTCCTCGCCGCCGTTCATGCGCAGCGCCTCGCGCAGATGCGCGTCGGCAACCGTGGCCGCGTAGGTGGCGACGCGGATCGATGCGCGCCCTTCCGTCTGCACCGCGATATCCCAGATGGGCAGCGAGGTCACGCGCTTCAGCGCGGCGGGTTCGAGCGGCGGCCAGTCGATGACGGCGGGCTTGTACGGGTTGTGCGTCGTGAGGAGCATCTCGCAGAACATGCGCTTGTGCAGGTCCGAACCGATCGGGATTTTCCCAGTGGACCGGTAGGTCCAGTGGCGCATCGCATGATCTGCTTCGACTGGGTTGAGCGTGTCGGACATATTCGAAGATTGGTCTCGGCCCGGGTACGTCCTGCGGAGTTTGGCACACGGAACGCAAACATGCAGCAAGTGCACGCAGAGCCGCGAAATCCTTCCCAAGTCACGCCAATTCGAAGCAACTCGGACAACACACGCCGACGACCAAATTTCACATTGCCCAAGCCTCAAAAATATACATATACTTGTATATTGTAGGGATGAAAACCTTACGCTTCGTCGGTACAACATTGGAGGATCTGCGCAAATTTCCCCTGGAAGCGCGCCGCCACACCGGATTCCAGCTGGACGCCGTGCAGCGTGGCCTGATGCCGGATGACTTCAAACCCATGCCAACAGTCGGCGCGGGGGCGTATGAATCCGCATTCATGTCGAGGGAGAGTGGCGAGTACTTTACGTCGCGAAGTTCAGCGACGCAGTCTATGTGCTTCACGCGTTCCAAAAGAAGACCCAAAAAACGCGACACGAAGGTATTGAACTGGCGGCTCGCCGCTATCGGCTGATTGGAGGCTGAATCATGAACGAACCCATTGTAGATTCGAGCGGAAACGTCTTCGCCGACCTCGGCTTTCCCGAGGAAGAGGCTCTCCTGCTCAGTCTCCGCGCCGACCTGATGGCTTCGTTGCGTCAGGTGATCGAAGCCCGCGGCTGGACCCAGGCACAGGCTGCTCAGGCGCTCGGCATCACCCAGCCGCGTGTTTCCGACCTAAACCGAAGCAAGTGGGACAAGTTCAGCCTCGACATGCTGCTGGCACTGGCCGTGCGCGTCGGGTTGCATCCGCACATCGAGTTGAAGGCCGCATGAAGCACCTTCCTCACACCGCAAGGCTTCGAAGACCCGCTATCGGGGCTTTCACTAGCTCCCCAACATTTTTGGCTTGGTAACCTTCTGCCGATTCTGAGCGGACACGATCCGCGGAATGCACCTGATCCGGCGCCCCAACCATGCGCCGGTCGCCTGGAAACGAGACCTTCCGGGTAGAACCGACCACCTTCTGGAGTTACAACAGTGAAGAAACTGCTCGCGGCACTGACGATGTCCCTTCTCGCCGCCACGTCGCTCACCGCCGTCACCGCCGCGCAGGCGAAGGACTATTCGACGATCCGCTTCGGTGTCGACGCCAGCTATCCCCCGTTCGAATCCAAGGGTTCCGACGGCAAGCTGGTCGGTTTCGATATCGATCTCGGCAACGAGATCTGCTCGCGCCTCAAGGCGAAATGCGTGTGGGTCGAGAATGACTTCGACGGCATGATCCCCGCCCTCAAGGCGAAGAAGTTCGACGGCGTGCTCTCGTCGATGTCGATGACCCCGCAACGCGCCGAGCAGATCGCCTTCTCGAGCAAGCTGTTCAACACGCCCACGCGACTGGTCGCGAAGAAAGGCAGCAACATCCTGCCGACGGCCGAAAGCCTGAAGGGCAAGAACGTCGGCGTGGAACAAGGCACGATCCAGGAAACCTACGCGAAGACCTACTGGGCGCCGAAGGGCGTGACGGTCACGCCGTACCAGAACCAGGATCAGGTCTACGCCGACCTGACGTCGGGCCGCCTCGACGCCGCGCTGCAGGACGCCGTGCAGGCCGAAATCGGCTTCCTGAAGACGCCGCGCGGCGCGGGCTTCGACTTCGCGGGCAAGGACCTCGACGATCCGAAGACGCTCGGCAACGGCGCCGGCATCGGCCTGCGCAAGGAAGACACCGACCTGAAGACCAAGATCGACAAGGCCATCGCCGACATCATCAAGGACGGCACCTACAAGAAGATCGAGAAGAAGTACTTCGACTTCGACGTGTACGGCAGCTAAGCCGCCTCGCCTTCCCTAAAACGGGCTCCGCGCCGCAAGGCACGGAGCCCGTTTCGTTTGCGTCATCCCTTGCGGACGCCGCCGTCCGGGCGCCCGCCGCAGTGATTTCGGCTAAGATCGAACGTCCGGTAAGACGCCAGCGGAAGGAGACACCGCGGCGCCCCGCAACTATCCGAGGCAAGAAGCACGCATTCGCGTGCGCGCGACCCCTATGCAAACCCGAACCCACTCCCTGATCTCGCCGTCCCTCGGCACCACCCGCACCATCACCAGCTTCCACTATGGTCCCGGCGGCGGCCAGAAGATCTACATCCAGTCCTCGCTGCACGCGGACGAGCTGCCCGGCATGCTGGTCGCATGGCGTCTGCGCCGCCAGCTGGCCGAATTCGAAGCCGCCGGCAAGCTGCGCGGCGAAGTGGTGATCGTGCCGGTGCCGAATCCGATTGGCCTGTCCCAGCATCTGCATGGCACGCTGATGGGCCGTTTCGAAACCAACAGCGGCCACAACTTCAACCGCAATTTCCACGATCTCGCCGCGTTGATCGCGCCGCGCATCGAGGCGCGTCTCGGCCCGGACGCGGAGGCCAACAAGCTGGCCGTGCGCGCCGCCATGCAGGAAGCGCTCGACGAGCAGACGCCGCACACCGAACTCGAATCGCAACGTCTGGCGTTGCAGAAGCTGTCCTTCGACGCCGATGTCGTGCTCGACCTGCACTGCGACCTCGACGCCGCGCTGCATCTCTACACCAATCCGGACATCTGGGAAGAAGTGGAGCCGCTCGCGCGCTATCTCGACGCCCGCGCGTCGCTGCTCGCGCTGAATTCGGTGGGCAATCCGTTCGATGAGATCCACAGCTTCTGCTGGTCCGATCTGCGCCAGCGTTACGGCGAGCGCTTCCCGATTCCGAACGGCGGCGTGTCGGTGACGGTGGAGCTGCGCAGCCAGCACGACGTGTCCTACGAACTCGCGGACAAGGACGCGCAGGCCATCGTCAATTACCTGATCCGGCGCGGCGTGATCGACGCCCCAGTGCCCGAGCTGCCGCCGCTCGCTTATCCGGCCACGCCGCTTGCGGGCGCGGAGCCGATCGTCGCGCCGATGTCGGGCATCCTGGTGTTCCGCGCGCCGGTGGGCGAGTACATCGAGGCGGGCGCGCCGGTCGCCGATATCATCGATCCGCTGACCGACACCGTGACCACGCTCAAGTGCACGACCTCGGGCGTCATGTACGCACGCCACATCGTGCGCTTCGCGACGGCCGGTCTCGAAGTGGCGCGCATCGCGGGCGCGAAGGCGTATCGGACCGGGTCGCTGCTGTCCGCCTGAGCCGCTTTCTCTAGTAAGGCGCAAGGCCGCATTGCGCGGCCACCACGCGCCAGTTCCCGTTGATCTCGCCCCAGGTTCGCGTGTAGCGCAGGCTGCCCGCGAACGGGGCGCCGCCGAACGTGCCGGTGATCGCCACGCGCGTCACCGTCACCGCGAACGTGCCATACACGCGCACCCGCACGTCCTCCGTCTCCAGCTTCTCGATCCGCTGGATCCCATAGCGATGTCCGTTCAGGTCGTCGGCCTTCGTCCACACCTTGCCGGTGGCGTCGACGAAACTCAGGTCGTCGGCGAGCAGCGCGTCGAGCGCATCCACGTCCGACTTCATCATCGCCTGCTTCAGGCGCGCTTCCAGTGCAAGGATTCCCGTTTCGTCCATGGTGTCGCTCGCTTAGAGAGTGAAGCGTGAGCATCGCATCGCGCCCACTGAACACACAAGCGCAACGATTCCGCCAGTGGTGTTGCCCCTGAGATACACCGAAAGCCGGCTGAAAGCACTGTCACATTTTCTTCTTCAGCGCTCGCTACAGTTGCGCCCGTCGCAATGAACACGTCGTAGAACGCGGATTTGACCGACATCGTCACCACCACCGCGAACCAACTCACGGAGCTTGTTTTGAAGAAGAATCTCTTGGCGACCGCCGCGCTCGCCGCATTTGCCGCCCTCGCCGCCACCTCCGCGCAAGCCCAAAGCAGCGTCACGCTGTACGGCATCATCGACGCCGGTATCAGCTACGCGACCAACGCAGCACGCACCGGCGGCAGCGACTCGCTCGTCAAGTACGACGACGGCGTGGCGCAAGGCAGCCGTTGGGGCCTGAAGGGCTCCGAAGACCTCGGTGGCGGCCTGAAGGCGATCTTCACGCTGGAAAACGGCTTCAACAGCGGCACCGGCGCTCTGGGCCAGGGCGGGGCTGAATTCGGCCGTCAGGCATTCGTCGGTATTTCGAAGAACGACGTCGGCGCGCTGACCTTCGGTCGTCAATATTCATTCTCGACCGACTATCTCGGCGGCGCGTACTCGATCGGCGGCCAGACCGTCGCGGGCAACTACGCTTACCACATCAACGACGTCGACCAGCTGACCTCGAGCCGCATCAACAACTCGGTCAAGTTCAGCAGCGCCAGCTTCTACGGCGTGACGTTCGGCGCCATGTACGGCTTCTCGAACGCGGCTGGCGCCTTCGCCGGCTCGCCGACGGTCGGCACGACGGCCGGTTCGTCGCGCGCCTACAGCTTCGGCCTGAACTACAAGGCGGGCCCGCTTGGCATCGGCGCGGCTTACACTGACATCCACTACCCAGGCTCGTCCACGCCGACATTCTCGACCAACATCGCGAACATCACGCAAGCCAACATCAAGGACCTGCGCACGTTCGGCGTCGGCGCGAACTACGCGCTGGGCGCAGCGACGATCTTCGGCCTGTGGACCAACACGCGCTTCGAACCGGTTACCGGCGCGAGCTCGAAGTTCAACGCGTTCGACATCGGCGGCAAGTACGCCTTCACGTCGGCGCTGACGGCTGGCCTCGGCTACTCGTACATGAACCTGACGGACAACGCCAAGGGCCACTGGCACCAGTTCGACGCGTCGGTCGACTACGCGCTGTCAAAGCGTACCGATGTCTACGTGCTCGGCATCTACCAGAAGGCTTCGGGCCGCAACGGCACGAACGACGTGCAGGCGCAGATCGGTTCGGCGACCAGCTACTTCGGTACGTCAGGTCTGGGCGAAGACGACCAGCTCGCGTTCCGCGTCGGCATCCGCCACAAGTTCTAAGCATCGCTGCGATGCCAGGCGTCCTGTCGAAGGACGTCTGCTGAACGAAACGGGCCGCCCTTGGGCGGCCCGTTTTTTTCACACGCTCACACGCTCGCGCGGCTCAGCATTTCGCCACGGCGACCTTGTGAGGATCGACGTGAGCGTGCAGTGCCGGAGCGGTGGCCGTGCCGCCGTGCTCGTCGAGGTACGCGCAGGCGGAGACGATGTCGCGCGCCAGCGACATCGCGACGGTGTGGTTGATGTGTGGACGCACCACCACGCGCAGACTCCTCACTTCCTCGGCGTTGGGCGGCATCGAATACGCCGACAGCACCCAGCCTTTCTCGCGCACCTTGTTCGACACGTCGAACTCATTGAATTTCTTCACCTTGGGATCGAGCGTGACGGCGACGACAGGAATGCGCTGCGTCTCGTTCATGATGGTGAAGTAGCCGCTCTTGACCAGTTCGTCGCGCAGCCTGACCGCATTGGCGAGCGTGTGCGTCATGATGCGCTTGTAGCCATCGAAGCCCAGACGCAGAAACTGGTAGTACTGCACCGCGATCGGCGCCGCGTTGCGGCTGAAGTTGAGGGTCGCGGTAGGCATTTCACCGCCAAGATAGTTGACGTAGAAGATCAGGTCTTCATTGAAAACCTTGCGCTCGCGAAACACCACCCAGCCGAGTCCTGGCGGCGTGAGCCCGAACTTGTGCCCGGACGCGTTGATCGACTGCACGCGCGGCAGACGGAAATCCCACGCGTAGTCCGGATAGAGAAAGGGATTGACGAAGCCGCCCGAGGCGCCGTCGATATGCATCGGAATCGAGATGCCGGTCTTCTGTTCGTACGCGTCGAGCCAGTCGTGGATTGCCTGGATGTCGTCGTCCTCGCCGGTGAACGTCTGGCCGGCGATCGCGACCACCGCGATGGTGTTCTCGTCGACGTACTTGTCCAGCTGATCCGCGGTCAGCCGATAGTTGCCCGGCTCGAGCGGCACGATGCGCGGCTCGACGTCGAAGTAGCGCAGGAATTTCTTCCAGACGATCTGCACATTGCCGCCGGTCACCATGTTCGGTCGCGATGCGTCCTTGCCGGCCTTCTCGCGCGCCTGCCGCCAGTTCCACTTGTGCGCCAGTCCCGCCAGCATGCACGCCTCGGAGGAGCCGATAGTCGCCGCACCGTAGGGCTCCACGTCTTTCGGACCGTTCCAGAGCTCGTGCAGCCAGCGGACCATGCGCCTCTCCATCGCGAAGAGTTGCGGATACATGTCATGGTCGATGTAGTTCTTGTACATGTTGCGCCGCGCGGTCTCCACCGCCTCGGGTTCCGCAAAGGTCGTGACGAACGACGACATGTTCAGCATGGGATTGGTGTCGGTCCACTCGTCGCTCCAGACCAGCGCGTCCGCGGCGCGCGCCGAAATGCCGTGTCGCGGGAAGGCGTTCTCCGGCACTTCGAGATTGAATTCGTCGTACATCGTGACTTTTTCAGGCGGCGTGCCGTCCGGGTTCGTTGCAGGATTCATTGCCTTGCATCCTCTGCAAATAAGGATTGAGAATTTCGATTACTTCGCTGTTTTGCCGCCTTCCTTCCTGAAGCGCTCGACGTATCGATCCATCAGCTTGCGAATCGCGCGGCCGATCAGCATGTAGTCGCTCTCGTTGAGATTGGCGAGCGACACGCGGCCCGAAGGATGCGGCGTCCCGAAGCCGCGTCCCGGCAGCAGAACGACGCGCGCTTCCTTTGCAAGCTCGAAGAGCATTTCGGAGGGCTGCACGCTTTTGAGCACCCAGTCGACGAATTCCTTGCCATACGCGCGCCCACCCATGTATTCGAGATCGAGGATCGTGTAGTAGTCGACTTGGTTCTCGTCCTCCGCTTCCTGCGCCACACCGATCTCGCGATACAGCGCCGCCTTGCGGCCACGGATCAGACGCTTCAGCGCGTTCTTGTAGGCATCGGGCGTGTCCATCAGCGAGAACAGGGAGAACAGCACCATCTGCACTTGTTGCGGCGTGGAGAGGCCGGCCGTGTGATTCAGCGCGACGGTCCGGCTGTCCGCCACCAGACGGTCGATGAATTTGAGCTTGTCGGGCTCGGTCGTGATCGATTCGTAACGTTCGTGCAGGATCGCCCGCGCATCTTTCGGCAGGGCCGCGATCTGCTCGTCCAGCACGTTGTCACGGTGCGTCGCGATCGTGCCGAGGCGCCAGCCGGTCGCGCCAAAGTACTTCGAATACGAATAGACCAGGATGGTGTTCTTCGGGCACAGCGCGAAGAGCGACACGAAGTCGTCGGCGAAGGTGCCGTAGACATCGTCGGTGAGCAGAATCAGATCAGGCCGCTCCTTCACGATTTCGGCGATGTACTGCAAGCTCGCCTCATCCATCTTCACCGACGGCGGGTTGCTCGGATTGACGAGAAAGAACGCCTTCACCTTCTTGTCACGTAACTTGTCGAGCTCGCTTTTCGAGTACTGCCAGCGGTTCTTCACGTCGGCATCGCAGTTGATGACGTTCAGCTTGTAGTCGTTCAGGCGCGGAATTTCGATGTACGGCGTGAAGATCGGCCGGCCGAGCGCGATGGTGTCGCCCGGCTTGATGAGGAAATTCTCACGCATCGTGTTGAAGATGTAGGTCATCGCCGCGGTACCGCCTTCCACCGCGAAGACGTCGAATTCGCCGACGAACGGATGCTTGCCGATCATCTCGCGCCGCAGATACTGCGCGACGATGCGCTCCGACAGCGCCAGCATGCGATCCGGCACGGGATAGTTGCAGGCGAGAATGCCTTCGCACATCTCATACAGGAAATCAGCCGCATTCAGGCCGAGCTGGTCGCGAACGTAGGACACGGCGCCCGCCAGGAAGCTGATGCCGGGCGTGCCATGAAACTCGCGCGCAAAAATTTCGAAGCGCTCCTCGATGCCTTCCCGCTTTGGAAATCCGCCGACGCCTTCCGGCATATAGGCAAACGAACGCTCCGACTCCCGCATCGCGAAGAGGCCCAGTTGCCAGAAGCCATGGCGCGGAATCGTCGCAAGAAAATTCGGGTTACCGCGGCCCGCGTTGAGCATCGCGAGATTCGCGGGCCGCTCGACCGCGCTGCCGCCCGCGGCCTTGATGAGCTCGTCCTTGAGTTCGAACGGGCTGAGCGCTGCCATCGCAGCACGATCGTCGCGAGCCGGCTTTGAAGACTTGGCCATCCAACACCCCCAGAAAAAGAAATCAACTCGATGACACTTGAAAAGACATGCGGCACGCTCACGAAAGCAGCATGACGATCACCATCCCCCAGATGGTCAGCAGCGTATTGCCCACCGCGTAGGTGACCGTGTAGCCGAGGCCCGGCACCTGGCTTTTCGCGGCATCGCAGATCATGCCGAGCGCGGCCGTCGTGGTCCGCGCGCCCGCGCAGATGCCGAGCAGGATCGCCGGATGAAACCTGAAGACGTATTTCGCGATGTACATGCCGAGAATGAGCGGCACCGACGACGCGAAGATGCCCCACAGAAAGAGGCTCACGCCGAGCTTCTCGAGACCCGCGACAAAGCCCGGACCAGCGGTGATGCCCACCACTGCGATGAACACGTTCAGGCCGACCGAATTCATGAACCACAGTGTCGGAGACGGAATCCGTCCGAAGGTCGGGTGAATCGCGCGGAGCCAGCCGAAGAGAATCCCCGCGATCAGCGCGCCGCCCGCGGTCGACAGCGTGAGCGGAACGCCGCCCGCGTGAATGACGACCGCACCGATCAGCGCGCCAAGCGTGATCGCCAGGCCGGTAAACGCCATGTCGGCGACATCGCTCGGGCGGTCGATCACGCCGGCCGCCTTGGCGACCGCCGTGGTGTCCTGCGTGCGCCCTACCACCGTCACGGTGTCGCCACGATGCAGTTTCGTGTTCGCCAGGACCGGAATGAGCGTCTCGGTCGCACCGCGTTTGATCCTGCGGATGAACACGCCGCGCGCGCCTGGCAGATGCGCCAGCTCGCCGAGCGTCTTGCCTTCCACCGCCTTGTTCGTCACGAAGATATCGACGCCTTCGACCGGCACGGCGAGCAATTCTGCGTCGTCGACTTCTGTCGCCACGCCGCCGCCGAGAATCTCGACCAGCTGATCGCGCCGCCCGACCACGGCGACCACGTCGCCGGCCTGCAGTACGTCGTCGATCTTCGCTTCCTGGATCTGCCCGCCGCGCCGGATCCGCTCGATGAAGAGCCGGGCGCCCGCGGGCTCCAGCGCTTCCGCCTGTGCGACCGTCAGACCCGCGACACGGCCATGGGCCTGCACGCGATAGGCGCGCAACGTGAACTGATGCCAGCCCGAGCCGTCGCCGCCCAGCTCCGTGCCGCCGCCGAGTTGCTTCTCGTACTCCTTGCACGCCGCAACCAGATCGATCCCGAGAAGCCGTGGACCGAGCATCGCCAGGATCAGCGCCGAGCCGATCGTGCCGTAGATGTAGGTCACGGCGTAGGCAGTCGGCATGGCGTCGAGCATCGCCTTGGCCTGCTCGGGCGGCAGGCCAAGGCGATTGATTGCGTCTGTCGCGAGGCCCATGGAAGCCGAGATGGTCTGCGAGCCTGCGAACAGCCCCGCCGCCGAGCCGATGTCATAACCGGCGATCTTCGCGGCGACCCACGGCGCGGCCAGGCACAACGCGCATTGAATGACGGCGAACAACGCCTGCGGCAACCCGTCCTTCGCGATGCCGCGCACGAACTGCGGCCCGACGCCATAGCCGACGGCGAACAGGAACATCAGGAAGAAGACGGACTTGACGTTGGGCGAGATGGTGATGCCGAGCTGGCCTACGGCGATGGCGGCAAGCAGGGTCGCGGTCACTGCGCCGAGACTGAACCCCTTGAAGCTTTTTCCGCCGACCCAGTAGCCAACGCCCAACGAGAGAAATACGGCGATTTCAGGATAACTACGCAGTGTTGCAGTAAGCCATGACATAAGCGTTCCTTGTCAAGTCGAAGCTGCTTTGCCGTTTTTTTGACCAAGAACGGCAGAAAATCAGCACGATCATTTGAATCGCCTGAATCATATTGAGGAAGTTCCAACCGTCCACTCGAAATGAAGCGCAGCTTGACCGACGACAACACACGCACAATTCGACGCAATTTTTTCTGCGTCTTGCCGGGCGTATGTGAATCGTCCACGGGCTGGGACTGCGCCTGGCACGGATTCATCTCGACGGCTCACCAATACACCAATTTTCGAAATTGTCCCTAACAAGTCCGCAATTTTTTGTGAGCGGCAATTGCCCGGCGGTCGTCAGGGTCGAAGTTCGTCGATGAGCGCTTTGAGGGCGCTTGGAGGGCGCTTTGGTCGAGGCAACTTACGGAGGGAGAAACGCGGACGCTGATGCGCGCGTAGAGAGGGACCGAATGGCGGGGAGAGGGAAACTGGCTTGCGCCCGATGCGCGAGCATTGAAGAACGACGGCGCGCGCCGTCGTTCTCCTCTTTTTCAATGCGTGGGTTTATTCCGCCGTTTCGAGCAGCGGATAGTCCGTGTAGCCCTTCGCACCGGGCGCGTAGAACGTCGAGGTGTCCCAGTCGTTCAGCGCGGCGTCCTGCTCAAAGCGGCGCACCAGATCCGCGTTCGCGATGAACGTCTTGCCCCAGGCGACGGCATCGGCATCGCCGCGCGCGATGATCGCTTCGGCGCTCGCCTTCGAGAACCCTTCGTTCACGATATACACGCCACCAAAGGCCTTTTTCAGTTGCGGCCCGAGGCTGTCGCCCGCTTCATGCTCACGCGCCGCGATGAACGCAATCTTGCGACGGCCGAGTTCGTGCGCCACATAACCGAAGGTGGCTGCACGGTCGCTGTCGCCCATCGTGTGCGAATCCGCGCGCGGTGCCAGATGCACGCCCACGCGGTCCGCACCCCACACATCAATACATTCGTCGACCACTTCGAGCAGCAGGCGCGCACGGTTTTCAATCGCGCCGCCGTAGGCATCGGTACGCTTGTTGGTGCTGTCCTGCAGGAACTGGTCGAGCAGATAGCCGTTCGCGCCATGCACTTCGACGCCGTCGAAACCCGCGCGCTTCGCATTCTCCGCGCCCTTGCGGAATGCAGCGACCACGCCGGCGATCTCATCCAGCTCGAGCGCGCGCGGCGTCACGAACGGACGCTGCGGACGCACGAGACTCACATGTCCGCCCGCCGCGATGGCGCTCGGCGCCACGGGCAGCTCGCCGTCGAGGAACACGGGGTCCGAGATGCGGCCCACATGCCACAGTTGCAGCATGATCTTGCCGCCGGCATCGTGAACGGCCTTCGTCACGAGCTTCCAGCCTTCCACCTGCTCATCCGACCAGATGCCCGGCGTGTCGGCATAGCCGACGCCCTGCGGCGTCACCGAGGTGGCCTCGCTGAGAATCAGGCCGGCCGATGCGCGGTCCGCATAGTACTGCGCCATCAGCGCGTTCGGCACACGCTCGACACCGGCACGCTGACGCGTGAGCGGGGCCATGATGATGCGGTTCTTGAGCGTAAGTGCGCCTACCTTGAGCGGATCGAAGAGAGTCGTCATGTAATGGCATCCTAAATAAGTTTGAAGCTGGACTGCGCCGGGCGAAACACCTTGCTCAGAGCTTCGCGAGCGAATCGCGGAACGCCTGGATCACCGCTTCGTCGCGCTTGAAGAACACCCATTGTCCAACGCGCTTCGTGGTGACGAGTCCGGCCTTTTGCAAAACAGAGAGATGCGCCGAAACGGTGGACTGCGACATGTCGCAGCGCCCATCGATCTGGCCCGCGCATACGCCGTGCAGATGCGGCAGTTCCTGATCAGGGAAATGCAGTTCCGGCTCCTTCAACCACTCGAGAATCTCGCGGCGAAGGGGGTTGGCGAGGGCCTTGTGAATTGCGTCGATGTCCATTTCGGTGCTCTTGCGTCTGACGAAACGGATGCAAAGGCTCCCGAAATCGTCTTGCTTCGAAGTTTATATCGGGAATTTACGATATGCAAGTGCCGACGCATCACCGGTCCGCAATCTCTGGCGTGGAGGCGGCGCCAGCAGGGGTCGAATGGCAGGCCGAGAACGGCACGACCCAGCCGCCGGAACGCATCGTGCCTTCGACGAAGGCGTCCTGGGCGAAGCGCCCCTTGAGGATGGTGCCGTCGGGGCGCGTTTCGACGCCCTGACCGTCGGCCTTGCCGTTCACGACCTGTCCGACGTAGCGGCCGCCGTCCGCGCGTGTGAGGGTGTCGGCGGCGGCATGCCTGGCCATGCATGCCATGGCCAGGCACAACGAAACCGTGCGCACGTTCATGCGACCTCCCGTGCCGTGAGCTTCCTGCGAACACGCTGCCACAGCGAGCCAGGCGCCTCGGTGCGCTGTGCCGCACATGCAATGGCATGCACCGTTTCACGCACCGTATTTATTCCGGGAATTTCCGGGCAATTTGTTCTGTAATACCACGTAGCCGATGGCATAATCGCCGCCGTCACGATTTCCGTCCTTACATCTGATCACGATGCGCCGTCGCCTCCATCAACGAACGGGTTCACTGCTGGCGCTGTTCGCCATGCTGCTGATCACGTTCGCCCCGGCGATCTCGCAGTTGCTCGCGGCGCATGCGCGTACCGCCGACTTCACTGCGGAACTGTGCTCGGCGCACGCGACACCCGCGGACGAACATCGCAACTCCGATGCCCCCGCGCACCTCGGCGGCCAGGCCTGCGGCTACTGTCATGTCTTCGCGCACGCGCCTGTCTTGCCGGCCGTACGGCTGGCGTTCGCGCTGGATATTCCTGCGCGGCAATCCGTCGCGCCCACGCCTGCGCGCGACACGCGGCGCGTCACGCACTTCTCCCCGGCGCAACCACGCGCCCCGCCCGTTCTGATCTGACCTCGTTCCCATGACGCGATGCCTTGCCGGCATCGAACGGTTTCGCACGCCTGTGCGCGTGCGCGATCTTTCACGACCGATATCAGAGAAGAACCATGCACCTGTGCCCGATCCCTTGCGGCAGCGAGCCGACCTCGCCTGCTTCCACGCTCGTGGAGGCGAAACAATGAAATACGCCCTCGCCAGAAGAAGCGCCTTCGCTACCGGCGTGAGCCTGCTGTTTGCCTCGCGCGCGTTTGCCCAGACGACGCCTGAGCCCGCCGCCACGCTCCCCGCCGTGATCGTGCAGGGACAGTCCGATCAGTCGCTCACGTCGCAGAGCGTCGCCCAGGAGAAACGCAAGCTCTTCGAGACGGTCGGCTCAGTCGGTTTCGTCGACGGCGACGACTTCCAGAACACCTACGCCTTCACCCTGCGCGATGTGCTCAAGAACGTCCCCGGCGTGTTCGTGCAGAACCGCTATGGCCAGGAACTGCGGCTGTCGATCCGCGGCTCGGGCATCGCGCGCAGCTATCACACGCGCGGACTCGAAATCCTTCAGGACGGCATTCCGACCAACCTCGCCGACGGCAGCGGCGACTACTATCAGATCGACCCCATCGCGCTGCAATCCGTCGATGTCTACAAGGGCGGCAACGGCCTCGCGTACGGCTCGTCGATGCAGGGCGGCGCGATCGACTTCATTACGCCGACCGCCCGCACCGCCGAAGCGCCGAACATCCTTCGCCTCGAAGGCGGCAGCTACGGCACGGTGCGCAGCAGTGCGCAGTTCTCGCGCGTGCTGGGGCCGCTGGATTTCATCGGCACGTTTTCGGTGAATCATGCGGATGGCTATCGCGATCACGAACGCGGGCAGTACGAGCAGTTCAACGCGAACATCGGCTACCGCTTTTCGCCGGAAATCGAAACGCGCTTCTACCTCGGCGTCTATGTCGTGGATCAGGAACTGCCGGGCACGCTCTCGCTCAGCGACGCCCTGAACAATCCCACCAAAGCGGCGCCGAGCGCGCTGTCCGGCGATCAGGCACGCGACACGCGCACCGAACGCATCGCCAACAAGACGAGCGTGAAGCTCGATGTCGGCCAGCTCGACGTCGTCACCTGGGCGATACACAAGAGTCTCTATCACCCGATCTTCCAGGTGCTTGATCAGGACGGCTGGACCTACGGCATCGCGCCGCGCTACACGGCGACGCTCAATCTGGGCGGTATGCGCAACGACGTGATCGCGGGCGCGCGCTTCTTCGGCGGCAATACGCAGGCGCGGCAGTACGTCAATGTCTCGGGCAACGAAGGCACGCAGACGCTCGATTCCACGCAAAGCGCCTATAACTACGAAGCCTACGTGGAAGACCGCCTGTTCTTCCTGCCGACTGTCGCGCTGATGGCGGGCTTCAAGGCGTTGCGCGATGTGCGCCAGTATGTCGACCATGGCGGACTCGCCGCCGACCCGACCTACAAGTCGACCAGCGAAACCTTCAGCGGCGTGAATCCGAAACTCGGACTGCTGTGGCAGCCCAGCCGCGAAATCCAGGCGTACGTGGACGTCACGCGCAGCCAGGACGTGCCCGACTTCAGCGACCTGACGCAGACCTTCTCGAACACGACGCAATTCACGCCGCTGAGCGCGCAACATGCGTGGACGCTGGAACTCGGCACGCGCGGCACGCGCGATCGTGTGAGCTGGGACCTGACGGCATATCGCTCGATCGTGCGCGATCAGTTGCTGCAATACACGACGAGCCCCGACATCCCCGCCTCCACCTTCAATGCGAACAAGACCGTGCTGCAAGGTGTAGAAGCGGGCATTTCAGTGGACGTGCTGCGCAATCTGACGAGCCGCGGCGCGGGCGACAAGGTGACGCTCTCCGGCGTGTGGAACCTGAGCGACTTCCGCTTCAAGGACGATCCGGTGTACGGCAACAACCGCATTGCGGGCGTGCCGGTGAACGTGATGCGCGCGGTGCTCGGCTACTCGCGGCCCAACGGGTTTCATATTTCGGCATCGGTGGACTGGGTGCCGGCAGGCGCCTGGGCCGACGACGCCAACACGCTGCGCGTGCCCGGCTACACCTTGCTCGGCCTCCAGGCGGGCATGGACTTCAAAAACGGGCTGTCGGTCTTCCTGGACGCGCGCAACCTGACCAACAAGCGCTATGTCAGCGACATCAGCACGGTCGCCGACGCCCGCACGGCATCGACCGCGATCTTCTATCCGGGCGAGGGACGCAGCGTCTTCGCGGGTGTCCGCTACGCCTTCTAGGCTGCCTCACGTGGCGGATCCGGCGGCCCGTGTCGATACGGCACACGCCGCCAGACCGCGCGGTCTGGTAACCTGCCCGGTTTCACCGGTCGTCGGAACCTCTACGCAACGCTTATGGATACTCCCTTCAACGAACGCGGCGTCACGTTGTCGCGCGCGGGCCTGTCGGCCTCGGGCCAGATGATCCCGCTGCGCGAACTGCGCGCGGCGCGCGTCGTCATGATTCCGCGCCAGAAGCCGCTGCCGATCCTTTTCGCGCTGATCGGGCTCGTGGTGCTGGGCGCGGGCATCTTCACCGGCTCGGGCGCGGCGCTCGTGCTCGGCATCATGATCGTCGTGGTCGGCTACCTGACCTGGATCACGCAGGACGTCATCTATCAACTGATGGTGGCCACGCCCGACGGCGAACGCGAAGTGCTCATCACGAAGGATCAGGACTTCGCGGACAAGGTGGCCGCGCTGGTCGCCGAGGCGGTCGCGAAGCATGCGGCGAACTCTGCGGCAGTCAAGCCGCAGAGCTGATCGTCACGGAGTCAGGTGATCTGCAACGGCTCGACATGCCAGATATCGCGGGCATACTCCGCGATCGTGCGGTCCGACGAGAAAATGCCCATGCCGGCCACGTTCTCGATGGCGCTCCGCGTCCACGCGTCCCTGTCGCGGAACTTGAGATCGACTTCGGTCTGGGTCTTGTCGAAGCTGTCGAAGTCGGCGAGCACCATGTAGTGATCGCCCCAGTCCACCAGCGTGTGGAAGATGTCGTAGAAGCGGTGCGGCTCTTCCGGCGAGAAATGCCCGAGGCGGATCTGGTCGAGCGCCACCTTCAGCTCCGGGTTCTCTTCATAGATCTGCCGCGGCCGATACCCCGCCGCGCGCAAGGACTCGATCTCGTCGGTCGTGTTGCCGAAGATGAAGATGTTCTCGCGCCCCACCGCATCGCAGATCTCGATGTTCGCGCCATCCAGCGTGCCGATGGTCAGCGCGCCGTTCAGCGCGAGCTTCATGTTGCCGGTGCCCGATGCTTCGGTGCCGGCCATCGAGATCTGTTCGGAGAGATCCGCTGCCGGAATGATCAGCTCCGCGACGCTCACGCCGTAGTTCGGGATGAAGCCCACTTTCAGGCGATCGCCGATCAGCGGGTCCGCGTTGATCTTCTTCGCGACGTCGTTGATGAGCTTGATGATGTTCTTCGCCATCTTGTACGCCGACGCCGCCTTCCCCGCGAACATCACCACGCGCGGCGTCCAGTCCTTCTCCGGATTCTCGCGAATGCGGTTGTAGCGCACGATCACGTACAGGATGTTGAGCAGCTGCCGCTTGTACTCGTGGATCCGCTTCACCTGGAGGTCGAACAGCGCCTCGGGATTGATGATCGCGTTGGCGTCGCGTTTCGCGCGTTCGACGAGCCGCAGCTTGCTCGCGAACTTCGCGTCATGAAACGCCTTGCGGAATTCGGGATCGTCGCGCCATTCGCGCAGCCGGCCGAGTTCGAAGAGATCGGTGCGCCAGCGCGGCCCGAGGCGCTTGTCGATCAGGCTGGACAGCGACGGACTCGCCTGCGCCAGCCAGCGGCGCGGCGTGACGCCGTTCGTCACGTTGGTGAAGCGCTCCGGATACATGCGCGCGAAGTCGGAGAAGATGTTCTGCACCATCAGTTGCGAGTGCAGCTTCGAGACGCCGTTGACCTTGTGACTCGCGACGATCGCCAGATGCGCCATGCGCACGCGGCGCTGACCGTATTCATCGACGAGCGAGATGCGGCGGATCAACTCCACGTCACGGCCGAACTTCTCGGTGACCTGCTTCAGGAACTGCGCGTTGATCTCGAAGATGATTTCCAGATGCCTGGGCAGCAGCCGCGCGAGCATCTCGACATCCCACGTCTCGAGCGCTTCCGGCATCAACGTGTGATTCGTGTATGAGAACATCTGCTGGATCAGCTTCCACGCCTTGTCCCATGGCAGATGATGACGGTCCACCAGCAGGCGCATCAGTTCGGGAATCGCCAGCACCGGGTGGGTGTCGTTCAGATGCACCGCAACCTTCTCGGCGAGCCGCCCGAAGTGCGTATGCGTGCGCTGATAGCGGCGGATCAGATCCTGCATCGTCGCGGAGACGAAGAAGTATTCCTGGCGCAGACGCAGTTCGCGGCCGGCTTGCGTCGAATCATCCGGATACAGCAGCCGCGACACGTGTTCGGACGTGTTCTTCGCTTCCACCGCGCGGCGATAGTCGCCCTGGTTGAAGGCGGAGAGATCGAACTCGTCGGTCGCGCGCGCGGACCACAGGCGTAACGTGTTGGTCGCCGTGGTGGCGAAGCCGGGGATGACCGTGTCGTAGGCCATCGCGTTGACGTGCTCGGTATCGATCCAGTCGGTGCGGTCCTCGTGCTGCACAGTACGCCCGCCGAAGTGCACGGTGTACACGACCTCGGGACGCGGAAACTCCCACGGATTGCCCGCGCGCAGCCAGTAGTCGGGCATTTCAACCTGATTGCCGTCGACGATGGTCTGGCGGAACATCCCGTATTCGTAACGGATGCCATAGCCGAAACCGGGCACGCCGACCGTTGCCATCGAGTCGAGGAAGCAGGCAGCGAGACGGCCCAGGCCGCCGTTGCCGAGCGCGGCATCGGGTTCGAGATCTTCCAGCGCGGAGAGATCGACGCCGAGGCCGGCGAGCGCATCGCGCACCTCGTCGTGAATGCCGAGCGCGAGCAGCGCATTGGTGAAGGTCCGGCCGATGAGGAACTCCATCGACAGGTAATAGACGCGTTTCACGTCCTGTTCATATTGCAGACGAGTGGTGCGCATCCAGCGCGCCACGAGGCGGTCCCGCACCGCCAGTTCGACGGCATGCAGCCAGTCGCGCGGCTGCGCGGTGACCGCATCCTTGCCCACGCCGTACATCAGGCGGTTCGAGATGGAGCGCCTGAGCGCATCGACAGTACTATTGAGCTGGTCGAATTCCAGGTCGACGGATGTCATCGAAACCTCCGGTTATTGCGTCATATGCAGCGACCGCGAAAGCGCATCCGGAGTTCACCGACTGGACGCATTTACCGGCCATCGCTCCGTTCCGCGCGGGTGCGGTCGCGCCTGAACGTGCAGGTTACGCCAGTTTTATTGTTTTTGGTATGACGGCTCGTGCACCGCAATGAGGCCCGGGAATTGCTGACCGGCGCCCTCGCCCTGCTCGGCGCGAGGGAAATATTTACTTCGCCATCCGTATGATTGGCATGCTTCTCAACGGCGCGGGGTCCGCGCGGCGATCAGCAGCAGCGCGGCAAGCGAGATGCCCAGCAGGATCAGCGATAGCGCCGACGCCGGCAGATAGTAGCCGCGGTTGACCTGCCCCACGACAACGATAGGCACCGTCGCGAAGCCCGGCGGATATACCGTGAGCGTCGCGCCCAGTTCGCCGAGCGACAGCGCGAAGCCCAGCGCCAGGCTGGCGCGGATCGCCGGCACGAGTTGCGGCAGCACGACCCGCAACAGCACCATGCGCGGCGGCGCGCCGAGACTCGCGGCCGCCTCGCGCAGCGTCGTCAGCTCGGGGCGCAGCGCCGCCGCCGCGCAGCGGTAGCAGAACGGCAGCACGAGCGCGAGCTGCACCAGCACGACGATGGCCGCCGAACCGGAGAGATCGAGCGGACGCTTGTGATACGCGATCAGCACCGCGAGACCAAGCACGACGCTCGGCACGCCGCTGCCCATCATCGCGACGGCATCGACGAGCGCGCCGAGGCCGCGCCGGTCGCGTCCTTCCAGAGCAAGCGCGAGCCAGAGCCCCAGCGCGGTGCCGAGCACCGCCACGCCGACACCGACTTCGAGGCTCGTGATGACGGCGTCGAAGTCGCTGGATGAGAGGCGCGCGAACCAGCGCGTGCTGTAGCCGTCGGGCAGGATCGTGCCGGACCAGTGCGACGCGACGCTCGACAGCGCGACCACGCCCACCGGCAGCACGAACAGCCAGAAGCACAGCAGCGCGACGCATGCCGTCGCGATGAAACTCAGGACGGCGCCGGGCCTGAAGCGCGAAGCAAGGGCAAGCTGCATGTCAACGTCCTTTCGAGCAGCGTTCCGCGCGCCGGTAGAGCGCATGCAGCGACAGCGACATCAGCAGCATCACGACCGCGCCGGCGGCCGCGCTGGGCAGGTCGAGATCGACGGTCGCGGCGCTGTAGATGGCGATCGGCAAGGTAACCAGATGCGCGCTGCCGAGCACGAGCAGAATGCCGAACTCGTTCAGCGTCAGCAGGAAACACAGCACCGTGCCCGCCGCGATGCCCGGCCACGCGAGCGGCAGCACGACCTTCAGCGCGACCATCCAGCCATTCGCACCGAGGCTCCGTGCCGCTTCGACGAGACGCAGATCGAGCGTCGCATAGGACGCGAGCGTCGGACGCACGACGAACGGCGCATAGAACACCACTTCCGCCAGGATCACGCCGCCGATGCCGAACAGGAAGTCGAGCGGCGTGGCATCGAGCGAAAAGAGCCGTTGCAGGCCGATGCTCACCGAACCCTGCGAGCCATACAGAAAGATCAGCGTGAAGGCCACGAGAAACGAAGGAAACGCGACAAACAATTCCAGGAAGCGCGTCAGCAGCCGCGCGCCCGCGAACGGCCTGAAGAACAGCATCGAGGCGAGCCCGACACCGAGCACTGAAGCAATGCTCGCACTCGCGAACAAGATCCCAAGCGTCGTGCCGATCATGCCGCGCGTTTCGGGATTGCCGAAGAACGCCGTATAGGCATGCAGCGTGAAGCCTTGCGGTCCGCTTACGCTCAGCATCGCGAGACGCGCGAGCGGATAGACCACGAGCGGCCCGAGCACGACCACGAGAATGAACAACAGATGCCACTGTGCGCGCCGCGCGCGGCGTTTCGCGGCGGCGGCATGCGCGGCGAACTGCGCGGACAGTTCGGCGTCGCCGGGGGGCTCGTCGCGCGCGACGCTGTCAGGGACGAACAAGGACGACATCGTCAGCCTCGAAACTCAAAGAGACGCGCGCGCCCTGCTCCGGCGCACGGGCGTGGCCGCGCTGCATCGCGACGAGCACCGGCTCGCCGGGCAACGCATCGAGCGCGACCGAGATGGACAACGCGGCGCCATACCATTCGACGGACGCAATCGTGCCATGCAGGCGGCCTTCGCCCAGCGGCACGATCCTGAAGCTTTCCGGACGGATGCACGCCAGCCGCTCACGCTCCTCATGGCGCGCATTCCCAAGCGGATACACCACGCGCGGCGGCAGCAGGTTCGCCGCGCCGAGATAGCGCGCGACGTAGGCATCGTTCGGCGCGTCATACAGTTCGCGCGGCACGCCCAGTTGCGCGATGCGGCCATCGCGCATCAACAGCGTGCGGTCAGAGAGCACGAGCGCGTCGTCCTGATCGTGGGTCACGCAGACGATCGTCAGGTTCGGCAGGCGTTCATGCAGCGCCTTCAGTTCGCTGCGCACGGACGCGCGCAGGTTGGCATCGAGTGCGGACAGCGGCTCGTCGAGCAACAGCACGTCCGGCTCGATGACCAGCGCACGCGCCAGCGCCACGCGCTGCTGCATGCCGCCCGACAATTGCGCGGGCATCACATGGCCGGCATCGGACAGTTGCACGAGCTTGAGCGCATCGGCGACGCGGCGCGCGATCTCGCCGCCCGCCAGCCGGCGCGCGCGCAGGCCGAAGGCGACGTTGTCGAACACCGAGAGATGCGGAAACAGCGCATAGCTCTGGAACAGCAAGCCAAGATTGCGCCGATGCGGCGGCGCGTGCGTCAGGTCGCGGCCGGCGATCGACAGCCGGCCGGCGAGCGCATCGGCGGCGACGAAGCCCGCGATGAAGCGCAACAGCGTGGTCTTGCCGCAGCCGCTCTTGCCGAGCACCGTCAGGAACTCGCCGCGTTCGACATGCAGCGAGAGATCGTCCAGCACGGCGCGCGCACCGAAGCGCACCGTGAGCCGGTCGATCTGCACGCCGGGCGTCGCATCGACGCCCGCTGTGTGGCTGGGAATCGCGTTCACGTTACGACTTCGGCTTGACCACTTCGGTCTGCTTGCCCGTGTTGCCGATCACTTCGTTCTTCCAGCGCTCGGTCCAGCCGGCCTTCTTTGCCATGACCTGGTTCCAGTCGACCGGAATCAGCTTCACGCCCGCGATGGCCTGCTTCACGGCCTCGCCGTTCTTGCCGGCGAGCGGCACGTCGGTGCGGCCCGGAATGCCGTAGATGTCCGGCACCTTCGCCTGCACTTCCGGCGACATCAGATAGTCGATCAGCTTCTTGCCTTCGGCCTGGTTCGGACCGCTCCTGATGAGGCCGATCGCATACGGCAGCTGGAACGTGCTCGGCGCTTCGCCGGCCTTGTGCGAGAGGAACAGCGGCTTGATCGAGAGACCGCCGTTGGCGGCGTCGTCGAGGTCCATCTGCAGGTCGCCGTTCGCGAAGGCGATCTCGTTGCGCGAGAGCAGCACGTCGAGATAGCCGGTGCCCTTCGTGTGGAACTTGGCGCTCTGCTCGAGGTTCTTCAGATAGCTGAACGCGGCGTCTTCGCCCATCAGCGCCGAGGTCAGGATGATGACGGCCATGCCGTCGCCGGCGGTGGCGGGATTCGAATACGCGATCTTGCCCGAGTAGTTCGGATGCAGCAGGTCAGCGAAGGTGCGCGGCGCGTTCTTCGTGACGTCGGGATTGATCGCGAACGAAAAGTAGTTGTTCACGAACGTGGCCCACGCGCCATCCTGCGCTTTCGCGATCGCCGGAACGTTCTTGTAGTTCACGCTCGCGTACGGCTGCAGCAGGCCGCCCTGCTGCGCCTGCTGGATGAACGGCGGCAGCGTGACGAGCACGTCGGCCTTCGGTGCATCCTTCTCCACCGTCGCGCGGTTCACGACTTCGCCGCTGCCCGCCGTGACGATGTTGACCTTCACGCCTTCCTTCTTCTCGAACGCGGGCAGCACGTCCTTGTAGAGGTTCTCGAGACCGTCGGCGGTATAGAGAACGACGGCTTCGGCGGCGTGCACGGGCATCGCGGCAAACAGGCTGACTGCAGCGGCGATCGCCGGCAGCACGGCGCGCGCAAGGCGCAAATCGCGGGTCATGGTGATGAGCTCTCTGATGTCGGGAGGATTCGAGGCGGTTTCAACCTCGAACCGGAGAATTGCAGATATCCGTGACATCGACGTGAACCCACCACGATTTGCCAATAATCGGCACTTTTCGCCAACCTTGCAGCGCCCGAACAACGGGGCGAATCCGTGATCCGCCCAGGCCGAACGAACTTCGCGCTCCAGACCACTTCGATGCCTTGCGATGCATTTCGCGCCCACATACGATGCCGTCCGCTTTACTGAAGAACTGCCGCTTCCCTACTCATCTGGAGCATGAACATGCGCATTTCCTTGTCCCTTTCCCGCGCCGCAGCCGGCGTGATGCTGTCGCTCGGCGCAATGGCCTCCCACGCGGCTCCCGCCGAGCCGATCAAGAACATCGTCCTCGTGCACGGCTTTTTCGCCGATGGTTCCGGCTGGCAGCCGGTCGCCAACATCCTTGCGCACGGCGGCTACAAGGTCTCCGTCGTGCAGGAGCCGGAAACCTCGTTCGAGGATGACGTGATCGCCACGCGGCGCGTCCTCGACCAGCAGGACGGCCCGGCCATCCTGGTCGGCCACAGCTACGGCGGCGCCGTGGTGACCGAAGCCGGCAATCACGACAAGGTCGCCGGCCTCGTATACGTGGCCGCATTCGAACCGGACGCGGATGAATCGCCTGCTTCGCTGTCGAAGAAGACGCCGCCTGCGAGCAATGCCATCAAGCTCACGCCGGACGGCTATCTGTATCTGGATCCGGCCCGCTTCCATGCGGATTTCGCAGCCGATCTTCCCGTCGCCGAAACCAACTTCATGGCCATCTCGCAGGTGATGCCGAACGCGAAGGACTTTGGCACGCCGATCAAGCAGGCCGCCTGGAGGACCAAGCCGAGCTGGGGCGTCATCGCTACCGCGGACCGCATGATCAGTCCCGAACTGGAACGCTCGATGACCCGGCGCGCGGGCAGCAAGACGATCGAACTGAAGTCGAGTCACGTGCCCTTCATGTCGCATCCGGCCGAAGTCGCGAAGCTGATCGAGACCGCCGCGACGCAGAGCGTCAAGGAATAACGGCGGCTTTCGTCCCGTCATGCGGCCGGCAACGGCCGCTGCCGGGTCAGGTGCGCGGCGGACGGGGCTCCACGACCGGCACCACTTGCGGTCCTCTCGACGCGATGGCGCGCTGCATGGCCCGCTCCGGCGGCACTTCGCACACCAGGTAGCGCACCGTCTCGAAGCCGCGGATGCGCACCGGCGCGACGCGCCCGAACTTCGAGCAGTCCGCCACCACGATCGCGCACGCGGCCGATGCGATCATCCTGCCGCGCACTTCGGCGGCCAGCCGCGAATAGTCGGTGAGATGCGCGTCCTGCGTGATCCCGCCTGCGCCGATGAACGCGAAATCCGCGTGATACTGCGTGAGCTGCGTGAGGGTATCGAGGCCGAACGCGGCGTCCTCGGCATCGGCGAGTTCGCCGCCGAGCACGGTCACCCGGTTGCCGTTGCGCCGCGCCAGCAACAGCGCGATGCGCCAGTCGTTGGTGTACACGGTCAGCCGATGCCGGTCCGCGAGCGCCCGGGCCACGGCCTGCGTGGTGCTGCCCGAATCGACGATCACCGAAGCGCCGTCCGGCACGAACGCCGCCGCCCGCACGCCGATCGCCTGCTTGGCCGCCGCGTTTTCCCCTTCGCGTATGTCGAGATGCGCTTCGCGCCGCTCCGTCGAGAGCGCGCCGCCGTGGGTCGTCGTCAGCAGGCCGCGCCCGGCGAGCGTGTTGAGATCGCGCCGCACGGTTTCGCGCGAGACGGACAGCGCGCGCACGACGTCCGCGACCGCAAGCACGCCGTGCTTGTCAAGTTCATCGAGGATGTAGTGATGGCGTTGTTCGGGGAGCATCGCGTGTAGTCGGGATAAGGCAGCGTGAGGAGTCTAGCGGCTTTGTGTGGCAAATCCTTGGCAAGGCGGCACGCGGGACGCTGGCCCGATCGCGCAACGGATTGTTTCCGCTGCGTTGGCAATCCGGGCAGCGTCCTTCGCTAAACTCGCAGGCTTCGCACAGGTTTTGATCGAGGCAAGCGGATGTACAAGAAAGGCGTGGTCATCGAAATTCAGTTTCCGCCCGAGCGTCTCAACGACGCCGCCGGAGATCCCTACTGGATCGACCTCACGCTCGACGAGGCCAGGCGTCTGCACGCGCAACTGTCGCGTCGTCTCGACGGCGAGGCGCGCGCCAACCAGCCGCTCGATACCTTCTCGCTCGACTGAAGCGTTCCGGGTTGCACGGCCAGACAAGACACGCGCGCGCCGGAGCGACGATACTGCGGGATTCCGTTTCGTCGTCCACCTCCATGCTCTCGCTACTCGCCGCGCCGGTCTTCGTGTTCCTCTGGTCGACGGGCTTCATCGTGGCGCGCGCCATCACGCCTTACGTCGACCCGAACATGTATCTGCTCGTGCGCTTCACCGGCACGACGCTGCTGTTCACCGTGATCGCCGTGGCCGCGCGTGCGCCCTGGCCTAAAGGGCGCGATATCGGCCGGCATCTGTTCGCGGGAGCGTTGCTGCAAGGCGTCTATCTCGGCTCGGGTTATTGGGCGGTCGCGCAAGGGCTGGGCGTGGGCATCATGGCCCTGCTCGGCGCGCTGCAACCGCTGTTGACCGCGGCCGTCGCCGCGCGCCTGTTCGGCGAACGGCTCTCTCCGCGTGCCTGGGGCGGCCTGCTGCTGGGTCTGCTCGGCGTCGCGCTCGTGCTGGCGCCGAAGATCGCGGCGAGCGGTGCGCCGGTTGCGCATGGGGCCGCTCATGCGCCCGAATGGTTCGTCGTGACGACAGCGGTCCTTGCCATCTTCGCGATCACGGCGGGAACGCTGTACCAGAAAAGCTCGCTCGCGCAATCCGATATCCGCAGCGCCAGCGCACTGCAAAACGCCGGCGCGGCCGTGGTCGCGCTCGTGCTGGTGCTCGCGCTCGGCGAGCACCGCTTCGTTGCCTCGACGACCACCTGGGTTTCACTGCTGTGGGGCATCGTCATGCTGTCGGGTGTCGCGACCACGCTGCTCGTCTGGATGGTCCGGCGCGGCGATGCGTCGCGCGCAACCGCGCTGTTGTTTCTCGCACCGCCGCTTGCCGCGCTCGAAAGCTACCTGCTGTTCGGCGAAACGCTGGGCGCGCTGCAACTTGCGGGCTTCGGCGTGGCGCTGGCCGGCGTGCTGCTGGCGCGCTCGAAATAGCCTGCAGAAGCAAAGCGCGCCGCGCTCAGTCGACCGTGTCCGCGCCTGCGGGAATGTGTTCGCGCACGGCCTTTCCCGGACCCGGCGACCACGCCGGCCGCGATTTCCGCCCCGTATCCATGACGACCAGATAATGGCCCGCCCATGGCGTTGTCTTGCGCGAGGCCTTGAGGATCCACATCGACTGCCCCTCGGCGGCGCGCGCCTCGTATTGGGCGTCGAGCACGCCGTGATGATCGAAGAAAGTGTTGAGCGTCGAAGGAATGCGCACACAGCCCTTTGAATGCCGCATGCCGAGCAGCGGTTCGAGTTTCTCGGGATCGGTGGCGTGCATCTGGAAGCGCATCGGCGACTTGCCGCCCTTGCCCCAGCCGCGCTCGCCTTCCGCCCAGCCGAAATCGTAGATGCGCATGTCGCGCGCGCCGTAGCCGCGGATCTGGTACTCGTTCAAGGTGCCTTCGGCGCGGAAGTCCATGTTGCCGGGCACGTGCTGGAACACGCCGAGCGGTGTCAGGAAGTGATCGTAGGTGCCGGGGCGGCCGGTCGATACCGGCGATGCGCCGATCATCGACCATGCCTCATCGGGCCGCGCGCGGAAGTAGACGAAGAGCGCCTGCACGTTCGGGCTCCGGTCGACCAGCACGACATACTCATTGGCGAGATCGCCGTGACCTTCCTCGGCCAGCCGATGTTGCAGCAGGCGGCCATAAGCCTGCTGGTCCACGGCCGGCACCGTCAGACGGCGGCTCACTTCCTTTGCATAAGCCTCACGCATGGCGAGCGCGCCCGCTGGCGGCATGCCGGTGCGCTGCGCGAGGTTCGGCTCGGGCGGCTCCGGCGGCAGCGGCACTTCCGGCACCTGGGCTTCGGAAGCCGCGCTGGCGGCACTGGCGGCACTGGCCGCTGAGGCTGCGCTCGCCGCCGCGGCTTCGGAGGCCGCGCTTGTCGCAGACGCGCTGGACGCCGCTGCAGGCGCAGGCGCCGGAACAGGCACGGGCATCGCGGGAAGCGCACGCGCCGGGGCGCTGGCGGCACCCGGTGCGCTCGCATCAGGCAGTATGGGCGGCATGGGCGCGGCGGGCGCCGTCGCGTGCTCTTGCGTGAGCGTTCCCTGCGCTACGGCCGATACCGCGTTCAATATCAGCGCGCCTGCCAGAAACCGTGCGCCGATGATGCTCTTCTTCCTTGTCTTGCTCTTTCCTGCCTGATGCATCGAGATGAATGTTCCGCTTTGACTGGATTGCGCGAACGGTCCGTGGACGCGTCGCTTCGGTCGATGGAAGCACGCCACCGCCCTGCGGACACGCGCCCGTAGCGACGAAAAAGCCGGTGTGGTTGAGGCACCGGCTTAGCCGCCATTCCAACGTTCGTCAATCAAGCCGCAGCAAGGTTCATTCCGGGCGATCGCAGAACTTGCAAAGCAAGCGCTCAATGCAGACGGATGGAGGCATCGCCGGAAGCGGATGCGCGGGCACGCAGCGGCGCATCGAGCAAGCGCAGATGGCACAGCTTCTGGGCAATTGCTTCGCCGATGTAAGGCACATCGGTATCGAGCCGAACGGTGGCATAGGCATCGGCGGTGCCTGCGCCATGGATCTGGATGTCGCTCGCGTAGTCGCCGAGCTCATGTTCCAGGAAGCGCCGCACATCGCGCGCGGCGCAGCGCGCGGGAAGATTCCATACAAGCAGGTTCATCGCCGTCACCTTCTGGCACGCACACGAACGGGTACAGGCTTCGCGCGACGCTGCTGCACATGACGCGCGGCAAGCGTGCCGACAACGAAGAGAGACACATAGACGACGATCATGATGGCTCCACGGCAAGTGACAGGTTTGCTCAGTCTATTCCCGTAGACCCGCACCGAGCCGCGACATTCCGTCTTTTTCGATTGATCTTCACAATCGGCTGGATGCGCACCGGCAATGACCCCGTTGTACGCTTACTGGCCGTTACAGGACATGCTGGAAAGATTCGGGTAGCGGTTAGGCCAGTCGCCGGCCATCGCCGACTGCGCGTCTTTCAGCGTGATGTCGCCGGTGCAGACGCAGCGCTTCAGATAGACGGCAAGCCGTTCCTTGCGACGCTGCCCCGCGCGTCCTTCCCAGCGGCGCAGATCGAGATTCGCGGGTGAATTGGGCGAACCGCCCAGCAGGACCGGCATGCGGTGGTCGAGCGCATATTCCGATGCGAACGAAGCATCGATGCTGCGCTGCTTGAGCAGGCGCTCCTTCTGCCGCATCTGGCTTTCGAACGACGGCAGCACGCGGTCCACGTAGCCCGGCACGCAGATCGTGTCGACGATGGTCGCCTGGGTCACACGCGCATCGAGCCATTCCGCGCGCTGGGCCTGCGACATGCCCGGCGCGAACGCGAACATCGCGCAGGTACAGGCGAGCGCCGCGCGCACGGAGAAGCGGCCACGCCTGGCGCGCCGCTTCCGCCTCTCGATGACTTTCTTATCCCTTCGATTCATGCCTCTCGGTGCAATCCATCGTGCGGCCGGACGGCGCCGCTTTGTTATTGGAGAAGATCGGAGGGTCAATTAAAACACATGAATGGCGCGCCGCACGCCAACCATCGTTTGCGCGCCACGAAACAGATCAGGCGATACACGCGAAAAACGGCGCCCCACAGAGCGCCGTTTCCTGTTGCGGACCGACTCAGGCAGGCACCGATTCCGCCTTCTGCGCACGTGACCAGACGCGATGCTGGCCCATGGCCTCGATGAAGCGCTTCATCACGTCCTTGACGTCGCTGCCCACGGCGATGCCGTCATCGCCCGTGGGAAGATGCGAGGCCGCCAGCAGGTCTTCGCCGTCCGCGACAGCCGCGATGGCCTTCAGATGCTTGAAGGATTCGAGCACGAAATGACGCGCGTCACCGGATTCGGACAGCGCCTTCGCGCTCGCCTTGCCGCCGGCGACGACCACGCCGTCGAACATGATCGACGGCATGCCGAGGATGGTCGCATCCGGCTCGACGCCCTGGGCAGGTTGCGCGAGCGTCGGCGAGATGACCTTGCCGTGCGCGCCTTCAGCCTGGAGTGCGTCCTTGATTGCCTGGATGGTCGCAGCGTCCGCGCCCGGCGCGGCGAGGATGGCGACCTTGCGCGTCTTGACCGAAGGCGGCGTCTTGGCAACGATCGACAGCGCCTTCGACTCGTTCACCGACGGCGTGCCCAGTTCCTCGGCGCTTGCGCTCTTCTTCGGCACGGGCAAACCGAGATTCTCGGCGACCCGCGACGCGAGGGTCGCGTCGATATTGGCGAGGATACCGAGCTGCCGCTCGCGGATCGGCTTGCGTTCGACCTTGCTCAACTCGAACGAGTAAGCGCCCACGATGTGATCCTTTTCGGGATCCGTCATGCTGTTCCAGAACAGCGTCGCCTGCGAGTAGTGGTCCTTGAACGACGGGCTGCGCACGCGGATCTTCGAGCCTTCCACGCGCTCAGTGTAGGTCTCGAAACCGCCGCCCGCAGCGGCAGGCGGGGTTTCCTTCGGCCAGCCGCCGTCGATTGAATTCGGTTCGTACGATGCCTGACCCTTGTCGATCGTCATGCGATGCATCGCGTCGCGCTGGCCGTTGTGCAGCGGCGCGAGCGGCCGGTTGATCGGGATCTCGTGGAAGTTGGGACCGCCGAGGCGGCTGATCTGCGTGTCGGTGTAGGAGAACAGCCGGCCCTGCAGCAGCGGATCGTTCGTGAAGTCGATGCCCGGCACGATATGTCCCGGACAGAACGCCACCTGCTCGGTCTCAGCGAAGAAGTTGTCGGGATTGCGATTGAGCGTGAGCTTGCCGATCATCTGCAGCGGCACGAGGTCTTCGGGGATGATCTTGGTCGGATCGAGCAGGTCGAACGGGAACTTGTGCTCGTCCTCTTCCTCGACGATCTGCACGCCCAGTTCCCATTCCGGATAGTCACCGTTGTCGATTGCTTCCCACAGATCGCGGCGATGATAGTCCGGGTCCTTGCCCGCGAGCTTCTGCGCTTCGTCCCACAGCAGCGACGCCGAGCCGATGGTCGGCCGCCAGTGGAACTTGACGAAGCGTCCCTTGCCCTGCGCGTCCACCAGCCGGAACGTGTGGATGCCGAAGCCTTCCATGGTCCGCAGGCTCTTCGGGATGGCGCGGTCGGACATCGCCCACAGCACCATGTGCGCCGATTCCGGCACCAGCGAGACAAAGTCCCAGAAGGTGTCGTGTGCGGAGCCGCCCTGCGGCATCTCGTTGTGCGGCTCGGGCTTCACGGCATGCACGAAGTCAGGAAACTTGATCGCGTCCTGGATGAAAAACACCGGCATGTTGTTGCCGACCAGATCGAAATTACCTTCCTCGGTGTAGAACTTGACCGCGAAGCCGCGCACGTCGCGCACGGTGTCCGCCGACCCGCGCGAACCCTGCACGGTCGAGAAGCGCACATAGACGGGCGTTTCCTTCGACGGATCCTGCAGGAACGCCGCCTTGCTCAGCGCCGCCTGCGATTCGTACACCTTGAACACGCCGTGCGCCGCCGATCCCCGCGCATGTACGATGCGCTCGGGAATGCGTTCGTGGTCGAAGTGCGTGATCTTTTCACGCATGATGAAATCTTCGAGCAGCGACGGACCGCGTTCCCCGGCGCGCAGGGAATTCTGGTTATCGGCGATCTTGACGCCGTGATTGGTCGTCAGGGCTTGACCGGTAGCATCGGTGCGAAAGGTTTCGAGCGCTTCCACCTTCGCGTTGCTGTTGCTGTGCGAAGGCACGCGAGCGACGCCGCTCGCCGGTAGCTTCTTTGTTGCCATGTGTGGGGACTCCGGGTGTGAGGTTCGTCTGTTCGTCTCTCACCCGCGCAAGCAACGTTCCTGTTCGGAGGCACACTCCGGGCGCAACAGCGGCACGAGCCTCAGCATGCCGATGCAAACATCAGTCAAATTCGCGGCATCGCGTGGCAGGG
Source organism: Caballeronia sp. LZ043 (assembly GCF_031451075.1). Classification (NCBI taxonomy): domain Bacteria; kingdom Pseudomonadati; phylum Pseudomonadota; class Betaproteobacteria; order Burkholderiales; family Burkholderiaceae; genus Caballeronia; species Caballeronia sp. LZ043. Next base: position 350,770 of record NZ_JARUXT010000004.1, on the reverse strand, counting down.
CGATCGCATCCCGTTCGAGCAGCCAGTCCCGCAGCACGCCGCCCAGAAACGCATGGACCACGCCGGCCGCGCGCTTTACATCCAGTCCGGGCGGCAACTGCCCCCGCGCGACCGCATGCGCAAGATGGCGTCCGAACTGCTCCCGGCCGCCGACCGCCGCGTCGCGCTGCATGTCGAAGATGCACGCCGTGATGTTCGTGTGCTCGGATTTCGTGTAGAGCACCTCGCACAGGCGGCGGTTGCGCGGCGCCACCACCACCGTGCCCAGGAAATACAACAGCCGCTGACGGATCTCGCCGAGCGGATCCGGGTCCGCGCCATCGGCGACGGCATTGGCGAACACGTCCATCGGCAGCGTTACGCGCTGCATCACCTCGGCGAGCAACGCGCGCTTGTTGCGGAAATGACCGTAGATTGCGCCGCGCGTAAAGCCCGCCCGCAGCGCGACCGAGTCCAGCGTGGCGGCCGATACGCCCTGCTCGGCGAATACGCATTCGGCCGCGTCGAGAATCTGCTCGCGTGTTGCAAGCGCTTCCTGTCGTGTCCGCTTCATCCGCCGTCGCACCGTTCCACGCGCCCCGCGCGTCAGGCCGGTTTGCGCTCCGCCGAAGCGTCGCCGTCGCCGTCTTCGTCTTCGTCTTCGTCCTCTTCATCGCGGCTGCCGCGCAGCATGCGCGGCGAGACTTCATCGAGCCTGTCGCCCAGCATGCGCCGCACGCTCACATAGAAGACCGGAATCAGCAGCAGCCCGAACACCGTCGCGAACAGCATGCCGCCGATCACCCCGGTGCCGATCTCATGCCGCGACACCGCACCCGCGCCCGACGAGAGCACGAGCGGGAGGACGCCGAGGATGAACGCCAGCGAGGTCATCAGGATCGGCCGCAGGCGCAGGCGTGCGGCCTGCAGCACCGCGTCGCGGAGCGTGAGGCCGTCTTTCTGGCCTTCCACCGCGAACTCGACGATCAGGATCGCGTTCTTGGCACCCAGTCCGATCACCGTGACGAGCCCGATCTTGAAGTAGATGTCGTTCGGCACGCCGAAGAGCCCGCAGAACACCAGCATGCCCAGCATGCCGAGCGGCACGACGAGCAGCACGGAGACGGGAATCGACCAGCTTTCGTAAAGCGCCGCCAGGCACAGGAACACCACGACGATCGAAAGCGCCATCAACAGCGTCGCCGACGAGCCCGACAGCAGTTCCTGATATGACTGCCCGGTCCAGTTCGCCGCGAAGCCGTGCGGCAGTCCGTGATCGACGATGTGATCGAGCGTGTTCATCGCTTGGCCCGTCGAATAGCCGGGCGCCGAATTGCCGACGATCTCGATCGCCGAATAGCCGTTGTAGCGCGGCAGCTCGGTCGGACCGTAGGCCCATCTGGCAGCGACGACGCTCGCGAGCGGCACCATGTTGTACGGCGCGATCGACGTGTTGGCGGGCGAGGGATCGACTGGCGTCGTGAAGCCGCGCGAGGCGGCGCCCGTCCCGTTGCTCGTGCTGTTGGCCGCAAACATGCCCGGCGTGAACAGATGTTGAAAGGCATCGAGCCCCATCCGGTACGGCGCGTCCGCCTGGAGATAGACCCGCTTCACGCGGCCGCCGTAAGTGAACTGGTTGACATAGGACGGCGCCAGCTCCATTCCGAGCGTCTGGTAGACATCCGTGAGCGAGAGACCCATCGCCTGCGCCTGCGTGCGGTCCACCGCGATGTCCAGCTGCTGCTGGTAAGGCAACGAGTTCGGACGGATGCCTGCCAGCACGGGACTTTTCGCGGCATCGGCGAGCAGAGTGTGTTCCGCCTGCCCCAGCTCGGCGCGCGACTGGCCCGCGCGCGCCTGCAGAAACATGTCGACGCCGCCGAACTGGCTCAGTCCGCGGATGGTCGGCAGATTGACGACGAAGATCTGCGCGTCCGCGACGCCGGACAGGATCCGGTTCATGCGCGGGATCAGCGCCATGGCCGTCGCGGACCGCTTGTCCCAGTTCGTGAGCTCGATGAAGGCCATGCCGACGTTCTCGCTCGTGCCGACGAAGCTGAAACCCTCCGGCTGGAAAATCCCGGCGATGTCACGGCTCACGTCGCTTCGGGCGAGCGTGTCGCGCACTTCGTCCATCACGTGCGCGGTGCGCTGCAAGGTCGCGCCGGGCGGCAGGTTGACGAGAGCGAGCACGAAGCCCTGGTCCTCGTCCGGCACGAAACTCGTGGGCAGACGCGCATACAGGAAGCCAGCCAGCACCGCGACCAGCGCGAACGCCATCATCCAGCGCGGCGCCCGGCGGATCATGCGGCCGGCCTGGGCCACGTAGCGTGACGCGGTCCAGTCGAAGAGCCGGTCGAACCCGCGATAGAACGCGTTCTTCTCCTTCCGATGATGCGGCTTGAGGATCGCTGCGCACAACGACGGCGTGAAGGACATGGAGAGGAAGGCGGAGCAGCCCATCGAGATGGCGATCGTCAGCGCGAACTGCGCGTAGATGATGCCCGTCGCGCCCGGTTGCAGCGCGGAAGGCACGAACACCGCCGTCAGCACCACGGTAATGGCGACGATCGCACCCGTGATCTGTGTCATGGCCTTGTGCGTCGCTGCTCGCGGCCGCGTGCCCTCCTCGCTCATGATGCGCTCGACATTCTCGATCACGACGATCGCGTCATCCACCACGATGCCGATGGCGAGCACCATGCCGAACAGCGTCAGCTGGTTGAGGGTGAAGCCGAGCGCGGCGAGGCCGATGAAGGTGCCGAGCAGCGCGACCGGAATCACGAGCACCGGAATGATCGTCGCGCGCAGGTTCTGCAGGAACACCAGCATGACGAGGAACACCAGCGCGATGGCTTCGGCCAGCGTGCGGACCACGTCCTCGATCGATGCCGTGATGAACGGCGTGGTGTCGTACGGCACGGACCATGTGACGCCGGCGGGCAGGTCGCGCGCGAGCGTTCCCATCGTGGCCTTCACGGCGCGCTCCACTTTCAGCGCGTTGGCGCCCGGCAGCAGGAAGACGGCGAGGCCGCCAGCTGGTTTGCCGCGATAGGACGCCGCCACGCCGCCGGTCTGCGGCCCGAACGAAATGCGCGCGACGTCGCTCAGCCTGACCGTCGTGCCGCTGCTGTTCGACAGGACGATGATGTCGCGGAACTGTTTCATCGACGAGAACAGCGAGTCTCCCGACACGGTCGCCGTGAATGCCTGCCCCTCGATGGCCGGGTCCGCGCCCAGCGAGCCGGCCGGGAACTGCGCGTTCTGCTGGGCCACCGCATTGAAGACCTGCGTGGTCGAGAGTCCGTAGCTTTGCAGCTTGTCGGGGTCGAGCCAGATGCGCATCGCGTATTCGGAGCCGAGCAGGGTCGTGTTGCCGACACCCGTGACCCGGCCGATGGCCGGCTGGATCCGCGAGGCGACGATGTCGGACAGCTCCCCAGACCCGATGCCCGGGTTGTTCGACTGCAAGGCAATGAACATCAGGATGTCCGGGCTCGACTTTGCGACCACCACGCCTTGTTGCGTGACCTGCGAAGGCAGCAGCGGCTGCGCCAGCGCGACCCGGTTCTGCACCTGCACCTCGGCGATGTCCGGGTTGGTGCCCGTCGCGAAGCTGAGGGTGATCCGCGTCTGGCCGTTCGATCCCGAGGTCGAACTGAAGTACAGCAGGTTGTCGATGCCGGTGAGCTGCTGCTCGATCACCTGCGTGACGGTCGATTCCATGGTCTCGGCGTTCGCGCCGGGGTATTGCGCGGTGACCGTCACCTGCGGCGGCGCGATGTCCGGATAAGACGCAATGCCCATGCTGCGCACCGCCACGATCCCGAACAGCGACATCAGCACGGCGATGACCCACGCGAACACCGGACGCTCGATGAAGAAACTCGGCATGGGCAGCCTCCTCTACTTCGTCACGCCGGACAAGGCCGGCGCGGGAGCTTGCCATGCAACAGTCGCGACCTTCGCCCCCTCGTGCGCCGCCTGGAGCCCGGTCACGATGACCCGGTCGCCGTCACCGAGTCCGCGCGTGACGATCCAGTCGTTACCGTGGCTCTGGGCGGCCTCCACGTCGCGGCGCGCGACCGTGTCGTGTGCATCGACGGTCAGCACGTAGGCACCCGCGGTATCGCGCAGCAAGGCTTCTTGCGGAATCAGGAACACGCCGTTCTGCCGCCCCAGGTCGACGGTCAGCGTCACGTACATGCCCGGCAGGAGACGCCGTTCCGGGTTCGCGACCCGCGCCCGCAGATTGACGGCCCCGGTCGCGGCATTCACCGTGACGCCGGAGAAGTCGATCGTCCCGGCGCTGCCGTATGGCGCGCCGTTGGGCAGCGCGATGCGCACGGTGGTCTCGGCAGGCTTCGCAAGTTCGATGGCAGGCTGGCTCGATGGCTGTTCCAGCGTGACGAGATCGGCGGAGCTGATCGTGAAGTTCACGTACATCGGATCGATCGTCTGGATGGTCGTCAGCAGCGTGCCGTTGCCGCCGCTGTCGGACGTGCCGCTGCCCACCACCGCGCCCGCCGTGACCTGCTGCTGCCCCGCAATGCCGCTGATCGGCGCGGTCACGCGCGTGTAGTCGAGCGACACGCGCGCGCTCTGCACGGCCGCTTCATCGGCCTGTACCTTGGCCGCGGCGCTGCGCTCGGCGGCGTCGGCGTTATCGACCGTCTGCTGCGACACCGAGCCGACCGGCAGCAGCCGGCGATCGCGCGCCGCCGTGATCCGGTTGTTGACGGCCACGGCGCGGTCCTGCGCCAGCACCGCCAGCGCCGTGTCGAGCTGCGCGCGGTAGAACGCCGGATCGATTTCGAAGAGCAGTTGCCCGGCCCGCACCGCCGCGCCCTCGGTGTAATCGCGCCTGAGCAGCAGTCCGGACACGCGCGCGGTGACGTTGGCGCTGTAATACGGCGACAGGCGTCCGACGAAGCTTCGCTCGAGCGGCACCGAGCGCGGCTGCACCGTCACGGTCGCGACGCGCGGCGGCGCGGGCGGCGCCGGACTCTTCGAACAGGCGGCAAGCACGATCGGACACAGGCACGACAAGGTCGCGCGTCGAAGGCGTGACGTCATATGAACTCCGCTCTTGCGGGTGACGGATGCGAGCGGTCTCTCCCTCCCGACACGCCCGCCGCTCGCTGCCCGGTCGTGTGGAGCCCAAGCGGGATCGCCGGATCAGCCGGATGCAGCGGCAGCGTGCGCAGCCGGCTCGGGCGCAATGCCAGCGTGATCCTGCTGCTAGCCGCCGCCGAGATTCTTCACGAGCAGCACGTGGCTTTGCGTCAGCAGCGCCTCGGTGTCGCGCAGGCTCTGCCATGCCTGGATCAAGGTCAGGCGCTGCGCGAGCACGTCCTGCTGACTGGCCGCGCCGGCATCGAACTGCGCTTGCTTGCTCGCGAACAGCCGCAGGTTGTCGTTCAGCACCTTCGCGACCGCGTGCTCCTGAGTCTGCAGATGGTTGATCGAGGACAGGCTGTCTTCGACGCTCTGGAACGCCGCCAGCACCGTATTGCGATACGTCGCGACGCTCTCGTCGTAGCGCGCGCGGGCCTCGTGTTCGGCGGCCGTGCGCGCACCGCCGTCGAAGAGGGTCTGCGCGAGATCGGGGCCGAGCGTCCAGAAGCGGTACGGCACGGTGAACAGATGCGCGAGCGTGTCGTGCGCGAAGCCGCCGTCGGCAGACAGCGAGAGCGTTGGAAAGAACGCGGCCACCGCCACGCCGATGCCCGCATTGGCCGCCGCCGCCGAGCGCTCGGCGCTGACCACGTCATAGCGACGTTCGAGCAACTGCGCCGGCAGCGCGAGCGGCACGGCGGGCGCGACGAAGCGATAGTCGGGATCGGCGGCGATGCTGAACGACGCGGGCGGCACCCCGGTCAGCACGGCGATCGCGTGTTCGTCCTGCTCGCGCGCCGTGGCGGTTGCCTGCAACAGGGCGGTGATCGTTTCGAAGGTCTGCTGGGCGGACAGGACATCGTCGCTGGACGCGTAGCCTTCTGCCAGGGCGGTCTGGGTCATCGCGAGAAGGCGGGCGTCGATGTCCCGTTGCGCGTTCAGCGCCTGGAGGTCGTAGTCCGCTTGCCGCAGTGCGAAGTACGTCATCGCCAGACTCGCGGCGATGGATATGCGCGTGCCGGCCAATTGCGCATCGGAAGCCTGCGCGTTCGCCTTGGCTTCCTCGATCTGCCGCCGCACCGCGCCCCACAGATCCAGCTCCCAACTCACTGAGCCGAGCATGACCACGCTGTTGCCCGGCACGGCGGCGGGCGCGCCGGAAGTCCGCGCCGCGCCCGCCGCCTGCGCGGCGCCGCCGGAACGCGTCCCGGAGAAACCCGCCGTGACGGTCGGAAACAGGCCGGCGCGGTTGGCCGCGACCGTCGCGAGCGCGACGCGATACGCCGCTTCGGCCACCGCAATCGACTGGTTTGCCTGCAAGGCCTGTTCGACGAGCTGATTCAGGCGCTCGTCGCCATACATGCGCCACCAGGTGCTGTCGATGGCGGCTTGCGGATTCGCGTCGGCGCGTTGCCAGTCGGTGCCTTCCTTGAAGCTTTGTGGCACCTGGATCGCGGGCCGCTGGTAGTCCGGACCGAGCATGCACGCCGCGAGGGGCAGCAGCACGGCAAGCGCCGCCACACGACGCCAGTTCAAGCGGCGTAGTGCAACGGGCCTGGGTGCGAAGAGCCGGAAAGCTGTTTTCACGCACATTCTCTTTTTTATTGAATTGGCCGTGCAGTGCGACTTGATTCGAATGTCCGCGTCCGGAGCCTTCGAGGCGCTGCGCGTGGTTCGTCGCCATGGACGAAGAAATCTTATCGACGTCGCGCGCCGATTTCGACGAGGCAGAGGCGAATCGCAGATTCGCTATCGGCGATTCTTTTGCGCGATGGATACGCAAGGTCTTTCGGCATGCAGACCGTTACGCACGTGGAGGAGGAATTTGAGAAGCGCCGTCTGGGAAGAAGGCAGGATGCCGAAGACAAAGAATTGCAGCAGAGGCCGCTGCGTCAGCCGGTAACCGGCGACGCAGCGGAAGCGGGACGATCTCCCTCAGCTGCCCGCGGCCGGCGACAGCGCGCCGAGCTTGTCCGCGGTGACCTTCTGCAGCGCGATGATGCGGGTCATCGCCGCGTGATTGCCCGTGGTCTCGTCGATCATCTTCGCCACGTCCGCTTTCAACTGTGTGCGCGAGCCGCCGTCGAGATAGACCATGTGGCCCGATGGATAAAACGTCGCCGACAGGTTCTGCCGCACGGTCTTGTCGATCAGCGGCATCTGCTGGAGATCGATGACCGTCTGATAGAACGGCGTCACGAAGTCGTACATGCCGTTTGCCGACAGCACCTTCAGGTCCACGTTCAGCGCCATGACCGCCGCCAGGTCACCCGCCGTGTAGAGGATCACGTTGCCCTTGGCATCGACGCCCTTCTGCGCGCCGGTCGGGTCCGTGTGCTTGAAGTCCCAGTTGAGGAACGCCTGGTCGTTGAGGTCGGTGAACGATGACGTCGAGGTGAATTTCAGCTGCTCGTTCAGATAGCTGTTCCACATCGTCGTGTACACGCCGCTGACCGCCGTCATGGTCGGATCGTTGCCGCCGGAGTTCGGATCGATCTTGCCCGCGATGCCCGTCGAGATGGCCGTCACGCGTCCGTCGTACGAACCGAGCGCTTCGCCCTTCGCCTTGAGCAAGGTGGTCAAGAACAGCGAGTTGCCGCGGCTGTCGTAAGCAGCAATGTCGAGACTCCAGGCCAGCAAGGTGGCCTTCTCGATGCCCGTGTATTCGGACAGCTTTTCGACCACTTCGTCGTCCGTCTGCGGAAACTTGCGCAGCGCATTCAGATAGTCCGTGCGCGCGAACTCCGCGACCTCTTCGACGAACGTGAGCAGGTTGGTCGGCGTCGGGTGCACGCCGAGCTTCTTGTGATACCACGCGTCGGCTGACGCCGTCGGCAAGGCGCCGACAGGATTGCCCGCCTGGGCGTAGTCCAGAATGGACGATTGCAGCGTGACGCCGTTCAGGTCGATGCCGTCCTCATGCAGCTTGTAGGCCAGCACGCAGCTGCGCGCCGTGCCGTAGGACTCGCCGAACAGGAACTTGGGCGAATTCCAACGGTTGTTCTTCGTCAGATAACGCTTGATGAACTGCGCGATCGATCCCGCATCCTGATCCACGCCCCAGAAATCGCGGTTCCTGTTCGGCGCGATGGCGGCCGAGTAGCCGGTCCCGACCGGGTTGATGAAGATCAGGTCGCTGCGGTCGAGCAGGCTGTCCGGGTTGTCTTCCATCTGGTAAGGCGCGGGCGGCGTGAAGCTCGGCATGGCGGTCTTGATGCGGCGCGGCGCGAACGAGCCCAGCAGCACGAACACCGACGACGATCCCGGTCCGCCGTTATAAAAGAACATCAGCGGCCGGGTCTCTTCCTTCGCGCCGTCCTTCGTGAACGCGACGTAGAACATCTTCGCGTTCGGCTTCGAGCTGCTCGGATCGACCGTCACGAGATGGCCGACCGTCGCCGTATAGGCGATCTTCGCGCCGCCGATGGTCACGCTGTGATGCGTGATGGCCGCGTTCTCATCGGCCTCGCTGGCCTGGACGGCGTCGTCGGGACCGTTGCCGTAGGCGACCGGATCGAAATACGGCTGGTCCGTCTTCGCGGACGAGGTCTTCTTCGCCGCTTTCTTCGCTGCCGGGACCGCCGGAGCCGCCGCCTGCGATGCAGGCGCGGCTTCGGCGGAGGGGTGCTTCGCTGCCAGTGGATCGGAGTTCATCGTCGTCGCTCCAGAATCGTCGTCGTGGTTGTTGTTCACTGTCGGTGCTGCCTGCTCGTTGCTTCAACTCAACTCAATTCAATCCAAATGCACTCAGCCCTTGGACGACTTGAGCGCCGCCGCGATCTTGCCGCCGTCCGGGCTGCCCAGCCCGGTGCAGGCATCCCAGCCGGCCGAGGCTGAAAAGGTGCCGTTGTTGCCTTCGGTGATGTCGTGGAACGCGGTCTGCGCCTTGTACAGCTTCGGATTCACGAAGCCGGCCGGCGACCCGTTGAGCGCATTGATGCGCGCGATCAACGCAGCCCACAACGGCGCGACGGCGCTCGTCCCGCCGACCACGGTTTCTTCGCCGTCGATCAGCACTTCGTAGCCGGTTTGCGGCGAGGCGTCGCCCGCCACATCCGGCACGCCGCGCTTCGCGAGCGCCGCATGCCTGCCGTTGCGCGTGACCGAAAGCCCTTTCTGCCAGACCGGCAGCGCGAAGACACTGGACACGCCACCGCCGCCCGAGCCGCCCTGGTCGCCGTCGTTCCAGACCACCTCGCTGCCGATCCCGCTCGCCGAGGCCGTCAGGCTCGTGCCGCCGCAGCCGAGCACATACGGGCTCGATGCCGGGAAGTCGACGTGATCGGCGCCGTCGCTGGCGCCGTCGGACGAGCCGCTGTCGCCGGATGCGGCGCACACGGTCACGCCGAGCGCAGCCGCGCTTTGCAGCACCGCGTTGAAGGCGCTGATCGACTGCGACGACCAGTTGGACTCCGGGCCGCCCCAGCTGATCGAGATCACCGAAGGCTGGTTGCTTGAATCGTGCAGCGCGCGATTGACGGCATCGACGAAACCGGCGTCGCTGTTCGGCGCGAAGTAGACGGCGATGCGCGCGGCCGGCGCGATCGCCCCGGCGATTTCGATGTCGAGCGTCACTTCGCCGTCAGGACCGTTCGGATTGCCGGTGGGCGCGTTCTTCGCGTTGTCGACGCCGACTGAAATCACCGTCGGCGCCTTCACGCCGAGCTTCTTGAAATAGGCGCTGAGATCGCTGTCGCGGTAGCCGCCGCCCAGTTCGATGATCGCGATGCACTGCCCGGCGCCGTTGCCGTCGGGGAAGTCATAGAGGCGCGCGAGGTCCACCGGCGTGAACGACGCAGGCGCCGCGCCGCGCGCGGGCTTGAAGGGCGGCCGGAAACGGAAGTGCGGACGCGCCTGCGGCTTGCTGTCGAGGCCGAGCACGGCGGTCACGGCGTCGTGCATGTCGTCGGGCACGTTGACCGGACCCGCGCGGCCGCGATATTCGCCGATGTTGTGATGTTGAAAGCGTTCGAGCTTCACATCGAAAGCTTTCTGGAATTGTTCGATGGTGCCTTTCAGCACGACACTGCGCGTCTCGGTTTCCGCCCGCACGACGGTCAGGCCGTATTGCTTCGCGAAGGCCTTGACCTTCTCGACGTCTGCGTCGGAGGCGGTGAAACGTTTGTCGAACTCGGCGCGCGAAACGGGTTGAGCGGGCGCATCGCCCGCATCGATGCGCGCCATCATCTCCTTGAAGCCCGCCTCGTCCTTGCGCCGCAGCATCACGATCACTTCGATCTGTTCGCCGGGATCGCACGCGCCGATGCATTTGGCGCCTTCGGGATGAATCTTGTCGCTGCCGCTGACCGGTTGCTTCGCCATGATGTCAATACTCCTCGTTGGCCTTGCAGTTCACAGGTGACCGATCCTGCCGCTCTCGCGTGTCGCGACGCGCTGTACGCACGTCGCTCATCGTCTTATTTTCCGGGCGCGAAAGCAATTGCTCGGACCGTTGACGAGAGCATGCAGTTCCATTGAGACAAACGATGTCTCCAAATGAAGGATCCCGGATGATGCAGGCAACGAGGGGGTAACGGCTAATGCGCGGGCCGCTCTTCGTCATATTCGGGCCGCGCGCCCTGCTGCAGCCACGGCTCGCGATGCCTGCACCACAGTTCGTAGTCCGGCTCGAACACGCCGGTCTGATCGAAGGCGCCGAGCGGCAGATCGATTTCGTCGCGCGACACGAATTCCATATACGCCACCGAGCCGCACACCGGACAGAAATGCCGCCGCCCCTGCCCGGAACTCTGCCAGGTCGATACACTGCCGCTCATCGTCACGGCGCCGCGCGCATAGATCACGTAGGCGCCGAACGCCGATCCATGCACCTGCCGGCACGTCATGCAGTGGCACATGCCCACGCGCTTGTGCGGGCCTGCCGCGCGAAAGCGGAAAGCGCCGCATGCGCAGCCGCCCTCGTGAACCGTCGCACTGGTTTCGTCGCCCTGTTTGACATTCATCGTGCTCTCCCGGGAATGATCATTGCACCGGCGCGCCTGCCGCGCCCCCTGGTTTGTTACGATAACCCTTCACGATCGGAGATGGCACTCATGAGCACAGCGAGCACGGCCGGCAGCACCCGCACCTTGTCCCTCCTGAAGCTTCTACCCGGCGCCGGATCGGACTTCGGTCCGGCCGCCACCGACCTCGTCGCTCACGTTCTCTCGCATGCCCGTTTCGACACCGCCGCGCAGACGCACGCGCCGCGCGAAACCTTCCGCAGCGTCACGGTCGATGACGCCATGAACGATTCCTACGTGTTCCCGCTCGGACAAACCGGCCAGTCGATCGTGCTGACGGGTTACCGGATCGCGGCGGGCTTCATCGCCGAACGCGCCGCCGACGAATGGCTCGAACTGGCGCACAAGGAACGCCTCGGGCGCGGCCTGCCCGCCACGCCGGACGGCAACGAACCGCACCTCGCGCCCGATCCCGCCGAAGCGGACCAGTTGCTCGACCGCGCCGCCGAGTGCGCGCAGCGCATCCTGGAACCCGTGGCGGCCGATCCCGTCCTGGCGCTGTTCGAGACGCACTATCGCGGCGGCCGCGAGTTCCTGCGGCTGACGTGGGAAGGCCTGCCGGAAGATCTCGTGCCCGAGTCGCGCCGCCCGCTCGCCGCGCTGGCGCAGGACGGCGCCCGGCGCGAGAAGCGCGATTACGATCCCTACGGACTCGACGGCACGGACGTGTATGACGTGGACCGGCCGCTTGCGTATCGCGAGAAGATCGGGCCGTTTCTGTTCACGATGACCTACCGCCACGAGTATCCGCAAGTGGACGACGAGCGCCTCGGCACGGCGTTCGCGGTGTTCCACGAAGCGGGCAGCGACATCGTCGCGGCGGCGGTCAAGCTGCAACTGGTCAAGGTGCCGCCGTTGCAGAGCAGCGCCGACCTCGTCTATACGCTCGATACCTACTCCGGCGAGATGCTGTCGCTCGCGCTCGCCGCTACCGAGGCGCTCGGCCCCGAGAAGCTCTGCGAGGTGTTCAACGCGCATCGCGTGATCTATATCGGCCTGTGGGAAGTGCGCAAGCCGTGGCGTGGCGAAGGGCTCGGCGTCGCGCTGCTGCATCAGGCGCTGGAGCGGCTGCCCGTCGATGTCGATGGCCGGCCGAACGCGCTGTGCGTCGCACCGGAGCCGTATCAGACCGACATGCGCCACTTCGACACCCTGCCCGCCGTGCTGCGCGAGGAACTGAAGGCGCCCGCGCGGCGCCTCGCGACGCATCTGACGGGCTGGCTCGAGCGCTCGAAGCTGCCCATCGCGACACATTTCTTCGTGCCCATGGCGCGGCATGCCGGCATCGGCTCGGCGGGCGAGAATGCGCGGCTGATCGACCGCATCATGGAAAGCGAGGCCTGATGCCGTGCTCGTCGTCATCGACATGCAGGCTCGGCTGCTGCCGCATCTCGACGGCGGCGAGCAGTTGACTGGCCGCGTCGCGACGCTGATGCGCGCGGCGCGGTTGCTCGACGTGCCGATGCTCGTCACGGAACAGAATCCGCGCGGCATCGGCGGGACGGCGGACGCCTTGCTCGCTCATTGCGATGCGGCTCGCCGGATCGAGAAACAGACCTTCGACGCCACGCTCGAACCCACCTTTATCGCCGCGCTGCCGCCCGCGCCCGGGCCTTTGTGGATCGCGGGCGCAGAGGCGCATGTCTGCGTGCTGCTGACCGTATTGGGACTGCTGCGGCTCGGCTATCGCGTGGAGTACGTGGCGGACGCCGTGGCGTCGCGCCGTCCCGCCGATCGCGCCATCGCACTGGCGCGCGCGCAGCAGGAAGGCGCGCGGCTCACGACGGTCGAAACCACGCTGTTCAACTGGCTCGGCACCTATGCGCATCCGCGCTTCAGGGAGACGCTCGCGCTGATCAAGTGACCGTGCGACCATGGCGTTCTTCCGCTCGCTTGCCGTTGCACGAAGTCGAAGGAGCGCGCCATGACATTCCCAGTTCGCCCGGCCCTGTGCGCCGGCTGCCTGCTTGCCGCCCAGGCCGTGGCGCAGTCGAATGACACGGCGCCTCCGCAGCCGCAGATGCAAACGCCTCCACGAACGCAAACCCAGCCTGAAGTCACGCCGCCGAGCGCCCCGCTCACCCGGGCGCAAGTCCGCGCGGCGCTCGCCCAGGCCCGTGCCGACGGATCCATCCCTCGCTACGGCAACCCGCCCGGACGTTGAGCGTCGCTCACGAAACTGGCAATTTCGCCATCTTCCAGATGATGTGAAGTGCCGGATTTACCGGAACGTGCAGCTATTACCCGCCTTTGCTCCCGGCCTCGCACGGCAGGTGCGTCACGCACCGCATGGCACCGTACTTGCTGATTGCCAGCCGTCGCGGAGTCGAACGTTCGATCAGCATCGGGCCGAGCGCACGCCCCGCGTATCCCATGCACCGCACAGCACTCGAGCACCCGGCGCACGATGTCGCGTTCCGCCGCGGGCGAATGCCTTCATGAAGACCGGAGACTGTGCAGGCATCCGTCCGAACGAGCGAGGAGCATCGAATCGCCATGTCCCCAGCCAATACACCTTCCCAAGACGCCAGCGAAACCGCGCAGCAGCCATCGCGCCGACGGTTCCTGCAATCGGCCGCGGCGGCCGCCGCCGTGAGCGCCGCGCCGCTCGCGCACGCCCAGCAACAGGCCGCGGCACCGGCGCCCGCCCCGCTGCCGCCCGCCGCCGTGCCGACGCTGCCCGTCACGCTGACCATCAACGGTCATCCCTACGAACTGCAAGTCGAGGCGCGCACCACGCTGCTCGATGCCTTGCGCGAGTACGCCGGTCTCACCGGCACGAAGAAGGGCTGTGATCGCGGCCAGTGCGGCGCCTGCACGGTGATGGTCTCAGGCCGGCGCATCAACTCGTGCCTGACGCTCGCGGTGATGCACGACGGCGAATCCGTCACCACCGTCGAAGGACTCGCGCCCGACGGCGACACGCTCGCGCCGATCCAGCGCGCCTTCATCGAGAAGGACGCCTTCCAGTGCGGCTACTGTACGCCCGGGCAGCTGTGCTCGGCGACGGCGCTCATCGCCGAATACCGTGCCGGCGACGCCAGCGCAGTCACGGCCGACGTGCGCTTCCGCCCCGCGCAGCTGTCCGACGACGAGATCCGCGAGCGCATGAGCGGCAACATCTGCCGCTGCGGCGCGTATCCGAACATTGTCGCGGCGGTGAAGTCGGTCGCCTCCGGCAACGCCTGAGGAGACGCACATGGACGCGATCTCCTATCAGCGCGCCGCCGACATCGGCACGGCGCTGCAGGCAGCGAGCCAGCCCGGCACGATGTTCATCGGCGGCGGCACCAACCTGCTCGATCTCATGAAAGGCGGCGTGATGCGGCCGATGAAGCTTGTCGACATCACGCACATCGCCGCGCTCGACGGCATCAGCACGCTGCCCGACAGCGGCTTGCGCATCGGCGCGCTCGTGCGCAACAGCGACGCCGCGAATCACACGTGGGTCCGCGAGCGCTATCCGCTGCTGTCGCAGGCGCTGCTCGCGGGCGCGTCGGCGCAGTTGCGCAACATGGCGACGGTCGGCGGCAACCTGATGCAGCGCACGCGCTGTTCGTATTTCTATGACCCCGGCTTTCCCCAGTGCAACAAGCGCACGCCGGGCAGCGGCTGCGCGGCGCTCGACGGCCATAACCGCATGCATGCGATTCTCGGCGCGAGCCGTCAGTGCATCGCGACGAATCCCTCCGACATGAACGTCGCGCTTGCCGCGCTGGACGCCGTCGTGCGCGTCACGGGTCCGAACGGCGAGCGGGCCATTCCGTTCGCGGAGTTTCATCGGCTGCCGGGCGAGCGGCCCGATCTCGATACCACCTTGCAGCCCGGCGAGCTGATCACTTCGGTCGATCTGCCGCCGCCGCTGTTTGCCGGACACTCGAAGTACCTGAAGGTGCGGGACCGCGCGAGCTATGCGTTCGCTTTGGTGTCCGTCGCGGCGGCGTTGCAGATGGACGGCAACACGATCCGTCAGGCGCGCATCGCGCTGGGCGGTGTCGCGCACAAGCCGTGGCGCGCGAACGCGGCCGAACAGGCGCTTGCCGGCAAGCCGCTCGATCCGGCCACGCTGCAGGCGGCCGCCGCACTCGCGGTGCAAGGCGCGCAGCCGCAGCGCGACAACGCGTTCAAGGTCACGCTCGCACAACGGGCGATCGTGCGCGCCGTTCAACAGGCCGGAGGTGTCGCATGACTGTCATTGGAAAACCCCTCGACCGTACCGACGGCGTGCTCAAGGTCACCGGCCAGGCCCGCTACAGCGCCGACAACACCGACGCCAAGCTCGCGCACGCAGTGATTGTCACGAGCACGGTCGCGCACGGGCGTATCGCGTCGATCGATACGA
The DNA here is from genome assembly GCF_031451075.1 of Caballeronia sp. LZ043. Taxonomy (NCBI): domain Bacteria; kingdom Pseudomonadati; phylum Pseudomonadota; class Betaproteobacteria; order Burkholderiales; family Burkholderiaceae; genus Caballeronia; species Caballeronia sp. LZ043. Next base: position 335,308 of record NZ_JARUXT010000004.1, on the reverse strand, counting down.
ACCGCGCACAGTCAATGCCTGGCGTGCTGCTCGTCATGACGTATCAGAACGCCATGCGCCTGCCGAACAACGGCGTCCCCGATGCGCAGCCGCCCGCCGTGCGCAAGCTCACGCTGCTGCAGACCAACGAAGTGCGCTACAGCAACGAACCGGTGGCGGTGGTCGTCGCGGATTCGCTGGAACATGCGCAGGACGCGGCGCGACACGTCGACGTGCGCTACGAGGCTGCGATGCCCAACGCCGATTTCGGGCGCGCGAAGCCTCAGGCCTATCAGCCGGAGAAAATGATGGGCCGCGCGATCACGACACAGCGCGGCGACGTCGAGGCCGGCTTGCGGCAAGGCCCGACGCGTCTGAACGCGGTCTACACGACACCCTATGAACATCACAACCCGATGGAGCCGCACGCCACGCTCGCCCGCTGGGACGGCCCGAAGCTCACGCTCTACGATGCGACCCAGGGCGTCTCCGGCGCGCGCAGCGCGGTCGCGAAGTTCTTCGGCATCGCCGATGACAACGTGCGCGTGATCTGCCCGTTCGTCGGCGGCGGCTTCGGCTGCAAGGGCTCGGTCTGGTCGCATGTCGTGCTGGCCGCGATGGCGTCGAAGCAGACCGGGCGGCCCGTGAAGCTCGTGCTGACGCGGCCGCAGATGTTCGGCATGATCGGCAACCGGCCTTTCACCGAGCAGCGTATCCAGATCAGCGCACGCGGCGACGGCGTCATGACCGGCATGCGTCACGACGTGATCTCCACCACGTCGACCTTCGAGGACTGGACCGAAAGCTCGGCCATCGTCACGCGCATGCTGTACGCGGTGCCCAACCAGTCGACCTCGCACAAGCTGGTGAAGCTCGATATCGGCACGCCGACCTTCATGCGCGCGCCGGGCGAGACGAGCGGCTCGTTCGCGCTCGAAACCGCCATCGACGAAATGGCCTATCAGCTGAAGATGGACCCGCTTGCGTTCCGGGTGAAGAATCACGCAAACATGGAGCCGCAGGAGAAGAAGCCGTGGTCGGAGAAGTCGCTGCTGGAGTGCTATCAGCGCGGCGCCGACACCTTCGGCTGGGCGAAACGGCAGCCCGAGCCGCGTTCGATGCGCGAGGGCAATACGCTGATCGGCTGGGGCGTGGCCACGGCGACGTATCCGGCCAACCGCAGCGAGGCGTCGGCGGTGGCGCGCATCCTGCCGGACGGCACCGCGATGGTCGCCTCGGGCACGCAGGATCTCGGCACCGGCACCTACACGATCATGACGCAGGTGGCCGCCGACGCGCTCGGCTTTCCACCCGATTACGTGCGCTTCGCACTCGGCGATTCCTCGCTGCCGAAAGCGCCGGTGTCGGGCGGCTCGCAATCGGCGGCGAGCGTGTCGCCGGCGGTGCGGGCGGCGTCGCTGCAGGCGCGCGACCAGCTCATCGCAATGGCGCTCGCGGATCGCGGCTCCCCCGTCGCGGGCCTGGCGCGCGAGGACGTCACGGTGAACAACGGCTGGGTCGTGAGCCTGTCGAACCCCGAGCGGCGCGATCCGGCGGCGGCGGTCATCGCGCGCAACGGCGGCAAGGCCATCGAGGCAATGGCCACCGCGCGCCCCGGCGACGAGAAAAAGCAGTACGCGTTCCACTCCTTCGGCGCGGTGTTCGCGGAAGTGCATGTGGATGCCGAACTGGGCATCATCCGCGTGCCGCGCATCGTCGGGGTGTATGACGTCGGCACGCTGCTCAATCGGAAGACCGCGCACAGTCAGTTGATGGGCGGCATCGTGTGGGGCGTCGGCTCGGCGCTGATGGAAAAGAGCGAGCTCGATGCACGCTATGGCCGCTATACCAACGCCAACCTCGCCGAGTATCACGTGCCGGTGAACGCGGATATCGGCACGCTCGACATTGCCTTCGTCGAACATCCCGATCCGCTGATCAATCCGCTCGGCGCGCGCGGCATCGGGGAGATCGGCATCACGGGCGTGGCGGGCGCGCTCGGCAACGCGGTGTATCACGCAACGGGCATCCGCGTGCGCGACCTGCCGATCACGCTCGATACGCTTCTGCCTTCGACGCAGGCGTGATAGCTGAGCAAAATGCGCGGTGGCGCCTCGGCCCGCCGCGCATTTTTTTGTGCTTGCGGCGCACTTCGATGCGCCGCACAATCGCCGTTCGACCCCCATACGAGCAGCCGCGATGACCTATTCGTCGAGCGCGACCGGCGTCCTGCTGGCCGCGGGCCTGGGCACCCGCTTCGATCCCTCCGGCATTCACAACAAGCTGCTCGCCCCGCTGCCCGACGGCACGCCCGTTGTGTTCCAGTCGGCGCGGCGACTACTGGCGGTGGCGTCGGAAGTCATCGCCGTCGTGCGGCCCGGCGCGGAGAAACTGGCCGATGTGCTGAACGAAGCAGGCTGCGGCGTCATCTTCAGCATCGACGCCGAACGCGGCATGGGCGCCACGCTCGCCGCGGCCGTGCGCGCCACCTCGGAAGCCGATGGCTGGCTCGTCGCGCTGGGCGACATGCCGTGGATCGAAGCCGCGACGTATGAAGCCGTCGCCCGCGCACTCGACGGCGGCGAGCCGCTGGTCGCGCCCGGCTATTGCGGCCAGCGCGGTCATCCGGTGGGCTTCGGTCTGACGCATCGGGACGCGCTCATGGCGCTCGACGGCGACGCCGGCGCGCGTGGACTCTTCGTCCTGCATGAGCCTTTTATCGTGGATGCCGGCGACCCGAACGTGCTGCGCGACATCGATGTGCCCGGCGATCTCGGAGCCGTCTGAAGCGGTTCAGTGCCGGCGTGTACGCACCCTCTGTCGGGTTGTCTGAAAAGCGCTTGGCCATTGAGCTGAATTGATTCGGACCGTTTATCAAATGGTAGGATCAATTTCAATCGCGCGGCATTCCGGCGGCGCGGCGCACCCCTTCGGGGAAGAGAGCACCACATGACAATCCGGCGCGAAATGCGGCGCGTGGCCAACGCGTTCGCCTCCGTTTTTTCCATTTATCCGCGTACCGATTACCTGGCGAATCGTCCGCGCAAATCGCCTGCCGAGATGATGGACGACGCGTGGCAGAGAACCATGTCGGACTTCGACAGGACCTTGAACGGCTATGGACAGCGTCAGCGGAACCGCTGAGGAGACGCGCATTCGTTACGTCGCGCATGCGGCTCGGAGCGAAAGGGCTGAACCCGTGTCTGGACTGGATCAGTCGTCAGGCCAAGCATTGAGTCCGGCCTCGGTCATGGTCGCGGTCCAGGCGCATTCGTTCCGCGGACCCATGCCGTCGCCTGACTATCTTGCGCAGTACGACCGGATCATGCCGGGCGCAGGTCGAATGATCGTCGAGGACTTCAGATGAACGGTCAGCACACGCGGCACATGGAATCCATGAACGCGCGCGGCTCTATCCGCAAGGACGCCCGCGCGCAATTCATCGCAGGCATTCTCGTGCTGATCGGGTTCGGGCTCGTCTACAGCTGGCCGAAAAAGAGCATGACGGCGTTGCCATCGCGGTGGCGGTCACGCTCCTCGTCAGCGTGCTCACGGCGTTCCTCACCGGTACGGTCATGAGGGGCAGCCGTGAAGCAAGGCACAGAGGGAAACCTGAAGATCCGGCCCAGCGGGTTCCTCAGGCCGCAATCGCCGCGGCATCGTTTGAATCGCCGGCATCGGACACCGCCGGCAGATAGCGCTTGCTGACCTCGAGCAAGGTCGCGCCAAAGCCTTTTTGCGCACGGAAGTCCGTTCTCGCGCTCGTCACCACACGAGGCATCGCGCTCCATTCAATCTTCGCGCCGCTCGCCATCAGCGCTTCCACCAGCGCCACGTCCTCGCTCGATTCCAGCGGCGGAAAACCGCCCGCGCGCAGATAAGCCTGCGCTGATACGCCCAGATTCGCGCCATGGATATGCCGATGCCCATCCGCATCCATGTAGGTGCGCCCAAAGTGCTCCCGCACGGCGTGAATATGCGGCGACCAGTCGTGTACGCCGATCACGCCGCAGACGGCATCGGCGTGACAGTCGAGCTGCCGCACGAGCCAGTCTTCCGCGACCGTCGTGTCGGCATCCGTGAAGGCCAGCCAGCGCGCGCCCAACTCGAGCGCGAGCGCCGCGCCGTGAGCGCGCGCCCGGCCGACATTGCGGGCATCGATCGATACCACCTGCGCGCCGTGCGCCAGCGCAATGTCGCCGGTCTGGTCAGTGCAGCTGTCGAGCACGACGATCACGCGCACCGGTTCGCCGGACAGTTGATGACACGTCGCGGCGCGGCATGCCGCCGCCACGCTGGCGCCGATATGCGCAGCTTCGTTGTGGGCAGGAATGATGATGGCCAGCATGACGGCTCCGTAGGTTGATCGATGGCGCGACGCTTCAGGCGTCGAATAAAAACAATCGAACGCCGCGACAGATCGATTTCAGCAATGACCGTACCCATGGCCCCTGCCTGTCCGGGCGCGGAGTCGGCAAAGGGCACGATCGTCCCGAGATAGTTGCCTTAAGCCAATGGTCGTCGCTAGAATACTGTATGGATATACAGTACTTTTCCGATCCCGTTCGCCGATGAAAAGCGTCACCCTCGATCCGTCGTTTGCCGCGTGGCGCACCGAAGCACGCACTCTCCTCACGCAAGGCTTGCGTCCCGAGGAGGTGCTCTGGTGTGAATCGGACGCATCGGCCACGGTGTTCGGCACGATCCAGTCGTCGGCCGGCGCCACGGGCCCGGACGCGAAGCAGCCGGTCAGGATCGCCCGCGAATTCCTGGCCATGCTGGAGACGGCCGCGTGCTATCGCGCGCCGGATCGCTGGCCGTTCCTGTACAAGGCGCTGTGGCGCTGGACCCAGGGCGACCGCGCCATCGCGTCCCGGGAGGATGCCGACGGCCTGCGCCTGCGCCGGATGATCGAAGCGGTCGAGGCCGAGGAAAACACGATGCGCCGCGTGCTGCGCTTCAGGCATCGCGACTCGTCGCTCGGGCCGCCGGAGTTCATCAGCTGGTTCGAGCCCGTGCACGATCTGCTGGAGCATGCCGCCATGCATTTCGCCACCCGCATGGGCAGCGCCACCTGGATGATCGCCACGCCGCACGGCGCCGCCTTCTGGGACGGCGCGCTGCTGCGCGTCGACCGCACGAGCGAGCCGGAAGAAAAGCCGATGGACTTCGGCGACACCGCCATGAGTGGCGAGGCGGTCAGCGGCGACGCCATCGAGGCGCTCTGGCTCGCGTACTACGAGAGCACCTTCGCGCCGGCCCAGGCGAATGCCGCCGAAATGGCCTCGCACATGCCGGTGCGCTACTGGAAAAGTCCGTCGAACGAACGCGCCGATCCCGCGCTGATTGCCCGCGCCGATCCGTACTCGCGGCGCGACGGCCATCCGCGCAACGTGCCGTCTGACATGGAAGTGACGCTCAATACGGACCGGGAGCCGGTGAAGGGCACGATCCTGAACGCGCCGCCCTCGCTCGACGCCTGCCGGCGCTGCGCGCTCTGGCGCAACGCCACGCAGCCGGTGCCGGGCGTCGGGCCGGCCGGCGCGCGGGTGATGCTGGTCGGCGAGCAGCCGGGCGACCAGGAAGATCGCGAGGGCAAGCCGTTCGTCGGGCCGTCGGGCAAGCTGCTCGACGAAGCCATCGCCGAGGCGTCGCTCGCGCGCGAATCGCTCTATCTGACCAACGCGGTGAAACACTTCAAGTGGGAAGCGCACGGCGACGAGCGCGCGCACGTCGCGCCCGCCCAGCGTGAGCGCGAAGCCTGCCGCTTCTGGCTGGAGGAGGAACTGGCGCGCATCGGGCCGAAAGTGGTCGTCGCGCTGGGCGCCACCGCGCTGAAGGCGCTCACCGGGCATCGCACGGCGCTGTCCGAATATCTCGGCAAGACCATCGAGCACAAGGGGCGCATCATCGTGCCGACCTATCACCCGTCGTATCTGCTGCGCCTGACCGACGAAAAAGTGCGCGCGGAAGTGCTCGGGACGATAGTCGAGGCGCTGGTGTTCGCGCAGCAGATCGCCGACGGCACCGCGACGATCCGTACCCCGGTCAAAGAGCGCACGCGCTGACGGCGCACCCGTTGCGCGCCTTTCAGGCGTCCAAGTGCAACAGGAAGCAACAGGAGAAACAAGACGAAAGAGCCGTCAACGATCCTGTAAGCCGCGCGTTAATATCGATGTCGCGTCGATCCCGGCGCTCACCGATGGTTACGACCACAACTTACATGGCCGCTCTCCCGCTTCAGGAACTCCACCGTCAACAATCGCTGCTGGCGCTCGTGCCGAAGTCGGCCGGGCAGCTGAAGACCGAGCGGGAACGCCTCGTCATCCGCGCGCAGTGGCTGTTGAATCTCACCATCGCCGTGGCGCTCGCCGGTGCGGCGCTCATCGCCTGGCTGCCGTTCTCGCCGGTGCCCCACGAATTCCGTTTCGGCGTGCAGGAAGTGCTCGCGGTCGCCGTGTTCGCGTCCTGCCTGTTCATCCTGCATGAGCGCGCCGAGCTTTCGCTGGGCCTCTACGACTACGAACCCGTCGAGCAGACGACCCAGGGCGAATTGCGCGCGTTGCTGCATCGCGTGCCCGAAGGCACGTCGTATCAGGAAGCGCTCGCCGCCGACAACCGCACTTTCGTGACCGGCGAAATCGAAGGCATTCGCCGCCGCGCCGAAGCGTTCGTGCCGAAAGCCCTGCCCGCCGACGACGGCAACGCCGAAACCTGATTCCCCGCTTCCGCCGTACAACGTCTCCGTAAAAGCCGCCGCCTCGCCTTGACGAGGCAGCGGCTTTTTTACGCTCCACGACTGACTCCCGCTCCACACCGGCCCGCCTTGACGCGCGCCGCCGCTGCTCCTTCAATATCTGTCAGAGCCGTCTTCGACCAGACTGTCACGCGCGCCGTTGCACTTCGTGCACGTCACGGCGCGCGTTTGAAAGCATCGGCACACGCCATGCGCACGCGCCGGCCCGGGCATGGACGGTGCTTGCCCGCTCCAGCCACCGCGTCATCGCGGACGATCCAACGAGGCCCACGCCACTTGCAGGAGCCAGGATGCGAGCCAATCCCCTTTCCATCATGAGCGACGAACTCTCCCCGGCATTGCTGCCCGACACGCCGGGCGCGCCTCATGTCAGGTCCCGCGCGGAGGGTGCAGCCCCTCCGCCCGACACCGAATACGACGAACTCGCCGCGTTACATGGCATCGAGCAGGAGCGGCTGGTGTTGCTGCATCCGGGCAGTCACGGCGCGCCGCCGGCCTGGCCCGCCGAGCGTTACGCCGATCTCGCCGACCAGCTCGCCGCCGATGGCTGGCAGATCGCCATCGTCGGCGATGCGCCCGATCCCGTGCGCACGGGCGGCGTGCTGGGCGCGATGCAGACGGCCGCGCTGTTCCTGGCGGGCGCGGTCGCGCCGCGCGTGCTGCCGCGCCTGATCGCCCATGCGCGCCTGCTGGTGTCGGACGACGCCGCGCCGGCTTCCTCGGCCGCCGTGTCGCCGGTCGCCATGGCCCGCGCGCTCGGCACGCCGCACATCGTGCTCGCGGAGCACCCGCGCGACACGACCAGCGACGCCATCACGGCCCGCGCCCGCGCCCTCCTCTCGGACGCAGGCGGCGCGCATCCCGGCGCGCCGTTCACGCTGCACATGCCGGCCGCACCCCAATCCGCGTGACGAGGCCGTCCGCGCGCCGAACCGTCTTTCGAGGGACACCATGAAAATCGACCTGCAGACCAATCCCGTCCCGGATCCTGTCGCGGACCCGAACCGCGATCCGGAAGCCGATCCGCTGACGCCGCCGTCGCCGGGACATCGTCCGGACGAACCGCAGCATCCCGATGCACCGCCGGACAAGGATCCGATCCGCCGCTTCTGAACGCGCCCGGAACCCGCGGGTTTTCCCCGCCCTCATGACGCCGCCGCGCCTGCCGTAAAGCGGGCATGCGGCGGCATGCGCCGTCGCAACCGACAATACCAAGAGGCGGCAGGCGCACATGAACAGAATGACGTTGAACAGGAAGCTCGGCTCGATGATCGCCGTGCTGTGGATCGGCTTGATTGCGATCGGGATCATCGGGGCGTGGCAGAACCGGTCGTCGATGATCGAGGACCGCAAGGAACAGTTGAAGACCCTCGTCAACGAAGCGCACGCCATCACCGCGCACTACGCCGCGCTCGCGGCCGACAAGACCCTCACCGAAGAAGAAGCCAAAAAGCGCGCGCTGGACGTGGTCGGCGCGATCCGCTACGGCGCGGACGGCTATCTCTCGATCAACGATTCGCATCCGAAAATGGTGATGCATCCGATCAAGCCCGCGATGAACGGACAGGACCTGTCCGGTTACACGGACCCGGCGGGCAACCGCCTGTTCGTCGATATCGTCAAGGCCGGCGATCAGGCGGGCGGCGGCTTCATCAGCTACCTGTGGCCGAAGCCGGGCAGCGACAAGCCGGTCGGCAAGATGTCCTACTCGCAGCGCTTCGCGCCGTGGGACTGGTACATCGTCACCGGGATGTACATGGACGACGTGCAAAGCGCCTTCTGGGCGAGCGCGCTGCGCTGGCTCGCGATCACGGCGGTGCTCGGCGGCATCGCGACGGCCGCGATGCTGATCGTCCTGCGCAGCATCCGGCGCAATCTCGGCGGGGAGCTGGAACTCGCGGTCGGCGCGGCGCACCGCATCGCGCGCGGCGACCTGACAAGCGCCGTCGACGTGCATCCGGACGACACCACCAGCCTGCTGCACGCGCTCGGCATCATGCAGCGCGGTCTGGTCGAAACGGTCTCGCGCGTGCGCAACGGCACCGAGAACATCAATGTCGGCGCATCGGAAATCGCGGCGGGCAACACGGATCTCTCGCAACGCACCGAGGAACAGGCGGCTGCGCTCGTGCAGACCGCGTCGAGCATGGACGAGATGACCGCCAACGTGAAGAACAACGCCGAAAGCGCCGCGCAGGCCGCGCGCCTCGCCGAGCAGGCAGCGGACGTGGCGACGCGCGGCAGCGGCGTCGTCGACGACGTGATCGACACCATGACGCGCATCACCGCCAGCTCGCGGCAGATTGGCGACATCATCGGCGTGATCGACGGCATCGCGTTCCAGACCAATATCCTCGCGCTCAACGCGGCCGTCGAAGCGGCGCGCGCGGGCGAACAGGGCCGCGGCTTCGCGGTCGTCGCGGCGGAAGTGCGCAGCCTCGCGCAGCGTTCCGCCACGGCCGCCAAGGAAATCAAGGCGCTGATCGAAACCTCGACGCAGACGGTGGAACGCGGCGCGTCGCTGGTGTCGAACGCGGGCGCGACGATGGGCGAGATCGTCCAGTCGGTGCGCCGCGTGAACGAGATTCTCGACGAGATCAGCCACGCATCACGCGAGCAGAGCGCGGGCATCGAGCAGGTGAACCGTGCAGTGGTCGAGATGGATCAGGTCACGCAGCAGAACGCCGCGCTGGTCGAACAGGCGGCCGCCGCCGCGCACTCGCTGAAGGATCAGGCGGATGTGCTGCGCGAGGCGATCGGCAGTTTCAGGCTGCCTGCCTGAGTCACCTAAAAGCGGTGAAAAGCGCACGACGTGTCGTGCGCTTTTTTTTCGTTCAGCGCAGGAAGCGGTCGATCACGTCCGCGAGCACGGCGAAAGATGGCGCGATGTCCTCGTCCGGCACGCACGCATAGCCGATCAGCAGGCCCGACTCCGCCTCCGGCCGATGCGCGTAATACCCCGACAGCGGCCGCACGACGATATTCGCGGCCAGCGCCGCCGCGGCAACGGCGCGATCGTCGATTTCCTTCGGCAGCCTGAGCACCAGATGCAGCCCGGCATCGCCGCCGGCGATGGCAAGCGTCTCGCCATAGCGCGCGGCGATGGTGGCGAGCATCACGTCGCGGCGCTGGCCATAGAGGACGCGCATGCGCCGGATATGCGACGTGAAGTGTCCCTGTTCGATGAACTCGGCCAGCACGGCCTGCTGCAGGAGCTGTCCCTCGCGATACAACTCGGCGCTCGCGGTCGCGAAACTCTCCGCGAGCGCTTCCGGCACCACCACGTAACCCACGCGCAATCCCGGGAACAGCGTCTTTCCGAAGCTGCCGACGTAAATCACCTGCCCGCCCGTGTCCATGCCCTGCAGCGAGGCGAGCGGACGGCTGCCGTAGCGGAACTCGCTGTCGTAATCGTCCTCGATGATCCAGCAGCGATGCTGGCGCGCGTATTCCAGCAGCATGCGGCGGCGCGCGAGGCTCATCACCATGCCGAGCGGATATTGGTGCGACGGCGTGACGAGCATCAGACGCGGCGGCGCGGCGAGATCGGCGGGCGTCGGCGCGATGCCTTCCGCATCGACCGGAATCGCCTTCAGGTCCAGCCCGGACACCTGCAGCACGCTGCGCACGCCCCAATAACAGGGATCTTCGGTCCAGATGGTGTCGCCGGCGTCGGCGAGCAGGCGCGTGGCGAGATCGATCGACTGATGGATGCCAGTCGTCACGACGATCTGTTCCGGCGTGCAGCGCACCGACCGCGACGTGCGCAGATAGTCCGCGAGCGCATGGCGCAGACCGGCGTGGCCGCCGCCGGGCGCATAGGTCAGCAGATCGGGCTGTGGACGGCGCCAGTATTTCGCGTGCAGCCGGTTCCACACACGCGACGGGAACCGCGACACGTCCGGCACGCCCGGCATGAATGCGCCGCCCTGCCGCTTCGAGACGCCCGCGCCCGCGATCAGCCGCGTACCGCGTGCCGAAAGCGCCGGTTGCTCAGCCTCGATGGCGGACGGCAAGGCGGCGGGCGGTGTGTCGTCGAAGAGGATTTCGTCGGGCGCGCCGTCGGTGACGAAGGTGCCGCGCCCCGTCGCCGACGACACGTAGCCTTCAATGGCGAGTTGCTCGTAGACCTGCGTCACCGTATTGCGTCCGATGCCCAGCTCCGCCGCCAGCAGCCGCGACGACGGCACCTTCGCGCCCGCCGCGAGCTCGCGCGTGAGGATCGCCTGCTGGAGAAGCTGGTGCAGTTGCCGGTAGACCGGCTGACCATTGCCCCGCTCGATCCGCTGGGCCAGCCAGTCCGACAACACGCTGGCACGATTGGACATCCGATTGGCCCCTATAGATTTATTGAAATGGCTCTGAACTTGAGGGCCAAATCTTACTATAGTCATCGCATCGTCCCGTGGGCCATCTGGCCTGCCGGACCCTCTCGCCGCAGCCGAAACGCCCCGTCCATCCAAGGAGATCCCCGTGAGCACCCCCGTCAAGAACGCAGACCTGCAAGCCCGCAAAAACGCCGCAACCCCGCGCGGCGTCGGCGTGATGTGCGATTTCTACGCGGCGCGCGCCGAGAACGCGGAACTGTGGGACGTCGAGGGCCGCCGCTTCATCGACTTCGCGGCGGGCATCGCCGTCTGCAACACCGGGCATCGTCATCCGAAGATCGTCGAGGCGATCCGCGCCCAACTCGACTGCTTCACCCATACCGCGTACCAGATCGTGCCTTACGAGTCGTACGTATCGCTCGCCGAGAAGATCGCCGCCCGCGCGCCCGGCGCGCATCCGAAGAAGACCGCGTTCTTCACGACCGGCGCGGAAGCCGTCGAGAACGCCGTGAAGATCGCGCGCGCCGCGACCGGCCGTCCGGGCGTGATCGCGTTCACCGGCGGCTTCCACGGCCGCACGCTGATGGGCATGGCGCTCACCGGCAAGGTCGCGCCGTACAAGATCGGCTTCGGGCCGTTCCCGTCGGACGTGTTCCACGCGCCGTTCCCCAATCCGCTGCACGGCGTCTCGGTGGAAGACTCGCTGCGCGCCATCGAACACCTCTTCAAGGCCGACATCGAAGCCGCGCGCATCGCCGCGATCATCTTCGAACCCGTGCAGGGCGAGGGCGGTTTCTATCAGGCGCCGGTGGAATTCGTGCGCGCGCTGCGCCGCCTTTGCGACGAGCACGGCATCCTCCTGATCGCCGATGAAGTGCAGACCGGCTTCGCACGCACCGGCAAGCTCTTCGCGATGGAGCACTACGGCGTCGCGCCGGATCTGATGACCATCGCGAAGTCGCTCGCGGGCGGCATGCCGCTGTCGGGTGTCGTCGGCCGGGCGGAGATCATGGACGCAGCCGCGCCCGGCGGTCTCGGCGGCACCTATGCGGGCAATCCGCTGGCGGTGGCGGCGGCGCACGCGGTGCTCGACATCATCGACGGAGAAAAGCTGTGCGAACGCGGCGCGGCGCTCGGCGACAAGCTGAAGGCCAAGCTGGAAGCGCTCAAGGCTGACGTCCCGCAGATTGCCGATGTGCGCGGCCCGGGCGCGATGGTGGCCGCGGAGTTCTGCAAGCCCGGCACGCATGACGCCGACGCCGCCTTCGCCAAGCACGTGCAGACGCGCGCGCTGGAGCGTGGCTTGCTGCTGCTGGTGTGTGGCGTGTATTCGAACGTGGTGCGTTTCCTGTTCCCGCTGACGATCCAGAACGAGGTGTTCGACGAAGCGCTGGGCATCCTGGAAGACGTGCTGACGGAAACGGTCGGCGCCACGGTGTGACGATCGAAGGCATGATCGACCCACGCTCCCGATCAATCGCAAAGGATTCGCAGAAATGAGCCTGAAAGACCAACTGAAAGACCCGACCCTGCTGCGTCACGCAGCCTACATCGACGGCGAATGGCAGCAGGCCGACAACGGCGCGACCTTCGATGTGGTGAATCCCGCGACAGGTGAATCGCTCGGCGCTGTGCCGAAGATGGGCACGGCTGAAACGCGCCGCGCGATCGATGCAGCGAACGCTGCGTGGCCCGCCTGGCGCAAGAAGACCGCGAAGGAACGCGCGGCCGTGATGCGCAAGTGGTTCGACCTGATGACGGAAAACGCCGATGACCTCGCGCTGATCCTCACCACCGAACAAGGCAAGCCGCTCGCCGAGGCCAAGGGCGAAATCGGCTACGCGGCGTCGTTCATCGAATGGTTCGCGGAAGAAGGCAAGCGCGTCGCCGGCGATACGCTCGCCACTCCGGCAGCGGACAAACGCATTGTCGTGACGAAGGAGCCGATCGGCGTATGCGCGGCGATCACTCCCTGGAACTTTCCGGCAGCAATGATCACCCGCAAGGTCGGCCCCGCGCTCGCAGCCGGTTGCCCGATCGTGGTGAAACCAGCAGAAGCCACCCCGTTCTCGGCCTTCGCAATGGCCGTGCTCGCCGAACGCGCCGGCATTCCGAAGGGCGTGCTGAGCATCCTCACCGGCGATCCGAAAGCCATCGGCGAGGAAATGACCGGCAATCCGATCGTGCGCAAGCTCTCGTTCACCGGCTCCACCGCCGTCGGCCGACTGCTGATGGCGCAAAGC
>NZ_JARUXT010000004.1:0-275844 GCF_031451075.1 Caballeronia sp. LZ043 | reverse complement strand
GAAACCGGTCGCTCACTCAACGTACTGACGATGATTAATCCGTCCTAAGACAGATAAACCTTCCTCTGATACTTCGTGTGAGACTCTTGATACTTTTGCCATTACCGATTCAAAGAACCGGCCGCACCCGCATCAAGCGCCCACACTTATCGGCTGTTAGTTTTTAAAGAGCATCGCGGAGAATTTCTGAAGCATTTCGCTTCGTTTCTTTCGCGCCGTCATTCAACGGGAGGCGAATTATGACCGGCGGATGAACGCCTGGTCAACCCCTTTCGCAAATTATTTTTCCGCACTCGTTTTGTGCGTTCGAAACCCGATTAACCCCACCCGAGTGTCGAACAGAGTCTCCCCGGCCAATACGCCGAATCAACTCCCGAAAAACGGCTTGCAAAATCCTGACGGACCGACGCAATCCATATCCGTCATCGATCCATGCTGCATCGGCATGTGCTTCGGGCCGGAACCCGCCGCCGCCGCGCCGGCCTGCGAGCCGCCGTAGGATTCATGGGCGTCGCCGGCAGCGGCGCGCTGTGCCGCGACCTTCGCTTCCGCGGCCTGGATGTCGTTCGGGTAGTTGGGTTCCTCGCCGGTCGCGGGCGAGTAGCCTGCTTGCTCGAGTTGAGCCAGTTCGGCTTTGACCTGGGCACGCGTGAGCGGTGCGTTGTGATCCTGCGCAAACACGAGCGACGACGATGCTGCGACGGCAAGCGACACGACAAAGGTAGCAATGGCCTTCATGATCTTCAGACTCCGACAGAAAAGGTTGACCGGATCGCAGGCGATCCACGGAACCTCATCGAACGCACAGGGCCCTTGCGCGGCTTCGACTCACTCGACCCAGGATTCAAGCTGAGAGGCTTCGATTGGTTAACCCAGGCATGACACGTTCTATTCCCTTCGGCAGGAAATAGAAGTGACGAGCGCGTCAGGGAGAGAAGAGAGGAAAGCGCGGGGACGAACCGGATGAGGAGTCCGGCAAGGCGCCAGCCAGCACCCGTCCACCGCGAGAGAATTGTGACGCAGAGCGGCTGAAAGATCATCGCCGCCTGCGTTGAAGCTGCCTTGCCGAACCCGCAACAATCAACTCAGCGCGAATCGGGCACCAGGTGCACCCGCTTCTCGGTTGCGGCTTCGACAGCCGCACGCGTGTACAGCAACGGGAAGTACTGTCCGTCGAGCCACATCTGCGCAAGATCGCGATAGTGCGGGTTGTCCGGATCGCCGGACTCGCCCGGAAGATTGACCGCACGCGAGTTGTCCCAGTTACCGACATCGACGACCACGCGGAACGAAGGCCCGTTGGTCTCACGGAAATCGCTCGCGCGATACGTGGACTGATTCGGCGTATAGGCGCTGCCACCCTTGCCGATGGGTCCGACGTTGAGCTTCGCGCGCATGTCCTGGTCGACGACATCAGCCAGCGGATGCGCGTTCAAGTTGGTCTGCAGCTTGCCCCATTTCCATTGACTTGCATCCGCGCCCTGCAGATGCCGCATCTCGACATACGCGTCATGCAGACTCGACAGCAGGACCCCGTTGCGCTTCCCTTGAGCATCGTCGCCAAAGCGTGTTTCTGGATGTTCGAGCGTGTCGAGCATGACAGCCGTATCGGGTGGGCCGAACGAAGCCGCCGCGTCCTTCGGCAACACCGCTTGCTTGAATGTGCGGCCGAGATGCCGCGACAACCACACCTCTTCCAGCGCGGCCTGCGGAGAACCTGCGCCCATGTGCGCGTCCCAGCCCTTCAACAGCGCGAGCGCGGCCCGCGTGTCTTCATCGTCGCTCGACAGCGGCGCGAGCAACGCAACGAGCCGTCGCGCCGGAATCGACACGTCGTCGTTCTGCAGGCGCTCCGAATCTTCGATCGACACCTTGGGCTGCGACTTCAACACCTCGTCGATGCGCTGATGCCGCGACCCGTTGGTCCATTCGAAGCCGAGCTTGTGCTCGGCATACGGATAGCCTGCCGGAAGATTCATTTCATTCGAGGTCGTGAAATAGCCTTGCGCGGGGTTATAAGCCGATGGCATCGCATCGCGCGGCCAGAAGCCGGCCCACTCGTAGCGGCCATCGCCGGGCACCGGCATGAGTCCGTCCCAGTTGGGGCGGACGGGCGCAAGTCCGCTCGGCACCCAGCCGATGTTGCCCTCCGTGTCCGCATAGACCTGATTCACGGTCGGCGCGCCCCACGTGGCCAGCGCGGCCTTG
This sequence comes from Caballeronia sp. LZ043, assembly GCF_031451075.1. NCBI lineage: Bacteria > Pseudomonadati > Pseudomonadota > Betaproteobacteria > Burkholderiales > Burkholderiaceae > Caballeronia > Caballeronia sp. LZ043. The sequence continues at coordinate 273,636 of NZ_JARUXT010000004.1, read as the reverse complement.
AACTGCGCATAGTTCTTTGCGCGCATGTAGCGCATCGAATCGAAGTAAGGCGACATGCCCGGCGACAGCCACGCAGTGCGCACCGCAAACGCGCGATGCTTGCTCTCTTCCGTGTAGATCACCGGCCCATGGCGCGTGAACAGCAGTTCCACGTTCACCGGCGCGCCAACGCGAACCGCGACCTGCTCGCGGACGACGCGCATCGGTTCCCACTTGCCCTTGTAGCGATATTCCCGCGGATTGGCCGGGTTCAGCTCGTACACATAAAGATCTTCCTGATCGATGTTGAAGATCGTGAGGCCGTAGGCGATCGAGCCGTTATGTCCGATCGAGATGCCCGGCGCCGAAGGCTCGCCCGCGCCGATGATGTCGAGCGTCGGCGTGCTGATCTGCTGGATGTAGCGCAGGCTCGGCGCGGCATAGGCGCGATGCGGATCGTTCGCCATGATCGCGCGGCCAGTGGCCGACTTTGATGGCGCGATCACCCAGTTGTTGCTGCCCTCGGTGACCTCCTCGGGGTTCTCGGCGGCTGCGATGACAGTGGTCGCCGCGTCAGCGCTTTTCATGGACTCCCGGGTCACATGCACGCCCTGTGTGGCCAGCGTGAAGACCTTGAGGACATCGTCGGGCAGACAGGGATCGAGGCCCGCGGGCATCTCGGGTTTCCACGGCGGCTGCAATCCGAAACGCACGGAATCCGCATCGAGCGAACTCTTGCAGGTCACGCGTGCGCGCGCGACTTCACTCGTCAGATTGCGCGTCAGACCATGGCTGCGGATGCGCACGACATCGTCCGGATTCCACTTCGCCGGCCAGTAGCCGATCTTGCGAAACTCGTAGGGCATGCGGTCCGGATGCGCCGCCAGCCAGTCGATATACGCATTCACGCCCGCCGCGTAGCGCGTGGCCGCCGGTCTGGCATCGGGCCCGTAGCGTTGCCATTCGGTCTTCATGTCGCCGCGATAAAGAAAGAGCCGCGTCGCCTTGTCCTGCTCGATGTACGCGGGACCGAACACCTCCGACAACTCGCCGAGACCGCGCCTGCGCCAGAGATCGATCTGGAAGAGCCGGTCGCGTGCCGCGTTGAAGCCTTGCACGAAGAACGCGTCGCTGTCGTTGGCCGCGAAGATATGCGGCACACCCCAACGGTCGACAAGAATGTCGGCGGGCTGTGCAAGCCCTGCGACAGCGATGGTTTCATCTCCGGTGGCGATGTCCGCGCGGGCTGTCTGCATGGCCGTTGATCCGATCATCAGCGTACCGACGATCAGGCCCGTCATCCGTTGTCTCTTGCTTGCCTTCATGCGAGCGTCTCCGTTCTTATGTGCTGGTCAGAGCTGCAGTGATATCGCAATGTAATGCATGCGCAAGGGTCCGCATGAAGGGTTACATTTCGATACATAGGCGTGAGAGGCTTTACGGAGTCTTTGTCGAGGCGAAAGAGCGCCAATCGTCGTCAACGGAAACCGGGAGATTGCGCATGAACGACACCTATCCTGAACCAGCCGCCACCGCGCGACAGGTGTATGAGGCGTATGTGAACAAGGACCGCGAGGCCATCGAACAGTTGATTGCCGATGACTTCCATTTCACCAGTCCGCGTGACAACCGACTGAACCGCGCCACGTACCTTGCGCGCTGCTGGCCGAATGCACACACGGTCGATCGCTTCGATTTCGTGCATCTCATACAGGACGGAGCGCGTGTGTTCGTGACCTACGATCTGCGCACGCGGGAAGGCAGCGCCTTCCGCAACACGGAGATCCTCACCATTCGTGACGGCAAGCTGATCGAGGCGGAAGTCTTCTTCGGCTGGATGATTCCGCATGAAGCGGCGGACGGGGGATCGCTATAAGACATCCTGGGTTGCGCATCGCCTATGGCATCCACTGCGCCAAACCGGATGCGGGCATCCCGGCTTGCGCCTGATTCTGGCTCGCCGTCAAAGCCTGATTGGTCATGACGACGTGCGCAAGACGCCCCATGATGTTGCCGCCCTGCGGCTGGCCCACGCCCGTGATCCAGAAGGGAGCGGCCCAGCCTCCCGAGCCCGACGCGACACCGTTGACGTAGACGGTGACCGTGCCCGCCTGGCGCTTCACGGTGACATGCGTCCATGCATCGCCCGGAATGGCGATGGAGCTCGTCGCCATGTCGGACGAACCGCCATACAGACGGGGTAGGACGAATAGAAATTGACGTTCATGCCGTTCGTGCCTGAGAACAGCACGTTTGCGTTGGTCGAGCGGCCTGTTCGTGTTGGACGCGGTGTCCGTCAGGGACAGGTAATACCAGTCTCCGCGCTTGAACACGAAAGGCGATTCCGTCTCGTCACCTGTCCGGGGCAGTTGCCGTTGTTGTCGCGCCCGCTGGTGAAGAGCAGATAAGCTGTTCCGCGCGCCTTGATCGACGACGACGCCCACGCCGTGCATGCCGCGCCGCTTCGGTCATGAAATTGCGCGAGCGGCGCATCCTGCCCGTCCGGCTGGACAGTCGGGTAAGCGGCTGAAGGACTGACAGGAACCGGCGGATAGAGGCTCGACAGCACGGTGTGATACAGCGCATGTTCCTGGCCGTTGCCGCCTCCGTTTATGCCGATGACATGCCAGTTGCCGTCTTCACCTTGAATGACTGTGTGATCGTTGGAGTATTGCAGCGGGCCGGGAATGGTCGGGCTCGCAAGGGTTTGCCACGAGGCGGCATCGGACGCCGGAATCTCGAAAGAAGGCGAGGCGTATGCTGCCGGGCTTGTTCCGTTCGCTTCGGCCGCCACATTGACCCGCGGCGCCGCCTGCAACGTGGCGGCAGCCGCCACCCGATGCAAGGTTCCGGCGCTGGAGCCCGGAAAGGTCCTGCCGTCGCACGCAGCCTGCAACGCAACGAAGAGTAAGACTGCAAAAAGCAAGACAGCGCAACCATTCATGTGATCCCCTGAATCCGATCGTTTCAGGGTACGGCATGACTACGCAGCGCCACTTTTCATTGAGTCAAATTCCGTCAAAATCATCAGGGGCCTGACCTTGGGGACGTCGTGCCCAGCCGATGCTTGAGTATCTTGCCGCTCGCGGCCGCGGGCAGCGCGTCGAGGATGGTGATCGTGGCGGGCCGCTTGTACGGTGCAAGGCGTGCGCTGGTCCAGTCCGCCAGTTCATGCTCCGCGCATTGCGCGCCGGGCCGCAGTTCGACGAACGCGAGCACCTCCTCATTGCCCTCGACACTGCGTCCGATCACCGCCGAATGCAGCACGGCCGGATGCCCATTCAATACCTGTTCGACTTCCGCCGGATAAACGTTGAAGCCCGAGCGAATGATCAACTCCTTGCCACGCCCGACGATATACAGATTGCCCTGCTCGATGCGCGCCAGATCGCCGGTCCGGAGCCAGCCATCGAGCGTCACGGTCGCTGCCGTCTGCGCCGGATCGCGGTAATAGCCGAGCATCACGTTCGGTCCGCGCACCCAGAGTTCACCGACGTCATCCACTGTGCCATCGGCCTGTTCTTCGAGCGGCACGATGCGCGTCTCCACGCCGGGAATAGGCGGTCCTACCGATGCATCGCGCGCCGGCGCATCGAGCATCGTGTTGGAGACAGTCGGGCTGCTCTCGGTCATGCCGTACCCGTTGTGCAGGGGCAGACCATAGAACCGTTCGGCGGCGCTCTTGAGCGGCATGTCGAGGGGCGAACCGCCGCTATACACGAAGCGCAATGCAGGCGCATTCAGACCGCCGCGCGTGCTGAAGAAATCGATGAGCTTCGCGTGCATCGCGGGCACGCCCTGGAAGATCGTGATGTGCTCGTCACGCAGCACCTGGCCCGTGTGTTGCACATCGAAGCGCGGCGCGAGCCTCAGCGTGGCGCCGGCATACAGCGAACCAAGGCACACCGAAGCCAGCCCGAACACGTGCGACACCGGCAACACCGCATACACGCGGTCCTCGGGGCTCACGCGGCGCAAGGTGCTCGACATCGCCGCGACAAACAGCAGATTGCGATGCGACAGCATCACGCCCTTCGGTGCGCCCGTGGTGCCTGTCGTGTAGATGAGCGCGGCGCATTGCCGGTCTGCGGGCAGTCCATGCGCTTCCTGTGCGGCGCCGGCATCGACGGCACCGAGCGCGAACGCGCCTATCGGCACCGTGTCGAGTGCTTCGACGCGCGCACACGCGCGCTGCGCGTGACGCTCGGCATCGGCGGATGCATCGACGGTGAAGAACGACAGACGCGGTCGCGCATGCGCCTTGATCCCATCGATCTCGATGGCGGTCAGGCGCGCGTTCGTCAGCAGCGCCCACGCTTCGAGCCGGCTGACGGCGAACAGCGCGACGACGAGCGCCACGCTGTTCTCGCCGATCAACATCACGCGATCGCCGGCCCGCACGCCCGCTGACGCAAGCCGCGCGGCCAGGGCATCGACAGCGCGATCCAGTTCGCCGTAGCTCAGCTCGCGCGCGTCCTCGCGCAACGCAATGCGTTGAGGCTGAGTGCGCGCGGCGCGCGTGACGATCGCATCGATGCGCTCGGGCAGCGACGCAATAAAGCGTTCAGTGTCGATGCTCATGTCAGGTGACTGTTCGTGATCCAGGGCTCGCATGATAGCGCGGACGCACACCTGGCCAAGCGTGCGCGCCGCGCGGCTTCTTCATACCCGGCTATGAACGATCGTCGAGCGAAATCTCGATCGTGTGATTGCCCGAGAGACCTTTCGGGACGACGTTGGATGTCAAGACTCTCCAATCATGTCTGGGCTCACCAAACGCTTTTTCGTCTTGATTATTCGAGACCAACTCAGAATGTTATCGGGAGATATAACACGCTTTCGACATCAAGTTTTCTTATTGAGCGTTCGCCACGGCCTGATTTGATATTCACTTTATTTTCTTGATCAGGCGCTCGATCAAACGGACCAGACGGAAGCATCGTGATCCTGCAATCACCCCGCAAAGCGCGGCTCAGGCAAACCACGCACACCGAGTCCGGTCACCGCAAACAAGCCGCCCTTGTCGCGCTCTTTCTGCGGAATGCCCCACATTGGGCGGCCCATCGTCGAGACATAGAGCGTATCGAGACCAGGACCGCCGAACATCACGCTAGTCAGATTGCGCACTGGAAACGGCACGACGCGGTCGAGCGTGCCGTCCGGCGCATATCGCAGGATGCGCCCGCCGAACACGAGCGCGGACCACACATAACCTTCTTCGTCGACGGTCGCGCCGTCGAAGGTGCCCGCCATATCACGCGCCGATGCAAACAGACGCCGCTTCGTCGCCGCCCCGGTTTCGATGTCGTAGTCGTACGCGTACATCTCGCGGCTGTAGGTGTCGGTGAAATAGAAAGTCTGGTTGTCAGGGCTCCAGCACGGTCCGTTCGAGCACGTGATGCCGCTGTCCAGGCGCGTCACGCGGCCATCCGGATCGAGCCTGTAAAGACCGCCGCTGCGCGTCGAGCGCTGGCCGCGATCGGCATCGTAGCGATCGAAGTCATAAGCCATCGTGCCCGCGATGAAACGCCCGCGCCGGTCCACCTTGCCGTCGTTGAAGCGCGTCTCGGGATCGTCGCTTTCCGGGTCGGCGATGAACTGCACTGTCTGCGCGTCGAAGTCATAGAAATGCAGGCCGTTCGCCAGCGCCACGACCGCGCCGCCCTGCTCGCGCAACGCCATCGAACCGATATGACGCGGCACGAAATAACGCTGCACGTCGCTGCCGTCCGCGCGGCAGCTATAGATCTCGGCGGCCGTGCTGTCGATCCAGTACAGCCGCTCCTCCTTCACGTCCCACAGCGGGCCTTCTCCGAGGTGATTGTTTGCATCGACCAGCAAGCGTACTTCGGGCATCGTCGTCTCCCTGGGTCAACTGTCGCCGTCCTTCAGATCGCGGCGGTGCGCCAGCAGCGCCATCAGGCGCCGGTCGCGCCAGCGGCTGCGTTCCTCGATACGCTCGCGCGGCAACACCGCACGACGCTCGGCGTCCAGTCTGTCGAGCGTCGCTTGCGGCCAGTCGAACGCCTTGCGCCCCGCCGCAATGCTGCGATACGTGCCGCCATAGCGCGCCGCGTAATCGGCCACGCCGCCTGGCGCGTTGAGATCGATGGTCTCGAACGGACCCATGAACGACCAGCGCATCGCGAGACCGTCGCGCATCACGGTATCGAGATCCGCCGCGCTCGCATAACCTTGCTCGTAGAGACTCAAGGCTTCCTCCAGCAACGCGCCTTGCAGGCGGTTCAACAGGAAGCCCGATATCTCGCGATTCACCGTCACGGGCTGCTGCCCCGCCGCCTCGTAGAGCACGCGGGCGCGTTGCAGCGCGTCCGGCGCGGTCCACGGCGCGCCGCACAACTCCACCAGTGGCACGAGCGACGGCGGATTCACCGGATGCGCGACGAAGCATCGCGCGCGGCCTTGCAAGCCCTCCGTGAAGCTCGATGCCGGCAGACCCGACGTCGAACTGGCGAGCAGCGCGTCGGGCTTCGTCAGGCGGTCCAGTTCGCTGAACAGCGCGCGCTTCGCTTCGACCACTTCGGCGATGTTCTCCTGCACGAGATCGGCATCGGCGACGGCGTCCGCAAGCTGTTCGCAAGTCGTGATACGCGCGACGACCGCATCGACCGGTTCGTCGATCAGCTTGAACGAGGCGAGATCCTCGACGCTCTCGCGGATCGCGGGCAGCGCGCCGGACAGCATCTCGGGCGCCGCGTCATGAAGCTTCACGTCGAAGCCGCTCCTGGCAAACACGATCGACCACGCGCGGCCGATGCGTCCCGAACCGATCACCGCAATCCTGTGCGCTTGCATCCGCTCTGCTCCTTTGAAGGTTGGGTCAGCCCTTCTTGTCCCGCAGCGTGATGACGGCCGCGAGCACGACGAGCCCGTTGATGATGTCGCGCACGGCCGGCGGCACGGTCGTACCCGCGAGCAGCGTGCCGAGTGCGGTCAGCAGCAATGCGCCGCCGAACACGCCGAGATAGTGACCGCGCCCGCCGGTGATGAGCGCACCGCCGACCACGACCACCGCAATCGAGGGCAGCAGATAAGGATCGCCCATGCCGAGGAAAGCCTGCGAACTGAAACCGGCGAGCAGCAGGCCGACCAGAGCCGAGCACAGCCCGGACAGGCAATACACCGCGATCAGCGTGACGCCGACGCGCACGCCCGAGAGCCGCGCGGCCGCGGGCGAATTACCGACCGCATACACGCGCCGCCCGAACGGCGTGCGATGCAGCAGCAGCAACGCGACGACGAGAAACACCGGCACGCTCCACGCGGCAAGAGACAGGGGCCCGATGCGGCCGTTGGTGAACTCGCTGATGCCGGGCGGCGACCAGCCTTGCGGCGAGCCGTTGCAATAGATCAGCGTGAGGCCTTGCAGCAGACCGTTCGCGGCGAGCGTGACGACGATGGGCGGCAAGCCCAGCATCACCACGCCGACGCCGTTGAACACGCCCACCAGCAAGCCGACAACCAGCACCACCGGCACGGCCCACACGGCCGCGCCGTTCATGCCGTGCGTCAGCCCGGTAAGCAGCACGCCGGACAGCGTGATGAGCCAGGGCATCGACAGGTCGAGACCGCCGGTCAGGATGACGGCGCCCTGCCCGAGACCGAGGATCGCGAGGAACAGCGTCAGCGTAAGCAAGCTGCTGTAGAAGTTCGCGCTTGCCAGCACGCCGGGGCCGTAGACGATCGCCGTGATGACGACCACGCCGAAGAACAGCACATACGCCGGCACGACATACTTGACCCATTCGCGATTGCGCTCGATCCAGTCCGCAATCGGCCGTCCCTTCAGCTCCGTGTTCTCCAGCGCGCGAAAGTCGTTGACCTCAAACTTCACGCGGCGCGCATTGCGATCGTCGCGCGCACGCGTGCCGGTGCGTACCGCCTTCAGCCACTGTGCCGCATGCCGGGCGCATTCGTGCGCAGCCGATTGCTTGCCGATCGACGAGCCCAGCACCGCGAGAATCAGGATCACGGCTTCTGCGATCGTCGTGAAGAACGCGGAGACGTTCAGCACCAGCAGGATGTTCACGGTGATCATCAGCGTCATGGCGGCGAACACGGTGCCGACGCAACCGCCTCGTCCGCCGCCCAGCAAGGTGCCGCCGAGCACCACGGCGGTGAACATCGAAAGCAGCAGCGGACGGCCGACGAGCGGATCGGCCGAACCCGTCTGCGCCGACACATACAGCCCCGCCGCCGCGTAGAACATGCCCGCGAGCGCATAGGTCGCGACCCGGTAGCGCGTGACCGGCATGCCGTTCGCGTAGGCGCCGTCCGGGTCGCTGCCGAGCGCATACAGGCCCACGCCGAAGCGCGTGCGCCGCACGAACGACCAGACCAGCAGCGCGAGAATCAGCAAGGCGGCGGACATCGGCAGCTTGTCGGGAATGAGATCAGACGTGAGCACGCCGCCGAACTGTTCGCCGACGCTTCCGCCCGGCTTGTTCTGGATCAGCAGCGTGACGCCCTGCACCATGAACATGGTCGCGAGCGTGACGACGATCGACTGCAACCTGAACCACGCGATGAGCGCGCCGTTGACCAGCCCGATGCCGCCGCCGATCGCAAGGATCAGCGCGACGCCCGCCCATTGCTCGACGGGCGAGCCCTGCACGAAGCGCACGGCGAGCACGTTGGCGAGCGACACCACCGCGGACGCCGACAGATCGAAGCCGCCCGACAGCACGACGATGGTCTGTCCGATGGCCGCGAGTGCGAGCGTGGTCGCGCTCGATATGACGGAGCCGATGTCATACAGGCCCACGGGCGTCGCGGACAGCGCGATCCATGCGCCGAGCATCGCGAGCAGCGCGCACACGGCGATGATGAGCCCGCGATGATGATCGATGCGCGCGCCCCATCCCACGCGCGCGCCCGGGCGCACGATCTCGCTGTCGGGAGCGGCAACGGCAGTCTTCATGAAGCACCTCTCAGCTGGAAAGCATCTTGCGCATCACGTTCTCTTCGGTGAGCGCCTCGCCCGACAACTCGCCCGCATTGCGGCCGCGATACATCACCGACACGCAATCGCACACGTTGACGAGTTCGGGCACGTCGGTCGAATAGAACAGCACGGCGCCGCCGGCGGCGGCGAAGGCGCGCATCAGCACGAAGATCTGATGCTTGGTGCCGACGTCGATGCCGCGCGTCGGATCGAACATCAACCAGACGCGGCTTTGCGTGAGCAGCCACTTGGCCATCGCGATCTTCTGCTGGTTGCCGCCCGAGAACGACAGGCACGGCTTGTAGAGCGCACGCGGATTCACTTCCATCTGCGCGAGCGAGCGCCGGATCGCGGCCTGTTCGCGCTTGCGGTCGATCAGCCCGAAACGCGCATAGCGGCCGATCACCGGCAGCGATACGTTCTCTCCGCCCGGCAACCGCAGGAACAGGCCTTCGGTCTTGCGGTCCTCCGGCAGGAAGCCCGTCGATACGCCGGCCTTCAGCGAGTCCGCCGTGGAGGTCAGCGTGACCGGTTTGCCGTCGATGCGCAGTTCGCCTTCATCCAGATACGCCGCGCCGAACAGCGCCTCGAACAGTTCGCGCTGGCCCATGCCCTGCAATGCCGCGATGCCGTGGACCTCGCCCGCGCGCAGCGTCAGATCGAAGTCGCTCACCACGCCGTCGATGCGCACGCCGCGCGCTTCCAGCGCAGGCGCTGCCTCCGCCACAGCCGAAGCAGGCGGCGCGACCTTCGGCGGATATTTCGCCTCCAGCGAGCGGCCGATCACGAGCCGGATGACTTCATCGTCCGAGATCGCGGCGGTATCGAACGCACCTACATCGCGGCCATTGCGATACACCGTAAGGCTGTCGCAGAACTCGCGCACTTCCTGCATCCGATGCGAGATGAACACGAAGGTCACGCCCTTCGCCTTCAGTTCCTCGATGCGTCGCGCCAGCCATGCGACATCGCGGCCCGAGAGCGCCGAGGTCGGCTCGTCGAGCAGCAGCACGTCCGGCTCGCGCGCGATGGCCTTCGCAATCTCGATCTTCTGCCGCACCGGCAAGGACAGATCGCGGATATAGGCGCCGGGCCGCACGTCGTCGAGTTCGAGACGTTCGAGCCATTCCGCCGTGCGGCGCTGCGCCTCGCGCGCCCGGATGCGCCCGAAGAGACCCGTCGGCTCATGAGCCAGCAGCAGGTTCTGCGCGACCGTCAGATCGCGCACCAGCGTCATTTCCTGGAAGGCCGTCTGCACGCCGGCGCGATGCGCGTCCTGCGGGCTTTTCATCGTCACGTCGCGGCCCATCACGCGCATGCTGCCCGCGTCCGGCGCGATCAGCCCCGACAGCAGCTTGACCGTGGTCGACTTGCCCGCGCCGTTCTCGCCGAGCAACGCATGCACCGCGCCGCGCTTCACGCGGAACGACGCGCCGTCGAGCGCGACGGTCGCGCCGAAGCGCTTCGTCACGTTCGCGAGATCGATGGCCAGCGCCGCATCGTTCATGATCGCCTCAGTCCTGATTGCCGGTGAGCGCCGCGTTGAAGCCGACTTCCTTCGTGTCTTCCGAATAGATGTCGGCGAACCAGCCGGGCGGCACCTTGTCAGGCGGGAATGCGGTGCAACCGGCCTTCAGTTCGTCGATGCTGCCGGTCTTGCACAGCTTCGATTCGCCGGTCAGCACCAGCGGCAGCTTGAGCGTCACGCGCGCCGGAAAGTCCCCGCCGTCGAGCTTCTTCACGGCCATCTTGAGCGCCATCGCGCCGGAGTACGGCGGCGCGCCATACGAGATCGACCGATAGCCAATGGAACGGTACGCGCCCTGTCCCTTGACCTCGCCCGGCGGCAGCATCTGCACGCGATGCCCGTTCGACGATTCCCCCGCGCACGGCTTGATCTTGTCGTCGGCGATGCCCGCGTCCAGCTGCATCGACGCCGCCGTGAAGCAGCCCACCTGCATCCACAGCCCGTCGATCTTGTCCCAGCTGTTGGTCGCGAGGATCTTCGAGAGTTCGGTCTTCGCGGTGGCCTGGCTCCACATGCCGGTGCCCTCCGCGACGATCTTGATGCCCGGGAACTTCGCGAACACGGCCTTGGCCGCTTCCGTGCGGGCACGGTCCACCGAGGTGCCCGGCACGCCATTGATGAGCACGATGTTGCCCTTGCCGTTCAAGGTCTTCGCGAGCCATTCGGCGGTGACGGTGCCGGCCTGATGCTGGTCGATGGTCACGTTGTGCGCGCACGGCTCGGTAACTTCGCCGTCATAGGCCGCGACCACGACGCCCTTCGAGCAGGCGTTCTTGATCGCGCGGTTGAGCGCGGTCGGCGAGATCGGATAGATGACGATGGCCTTCGCGCCTGCCTGCACCATCGAGTTGATCTGCTGGATCTGCTTCTGCGCGTCCGTGCCCGCGACCTGCACTTCGAGGTCCACTTTGTCCTTGAGCGCGGGCGTGTTGGCCATGGCCTTGACCATGTTGGCCGCTTCCGTCTGCCAGTCGTTGCCGACATAGCTCATCGACAGGAAGATCTTGTACTTGCCCGCCGCATGCGCCTGCATCGGAACCGCGAGGCTTGCGGCAAACATCAGGCCGAGCGCTACCCGGCCCGCATGACGAATCGATTGCGTCCATGCTTTCATGTCATCCTCCGGTGCTTCGTTATTGGTTTTGCCGTGCGTTATTTCGCGACGTGAGGCAAGCGCGCGCTGGCGGGCAACGCGATACCCGCGCTACCGGGCACGACATTCGGGTCGTGTCCGGGTATGACCAAGTCCGCGATCTGGCGAATGCGCGTGAGCGAAGCCATCTCCGCGAAAGTCTCGTGCACGATGCCCACCGGCACGAGATCGACGATGTTCTCCATGCAGTTCGCGCAATCGCCCGCGATCAGCACGACGCCTTCCGCCGTATCCACCGCCACCGACTGATGCCCCGGCGTGTGTCCTGGCGTCGGCACGACGCGCACGCCGGGCACGATGTCGGTCACGCCGTGGACGAACTGCCAGCGAAAATACGCGAGCGGCTCGCGGCCGATCAGGAACTCCTGGTAGTACGTGGCTTGCGTGGGCAGCGGATGGCCCGCGTATTCCCACTCCTTCGCCTGCACGACGAAGCGCGCGTTCCTGAACAGTGTGTTGCCGCCTGAATGGTCGTAGTGCAGATGCGTGTTGATGACGATATCGACTTCGTCCGCGCTCCAGCCCACGTACTCCTTCAGCGCGCGTTCGAGCTTTTCCTCCGGCGCCTGATCGCACGGACAGACGAAGTTCGAGACCCAGCCCGGATCGTGGATGCCGGTATCCACGACGATCTTCTTCGCCGCACCGACGATCGCCGTGGACCACACCGGCACCTTCATCTGCTGGCCGAAGTAGCGGCCATACACCTGCGACGAGCGATCGACGGTAAGCCAGCCGGTCGGCATCGCGACTACTTTGAGCATGGCGTTCACGCTGCCCTCCGCGGTCAGAAGTTGGTGTCGCCGCCGCCCTTGAGCGCGAGCATCGCGCGTGCTTCGGCGGGCGTCGCGATCTCGAGCGACAGGCCTTCGATCACCTGGCGGATCTTGCGCACCTGCGCGGCGCTCGAATCCGCGAGCTTGCCCGGTTCGAGCCACAGCGAATCCTCCAGGCCCACGCGCACGTTCGAACCCTGCGCCACGCCGATCGAGCCGAGCGGCAGCTGGTTGCGGCCTGCGCCGAGGATCGACCAGACATAGTCGCTGCCAAACAGGCGGTCCGCTGTGCGGCGCATGTGCGCGAGGTCTTCCGGATGCGCGCCGATGCCGCCCAGCAGACCGAACACGCTCTGCACGAAGAACGGCGGCTTCGCCAGCTTGCGGTCCACGAAATGCGCGAGGTTGTAGAGATGCGAGATGTCGTAGCACTCGTACTCGAAGCGCGTGCCGTTCGCGCTGCACGAGGTCAGGATGTACTCGATGTCCGCGAACGTGTTCTTGAAGACGAGGTCGCGACTGTTCTCCAGATGCTTGCGCTCCCACTCGTACTTGAGATCCTTGAAGCGCTCGAGCATCGGATACAGGCCGAAGTTCATCGAGCCCATGTTGAGCGACGCCACTTCCGGCTTGAAGTGATGCGCGGGCTTCAGGCGTTCGGCCACCGTCATGTGCGGACTGCCGCCCGTCGTGATGTTGATGACCGCATCGGTCTCGGCCTTGATGCGCGGCAGGAACTGCTGGAACACGGCCGGGTCCTGGGTCGGATGACCGTCGTCGGGATCGCGGGCGTGCAGGTGCAGGATCGCGGCGCCTTCGCGCGCGGCGGCGAGCGCGGCGTCGCCGATCTGCTGCGGCGTGAGCGGCAGATACGGCGACATGGAAGGCGTGTGGATCGCGCCGGTCGGCGCGCAGGTGATGATGACCTTGCGTTTCGTTGCCATGCTGTCCTCGCTGTCGTTCGAACCGCTCAGAGCACTTCGACGTTGCCGCAGACCGAGATCGCCTGTCCCGAGATGCCGCTGCCCGCGGGCGAGCACAGGAACAGCGCGGTCGCCGCGATCTCTTCGGGCGTCGTCATGCGGCGCAGCGAGATCTTCGCGAGATACTGCTGCTCCATCTCTTCGTAGGGCAGGTTCAGCTGCTTCGCGCGCGCGGCGATCACGCGTTCGATGCGCGGCCCTTTCACGATGCCCGGCTGGATGGCATTGACACGGATGTTCGCGGGTCCGAGTTCGATCGCGAGACTCTTCGTCAGTCCGACGATGGCCCACTTCGTCGCCGCATACGGCGTGCGGAACGCATAGCCGAGGCGCCCCGCCACCGAGGACAGCGCGATGATCGTGCCGCCGCCCTGTGCGTCGCGCAGCAGCGGCACCGCACGGCGCGCAAAGAAGAACTGCGCGTTGAGATTGACGTCGACGGTCTGCTCCCAGTCCTCCACGCCTATCTCGTCGATACCGCCCGTCGGACCCGCGATGCCCGCGTTGTTCACCAGCACATCGAGCCCGCCGAGTTCGCGCTGCACATCGGCGAACACGCGTTCCACCGCTTCCTGGTCGGCGACATCGGCGAGTGTCGAAGTGATCGCGTTGCATTCGGTGCGCGCTTCCGCTTCGTTCAGCGCCGCGATGGCGTCCGGACTTGCGTCGCAGACATGCACGCGCGCGCCGGCGTCGATGAAGGCGCGCGCGATCACCAGGCCGATGCCCGATGCGCCGCCCGTCACGAGCACGCGCAAGCCTGCGTGCGGCTTCAGCATCTGCAGAACCGTCATTCGCTGTCTCCGTTGTATTTGGCTGCGTTCAGACGTTCGTCAGGCGCTCGCCTGCGCGTCGTCCTTCGTGTTCGTGTCTTCGCCCGTCAGGCCGAGTTCGCCGCCTTGCAGGCGTTCCTGAAGATCGGCGGCCGCCGCGCCGATGTCTTCCTCGATGCCGGCGCGCGCGCCATCGCCATCGCCGCGCCAGAGTGCTTCGACGATGTGGCGGTGCGCGGTCATGGACCCGCGCATGTGCGGAATGTCCGGTGCGACGAGATTCAGGAACGGCCCGATGCGCATCCAGAGGTTCTGGATCGTCGCCAGCGTGAGATCGCTGGCGCCGTGCGTGTAGATGGCAATGTGAAATTCGAAGTTGCTGCGCAGGTAGGCGGGTGCATCGCCGGCTTCGACGTGTGCATCCATCGTGTCGAAGATGGCCTGCAAGGCCTCGAGCGATTCGCGCGTCATGCGCGACGCCGCCCGCCTCGCCACCGCCCCTTCCAGCGCAATGCGCACGTCGCGCAGTTCGTCGAGGAGATCGAGTGTCATCGGCGGGACCATCAGCGCACGGCCCGGACCGTCGATCAACGCGCCTTCCGCCTGCAGACGCGTCAGCGCGGCGCGCACCGGCATGGTGGATGAACCGACCGCCTCCGCGACGCCGCGCAGACTCAGCAATTGTCCGGGCGCGAAGCGGCCCGTCATGATCGCCTGCCGCAACTGCGCGTAGACGCGGCTCGCCATCGTCTCGCGCGCCACCAGTTCGAGTGCGGGTAACTCGGTTGTCGAGCGTGTCGCCACCATCGCCTCCGTTCTTGCGTCCGGCTGCCGGGATGTCGTGCGTTTCATGTGACCTGTGATCACATCCCAAGATGATGAGAGTGTCCGACCGATACGCCTTGCGCGTCAACCGTCGATTGCTAGGTGAAAACGCGGACGGGGAAGTCCGCGTTCGGCTTACTCGAACCGCGCCTGTACCGCGCGCTGGATCTCCGCGAACGCCACTGGCTTCACGAAGTGATGATCGAAGCCGGCTTCCTTCGAGCGTTGCCGGTCGTGCGCCTGACCGTAGCCCGTCACCGCGATGAGCAACGCATCCGCTGTAGCCTTGCGGGCGCGCATTTCGGCGGCGAGTTGATAACCGTCCATGCCAGGGAGACCGATGTCGAGCAGCACGATGTGCGGTTCGAACGCGTCCGACAACGCGAGTGCCGCGTGCGCATCATGAGCCGTGCGCACGTCGTAGCCATCCGCTTCGAGCAGCAGCGACATGGCGGTGGCGGCGTCCACGCTGTCGTCGACGAGCAGCACGCGCCTGCCGCCGCTCGCGCTCGCAGGCGCGGCGCTGACGTCACGCGGAACCATTGCCACGTCCTTCGCCAGCGGCAGCCACACGACGAACTCGCTGCCTTGCTGCGGCCCGGCCGAGAACGCCTCGATGCGCCCGCCCTGCAGTTCGACGAGCGTCCGCGCGAGCGGCAGACCGATGCCCAGGCCGCCTTCCGAGCGTTCGAGCGACGTCTCCGACTGCACGAACAGATCGAAGATATGCGGCAGCATGTCGGCGGCGACGCCGATGCCCTTGTCACGCACGGCAATGCGCACCTCGTCGCCGAACTGCTCGAATTCGACGGCGATCTCGCCTTCCTCGAGGCTGTACTTCGATGCGTTCGACAGCAGGTTGCCGAACACCTGCGCGAGCCGCACGTTGTCGCCGGTGACGTAGAGCGGCGTCTCGGGCCATGCGACGTGCAACTTGTGGCGCTTGCGTTCAAGCGCGGGCTGCACGGTTTCTATGGCTGCCGCGATCGCCGCCGAGAGATCCACCGTTTCCTGGCGCAGCGTGATCTTGCCTTGTGTGATGCGCGCGACGTCGAGCAGATCGTCGACGAGACGGCTCAGATGCCGCACCTGCCGGTCGATGATCGCGCGCACCGTCGAGAAGTGCTGCGCGGACGGCGCGCGGTCGGGATCCAGCAGGTCCACCGCGTTGCGGATGGGCGCGAGCGGGTTGCGCAACTCGTGCGCGAGCATCGCGAGGAACTCGTCCTTGCGGCGATCCGCCTCGCGCAGCAGCAGTTCGGCGGCCTTGCGTTCCGAAATGTCGTTGACGATCCCCGCAATCCGATAAGGCCGCGCCGGATGCCCCGCCGCGCCCGGCACCTGGAACGCGCGCTCGGCGACCCAGCGCGGCCCGCCGCTCGCGCGCGTGATGCGGTACTCCACTTCGTACGGCGTGCCGTTCGCGAGCAGTTGACGATACGCGGCGGCCACGTGCTCGCGGTCGAGCGGCAGGATGTCGCCGGACCAGTGATCCGGGCCGGGCGCAGGCGCGGGCGCGCCGCTGCCGGTGTCGAACAGATGCCCGTACGCCGGGCTCACATAGAGCAATGCGTCGGACGCGGGATCGAGCATCCAGAAGACATCGTCGATATTTTCGGCAAGCTGGCGAAAGCGCTCTTCGCTCTCGCGCAGCGCATTCTCGGCGAGCCGCGCACGCAGCAGCGCGCGCACGTGCGCAATCAGTTCGGCGGGCTCGACGGGCTCGGTCAGATAACTGTCGGCGCCGCCTTCGAGACCGCGGATCCGGTCGAGGCTGTGCACGGCCGCCGCCGAGGTTTGCAGCACCAGCGTGCTTGCCGTCTCCGGCGCTGCCTTGATCTGCCGGCACACTTCGAGCCCGTTGATGTCGGGCAGCTTCACGTCGAGCAGGACGAGATCCGGCGCTTCGGCGCGCACGCGCTCCAGCGCGCCGTTGCCGGTGGCGGCCTCGATCACGTTGAAACCCGCGCGCGACAGGATGCGCGTCTTGGCATAGCGGGCGCCGTCGTTGTCGTCGACGTTGAGAATCAGCACGTCGTTCCAGTCGCTTCTCATATGGCCTGGCTCCCGTCGCGATGCAAGCGCGTCACGGCACTCAACGCGTCCGGCAAGCCGCTGCCGCCGACAGGTTCTTCAACAAAGGCCGCGGCGCCGAGCGCCTGCGCCTCGCCGCGATCATCCGCCTGTCCGAGCACGACGATCGGGACATCACGGGTGGCGGCCTGCGCGCGCAACGCCGCCAGCCAGATCCAGGCTTCGGCGGGCGCTGGACGCGCCGCAAGCAACAGCGCGGCAAGCTGGGTCCGTGCCAGCAGCCGGCCGGCTTCATCGAGCGTCGCGGCCGTCATCGTCCGATACGGCGACGCACGCAGCGCCGCCTCGCAGTCGAGCCGTTCGACCGGACTGCTCGCGACGATCAGCACGGCCGGCCGCGTATCGCCGGCGGCGTGACAGGCAGCGCCGACGTCCGCGCCATAGTGCGCGGGAATCGTCGCGCTGAAGACGGAGCCGCGCCCCGCTTGGCTCGTCAGCGACACATCGCCGCCGAGCAGCTTGCACAGCTTGCGGCACAGCGGCAGACCGAGGCCGGTGCCCTTCACATACTGTTGCAGCCGGTTCTCGACCTGGCCGAACTCCTCGAAGACCACCTGCTGATGTTCCGGCGCGATGCCGATCCCGGTATCGCTGACCGAGAACGTGATCAGCCGGCGCGCCTCGTCGTAGCTCGCGGCCACGCGCACCTCGCCGCGTTCCGTAAACTTGAGCGCGTTCGACACGAAATTGCGCAGCACCTGTGCGACCTTGGCTTCGTCGGTGTGGATGGGCGGCAGGCCGTCGCAGGCCTCGAAGATCAGCTCCACCGCACCGCCGGGCGACAGCGGCCGCAGCATGCCGCGCAGCGCCGAGAAGAGCACGTCGACTTCGAAATCCACCGGACGCACTTCGATCTTGCCCGCTTCGATCTTCGCGAGATCGAGCAGGTCGTCCACCGTTTCCGAGAGATCCTCCGCCGCCTTGCGAATGAAGCGCACCTGCTTTTCCTGTTCGCCCGTCAGATCGCCGTCGATGCGCTCCAGCAGCAGCTTCGACAGCGCCCGGATGGACGACAGCGGCGTGCGGAACTCGTGGCTCATGTTGGACAGGAAGCGCGACTTCGATTCGTCGGCGCGGCGCAGATGATCGGCGCGGGCGTCAAGTTCCGCATAGAGCGCGACCACGCCGCGATTGGTGTCCTCGAGTTCGCGCGTCAGACGCGTCAGCTCTTCCTGCCGCTCGCGCAGGTCGGCGAGCGCGGCGATCAGTTCGCGGTTCTGGCGCTGCAATTCATCGATGGTGTTTTCGCCCGACTGACGCGCAAGCGTCTGCGCGACGCGTTGCAACGTCGCGTCGTCAACGTGCGCGGATTCGGGCAGCGCCTTCGCGAGTGTGACCGACGTGCCGCCGTCCGCCTTATCGGCGATCGTGCATTCGTCCATCAGGCGCTGCGCCGCGAGCAGGCCCAGCGTGGCCTGTGAATCGTCCGGGTGCAGGGCGCGCAGACGTTCGCCCGCGCCCGTGCCGCACTCGAAGCGCACGACGAGGCGCGGCGGACGCGCGGCGGCGTCCATGAAGAAATCGGCATGCGGCGCGCGGCCCGCGAGCATCACGGTGCGCGCCACTTCGAGCACCGAGGTCGCAATGCGCGTCTGTTCGCGCGGCGTGAAGCCGAGCGCGGCGCTCGCCTCGCGGGCTTTCACGCGGGCCGCGACGACGTCGTGCTCGCCTTCCAGCGGCATCGCATAGAGCGGCCGCATGCTTACGCGCCTCCCGTCGTGCGGGCGACGAAAACGGTGATATCGTCGCGGCCGCGCGCGAAATCGCGATACAGCAGCGCCGCGATGAGCGCCGGATGGCGCAGGGCGATGCCCGGATAGCGCGCCAGGTCCCAGCGCGTGGCGAGCCCGTCCGAATGCAGCACGACGAGCGCGTTCGGCGGATAAGGCACGTCGAAGATCTGCGCGCGCCGCGATCCATGCCCGACGATGCCGCTATGCGACACCAGATGGCGGTGCGAGGCCTCCGCCCACACGCTCGCCGAAATATTGCCGATGCCCGCGAACGTGACCGGCATGCCGGCCTTCGCCGCGGACGCCGGCATCCGCGCGATCCCGACCGCCGCGCCGCGCGTGGCGCGCAGCGCGTCGTTGGCGAGGTCCATGATGCGGTCGAGCGGCTGTTCGCCTTGCGTGCCGAGCACCTTGGCCGCCTCGACCGCCGCGACGTTCGCGAGCGGCCCGTGGCCGAGACCGTCGGCGACCATCACGGTGAATTCGCCGTCGTGCGCGTGGCAGGACCAGGCATCGCCGGATACGGTTTCTGTTTGCAGCGGCAGATTGACGACGCCGTAACTCAACGGCGCGGCGGGCGTGCCCGACGGAGCCGGTGAATTCCAGAACACGGTGCGCAACAGCGTGCCCTGGCCCGGCGCACTCCAGATGTCGAGTTCGCGGGAGAGACGTTTGATCGCGCCCATGCCGGTGCCGGGGCTGCCGGCCGTGGTGTAGCCGTCCTGGAAGCAGCGGTAGAGATCCTGGATGCCCGGACCGCCGTCGATGCACAGCACCTCGATGCCATGGCGCGGTGCGGCAATCGCGCCGCGGTCGGCGAGCGGCCGCACCAGCAATTCGCCGCGCTGGGCGTGCTTGAGCAGGTTCGTGCCGCATTCCGTGACGACGATAGCCAGTTCGCCCGCGGTCGTCTCGTTGAAGCCGAGACCGCGCGCAAGCTCGCCGATGGAACGCCGTGCATAGGCGATCTGGGTGGCCTCGGCGATCTCGTAGCGCTGCTGCGCGGCCATCGATTCCTTCAAAAGGGTTTCCATTTGGTAATCGAAATGTGCGTGCCCTCGCCCGGCGCCGAGCGAATCTCGAACTCGTCGCACAGGCGCTTCGCGCCGCCCAGACCGAGGCCCAGACCGCCGCCCGACGTAAAGCCGTCCGAGAGCGCTCGCTCGATGTCCGGAATGCCGGGACCGTTGTCGACGAACTCGAGCTTGAGTCCGCGGCGGCCATTGCGCTCGACGACATAGCAATGCGCGTCGCCGCCGCCTCCGTAGATCAGCGTATTGCGTGCCAGCTCGCTGGCCGCCGTCACGAACTTGGTCTGATCGATGAGCGAAAGGCCTTGCGCGACCGCTTTCTGCCGCAGGAACTGGCGCAGACGGACGATCTGCTCGTCATTGCGGATCGGCAGCGTTTCAGGCGGCGACGAAGAAGCCGGCGCGGCAGTGGAATGGAAGGTGGTCATGGAATCGTTCGCACGCCGCCGTCAGAACGGGCTGCTGCCGGTCAGCAAGGCCATGCCCTTCTCCACGTTGAGCGCCGTGCGCACGCCGGACAGCGTGAGACCCAGCTCGACCAGCGTGATCGCGACGGAGGGCTGCATGCCCACCACGACGGTGTCGGCATCGAGCACGCGCGCCATCGCGGCGGTGTTGCCGATCATGCGGCCGATGAAGGAATCGACCACGTCGAGTGAAGAAATGTCGATCAGCACGCCCTTGGCGCCGTCCTTCACGATGCGGCTTGTCAGGTCGTCCTGCAGCGTGAGCGCGAGCCGGTCGTGCATGTCCACCTGGATGGTGACGAGCAGGAGCTTGCCCATCGTGAGAATCGGAATGCGTTCCATCGCTTCGGTCCCGTTCAGTCGCTTGACGTGTCGTGTGTGCTGTGAATGGCGTTGAGACGCGTCATTCCGGTTGCAGCGAGTCGTGAGCAGCGCTCGCGCGCGAGGCGTCCGGCGCGCTGTTGCCCGCGACAGACTTACCGGTGCGCTGGAGCGCGACCACGAAAGCCGCTGCGAGCGTGGCCTTGGTCGTGACGTTCGAGAGGTTCACGCCGAGATGCACGATGGTCTGCGCGATCTGCGGACGAATGCCGCTGATGATGCAGTCCGCGCCCATCAGGCGCGCGGCCGCGACGGTCTTGAGCAGGTGCTGCGCGACGAGCGTATCGACGGTGGGCACGCCGGTGATGTCGATGATCGAGATGGCCGCGCCGGTCTCGACGATCTTCTGCAGCAGGTTTTCCATCACGACCTGCGTGCGTGCGGAGTCGAGCGTGCCGATCAGCGGCAGCGCGAGAATGCCGTCCCACAGTTGCACGACAGGGGTGGACAGTTCGAGCAGTTCCTGCTGCTGGCGCACGATCACTTGCTCACGGCTCGCCTGGAACACTTCCGTGGTGTACAGGCCGAGTTCGTCGAACAGCGTGCTGATCATCCAGGTGAGATCGGCGAGCGTGGCGGGGTCGTTGTCGAGCGATTCGCGCAGGCGCACGAAGAGCGGCTGCTTGAGCGAGAACACGAACATGGCGGTTTCGACCGGCGTGAAACCCTGGCGCGCGCGCTGCGCCGACATGTCCGCTAGGAACGCGCGGACTTCCTGCCAGGCGGGCGCCTTGAAATCGACGCGTTCGGCCGTGCCGAGCGCGTCCGTCAGCAGGGCAACGAATTGCGCGAACTGATTGCGCAGTTCCGCTTCGCCGACCAGTCCGCGCCGCGATGCGATCGCGTGTTGCTGCGCGAACCACTCCGCGAAGAGCGCTTCCGGGTTGCTGTTGAACAGTTGGGCAAGCCGCATTCCGCCGACCATTTCCATGCCGAGATCCTTGTGCGTGTTGGTTCGTTTGGGCAACGTGGCCCGCTTTCGTTATTGGGTATTGCACTGCTGCACGCGCCGCGAGACGCGTCGAAGCAAGGCAAAGGCGCTGGGAATGTAGCACGCCATCCTGAAAATCGACAGTCCGGGAACCCTTTACGGATAAGGGATTCGCGGATTTTCTGTGCGGCGATCCATGCTCGCGGCGGAAATCGGCAAATGCTTCCGGCCGTTCGTCAAGGCGTGGACAAAAAGCGGTCAAATATCCAGTCGACGAAAGCTTAGTCGGACAGCAGGAAGAGTTCGAGGGCGGGCAGGCTGATCGGTTTGAGGAGGAAGCCGTCGAAGTCGGTGACGCCGCTGCCTTCGATGACGTCCGTGTGGCCGGTCATGGCGATGATGCGGGCGTCGCTGCTTGGGCCGGCGGCGCGGATGGCGCTGCAGATTTCGCGGCCGTCGGCGTCAGGGAGGGAGATGTCGAGGAAGATGCGGTCGAAGCGTTCGCGTGAGGCGAGCGCGAGACCGGCGGCGCCGTCATGCGCGACGGCCGCGGTGTGGCCCAGCCCGCTTGCGATATCGACGAGGGTCTCGATGCAAGCGCGGTTGTCGTCGACGAAGAGCAGGTTCATCGTGACTGGCTCCGTTTCTGCGGATGAAACGAGTGCGCCTTGGGCGGCGTGGAGCACAGTGTAGTGCATCGTGCCGGGCGCAAGCGACTTTACGGCGGCGGCGCGCGAGGCTTTGTCCGCGATGCGCTGGCAACCTTCGCATCCGCGATGCCGTGTATAGCGGCGCGATTATTTTTCCGGGCGGGGTGCGGTGCAATACTCGGGCGCACTATCCCTCCGATCCCGCTGGAGCGCACATGGCCCACACTCCTCATCCCGTCGACGAAGTGCTGCCCTTCGGCCAGCTGCTCGCGGTCGGCATCCAGCATGTGCTGGTGATGTACGCGGGCGCGATTGCGGTGCCGCTCATCATTGGCGCGGCGCTGAAGCTGCCGAAGGAGCAGGTGGCGTTTCTCATCAGTTCGGACCTGTTTGCTTGCGGCATTGTCACGCTGGTGCAGTGTCTGGGCGTGTGGAAGTTCGGCATTCGCTTGCCGGTCATCATGGGCGTGAGCTTCGCGCCGGTCGGGCCGATGGTCGCGATGGCGTCCTCTGGCGCGGGCATTACGACGATCTTCGGCGCGACCATTGCGGCGGGGGTGTTCGCCATATTGATCGCGCCGTTTTTTGGGCGGTTGATGCGCTTCTTTCCGCCGATTGTCACCGGCACGATCATCCTGACCATTGGCATTACGTTGTTTCCAGTGGCGATCAACTGGGCCGGTGGCGGACGCGGCGCGGCGAACTTCGGCGAGCCGCGCAACCTGTTGATCGCGGTAATCGTGCTACTGGCGATCTTGCTGATCAACAAGTACTTGAAAGGTTTCATCGCCAATATCTCGGTGCTGCTTGGGATGGCAATTGGCTTCGTGCTGGCGTTGCCGTTTGGATTCGTTGATTTCTCGGGGATTGGTCAGGCGGCGTGGTTCGCGCCGGTACGGCCCTTCGCGTTCGGCATGCCGAGTTTCGATCTGGCGGCGATTGCGTCGCTGTGTCTGGTGATGGTCGTCATCATGGTGGAGTCGCTCGGGATGTTCCTTGCGTTGGGCGATCTGACGATGCGGCCGGTATCGCGGAATGACGCCACGCGGGGGTTGCGTACTGATGGGCTGGGGACGGTGATTGGCGGTGTCTTCAATACGTTTCCGCATTCGTCGTTTTCGCAGAATATCGGGCTTGTGGGGATTACTGGCGTGAAGAGCCGCTGGGTGGTTGCGGTTTCTGGTGGCATCCTCATTCTGCTTGGGTTGCTGCCCAAGCTGTCCAATCTGATTGCTTCGATTCCTGTTGTGGTGTTGGGCGGCGCCGGGATCGCCATGTTCGGGATGGTCGCGGCTACAGGGGTCAAGATCCTTTCCAAGGTGGATTTCGAGAGCAAGAACAATTTGCTCGTTATTGCTATCAGTCTTGGAGTGGGGGTTATACCGCTCGTCGCGCCTTCGTTTTTTGCTCATATGCCCGCATGGGCGGGCCCGCTTACGCATAGTGGGATTACGCTTGCCGCTGTGTTCGCTATCTTGCTTAACGCGTTGTTTAATCGCGGGGGCGAGACGGGCAACATCGAACAGGCGCTGGCGGCGGAGATGCCGCTCAGCTTGCGGAAAGGCGATGGTGAACCTGCGTCTTGGGAATGAGTAAGGCCTTCACTCGAACCATCTCCAATAAAGTTTCCGCGTCTGAGGCAGCGACTTCCATACCTTGAAGCTGTACGTGAAAGCACTGAATCTGTCCGGGTCAGCGTGGATGTCGCTCAACAGATAGACCAGCAGGGAGAAGTTGTCGGGATTGGCCACCGCGTCCCGCACGGCCTCGCTTGACGGCGCGCTGACGGGAGGCATGAAACCCTCCAAAGAAGCCGAAGCCGGTCTGTGAACAGGCTCCAGCAGGGGCGAAACGTCGATTCCGATCTCGTGGCCCGAAGGATTGAGGGAATCTGCCAATTTGTCCATGAAGGTCTTCGTTGTTTTGGCAAATACCGGCTTGTCCTCGTGCAGAAAAATGCCGTAGGTCCGGGAAAGGCGGCTAAAGAAAGTCCTTTTGTCAGCCAACTTTTCACGCTCAAGCTGCGCCCGAAACGTCTTCATCAGCGTTTCCCAGGTCCTCTCCACGCGTTTGCTGCTCGTGGTTGCTACAAAAGCTTCACGAATCAGACACCGCGTAATGTGATTCAACCGAACCAGATACGCCGTGCCGAAACGTTCATACTCCATGGGGTCGAAATCATCATCTCGCATGACCAGCGGAATGATCGTCTGCCGAGCCATGTATTTTCCCTCTTTCCAGGTATTCCCCTCAAGCAGGAAGCCAGGACCCGTGATCGTCTCAGCATACTGACTGTAACCCTCCTCTATGTCCTCCCTCCAGACGGTCGACTGGATGTCGGATACTCGCCTGATGTCAAACGCTGATCCGGGCATGGCGGACAGGAGGTTCCCCTGCGACTCGCCCAGATACGCTATGTCCGTGATGAGGCTGACAGATTCCAGATAATCAAGCATGTTCTGGGCATTCAACTCGAAGCTCTTCAGGGCCGACTCGGTCGATTCACCCCATGCCAAATCGAAGGATTGCTTCGTCTTTTCAGCATAAGACTCTTTCTTCATCACGCGCAGCGCGAGCTTCAGAACCATCGTTGCCTCGCTCTCCGCTGCACGCAAGTTGCGCAAAAGCCGCTGCACTCGCTCGGGCTTGTTCCAAAGTTCCGTGCCTACCCTGTCCGGCTCGACGACACTGCCCACCGGCACCGGCACGGTGTCTCCTACCCAATCGGAATAACGCCTGCGAAGCGCCTGCAGAAGACCATCATTGCTTTGCTGAAGCGCGAAATAGTTGTACTCCTGATTCAGTACGACCCGCTGCACCGCGTTTCCTGACTTGATGTAGAAAGTGCGCGTCTTCGGTTGCAAACTGGTTGATGTCGTCTGGCAAAATAGGCCGGGGCCTACCTGGTCGAGAGGCAGGTGATTGAGCGGCGAACTGGGCTGCATTGTATTCAAGTTGATCGGAAGGAACATCTTGTCCAGGAAGCCTTTCACCAGGTGTACGTCCGAAAAGATGTCAGCCAGACTCCTCGTCGCCACCGGAACCAGTCCTTTCTTTGTCAGGCGAGCAAAATCCAAGGTCAGTGGATTGAAAGGAAATGAGAGCGGATTGAAGATGTGATAGGTCAGGTTGAAAAATTCCTTTCCAAGACTCCAGAGCGCTTTTTTTCCGCTCTGTGACACAGCGTGAGACACTACGAATCGTCCGCGCCATCCGCTGTTCTTGCCAAACTGCCATAATGGCTTCGAAGCGATTGCTTTCACAGTCAGGCTCATTGAATGCGCGGATGGTATGACTGTGAGAGCCAGGGAAACTGAATCAAGCATGATGGACATGGGATCGATGCTGTAGTTCTCATCCAGTTGCTGTTTTCGGATTTCGGAATAGAACGGAACAAAAAATCCGATCACCTTGTCCGTCAAGTGTAATTCGAACATTGAAGTCTTGAACTGATCAATCAACTCATTCATATCGCGGCGCGTTTCATTGAATAAATAGCGCAAGAGTTCAGTTTCCGGGACCTTATTTCGGGAGGCTGCATCGTTGTCCGCCTCCAAATTCCATAGCCATTGATGTTCTTTATCCTTTCCGATCCCCAGATAAGTAGTCACCTTCCCGAAGAAGCACTTGGGATCTGACTCGCTTGTTTTCGTTCTTTTCGCCGCAAGATTGAAGAAATGGCTCAGGAAAGTCAGAATCTGGTCGCACGACGTGTCTTTGGAATTTTCTACGTCCTCCGAATTCTCCACCTTTTTCGAATTCTCTGTTTCTTTGCCGCAGGCGCCGGGATCGCCCTTGATCCATATCATCTTCGTGCTTAGCCCCCGGAGTATGGTTGCCGCGTTGTCTTCCGTTTGAAGTGCCTCCACTTTCTCGCTCGTGCTGCCCCTCACGAATGCAAAGTAAAGCCAGGAATTATCCGCCAGTTTGATATAATGTATGCGTACACTCAGCTCTGGAAAATCCAGTCCGATGATCTCCTGAATGTTATAAAAATTATCGAAATCGATCTGTGCGGATTCCAGCGCGTTTCGGATTACGGTACCGCAATCGTACGGAAGACTTGTTTTTTTATAATTCTCGAACTGCTCATCGTTTTTTGTATAGCGACTATTGTCTTCTCCCATCAGGGAAGACGGCAACAGCTCAAACATGAACTTGTAATTCTCAGGCTTCTCCGGAAAGATTGCATAGGGGTGGAACAAGCGAGCCTTTTCCTTGAATTCGCGCAGGAGTTGTGCATAGGACAGCTGCTCTACTTCAGTGATTGATTTTCCATTTGTATTGATCTGGAAAATGATGGCGGCGAGAATGGCTGTATCGGCATTGACAAAATCCAGGTCCGCATTATCCGTTGCCCGCTCGATGGCGATGGCTGATTCCAGGCATCGCACAATATCACAATAAGTGCGCGTGACGGTATATTGATTTTTTTTCAGCTTGTTTCCCAATTTATCAATCAGGAGATAGAGCCGAGACTGGGCCCGCAGCTGATTCAGGAGATAGTACTGCGCCGCCGCGAGCTCGCCGCCGGACATTGAAAAGCCCGGAAGCGATCCACGTCGGGTTGCAAGTTCCGCCAAGGCGCCCGCGTAGATGGCATGAAGCAATGCGGACTCCATTTTCGACTCCCTTGCCGCGCGAATATTCGAGAGTACGACTCGATACTTCTCCTCATATTTCTTCCCCGTCTCCAGTCCTGCAACGTAGGCTTTGAAAGTCTCGACGTATCGCTCAGGCATTCTGATCAACTCGCGGCGCTCAGTCAGTGCATTCCGTCTGTCATCCAACTCTTTGTGCCTTTTAGTAAGCCACGTTACATAGCGGCCCGCCCATTCAACGATGTGCATTGCATCGGCCGTCCGGCTGAACGCGTCCAATAGCCGCTGGAAGCCGACGCCGATATCTTCTACAAATTTCTCCGCTGGCGATTTGCTTTCGTAGTCGGGGCTGACGCTACCCTGGCGATGGTCCAACATGTCTTTCGCTTGTTTTTGGAGGGCTTGCGTCTTCGCCGTCTCGGCAGTCAGATAGGCCATTTCCACATCGACCAGATTGAGTTCTTTCTTGATCCGCTCGAGACTGTTTTCCGGAACGGTATCGCCTTCCATGATCTCGTTTATGATCGACACGTCGATCTGGTCCTCGATCAAACGTGAGGGATAGATTCGGCCGAGGATTTTGTAGATCTCGTCAGACAATCCGAGATCCAGTATGCCGTCGGCGCTCGATCGCGCCGAAAAAAACGCGATCAACTGCGCGCTCAGCACGATCACGGAAATCCATTCCTCGTTTTTCTTCTCTTGACGATATTGCTTTTCACAGACGCTCAACGCGCTCGCCATCCGTTTGACGATCGCCTTGGCGTTGTCCAGCGGATGATGGGCGAGACTTGATTCCGTGGTTTGCGAAAGTAACAGGCCCAACTCGCCCTTCGTCAGGACGAGTTTCATATAGGCTTCGAACCAACGCGGCGCCGACTCCGCGTCCCATCCCAACGACCAGGTGTCGTGGTACACGGCTATCACGACATCGCAAGGTGTGCCATCGGCCCACGCCGCATGCAGCAGGCCCCTGCCGACTCCTATCCACTCGAACGCCCAAAAGGAGTGGTCAAGATACATATAGAGCTTCTCGGAGGATTCGAGATAGTCGTAGTACAGCCTGCCTGGCTGACCGTCGGCTCGTTCGGCGTAGTTAAGCGCCCCGGCTTTCTCGAATGAGCGAACCAGCTTCATCAACGACTCCGTGGGCGCCCAGTGCGCGGTACCGGTTTCTTCCGTCATGGACGTCACCTTGCCATCGCAGTCGAGCATCGAGGGCACGAGACCGAGCTTGTCACTGTAAAGCACGTGCAGCCGTGCTTCCGCACCGCTTTGCTGATAGCGGATGTAACCATGGTGCGTGACGTCCGGCGCCGCGAAAACAGAGGGTGGACGACTGACTTCATTCCAATCAAGCTGCCAATAGCCTGACTCACATTTGTAGTAGAAGGCCCCCGTAGCGTCGCTGTAAACATCCGTCTGCGCTGTCGCGGTCATGCCCGTGGCGGAAGAGGGCTTATGTGCTTGCTCCGCGGCGAATTTGAATCTCGCGATCCGGTCAACCATTCCGTGCTTTGCAGGTAAAGCATCCGGTCGAACCGTTGCGTCATATCGGGACGACATGCGACGGAAGCTCACGGAGGAGCCGAAGATATTGACTTCTCCTCCCAGGAAATACGCCGGCGTCCAATCTCGAGTGTTGTCGTAGACCAAAAGCATCGAATGCTCACTCTCCCCGTCATCCTGCCAATAGCGCACGATCCCGGCGGCCTGGATTTTTCTCATCTTCGGCTTTGGTTTGTGGCCATCGACGCGCCACCAAACGATTGGCAGATAGGTGCTCTCCCTGACCCAGATGAAATACTTTTCGCCCGATCCCTCCCTGGACTGAAACAGCCGTTGAGGCAATGCGCCGGACTTCCGGCGAAACAAGTCACTCGGAATCGGCTCAGACCCGGGATGGGCATTGGCAAGCAACTCGAGGAACAAATGACTCCGATGCTTGCCTTTGGCCGCTGCGACATCATGCTCGACGTAATCAGAAGGAGTCTCCGGCGTGGCTTCCGCGTAGACTTTGTTTTTCCATTGTTGCAGGTACTGCCATCCCAGCTTTTCCTGGTAGACCACCGCGATTCCTCCGCCGCTCACCAACTGCAATGTTCCGCGGAATCGAATAAGCGGATCGCCGACGAGGGGATCCGCCGGCGCATGGCCGCGCAGTTGATCGATCTTCCATTGCCGGCCGGCAATATCGACGTAATGCGCGCCATTGCTGTAGCGGCCGAGTTGAGTATCAATATTCAGTGGCAACGCGACGCTCGGCCCGACCACCGCATAGGCCGTCTCGTTTCTCAATCTCTCCTCCAACTTCGACCTGCCCTTTGTTTTCTCACTCACGTTGGTCACTGCGCGGGATTCGATGACATGCGGAGCATCCGCGCTGGAAGAGAGATTGAGTGCTTCGTTCTCGTCTTCATTCGACGGCTCATTGCGAGGCTGTTGCAGTCTGGATCGAAGCCAAGGGACGAACGCGATAAGCGCGCCGCCGGCGATCAGACTCACGCCCATCCACAGCGACACGCGCGACACTGTTTGCAATCGACGGCGCCGAATTTTTATCCGCGGGGTGCCAGCTGCGAGGCCCTGCTCGACGTCCGGCTCGGTGCTGATGTCATCCGTTTCAGCCGTAGAGTCCGCGCTCCCCGTCACCGTCTCGCGTGTCGGCACACGCGAATATGGCGTCTGTCCGGTCACACCATAAAAAAGCAGACCCGCAACACCCAGCGCGCCCAATACCCCAGCGACGGTGAATATCGATACCCCGCCAAACGAAGCTGTCTGACCGCCTCCCGCGCGTTGCAGAAACATCTGGTACATGTCGGCAGTCATCTGAAAATTTTCCAGATCCCGCGGGCAGTCGACGTCCTTTTCCGGCTCCGTGCCCGATCTGATACGACCCAGCAATGACCAAAGGTCCTGAATGGAGGCGTCCTGCTCGTCTTCCGCGTCATCCGTATCAACCGTGCTGAACCTCTTTGCGGATTCAGCGCTTATCTCATCCGTGATGAACTCCTCGTCGCCGCCCGCTCCGGCGCCGCCAGGCGGCGCCAAGGAGACAAACCATTGCCCATCGCGATGGACAACCGCTGGATTCGCAGCAATGTACACGGCGCTGCTACTGCCGGGTTTCAGAAGACGATAGACATCTTGTGCCGTATCCCGGCCGATCTTGTAAGCGCGGCTCGCCACGAGAATGAAACGCCCGGACGGCTTTTCGAAGACTTCAATATCATTATTCGAGGTGCCGACGATGACACGCTTCTCGTCGTCCAAGAGTTTGATCCCGATGTGCGCGAAACTTCCATCAGAGTCCCACTCGCTCAAAAGAACGTCTTTCTGGACCACCGGTGGCGCAGGGTTACGCCCTTTTAGAAGGTTCCTCATCTGCAATGCCGAAGGGGCATACGTCTTGATGCTGATCGCCGCGACGTCGGCGGCTTTTTCTGTCAAATCAACGAGAGATCGCAATTTCGAACGTGGAGGACCCAATGGAACGCGCTTGGGAGGAGCGTCCTTCGGATGGCCATCGGACTCCTCCTGGCCGCTGAGCCGCCTGAAACCATCGGTCAGCAATGACGCCACATAATCGGCAACGCTTCGCCGCAAGCGAATAACCGAAGGATCATTGTTGTCCGCCAGAATGGCACTGAGTTCGGCGCCCCATTCCAGCCACGATTCGGCGTCCGGCAGGTTTCTCCCGATATGCATGCGCGCCGCGAGCAGATCCGGGATGAATGGAATCAATTGCATATATGGCCGGACCCATGCGTGACCCAGCCTGTCCATCTCCATGAGGGTCTGCGCGAGACTCTTTGCCCGCTGCGCCTGATCCGCCGATTCGGCGTGCATCAGCAGAAACAAATCGAAAGTCAGATGCACGGTCCATACATGCGAACTCAGTTCGTCGACGATGTACGCGCCGAACTTTACGTAGGCAGCCATGGCGGGCGATGACCGAAAGTATTCTTTGACGCGTGCCAGGAATTCTGCCTTGCTGGGGCAGGCGCTCCTGAGCGTATCAAGAATGACTTCGGCGATCACGCGCTTCGTTTCAGCGTCACCGCTCGCCAAACTCGCTGCGCCGCCCTCGATGCATTTCTCAACAGCCGGTTTCAAAAGGATGTTGTAGAAAGCATCCGTGACCAGCGCCGCCGTGGGATTGGCCACGCGGATGTAGCGCACCCCGACCTCTCTGAGCGTGCTCTCCAACGCACGAGTCAGCATTTCCCTGACGCGCTGACACGTCGCTGGATCATCCGACATGAGATCCGCCACGCAACCCAACGTCGCGCTCGCGACCGCTCCAACACCATGCAGCCGCTCGTCCGAAACGTGATAAAGCAAGCCGGACAAGCCATGTTGCGCGGCTTGCACGACCCCGCGGGCAGACACGACAGAGTAGATGTCGTTCACACTGAAGCACGGTGAGTTGATCAACGGCAGGAAGAGCCTGAGTCGCTCCAGCACGGCATCATTGGGGAATACGAGCTTGCTCCATTGATCCATGATCGTTGAATCAATCAGCGTTCTCCAGGCATCCGCGTTGAGAATATGTTGACGCAACGCGGCCAGGCGGTTCTGCTCCGAATCCGAGGCCGGCAAGACCGACATACTTCTGAAAAGTCTGCTCGCGGCACGTAGCGGCTCGCTGTATTGAGCAGGCAAGTCTTGCGCAACCCGGGCCGCAACGTCTTGATCAGCCAGCAGCGCCGCGAGGATACTGAGCCGCTCGGCCATGGACTCCGCCGAAGCCAGCTTGCCCGCCCACGGCGCCAACGTTGTCAGATATGAGAGGCCGGAGACAGACTTGAATACAGGCCCCATCACCTGTTCAAGCACACTCTCGGATCCGAGCATCTTCAGAATACCCTTCAGGTAATCCTCGAAGCCTTGTCCCGTCTCGACAATGTGAATGAACTGCCCGGCCGTCAGCAGACCACGCCGAACCGGATCGATCAGAAGCACTATTTTCTGTATCGTTTCAGGGCCGAGCACGTACCCCATCGGCTCACTCTGTACCAAATTGAGCAGCGCGATGAACGCTTCGTTCAGATTGCCGATCACGTGAGCATCCGGATTCAGGCTGACCGCCGCGAGGCTGCTCGACACCTTCCCGAGCGTCGGCACGACGTCCACGATCGATTCCTTGAAATCGCGGGGGAGCTGCGTCTCGCAGTCGATGAGGGTTTTTATCGCCCCGAGCTTCTTGAGGAGCGGCTCGTCTTTGCGGCAGATTGATTCGAGACGTGCGTAAAGGCTGCGCCCGTCATCGAGCAAGTCGCCAATGTTACAAAGCACCGACATGCAGACGTTCAGAGATTCGGTCAATCGCGCGCCGAGAAATGTGGTCATGCAGGGCTTGCTGATGATCGCTTGCACGCCTTGCAGCGCTTCCGACTTGGACTTGGCCGTGAACAGACCGGCAAGCGCTTTGAGGACGTCATCAAAGTCGACGAGCCATTGATCCATCTCGGAGAAGATCTGGCTCGTAGATGCCGTAAAGGAGGCAGCCTCGCGGACGTCTGCTTCGAACAGACCTTCCGATGCCAAGGTTTCGATCCGGCTCAGCACATCGTGGATTCCGGAAACAGCTGCAATGTTGTCGAAGCGCGTTCGCAGGCCCTGGAGCTTTTGGATGTAAGCCTGCTCGGACTGACCCAATGCGGGCGGAACGGCCAGGTAGTTT
Organism: Caballeronia sp. LZ043; assembly: GCF_031451075.1. Taxonomy (NCBI): domain Bacteria; kingdom Pseudomonadati; phylum Pseudomonadota; class Betaproteobacteria; order Burkholderiales; family Burkholderiaceae; genus Caballeronia; species Caballeronia sp. LZ043. The sequence goes on along the minus strand of NZ_JARUXT010000004.1, from coordinate 241,077 downwards.
TGCAGCGGGCCTGGCAGTCTGGACACGCAATTGCTGAATGCCACGTTGGCGTTGGCCTTGCGCAGGATCAGTTCTCCACCTGCAGAAGCATCAACGTCCGTGATGCCAGCCTGAAACCTTTGCAGCTCAAGGTAGTAAAGGTTGAACCTTTTTTGCCAATCCAGAGTGTGCTCGATCGTTGCCTTGATCGAGTCGGGAATCAGTTCGGCAATCGACTCATTTTTTTCAATGATGGACCATAGCAGTCCCGGCTTGTCCGATCCCGGCAGCGTCGCATCCGCGACAACGTCCCGGAGCGACCGGTAGGTCCTCCAGAGTTGCAGCACGCTTTGCAGCGCCGACATCGAGGAACTCAACCGCACCTGCATATCATCCGGAAGCAGCAATAGATGCTTGCAGACAAGCGCGTACACGTCCTTGAGGGCGCTTTCCCATTGCGGCACATCGAATTGTTCAAACCCGAGAAACAACCTCTTCAAGTCGCGGTAGGACGTCTCGATTTCGCGATATGGCCTGAATATGGCCTGCACGATTTCGAGCACAAGGGTGCCCGCGATTGGCTTCACCACGTCGGCCAGCCCGATGCCTCTGCCAGTTCCCGGCGACGCATCCGCCGCCTCGTCATCAATCGGACCAGTTCGAAGACTGGACGGATACGCGGAGGATTCCGCGCGAGCGCCTCGTCTCGCTCCGACATGGCTCGAATTTGATGGCAATTGAGGATCGAAGCTCAGCGAAACTGGCATATCAGATCACCATTATGGGCATGTATGGCAATCAATCGGTGCAGCGCGTATGCGTATCCCGCCGGCGAACGCATACGGCGCCCCTGGGACATTGCTGGCAGGTGCACGGTATTGAATGCGTGACGAGTGAAAAACGTTCCGAATGCATGATTGCGATCAGGAATCCGGCGGAACATGCGGGGCATGCCGACGCATCAGAACCTGAACCGCACGCAAAGATAGGGAAGAGGGCAGGAGATGTGCGACCGGTGCACCGCATTTGAGTAGCTCTTGTGTAGCGACCGCGTCGATCGATCGTCTGACTATGCCGCTCATCCTAACAGCGTGATCACTGCCTGATTTTCACCCTGACACTAATCTACAAATAGTCAGCAACCATTTGACGGTGATTGCCGTTTTAAGCAGCAATCGATAAAGTTCCGATCAGCATGAAGAGACTTTAAAATCTGACGCGTGTCAGGCCATCCCAAACGCCCATGATTGCAGCCTTCTGGACGCTTCTTGCTGTACTCGCCGCGCTGTACGCCATCGCGCTGGGCGGTCTTTACTGGCTGCAGGGGCGCCTCGTCTATCCGCTCGAACGGATACAGACGTTCACGAGTGAACAATTGGAAGCCCGCACGGAACCCATGCAACTGAAGACGGAAGATGGCCTCAACTTGACGCTTCGCTATGCATCCGCGCCTGACTCGTCCCTGCCGACGGTTATCCTGTTCCACGGCAACGGCGAAGACCTCTTCCAGCGAGCCCACATCGCGCTAGAGCTGATCAACGCCGGCTACGGCGTATTGCTCGCCGAATACCGCGGCTACGGCGGCAACCCAGGCAAACCGAGCGAACCCGGCCTCTACGCCGATGCCCGCGCAGCGTACTCATTCGTCTCAGCACGTTCGAAGAACATCGTCCTGCACGGATACTCCTTGGGCTCCGGCGTAGCGGTCCAGCTTGCAAGCGAACAAACTCAACCCCTGACCGCGCTGATCCTGGAAGCGCCCTTCACCAGTATCGTCGACGTCGCCGCCCGACGCTTCCCGCTCTTCCCCGTCCGCACGCTCGCCCGCGACCGTTACGACAGTCTCGCAAAAATCGCCTCCGTCCGTGTACCGCTCCTGATCTACGGCGGCACCGCCGACGGCGTCATCCCGCCCGACCAGTTCCAGCGCCTCTACGACGCAGCGCGCAGCGAGAAGCGCATCGCGCTGATAGAAGGCGCCGATCACCTCAACGTGTGGACCCAAGGCGGCCGCGACCACGTCATGCAATTCCTCGCATCGCTGCCCGCCACGCGCGCCGAGCGCGTCTAGCCACCACGCTTACGCGAGGTCTTGAGCGTGATCCACGTCGGCGCATGATCGCTGGCATGCGGCTCGCCGCGCACCCATGTATCGACGCCCGCGCCCGTCAGCTTCTTCGCAAGATCCTTGCTGAGCAGAAGATGATCGATGCGCAAACCCGAATTGGTCTGCCAGTGATTGCGGAAGTAATCCCAGAAGGTATAAATGCGCTCGTCCGGAAAAGTCTTGCGCAATGCATCCGTCCAGCCCTGCCCTAGAAGGTCCGCATAGGCCGCGCGGCTCTCCGGTTGCAGCAACGCATCCTTCTTCCACGAACGCGTGTTGTAGATGTCCTCGTCAGTCGGCACGACGTTGTAGTCGCCCGCAAGCACCACCGGATGGCCGCTGCCCAGCAACGCCCGCGCATGCGCGTTGAACCGCTCGAACCACGCGAGCTTGTAGTCGAACTTCGGGCCCGGCTGCGGATTACCGTTCGGCAGATACAGGCAGCCGATCAGCAATCCGCCCACCGCCGCCTCGATATAACGGCTATGCGTATCGTCCTCGAAACCCGGCACGCCCTTGCGGCTCAGCACCGGCTCCGCGCCCTTCGCAAGGATCGCCACACCGTTCCACGACGGCTGCCCATGCCACACCGCGCCATATCCCGCAGGGGCAATGGCCTCCGCGGGAAACTGCGCATCCGTGGCCTTCAACTCCTGCAGGCAAACGATGTCGGGCGCTTCGCGTTCGAGCCAGCTCAGCAGGGCAGCGAGCCGCGGACGAATGCCATTGATATTGAATGTCGCGATCTTCACTCGGAATCTCTCCATCGAACGATCGGAATCGGGCCGTCAGGCGCACGCAGTTTGCGTGCCTCAAGAAGGCGCCGGCTTTTCGGCGGCCAGCAGAACAATTAAAAATCTGCCACAGTCACGGCAAAACCGCTCCACTCCCCCCTTTTCCCATGTCCGCCTCGCCGTCCCAGTCACCATCCGACGTCTCCGCTCACTGGCAACGCAATCTCTACATCTGCCTCTTCGGCTCCTTCACCACCGTCGTCGCGATGACCCTCCTGCTCCCGTTCCTGCCGCTCTACGTGCAGCAACTGGGAGCGTCGTCGGAGGCGGCGGCGGTGCAGTGGTCCGGCGTCGCGTTCGGCGCAACCTTTCTCGGCGCAGGACTCGTCGCACCGCTCTGGGGCCGGCTCGCCGACCGCTACGGCCGCAAACCCATCCTGATCCGCGCCAGCCTCGGCATGGCCATCACGATGTCCCTGCTCGGCGTCGTACAGACAGTCTGGCAACTCGTGGCGATACGCTTCCTCGCCGGGCTCGTCGGCGGCTACGCGAGCGGCGCCATCGTCATGATCGCCACCCAGACGCCCAAGCATCGCACCGCGTGGGCGCTCGGCACGCACGCCGCCGGCATGATGGCGGGCAACCTGGTCGGACCGCTGATCGGCGGACTGTTGCCGGGTCTGATCGGCATCCGCTCGACCTTCTTTCTCGCTGGCGGCCTGATCTTCTGCTCGTTCATCATGACGACACTCTTCGTGAAGGAAGAGCGGCGCGCACCGGATCCCTCGACATCCCGGCGCGGCGGCGGCTGGCGCGACATTCCGCTGCTCACGCCCGTCTTCGCCATGCTCGCGAGCGCCATGCTGCTGATGTTCGCGAACATGTCGATCGAGCCGATCATCACCATCTACGTGGCGCAGCTCGTCCAGGACCCGAAGCAGGTCACGCTGGTCGCCGGCATCGTGATGTCCGCCGCCGCCCTCGGCAGCGTGCTCGCCGCGCCGCGCATCGGACGGCTCGCAGATCGCATCGGCGCAACCAAGGTCATCGTCTGCTGTCTCGCGCTGTGCGGCGTGTTGCTGATTCCGCAGACCTTCGTCACCAACGGCACCCAGCTCGTCGTGCTGCGCTTCCTGATGGGACTCGCGCTCGGCGGACTGCTGCCCGCCATCACGAGCGTCGTGCGTCACAACGTGCCGGATCACACGGTCGGCTATATCCTCGGCTACGCGACGTCCGCGCAGTACATCGGCCAGGTTACGGGGCCGCTCGCGGGCGGCTTCATCGCGGCGCACGCGGGCATGCGCTCGGTCTTCGTCATGACCAGTGTGCTGATGTTCGCCGGCGCAGCGTTCAATGCGTGGGTGTTTCTGCGCAAACCACGCACGCCCTGAGCGCGCATCGATACGCTCTCGCCAACCCACCCGCTGCGCCCATCAAACCATCGTCCGCGCACGCCCCGCGAGAAAGGCGAAAACCGCGACGGCCACGCTCGCGGCAACCAGCAAGTCGAGAGAAAACCTCCAGTCGTCAGTGGCCTGATGAATGAAGCCGAACAGCCCTCAACCCTTCTCGCTATCGAGATGCGCCATCTGCACGGCTTCATAACGATCGCCGGCCGCCGCGCCCTTCGGCACTGCCGCTTCAATGGCGGCGAGTTCTTCCGGCATAAGCGTCACATCGAGCGCGGCGAGCGATTCCGTCAAGCGCTCAGGACGCCGCGCGCCGATCACCGGCACGATGTCCTTGCCCTGCGCCAGCACCCAGGCGATGGCAAGCTGCGCCACGCTCACGCCCTTGGCCTCCGCAATCTTGCGCAAGGCGTCGACCAGCGCCAGATTGCGTTCGACGTTGCCCTGCTGGAACCGCGGACTGTTGGCGCGCCAGTCGTTGGCTTGCGGCGCCGACGCGCCCCAGTGCCCGCTGATCAGTCCGCGCGACAGCACCCCATACGCCGTGATGCCGATGCCGAGTTCGCGGCACGCGGGCAGGATCGTTTCCTCGATGCCGCGCGAGATCAGCGAATACTCGATTTGCACGTCCACCACCGGATGCACGGCGGCCGCGCGGCGAATGGTCTGCGCACCGACTTCCGACAGCCCCACATAACGCACGTAGCCCGCCTGGATCATGTCGCCGATCGCGCCGACGGTGTCCTCGATCGGCACGTTCGCATCCAGCCGCGCCGGGCGATAGATATCGATCGTTTCGACGCCCAGCCGTTGCAGCGTATAGGCGAGCGAGTTCTTCACTGCAACGGGACGGCCATCGAACGCGATGAAGTTGCCCGCCGGGTCGCGCATGCCACCGAACTTCACGCTCAGGATCGCCGCATCCCGGCGCGACGGCGGCGCGCTTTTGAGCGCCTCGCTGATCAACAGTTCGTTGTGGCCCATGCCGTAGAAGTCGCCGGTGTCGAGCAGCGTGACGCCGGCTTCGAGCGCGGCGTGGATCGTGGCAATGCCCGCCGCGCGATCCGACGGCCCGTACACCCCCGACATGCCCATGCATCCAAGCCCGATGGCGCCGGTTTGCGGTCCGGTCCCGCCAAGTCTGCGTGATTCCATGCTGGTTCTCTCCTGTGGACTGGCGCCGCGCGGACGGCGGCGTTGGAGCCCATTATGGGAGCAAAGGTCGCGTGCGATAATCCACCTCAATCCGAATGGGCTGTGCGCAGAGGCGAACAATGAACGAACCCGATCTGTCCGATCTCCACGCGTTCCTGGCGGTCGCGCGCTCGCGCGGCTTCAGGCAGGCGGCGCTGTTGCGGGGCGTATCGGCGTCTTCGCTGAGCGAGGCGGTGCGCCGGCTGGAAGCGCGGCTCGGCGTGCGGCTGCTCAATCGCACCACGCGCAGCGTCACGCCGACCGAAGCCGGCGAACGGCTGATCGAACGGCTCGCGCCCGCGTTCACGGAGATCGCCAGCGCGCTGGATGCCGTGAACGGTTTTCGCGACAGCCCCACCGGCACGCTGCGCCTGAACGTGCCGCGCATCGTCTCGCGCGAGATCCTGCCGCCCATCGTCGCGCGCTTTCTGACCGCGCATCCAGGCATCAAGCTGGAGATCAGCGCGACGGACCGCTTCATCGACGTCCTCGCCGCCGGCTTCGACGCCGGCATCCGCTACGACGAAAGCATCGAGCGCGACATGATCGCGGTGCCCATCGGGCCGCGCATCCAGCGCTTCGTCGCGGTGGCCGCGCCCGCGTATCTCGCCGCGCACGGCGAGCCTAAGCATCCGCGCGATCTCGTGAATCACGCCTGCATCGGGCATCGGTTCGACAGCGGAGTCCTCGCCGCATGGGAATTCGTGCGCGGCAAGGAAACGTTACGGATCGCGCCGCAAGGGCCGCTCGTGACGTCGTCGGTGGAAGTGGCGCGCGCCGCGGTCACGGCAGGCCTGGGGCTCGTCTATACCTTCGATGAATTCGTACGCGGCGGCATCGAAAGCGGCGCGCTCGTGCCGGTGCTCAAGCCGTGGTGGCAAAGCTTCACCGGTCCGCGCCTCTACTATCCGAGCCGCGCGCATATGCCAGGGCCGTTGCGCGCGTTCATCGACTTCGTTCGCGCCGAAGACGGCGCGACGTCCTGAACGCGCAAGGAACACCGCTTACTGCTGCACGCCCCAGCGGCGCACCGTGACGCGTTCGATGGTATCGAAGACGAGATGCTCGACCGCCAGACCGATCACGATGACCGCCGCCAGCCCCGCGAACACGCGATCCGTATAGAGCTCGTTGCGGTTCTGGAAGATGTACCAGCCAAGGCCGCCCTTGCCCGAACTCGCGCCGAACACGAGTTCCGCGGCAATCAGCGTGCGCCACGCGAACGCCCAGCCCACGCGCAGGCCCGCCAAGATGGAAGGCAGCGCGGCCGGCACGAGAATCAGCAGCACGTGGCGCAGACCAGTCAGGCCATAGTTGCGGCCCGTCATGCGCAGGGTCGCGGGCACCGCCTGGAATCCCGCATACGTGTTGAGCGCCAGCGGCCACAGCACCGAATGCACCAGCACGAACAGCAGGCTGCCCGTGCCGAGGCCGAACCACAGCAGCGCAAGCGGCAATAGCGCGATGGACGGCAGCGGGTTGAACATTGCGGTGAGCATCGAGAGGATGTCGCGGCCGATGCGCGTCGACACGGCCAGGGAGGTCAGCACGAACGCGAGCAGCGCGCCGAGCGCATAGCCGCGCAGCAGCACTGACATCGAGATGCCGATCTTCTCGATCAGCTCGCCCGACGCAATGCCCTGCACGAACGCGATAAAGGTCGCGCTGAAGGTGGGCAGCAGCAGGTCGTTGTCGACGCTGCGCGCCGCGATCTCCCACAAGCCGATCAACACCAGCGCGATGAAGGTCTTGCGCAGCCAGGCCTGATCCAGCAGACGCTTCGAGAGCGGCAGCGGCGCCTCGTGGCCGATGCCTTCGGGCGCGACCGGCTCGACTTCATATTCCGGCCGCACCGGCGGCACGATCAGATGCGGCGTGCTCATTGCGCGGCCTCCTCTTCGAACAGCAAGCGGTGAATGCGGGCGACGCTCTGCTGGAACTCGCCGCGCCCCATGCTTTCCTGGGTGTATTGATGACTGTTGAGTTCGGCGCGCACGCGTCCGGGATGCGGGCTCAGCAACAAGATGCGATTGCCGACGATCAGCGCTTCCTCGATCGAATGCGTGACGAACAACAGCGTGAAGCGCTCGTCGCTCCACAGGCGCAGCAGTTCTTCCTGCATGCGGCGGCGCGTGAGGGCATCGAGCGCGGCGAACGGCTCGTCCATCAGGAGGACGCGCGGCTGCATCGCGAGCGCGCGCGCGATGGCGACACGCTGCTTCATGCCGCCCGAGAGCGTATGCGGATAAGCGTCGGCGAAAGGGGCGAGACCGACCTTGTCGAGATAATGCAGCGCGCGTTCACGCGCTTCGGCGCGTCCCAGCTTGCGCGCGGCGCGCAGCGGAAAGGCCACGTTCTGCACGACGGTCTTCCACGGCGGCAACTGGTCGAATTCCTGGAACACGACGATACGGTCCGCACCCGGCCCGCGCACGCGTTCCCCGCCGATTTCGATCCTGCCCGCCACCGGCTCGATGAAACCCGCAACCGCCTTCAGCAAGGTGGATTTGCCGCAGCCCGACGGGCCGAGCAGCACGAAGCGGTCCGCGCCGTAGACATCGAAACTGACATCGTGCGTGGCCCGCACGATCCGTTCGCGTGTGCGGTATTCGAGCGAGACGTGCTCCACGCTGAGCAGCTTGCCGCTCGTCGAAGCATGCGCTTCGGGTGGCGGCGCATACAGCGCTTGAGGATTGGCGGCCATGTTTATTGTGCGGAGAGGCTGGAGAGGCAAACGCTTACGATAGCGGCGCACGCGCCCCGCGCGAACCAATCATTGCGCATAACCAATCCACCTCCGCCGATAAACGCGCGGCTCGTCTCAGCTGCCGTTCTTCGTCGCCGGATCCGTGAAGAAGTAGTCCTGCCACGACTTCGGCTCGTTCTTGATGACGCCCACCCGGTGCATGAACTGCGCAAGCCCGAAGGTGTTCTGCGGCGCCACCTTGAACTGCACCGCCGGATCCTTGATGACCTTGATCAGCAGGTCGCGGTCGAGCCGGGCCTGGTTCACGCGCAGATAGATATCGGCGGCCTGTTCCGGATGCTGCGTGATGAAGTTCGCCGCATCGGCAAGACCCGCGACGAACGCGCGATACGTCTTCGGGTTCTCGTTGCGGAACTTCTCGGTGGCGTAGAGCACGGTCGCGGAACTCGGGCCCCCGAGCACATCGTAGGAATTGAGCACGATGTGCGCCTTCGGATTGCCCGCGAGTTCCTGCTGCTGGAACGGCGGATTGCCGAAGTGCGCATTGATCTCCGTGCCGCCCGCGATGAGCGCCGCGGTGGCGTCGGGATGCGGCACCGCTTGCGTGTACTTGTCGAGACGGTCGTAGGCCTTGTCGCCCCAGGTCTTCGCGGCGGCATATTGCAGCACGCGCGATTGCACCGACACGCCCACCGCCGGCACCGCGATGCGGTCCTTGTCGGTGAAGTCGGCTATGGTCTTCACGCGCGGATCGTTCGACACGAGGTAGTAAGGGAAATTGCCCAGCGACGCCACGCCCTTCACATTCTGGCGGCCATGCGTGCGGTCCCAGATGGTCAGCAGCGGACCGACGCCGGCCGCCGCGATATCGACGGAACCAGACAGCAGCGCGTCATTGACGCTTGCGCCGCCCGAGAGCTTCGCCCATTCGACCTTGATGTCGAGCCCTTCCTTCTTGCCTTCCTGCTCGATGAACTTCTGGTCGCGCGCGACGTTGAGCAACAGATACACGACGCCGAACTGCTCGGCCACCCGCAGCGTGCCCTCGGCCTGCGCGCCCGCCGACGTCACGCCCAGCGCGAGCGCGAGCGCTGCGCCAAGTGCGCGCGCAGCGCCCTTCCCTTTGCGAGACTGCATCGATGAAACCCCGTGATTCAATGAATAGTGTTTGATGTGGACCGGTCAGAAAGGCGCGTCGCCTTCGATGGTCGTGCGATACAGCTTGCGGCGCTGATCGTCGGGCGTGCCGGCCGCGAGATGCATCACCGAGCGGTTGTCCCAGAACACCATGTCGCGCGCCTGCCATTGATGGCGATAGATAAATTCCGGCCGCGTGCTGTGCGCGAAGAGTTCGGCGAGCAGGGACTGGCTTTCGTCTTCAGGCAAGCCGATCACGCGCGTGGTGAAGTGCTCGCTCACGAACAGCGCGCGGCGCTGCGTTTCCGGATGCGTCCGCACGACGGGGTGCGTCACCGGCTTGACCTGGGCAATCTGTTCCGCCGAAAGATTCGGCCGCCACGGGCTGCGCTTCTGCAATTCGGCATACTTGGCCAGATAGGTATGCTCGGCCACGCGCCCGTCCACCGCTTTTTGCAGATGCGCGGGCAAGCTGTCCCACGCGAGATGCTGGTTGGCGAACAGCGTGTCGCCGCCGACCGCCGGCAGTTCCTGCGCATGCAGCAGCGAGCCGAGGCTCGGCTTGTCCTTGTACGACAGGTCCGAATGCCAGAAATGGCCGGCATCGCCCAGGCCGATCGGCTTGCCGTTCTCGGTGATGTTCGAGACGATCAGCACTTCCGGATGGCCCGCGAGCCCGAACTGATGCAGCACGTGGATCTGCAGCGGCCCGAAGCGCTTGCTGAACGCCACCTGCTCGTCCGGCTTGATGCGCTGGTCGCGGAACACGAGCACGTGGTAGTCCAGGTGCGCGCGATGGATGCGCGCGAAATCAGCTGCCGACAATGGCCGCGACAGATCGAGCCCGAGCACTTCGGCGCCGAGCGGGGCATCGAATGGACGGATCTCGATGGGTTGATCGGCGGCGGATGCCTGAATGTCGGCGTCTTGAGAAGCGGTCAGGGTCGTCACGGTCGAATGGTTCGAATCGGTCACTTCGGGGAAGCGAACAATCTAGCGTGCGGCACAGCAGCCTACAACGAAGCATCTGACATGTGCTTATCTGCGCGCGTCATAAGCCTGTCGCGCCGGCTCACTCGCCGGGGGCGTCGAACGGCAGTTCCACCTGCATCGGTTCGACGGGCGCGCTCTCGTCGTGGCCCGCCAGCGCGCTGACGCGCACGCCGAGCAGACGAATGCGCCGTTCGAGCACGATGCGCTTCAGGCATTCGGTCGCGGCGCGGCGAATCTCGACGGGATCGGCCGTCGCGACCGGCACGGTCAGGTCGCGCGTGACGGTGCGGAAGTCGTCGAAACGCAGCTTGATGCCCACCGTGCGGCCGACATAACCCTTGCGCTGGAGATCGTCGGCAACGCGCGTGCAGAGCGCGGTGAACTCGGCGGACAGCGTCGCACGGTCCTGCTTCGGATGGAAATCGCGCTCGAAGGTGGTTTCGCGGCTCATCGACTTCGGCGTGGAGCTGGTGACCACGGGCCGGTCGTCCTCGCCTTGCGCGATGCGGGCCAGCCACGCCGCGTAAGTGCGGCCGAAGTGCGTCTGCAGCAAGCCGGGATCGGCGGCGGCGATGTCGCCCACCGTATGGATGCCGAGCGCCGCCAGCCGCTCGTTCGCCTTCGGCCCGATGCCGTTCACCTTGCGCGCGGCGAGCGGCCAGATGCGGGTGGGCAGGTCGTCCATCGTCAGGATGGTGAGGCCGTCGGGCTTGTCGAGTTCGGAGCCGATCTTCGCGAGCAGCTTGTTCGGCGCGATGCAGATGGAACACGTCAGCCCGGTGGCCTCGTGCACGGCATCCTTCATGCGGCGGCCGATCTCGGCGGGCTCGCCGGGCAGGTCGCCGACATCGATATAGATTTCATCGATGCCGCGATTCTCGATCTGCGACGTAAAAGTGGCGACGGCCGCCTTGAAAAGCCGCGAGTAATGGCGGTACGACTCGAAATCGGTGGGCAGCAGGATGGCGTCCGGCGCGAGTTGCGCGGCCTTCATCATGCCCATCGCGGAAAACACGCCGAACTTGCGCGCTTCGTAAGTTGATGTGGTGACGACGCCCCGCCCCGCGTAGTCGCGCAGCCGCCGAAAGCGGCGCGTGCCGTCGGGCAGCGTTTCCGGCGTGGCGCTGCGGCCGCCGCCCACGACCACCGCCATGCCCCGCAGTTCGGGATAACGCAGCAGCTCCACCGATGCGAAGAACGCATCCATGTCGAGATGCGCGATGCGGCGCGGCGCCGGATGCGGAGCTTGCGGGTTCATCGGCGCGGCCGGTGCGCCGCGTCCGATGCGCAAACGACAGGTTTCAACGCATGGAACATGGGAGTGCGCGTTGCGCGGCGCTGCGAAACGAGGGATGGCGCTACTGTACATTCATACAGTGATTTGCGCTAGGGAGGCTGTTAAACGGCAGCAGGATCGCTTACTGAAAATGCCCGTGACACAGCATCCAAAGGAAGACAAACCTCCCGGCTGGTGATGGGATGATGATGAAACCCGCCAGGCGCAACCTCGGCGGCGAGGTACGTTATGGATATGAGAATCGAAAAGCTGGCGTTCCAGACGCCGCCCGCTACGCCGTCGCGGGGCGGGCACGGCTCCCGTTGCACGCTTGCGCGCGGTCAGGACCATCGCCGCTGAACGCCCGGGCCAGGAGCGTGCCTCACTCCGGCGTCCGCTTCTCCGCGAGCGCCCGGCGGCAATCGTCGAACACCTGCCGCACGACATCCGATTGATAGTTGAGGTCTTCGCTGTCGAGAATCTCTTCGACGGCATCCCGCGCCCAGTCCGCTTCGAGCAGCGCGCAATGCTGCGTGGCGATGTCCCGCGCGATGGCCGCGAGCTTGGCGATGGTCAGCCAGTCGGCCAGCCGCTGATGCCGGTCCAGCCACTTGTGCGCCGCCTGCACGTGGAAGGTGGCGGCCGGCCAGACACCGTTCAGGTAGAACGCGCCGAGGCTGCCGCACGTGAGCCAGCAGAGCAACTCGATGCGGTCGCGGGCACTGAGGGTACGGGGCACATCGTTCATGGCGGCCTTCACGAAGACGATCGATGAATGCGCGAAACGCGCGGCGTTCCGCTTGAAAACCCGCTTTGAAACCGTATGAAAGACGATATCACGGGATGGTGCGGCGCGGCAGTGCGTTCACGCTGCACGGCCCCGCCGACAGTGCGCTGGCGAACGCTGATGCATGCCATGGGAAGCGCATTGCGCGTGCCCGCGCGCGCTCATTCTTCGCTAATGGACGCGGCCTAATCTGCTTCTGTCGGCCCGCGGTACAGGCCATTAATCACGACGGGAGTCCATCATGTTCGAACGTTTCTCGAAGTCACTCGGCAGCTTCTTTTCCAGCCACGACGCGCAGGAAGACTATCTGTCCTCCTCCACCGATCTCGCCGACCTCGAACGCCGCATGCGGCAGGTCGAGGAACAGGATCATTCGTACAGCATGCATTTTTGCGGCGAGATCGGGCATCACGGCGACCGGCGCTGAAACCTGCGCGTGGCCCGGTGCGTTACCTGGTGTCCTCGTGGCCGGCCTGTCCGAGCATCACGGTCCAGCCGAGCCCGCGCACGTTGCGAATCACGCTCGCGCCGAATTTCTTGCGCACGGAATGGATGAGCACGTCCACGGCGTTGCTCTCCACTTCCTTGCCCCAGCCGTACAGCCGGTCTTCCAACTGGTCGCGCGAGAAGATGGTGCCGGGACGTTCGAGCAGCGCATGCATCAGCGCGAATTCCCGCGCCGACAGCACGCCCGACGTTTCGCCACAAGTGAGCGTGCGCTGGTCGAGATTGAGGTTGATGGAATCGTCGCCGAGACGGGACACCGCGTAGCCCGCCTTGCGACGCAGCACGGCGCGGATGCGCGCGAGCAGTTCCGGCATGTCGAAGGGTTTGAGCAGATAGTCGTCGGCGCCGAGATCGAGGCCCTGGACGCGCGTATCGAGGTCGTCGCGTGCGGTGAGGATCAGTACCGGTGTCGCGTTGCCGGCCGAGCGCGCCTGCCGCAGCAGTTCGATACCGCTCATGCCCGGCAGGCCGAGATCGAGCAGCACCACGGTGTAGTCGGCGGCGCCCAGCGCCTCGCGGCCCGCCTGGCCGTCACGCACCCAGTCGACGGCATAGTCCGCGTCCTTCAAGGCCCGCATGAGGCTCGTGCCGATCTGGATGTCGTCTTCGATGAGAAGAATGCGCATGCTCTACCCCGCCCCGTGAAATCCAACGGACCGCACGGCGCCGCCATGCGGACAGGAATGACGCGCCTCGCGCGCCGGCATTGCAACGGGACGATGCACCCCGCGTGTCCCGCAGCGAATGCATTGTAATCGGCGCAAATTGCGCCGTCTCGCGCCGTCTCGTTCAGGCGCAGACGGGATCGGGGGCGGTCAGGTTTTCCGTGACGGCCTCGGTCACGAAGCCGATCGACGCGACGATCCCCGATTGCCCGTCATCGCGGTTGCGCAGCATGACGTCGCCGCCGTAGCGCGCGGCGATCGCCTTGACGATCGACAGCCCGAGCCCGCTGCCCTCGATATCCGGACAGGCCCGAAAGAAGCGGTCGAAGACGCGCGGCAGCAAGGCCTCGTCGATGCCCGGCCCGGTATCGATCACGTCGATCCACACCCGTTCGCCGTCGCGCCGCATGCGCAGGTCGATGGTGCCGCCATCGGGCGTATAGCGCACCGCGTTCGACACCAGGTTCTTCACCGCCATGCCCAAGTCCGTCTCGATGGCCCGGACGTGCGCGCTCACCATCTCCTCGGCGCCGATATCGAGGCCACGGGCGATGGCGATCGGCAGGACATCGGCGACCGCGCCCGTCACGACTTCCGACAGATCCACGCGCGCGAGCGGCGCGGCGCCGTTCACGGGCGCATCGGCGCGCGCCAGACGCAGCAGTTGCGCGATCAGCTTGCCGCTGCGCGCGATGCCCTTGCGCAGTTCCTGGAAGCGTTCCTGATTGCCCGGAGCGATATGCGGCGCCAGATTGTCCGCCTGCAACTGCAGCGCGGTGAGCGGCGTACGCAGCTCGTGCGCGGCATCGGCGATGAACTTGCGCTCCTTGTCGATGGCGCCCGCGAGACGTTCGATCATCGTGTTGATCGACTCGATGAAGGGCTTGATCTCGGTCGGCACGCCGACCAGCGACAGCGGCTGGAGATGGCTCGTGTCGATGCCCTGCACCTCGCGGCCCAGCTCGGTCAGTTGCCGCAACGAGCGGCGCACGACCAGCGCGACCAGGATCCACACGAGCGGCAGCAGCACGACCGTGGGCCACAGCGCCAGGGTGGCGGTTTCCTCGGTCAGGTCGTGGCGCACCGAAGCGCGCTGGGCCACCTGGATCGTCATGGTCGGCTCGCGGCGCGTGTAGATGCGCCAATGCTCGCTGTTGGCGACCACGTTGGAGAAGCCCGGAGCTGCATCGCGCGGAAAGCGCAGCGACGGCTCAGTGGTGCGGAACGGCACCGCCTCGCCCGGCTTCCACACGACCACCACCACGTCGCGGTCATCCTGACTGCCGCGCGACGGATTGGCGGGAATGCCCTCGGCGAAACCGTCGCGCATGCGCGTCGCCACCTGCACGAGACGCGTGTCGAGCAGTGCGTTCGTGCCGGCCTGGCTCAGCTTGTAGGAACTCACGCCCTGAATCACGCCGATCACGGTCACGAGAATGCCGAGCGCGATCACCAGCTGGTTTTTCAGCGATTTGATCATGCGAATCTGCCGTCTCCGGAAGGAACGGGGCGCGCCTGCGGGCGCGGGTTCTGCCGGTTCGATTTTAGGCGACATTCGCGGGGATTCCGGTAGGAAAGGCAACATGTAGAACACGAGGGCGCCAGGCGCCGCGGTAAAAAGTGCGCCAGCCCGTCGGGGCCGGCGCCAAGGCTGAGGAGAGTCGAGATGTGAACGGACTGGGGAAGTACTTGGGGGAGCACCGTCCATCCACGTAATCCAGCGTAGCGGCGAAGAATTAGCGATTAATGAGGAGCGCGACTTCGGTCTCACAGGGTTGAACTGGTCGAACCGCGCGTTTGATCCTCGCGGCCGGCGCAAGCAGCATCGGCCGGCACGGGATAACATTGCACGGGTCGCCAGTTCACCGGCAACGTCGCTCCGGACGAAAGCCAATTGCAAGAATAATCACAGGCCGGGGCATCGCCGCTGTCTCTTCCATTCACGTGCAGGACCCGCAAGTGCGCAGCTGCATCGGTTGCGCGGCGGGTGGCGCGTCTTTCGACCACCGCATGTCACAGTCCCGTCAAACCGTTCGTCCTCTCGTCATTGCCGCCGTCATGGCTTCGATGGCCATGGTCGCGATCGAGGCCACCATCGTCTCGACCGCCATGCCGCAAATCGCCACGCAGCTCGGCGGCCTGAATCTCTACAGCTGGGTGTTCTCGTCGTTCCTGCTCACGCAGACCGCGCTCACCGTGGTGTTCGGCAAGCTCTCCGACATCTTCGGGCGCAAGCCAGCCGTGCTCACGGGCATCGTGATCTTTCTGATCGGCTCGGTGCTGGCAGGCTTTGCGTGGTCGATGCCCGCGATGATCGTGTTCCGGCTGATCCAGGGCGTCGGCGCGGGCGCGATCCTGCCAGTGGCGCTGACCGTGGTCGGCGATCTCTATCCGGCGCGCGAACGCGGCAAGGTGCAGGGCTATCTGGCGAGCGTGTGGGCGGTGTCGGCGGTGCTCGGGCCGATGGTCGGCGGCCTCCTGATCCGCCAGTTCTCGTGGGCGTGGATCTTCTGGATCAACGTGCCGATCGGCATCCTGGCCGCCGCGCTGTTCGTGTTCTTCCTGCACGAGGAAAAGCGCCATGACCGTCCGGCGATCGACCTGGGCGGCGCGTTCCTGTTCACCGCCGCCGTCGCCTCGCTGATGATGGCGCTCACCGACGCGGGCCATGCGAGCAATGTGCGCGTCGGCGTGGAACTGGCCGTGCTGCTGCTGAGTTGCGTGCTGTTTGTCTGGCAGGAACGCCGCGCCGCCGACCCGATGATCTCCTTCAGCCTGTGGTCGCACCGTCCGATCGCGGCCAGCAACGCGGCGACCGTGCTCGCCGGCATGGCGATGATGGGCCTCACCACCTTCCTGCCGATGTACGTGCAGGGCGTGATGCACCGCACGCCGGTCGAAGCGGGCCTCGCGCTCACGATGATGATGATCGGCTGGCCGAGCGGCGCGACCTTCACGTCGCGCACCTTCACGCGCATCGGGCTGCGCCGTCTGCTGATGATCGGGCCGGTGTTCATTCCGCTCGGCTCGGTGCCGTTCGTGCTGTTGGGACCCGAGTCGAGCCCGGTGTGGGCGGGCGTGGGCTCGGCCATCGTCGGCTTCGGCATGGGCATTACGAGCGTGTCGTGCCTGATCCTGATCCAGGAGATCGTGCAGCCGCTCGAACGCGGCAGCGCGACCGCGTCGAACCTGTTCTCGCGCAATCTCGGCAACACGCTCGGCGCGGCCGTGTTCGGCGCGGTGCAGAACTTCGGGCTCACGCACACGGACGGCCTGCCTCCCGTCCATGCCGATCAGCTCAAGGCGCTGCTGACGTCCGTGACCGGCGACTTCGCCGCCAACGAGGACATTCGCCTGGTGCTGCATCATTCGCTGCACCTGACCTTCACGGCGATGTTCGTGATCGCGCTGGGCGCCGTGGTGTCGATGCTGTTCATGCCGAAGATCGATTTGAGCCGGAAGCGCGAGTCGGTCGGGGCCGTGGGCGCGACCGATGCGGCGAATGCGGCAAAGAACGCGGCGAACCAGGCGTTCCACTGACGCGCCGCCGCCGATGGTCATCTCGACCCGCTTCATCAGCCGCATCACGCTGTTGCGCGACAAGGCGCCGTCGTTCGATGCCTATCCGTTCTCGCTGCCCGCCGTGCGCGGGCTGGACACGCTGGAGCCGCATCCGAAGGTCACGTTCCTGGTCGGCGAGAACGGCTCGGGCAAGTCTACCCTGCTGGAAGCCATTGCCGTTTCGATGGGCTTCAATCCCGAAGGCGGCTCGAAGAACTTTCGCTTCGGCACGCGGGTTTCGCACTCGCCGTTGCATGAATACCTGCGCATCGCAAAGGGCGTGAAGCGGCCGCGCGACGGTTTCTTCTTGCGCGCCGAGAGCTTCTTCAACGTGGCCACGCAGATCGAGGAACTCGACGCCGAACCGGGTCTCGGCGCGCCGGTGATCTCGTCGTACGGCGGCCGGTCGCTGCACGAGCAGTCGCACGGCGAGTCGTTCCTGACGCTGCTGATGGAGCGTTTCGGCGGGCAAGGACTCTATCTGCTCGACGAACCCGAGGCAGCGCTGTCCCCGCAGCGCCAGCTTGCCGCGCTGGCGCGCATCCACGACCTGACCGCCGACGCCTCGCAGTTCATCATCGCCACCCATTCGCCAATCCTGATGGCTTACCCCGAAGCGTGGATCTACCAGTTCACGGCGGACGGCATCGAACGGGTCGCGTACGAAGACACCGAGCACTTCAAGGTGACGCGCGCGTTTCTGGCCAACCCGGAACGCATGCTGCGCACGCTCTTCGACAACACCGACGGCGAAGACTGAACGCCCCTCAGTCCTGCGACTCCAGCAGCGGGCTGGCGTGCTTGACGGTGGCGAGGCTCGTGCTGGCGGGTTCGCTGTCGGCGGCCAGTGCGCGCGAATCGGAGAGGTAACGCGACAGCAGCGCGTTGTCGTCCATGTACAGGTTCTGCGGGTCGTGGCCGCGGATGAGGGCGTAGCAGCCGGCGGCCAGCGCCACGGCCAGGACAACGCCGATGAGTTTTCCGATCATGATCGTGCTCCTGAGGGTTTCAAGGTTCACTTCATGGGCCTCGTCGCACTGCCTGCCACAGGCTCGATCTCCCGAAATGTGCACGCAGTGTACGTTTGCACCCGCGTGATGAAATCCCCCCGGAAGCATGACTCCGAAGCGGTGGCGCCCGTCATACGTCGTCCTGAACCGTCACGGCCACCGCGCCCGCGTTGATCGTCAGTTGCGTGCGCTTTTGCAGCGGCGCGGCGGGCGCGCTGCCGTCGGCGTTCAGGAACTTCATCTTGTTGAAGATTGCGATGAACTGCGTCGGCGTGACGGTCGCGGTCGCATAGCCGATGCCGTCGTGATCGGCGTACTGCATGTCCGGATTGTTCTGACGGATGAACGCGTCGAACAGCGCGGGCGCGCTGATCAGCGAGGCCAGCGGCATGCCCGCCGAATAGGTCTTCACGTCCTCGAAGAACGGCTGGCTGCTGATGCCCGCCGACATCAGGTCGATCATGACCGGCGTGCCGTTCGCGGGGTCCGGCACGTCGCGCACGATGCCCGCCTGGAACGCATGCAAGTCGCCCGTGATGGCGACAAGATTGCTGATGCCCTGCGCCTTCACGAACGCCAGCAGATCCGCCTTGTGCGACGGATAGCCGTCCCATGCGTCGCAGTCGAGCACGAACACGACGTTGTCGGGCGCCGGCGCGAGCGCGCTCAGGTCGAGCCACAGGCGGTTCATCATCACTTCGTTGCCCCACACCTTCCAGATCGCCGTCGATGCCTTCAGCGTGTCCTTCCACCATTGCGTCTGCGTGGGACCGAGAATGGACGGCACGCGGCCGAGGCGCTGCGTGTCGGCTGCCTCGAACTGCGCGAGCACCTGCTGCTGCACGAAGTAGCGCGAACCGACGAGGTCGTTGCCGTTCACCGGATCGTGCCCGAGCGCCTGCGCGATCGCCGCTTCGGGCACCACGTGATCGTCGCGATAGAGCCGCTCGTCCGTCATGACGAGATGGATCAGCGAGCCGAAGTGGAAGTCGCGGTAGATGCGGATGTTGTCATAGGCCGGATTGTTCAGATCGAACGACACGTCGCCCCAGTCGACCGGAAGGTATTCCACCCATGCCTGGTTAGCGTTGCGGCGCCGCGCGGTCTGCTGCAGGTTGGCGTTGGTATAGGTCTGGTGGTCGTGCCAGCAGTCGTCGGAGAACTCGTGATCGTCCCAGATCGCGATGACCGGAAAACGCGCATGCACGTTCTGCAAGCGCGCGTCGCCACGGTAGGTGCGATACAACGTGCGGTAGTCGTCGAGCGTGTTGGCATACACGCCGCCGCTTGGCAGGGTGATCGTGGGATGCGCCGGTTCCACCGTGCCGGACGGCGCGGCGAAGCCCGCTTCGTAGATGTAATCACCCAGATGCACGACGAAATCGAGATCGGTTTCGGCGGCCAGCAGGTTGAGGGCTTGCCAGTGGTTCGCGCTCCAGTTCTGGCACACGAACCACGCAAAGCGCACTTGCGGAACGGCATCCGTCGATGCGGCGGCGGTGCGGGTCGTGCCTGTCGCGCTGGCATCGCTGCCTGCGATGAAGCGGTAGTAATACGTGGTCTGCGCGGCCAGCCCGGTGACTTTTGCGCGGACGGTGAAATCGTAGTCGGGCACCGCGCTCAAGGGCACGCTGGCGACGAGCTGCGCGAAGTCCTGTTGCGTGGAGACCTGCAAGGTCAGCGCGACCGGCGTTTGTGAAGCACTCCCGTTCGCGACACAGCGCGTCCAGAACACCGTTGATACATCGCGCGGGTCGCCGCTCGCGACGCCCTGCGGAAAAGCGAAGGCGCCGGCTGCGGGCGGCGGGGCGGTGCCGCCGCCGGGGTTGCTGTCGTCGTCGTGACTGGAGTGACAGGCCGCGAGCGTGCCGGACGCAGCCGCCACCGTGTAGAACGCGGACAGGGATAGGAAACGTCGACGGTCCATGAGAGCCTCCGTGAGCGGACTTCAGGGCGATGAAGGAGCGGGAGGTCGCTGGATGCGTCGGGCCTGCCGACGGATGAGCGCGGCTCGTTTTCGAAACCGGACCCTTACACGCTATGAAGGGTGGTGGGGAGTGTCAAGCGGCGTTTGCGTGACGGGGAGCTGCCCCGCCAGCCCACTGATCCGGAAGCAGAAGTTCACGTGCGCGAAGCTGTCCCGGTCGGCCATATCGACAGACTCGTCGTGCATGGCCCGACGCTTGCTGCCCATCTGCAATCCATGTTCCCCCGCACTGGACATGAGCCAGGTGACTGTTGATGAAAACCAGTGTTCACTAGGGCGTTGAGATCCAGAGCTTCTCCGGCTGCGCCATCGGCAACCGATCAAACTGTGTTATCAATAGGCCCTGTCCGTCGAGCATCCGTCTCTCCGAGACCGATCGTTCGAACCCGCAAAGCAGGCCAACGCCGTACTGAAACACAGAATCATGACCCGATCGAAAGCAGCCGCCGTCCCCCACCCTGCCCCGGAACTCGCCCTTCCCGGCCACGCGATGAGCGACGCGCACTATCACGCGCTCGTCAACGCCATCGAGGATTGCGCGATCTTCATGCTCGACCTGAACGGCCGCATCACGAGCTGGAACACCGGCGCGCGCAAGATCAAGGGCTATGAGGCGCACGAGATCATCGGCGAGCATCTGTCGCGCTTCTATACCGCGGAATCCGTGGCGCGCGGCTGGCCCGAGTACGAGTTGAAGCAGGCCTATACCACCGGCCGCTTCGAGGACGAAGGCTGGCGCGTACGCAAGGACGGCTCGCTGTTCTGGGCCAATGTCGTCATCACGGCGGCGCGCAACACGCAAGGCCAGATCATCGGCTACGCCAAATACACGCGCGATCTCACCGCCAAGCGCGCCGAGGAAGAAAAGCTGCGCCTGTCGGAAGAACGCTTCCGGTTGCTCGTCGAAAGCGTCAGCGACTACGCCATCTTCATGCTCGATCCCGACGGCTGCATCGCGAGCTGGAACACGGGCGCGATGCGCATCAAGGGGTATCGGCCGCAGGAGATCCTCGGCAAGCATTTCTCCGCGTTCTATTGCCCCGAGGACCTCGTCGCGAACGTCCCCGAAACCCAGTTGCAGACGGCCATCCGCACCGGACGCGTCGAAACCGAAGGCTGGCGCGTGCGCAAGGACGGCTCGCTGTTCTGGGCCAACGTGGTGATCACCGCGGTGTACGACGAACATCGCGTCCTGCGCGGCTTCGCCAAGGTCACGCGCGACATGAGCGAACGCAAGCGTCTGGAGCAGCTCGAAGCGTCATCGCGGCGCATCAGCGAATTTCTCGCGACCCTCGCGCACGAACTGCGCAATCCGCTCGCGCCGGTTCGCAATGCCGTCGGCGTGATGCAGATGGAAGCGGACCTCAACCCGCGCGTGGCCGCGTGCCGCGACATCATCGACCGGCAGACCTCGCATCTCGGGCGGCTCGTCGACGACCTGCTCGACATGGGCCGCATCACCACCGGCAAGATCGACCTGCGCCTCGCGCGCGCCGACATCAGCGACATCGTCGCGCGCGGCATCGAACTCGTGCGGCCGTTCACCGACGAACGCACGCAGCAGATCGCCACCCGGCTGCCGGACCAGCCGGTCATCCTGATGGGCGACAGCACCCGGCTCGTGCAGGTCGTGCAGAACTTGCTCAACAACGCTTCGAAATTTTCGCCGCACGGCAGCACCATCACGGTGACGGTCGAGTGCGAGCCCAGCGCCATGCTGATCCGCGTGATCGACACCGGGCGCGGCATCTCGCAGAAAGGGCTGACCTCCATCTTCGACCTGTTCGTGCAGGAAGATCATTACCTCGATCCGGGCGAAGCGGGGCTCGGCATCGGGCTGACGCTGTGCCGCTCGATCGTCGAGCTGCACGGCGGCTCCATCAGCGCGGCGAGCGCCGGCGCGCACCAGGGCAGCACGTTCACGGTGCGCCTGCCTTACGCATCCGTCGACGACGCACCGCGCCCGCATCGCGTGCTCGCGCAGGACGCGACAAGCGGCACCGGCCTGCGCGTGGTGGTCATCGACGACAACCGCGATTCCGCCGACAGCCTCGCCATGTTGCTGCAACTGAAAGGGCACGACGTGCGCATTGCCTATCACGGCAAGGAAGGCATCGACGTGGTGCGGCATTTTCCACCCGACCTGATCCTGCTCGATCTCGCGCTGCCGGACATCGACGGCTTCGCGGTCCTGCGTTCACTGCGTTCGTTGCGGCTGCTCAGCGGCGCGATGGTCGTCGCGATGACGGGCTTCGGACAGGAAAGCGACAAGGAACGCTCGGCACAGGCGGGCTTCGAGGGGCATCTCGTCAAGCCGGTCAATTTCGCGGAGCTCGATACGCTACTGGACGCGCTGGCGCAGCGCCATTGAGGCGCGGCGCCGTGGCCGTCAGTTGCGCAGCAGCCGCAACGGAAAGATGAGCCGCGACGCCGCCCATCCGAGCGCGCCGCCCAACAGCGTCTCCCAGGCGCGGGCGGCGAGCAGCGGGATCGAATGAATGCCGTTGACGGCAAGCGTGACGATCAGCACGAAGCCGAACGCGCCGCAGGCAATGTCGTAGCGTTCCGGCAGGGACATCGCATACGCGATCATCGCCAGCGCGGCCAGCGCCCAGATCACCACCGGCCAGTGCTCGGCAAGCGGCAGGCATACGATGCCGAGCGGCACGCCGACGAGCGTTCCATAGATGCGCCGGCGAACGCGCTCCGTCGTGCCCACCGCGGACGTCGCGACCACATAGACGCAGGCCGTGATCGCCCAGGCCGATTCCCGCAGCGAGAACGCGCGATTGAGCAGCACCACGACCAGCGATGCGCAGGCGGCCTGCAAGCCCATCGCGAGCGCGGGCGAAACGGCCTCCCGTCCGTAGGCGGGTTCCGAGCGCAGCGCCGGCAGCACGACCGGATGTTCCGCCGGCCCTGACAGCACGCGCGGCACGAGCGCCGCCAGCATGCCGATCATGAGCGCGAGCAGGATCGCGCCGGTGTCGCCGGGGGTGAGATTCAATCCATAGGCAAGCACCTGGCCGATGTACAACTGCGAGCCCATGCCCGCGCCGGTGCTCCCGAAGCGCTTCAGATAGCCCGCGAAGAACGCGCCGCTCACGAGAATCAGTTCCGCACCGCCCCGCCCGAGATGACGGAACAGCGGCCCGAACCACGCGAACAGCAGCGCGCCGAATGCGGCGGCGAGACACAGGATGACGAGATCGCGGCTCGATTCCCAACGCGTCGTGCGGGCTTCGGAGACGCTCGCCCACAGCGCGAAGCCGCCCGCGAGCGCTCCCACCAACGTGCCGCCAGGAATGCCTTGCGTGACGTCCTGCAAGGCGCCGAGCGCCGCCGCGATACCGTAGGCGGTCACGAGCCGCAAGCCCTTGATGCGCCGGTGCGTGCCGGGATCGACGCGGTCCAGCCAGTCGAGCGCCGCCTGGGCGCGCAGTGTGGCGTAGCGCATGACGGAGCGCGCGGTATTGGCGGTATTGGCGGGACGCGTGTTCGATGTGTCCGGACCGGCGGCAGGCTGTTCGTCGTCCATTGGAAACCCCGCGAAATGACACGGCAGGCAGCCGCGCCTGCCACGCATTCTAGGCGACGCCGCCGCGCTTGCGCATGGAAACGCGCTTCGGCGCGTGTGCTGCTGTCACGATGCAGTCCGCCAGCCGCGCGGCCGCGTCGGGCTCGGCGGCACGCGCGCGCCGCGCCCGTTCGGCGAGACCAATCTCGCGATGAAACGTATCCTCGCCCAGTGAAAGCGCGATGACGCCGCGCGGCCATGGCCGCAGCGCGCGCGAATCCGGCAGCAGCGCCACGCCCAGTCCGCGCGCGACGAGCTCGACGATACCCGGCAGTTCGTCCGCCTCGATCGATTCGCGCACCGCGATGCGCCGCTCGCGCAGGAACAGATCCACCTGCCGCCCGCCGAACGAACGCCGGTCATAACGGATGAACGGCTCGGTTTCGAGCAGGTCGCGCCAGTGCGCCCCACGCCGCGCGCCGGACGCCAGCAACACGTAAGGCTCCGCGCTCAAGGTGCGCCATTGCAGTTCCGCCGGCAGCGAGAACGGCGGACGGATGATGACGGCCATGTCCATTTCCCCGGCATCGACCTGGGCGAGCAGATTCAGCGACACGCCCGGCACCAGACGGATGCGCCACGCCGGCAGCGTCCGCCCGAATGCGGCAATGGCATCCGGCAGCAGCGCCGCATGCGCTGAAGCGATCGCGCCCACCGACAGCGAGCCGCCCCGCCCGCCCTCGCCTTCGGGTTCCGCGAGACGCGCATAGAGCGATATGAGTTCGTCGGCGAGTTCGAGGGTGCGCTTGCCCGCCTTGTTGAGCGTCGCCGAGCGCCCGGTGCGGTCGAAGAGCGCGAAGCCCAGGTGCGCTTCCAGGCGCTGCATTTGCGCGCTGACGGCCGACTGCGTGAGCCCGATGCGCGCTCCCGCGCCCGCAAAAGTGCCGTGACGCGCCACGGCGATAAAGGTCTGGAGTTCGCGCAACATGTTCGATTCATCGAAATAAGTGTGGCTCAGTCCAGCAATATATCGTTTTCAAACAGAAATATTCATGAATACACTGTCGGCTCGTCCCCGCCGTACCCGTATGGAAAAGGAATCTTCATCATGAACACCACCCAGCACGCCATGCCGCCGTTCCATCTGGCCTTCCCGGTTCATAGCCTCGCCGCCGCCCGCGCCTTCTACGGCGACTTGCTCGGCTGTCCCGAGGGACGCAGTTCCGAAGCATGGGTCGACTTCGATTTCTACGGTCATCAGATCGTCGCGCATCTGGCGCCGGAGGAGATCGGCCATCGCTCGACCAGCGCCGTCGACGGCGACGCCGTGCCGGTGCGCCACTTCGGCGTCGTGCTCTCGATTCCCCAATGGGAAGAACTTGCGGACAAACTGCGCGCCGCGCAGACGCGCTTCATCATCGAGCCGCATGTGCGCTTCAAGGGCGAAGTCGGCGAGCAGGCGACGATGTTCTTCCTCGATCCGTCGGGCAACGCGGTCGAGATCAAGGCCTTCGCCGACATGTCCTCGCTGTTTGCCAAGTAAGGCTTCCCGCTCGAACGCCGCGTCTTCCCGCTTTCAGGCAAGCTGCGCGTGTCTGACGGATTGTTTCCAATATAGAATCCGCCGAGCGCACGGTGCGCGAGAACGGTAACGATAACGGGGAGACGCGTGTATGAGACCTTCGCAAGGACGCCGCCGCTTTCTCGGCGCGGCGCTGTGCAGCACGATCGCCGCATGTGGCGGTTCGGATTCCGACGATTCCGGCGCAGCCACTTCTTCCGGCAGTAACCCGACCGGCCCCGTGCCGGATGCGCAGGTCAACGCCGCGCTCGCGCAACTCGATACCCTCGCCAACAACCTGATGACCGCCACCGGCATTCCCGGCATGGCGGTCGCGGTCGTGCGCGGCCCGCCGCCGGGCTACGCCACGGTCCTCGGCAGGGGGCTCGTGGGCTCAGGTCAGGCAGTCGATGCGGACACCGTGTTCCAGCTCGCGTCGGTATCCAAGTCCGTGGGCGCCGCCGTCGTGGCGCGTCAGGTCGGGACCGGCTCGATTGCATGGAATACGCCGGTGCGCGCGCAATTGCCGTGGTTCACGTTGTCGGACGCCGAGGTCAGCGCGGCCGTGACCATCGGCGATCTTTACTCGCACCAGTCCGGCTTGCCCGATCATGCGGGCGACACGCTGGAAGACATGGGCTATGGGCGCATGGACGTGTTGCAACGGCTGCGCTATTTGCCGCTGCATCCGTTCCGTCATTCGTACTTCTATACCAACTTCGGGCTCACGGCGGGGGCGCAGGCCGTTGCAACGGCGGCGGGCATCGACTGGGAAACGCTCTCCGACAACGTGCTGTATCAACCGCTCGGCATGAGCAGCACCAGCTCCCGTTACGCCGATTTCGTCGCGCGCCCGAACCGCGCTCTCGGGCACGTCAAGGTGGGCAATGCGTGGGTGCAGGGCACGGGCACGATGCCCGATCCGCAATCGCCGGCGGGCGGCGTGAGTTCGTCGGTCAACGACATGGCGAAGTGGCTCGCGATGATGCTCGGCGCGGGCGTCTTCAACGGCAAGCGCATCGTCGATGCCGCAGCGCTCGCGGCCGCCACCACCGCGCAGGTGCAGAGTTCTCCGCCCGGCGGCGGCGATCCGGCTGGCTACTACGGTTATGGTTTCAACGTGGGAACGACGAGCGCGGGACGGCCGTCGTACAGTCACTCGGGCGCATTCGCGCTGGGGGCGGCGACCAACTTCATGGTCGTGCCATCGACGAATCTGGCCATTGTCACGTTGACGAATGCGTTTCCGATCGGCGTCGCGGAAGCGCTCAACCAGCAGTTCTTCGACATCGTGCAGACCGGCTCGATCCAGCGCGACTGGTTCAAGCTCTACAACGATGCGCTGGCGTCCCTCGCCAAGCCGAGCGGCTCGCTCGTGGGCGCGACGCCGCCCGCGGCACCGCTGCCGGCGCGAGCGTTGTCCACCTATACCGGCACTTACCAGAACGACTACTTCGGGCCGATCCAGGTCAGCGAGCAGAATGGCGCGCTTGTCATCGTCATCGGGCCGCGTCCGTTGACGCTCACGCTTTCGCACTGGGACGGCGATGTCTTCACGTTCACGCTCGTCAACGAAAACGCCAATCCGGGTTCGATCTCGAAGGCTTCGTTTTCGAGCGATCGCGTGACGCTCGAATACTACGATGCGGATGGACTCGGCACGTTCATCCGTTGAGTGTCGGACGCCATCAAACGCAACGGGACGCCGCACGGCGTCCCGTTGTGCTTTTCGGCGCAGGTTACTTGCCCGAGCCGCTCGCAGTGACCGGCGCACCCGGACCGCTCGGCGTGGCGGTGCCGCCCGGCTCGGTGGACGGGCCCGCTGCCATCGGGCTCTTTTGCATCTTCTTCGAATGCGATGAGGACTTGTGCGAATGCGACATCGAATGAGCCGGTTGCGTGGTCGTCTGCGCGTTGTCGCCGGCTTGCAGGCCCGTGCTCGAGCTCGGCGGATTGTCCTGCGCGAAAGCGGATGCGCACACGAGAGCGAAGGCACCGGCAGCAGTGGTAAGGGCAAAACGTTTCATATCGAAAGCTCCTGATGACGATTGTCGGAATGCGATTCTTGCGGCGTGTCATGCCTGCTGGCCGTCGGAACGCTGCACCCGACGGCCGGTCGCATCTCAGGAGTCAGCACACGCTATGCCACGGTCTGACGTTTCGCTCACGGCAGCGGCAAACAGAAGGCGGATTGCAACGCGCGCTACCAAACAAAACGCCCCGCGTGACTCGCATCACGCGGGGCGTTCACTCACGCAGAACTCACATCCGTCAATGTCCGGCGGGCTCCGTGGAGTCCAGTTCATTTGCCATGGCCGTCTGCGGATGCGCGGCCTGCTTGATGAACAACGCGACAGCGGAAATCAGACCCGCCACGGCGATGGTCGCGAAAATGCCGCCGAAGCTGAAATGCAGGCGCGTCAGCTCGGCAACGAGAAACGATCCCGCGATCCCGCCAAAGCGCCCGATGCCCAGCATCCATGCCACGCCGGTGCCGCGTCCCTGAGTGGGATAGAAGGCGGCGGCGAGCGCGGGCATCGACGATTGCGCGGTGTTCATCAGCACGCCCGCGACGAACACGACCAGCACGAGCAGTCCCACGTTGCCCACTGCCTGACCGATCAGATACACGCTCACGGCGGTCAGCACATAGCACACGGCGATGATGCGGTTCGCGTTGAACTTGTCCATCAGCACGCCGCACAGCACGGCGCCGACGCCGCCGAGCGGGAACAGCGCGGAGATCAGCGTCGCGGTCTGCGGCGCGAGGCCCGATTCCTTGAGCAGGATCGGCATCCAGTTGATGGACGCGTAGAAGATCACGAGGCCCATGAAATACGTGACCCACAGCATCACCGAGCCGACGATGTACGAGCGCGACAGCACCACGCTCATGCCGCTCTGCCCGGCGGCGGCGGGCGCCTTCTCGGTCATGAAGAACGAACCGGCCTGCATCGCGTCCACCGAGATGCGCGCAAGCGTGGCGCGAATCTTCTCGACCGGCCGAGCCTTCGCCACCATGTAGCGCACCGACTCCGGCAGCGTCGCGATCAACAGCACCGAGAGCACCAGCGGCGCGATGCCGCCAAGCAGCAGCACGCTGCGCCAGCCGAAGTGCGGGATCATCCACGCCGCGAGAAACCCGCCGAACGCCGCACCCAGCGGAAAGCCGCAGAACATCAGGTTGATCAGCGTGGCGCGGCGGTTGTCGGGGCAGAACTCGCTCATCATCGTGACGGCGTTCGGCATGGCCGCGCCCAGACCCAGGCCGGTGACGAAGCGCAACGCAGTGAGTTGCGTCAGGTCCGCCGCGAACGACGAAGCCAGGCACGCGACGCCGAAGATCAGCACGGACGAAAGCAGCATCGCGCGGCGGCCCAGCTTGTCGGAGAGCGGCCCCGACAGGAGCGCACCCGCTGCGAGGCCGAACAGCGCCGCGCTCAGGACCGGCGCCAGCGCCGGACGGCTGATATGCCATTCGGCCACCAGCGAGGGCGCAATGAAACCGATCGCCGCGGTATCGAAACCGTCCAGCAGCACGATCACGAAGCACATCCCGAAGATGAGCCACTGAAACGGCGAGAACGGATGGTCGTTGATGAACGTCTGGACGTTCACGGCAGGACTTCTGCTCACTTCATTCCCTTTGTCAGATTGGGCGCGGGCGGCTCGCGATTCATGGCCCGGCACCGATTGCGCTTCTGCTAGCGAATAACCAAGAATGTTCGTTACGCGAACACCGATTCTCACAGCGAACTCGCCAGCGAGGGTACTGAAGAAGAGCGCACGCCGTCAACGCGGGCTTACCCGCGTATGACGGCGTGCTGACGTGAGGCTGTCAGGAATGAAGCGCCGGGCTCAGGCCACGCGTCGTCCGGCGCGCCAGGTTTCGCGCGGCACTTGCACGCCGTCCACCGAAGCTACGCGCACGAGATCGGCGCGCGCTCCGAGGGCGATGGCGCCGCGGTCCGTCAGCCCCGCCGCATGCGCGGGCGCCCAGGAAACCGTCGCGACCGCACGCGGCAGCGACCAGCCCGCCTTCGCGACCAGATCGAACACGGCGATCAGCAGGCTCGACGGTACATAGTCCGACGACAGGATGTCCAGCAGCCCCTCGCGCGCCAGATCGAGCGCGGAGACATTGCCCGAGTGCGATCCGCCGCGCACCACGTTCGGCGCGCCCATGATCGTCGCGATGCCGTGCTCGCGAGCCGCGCGCGCGGCGTCCAGCGTGGTCGGGAATTCAGCGAGCGCGATGCCATCACGTGCGGCTTCCTCGACATGCTCCACGAGCGTGTCGTCGTGGCTCGCGAGCGAGATGCCGAGCGTCTTGCAGCGCTCGACAATCTCCCCGCGATGCTTCGCCGCATAGCGCGCCTGATGCTCGGCCAATTCGGCGAGGATCTTGTTCGCGTGCTCGTCGCTCCACTTGCCGTGGCGTTCCTGATACTTGCGCCACTTCTCGTGGTCCTGCCATTGCCGCTGCCCGGGCGTGTGATCCATCACCGAGGCGAGCCGGAAGAGCGGATGCGCGCTCAGCGAATCGAAGACCTCGACCACGTCCGTCGTGCCCACTTCGCAGCGCAGATGCAGGAAATGATCGGCGCGCAGCACGCCGCGCTCGACGAACTTGCCGATCGACTGCGCGCACTGCACCTGCAATTCGCGACCGCGCACGCCGTCTTCCGGCCGCGAGCCGACGCCCAGCGCATCGAACACGGTCGTGATGCCCGCCGAGGCCACTTGCGCGTCGTGCACGATGATCGCGGCTTCGGGATTCCACAGCACGCCCGGACGCGGCGCGAGATGCTTCTCGATGTTGTCCGTATGCAGTTCGACGAAACCCGGCAGCAGATAGTCGCCGTCCCAGTCCTCGGCTTCGCGCGCGGCTGTATTGCCCGGCGCGATCTCCGCGATCAGCCCGTCCGCGATCCGCACAGTGCCGGTGAAGTCCTCGTCGCGCGTCACGATGCGCGCATTCTTGATCAGCATGTCTGCAACACTCCGGAATCGGTTTGAACGGATGCGGCGGCGGCGCTCTCGAGCCGCACGATGCGGGTCGCGACGCGCGCACGCGTGTCCTCGTCGTGAAAGATGCCGACGATTGCGGCGCCCTGCTCGCGCGCCTCGACGATCAGGTCCGCGACCACGTCGCGGTTTTCGGCATCGAGCGACGCGGTGGGTTCGTCGAGCAACAGCAGCGGATGCGCTGCGATCAAGCCGCGCGCGATGTTCACGCGCTGCTGCTCGCCGCCCGAAAACGTCGCGGGCGCGAGGTTCCACAGCCGGCGCGGCACGTTGAGCCGTTCGAGCAGGCCGCGCGCACGCACGCGCGCCGCCTCCTCCTCGATGCCGCGCGACACCAGCGGCTCCGCGACGAGATCGAGCGCGCTCACACGCGGGATTGCGCGCAGGAACTGACTCACATAGCCCAGGGTCGTGTTGCGCAGACGCAGGATCTCGTGCGGCTCGGCGCTCGTCAGCATCACGTGACGCGCAGGCTGACTGTCGTCGCGAATGGCGATGGTGCCGCGCGTCGCGAGGTAGTTGCCATACATGCAGCGCAGGAAGGTGCTCTTGCCTGCGCCGGACGCGCCCGCGAGCACGACGCACTCGCCGCGCGCGACATCCAGCGACACGCCCGCCAGCGCGGCAATGCGCGCCCCGCCCTGTTGATGCAGCGTGAAAGTCTTCTCGATGCCGCGTGCCTGGAGCATCAGCCGGTCGTGAGTGACGAAGTCATTCGTGGTCATCTGTCGTACCTCAAACGGGCAGCACGGACGCGACGAGCGTCTGCGTGTAGGGATGTTGCGGATCGTCGAGCACCTGGTCGGTCAGGCCGCTCTCCACCACGCGCCCGTCCTTCATCACCATCAGGCGATGCGCGAGCAACCGTGCCACGCCGATATCATGCGTGACGATCACGGCCGCCAGATGCAGCTTGCTGGTGAGCGTGCGCAGCAGGTCGAGCAGGCGCGCCTGCACGGAGACGTCGAGGCCGGCGGTGGGTTCGTCCATGAACACGAGACGCGGGCCCGTCACCAGATTACGCGCGATCTGCAGGCGTTGCTGCATGCCGCCGGAAAACGCCGAAGGCAGCTCGTCGATGCGCGCGGCATCGAGTTCGACGCGCTGCATCCAGTCAGCCGAGGTCTCGCGCAGGTGCCCGTAATGCCGTGCGCCGATGGCCATCAGCGGCTCGCCGATGTTGGCCCCCGCCGACACGTTGCGCCGCAGTCCATCGCGTGCGTTCTGGTGCACGAAGCCCCATTCGGTGCGCGACAGCAGGCGGCGGCGCGGTTCGGCGAGCGTGAGCAGGTCGAGCGTTTCGCCTTCGCACGTGGTGTAGGCGAGCGCGCCGCCATCGATGCCGCTGCGCAACGCGAGCGCGTTCAGCAAGGTGGACTTGCCCGAACCCGATTCGCCGACGATGCACAGCACTTCACCCGCACGGACTTCGAGATCGACGTCGACGCAGCCGCCGCGTCCGTCATAGCGCTTCGTGAGGCGCGTGGCTTTCAGCAATGCGTTCACTGGGGCGCCTCCTCGTTGCCGGACGCGTTGTCCGACTCATCGCGCCGGCTGTGGCAGAAGTCACTGTCGGAACAGACGAACATGCGCGCGCCCTGATCGTCGACGATCATCTCGTCGAGGAAGCTTTCGCGCGAACCGCACAATGCGCAGGCATGCTCCCACTTCTGCACGCTGAACGGATGGTCTTCGAAGTCGAGGCTCTTCACCTTCGTATAAGGCGGAATGGCATAGATGCGCCGTTCGCGGCCCGCGCCAAACAGTTGCAGCGCGGGGTTCATGTGCATCTTCGGGTTGTCGAACTTCGGGATCGGCGAGGGCGACGTCAGATAGCGATCGTTCACCATCACCGGATAGTCGTAGGTCGTCGCGATGCTGCCATGCTGCACGATGTCCTCGTAGTATTTCACGTTGATGAGGCCGTAGTCCGCGAGCGCGTGCAGCTTCCTGCACTCGGTCACACGCGGTTCCAGCCGGTACAGCGGCTCGGGCATCGGCACCTGATAGACCAGGATCTGCTGCTCCGTCAGCGGCGTCTCGGGAATGCGGTGACGCGTCTGCACGATGCTGGCGTCGGCGGTGCGCGTCGTGGTCGCCACGCCCGCCGTGCGCGCGAAGAAGCGGCGGATGTTCACGGCGTTGGTGGTTTCGTCGGAGCCCTGGTCGATCACCTTGAGCGTATCGCGCGCGCCGATGATCGCCGAGGTCACCTGCAGGCCGCCCGTACCCCAGCCGTACGGCAGCGGCATTTCGCGTGACGCGAACGGCACCTGGTAACCCGGCACCGCCACGGCCTTGAGCAGCGCGCGGCGGATCATGCGCTTGGTCTGCTCGTCGAGATAGGCGAAGTTATAGCCTTCGGTCAGCGCGTTCATGCCGCATGCTCCTGATGGTCGTCCTTGCCATGCGCCGCGCGCAGGCGGCGCAGCAGTTCGAGCTCGGACTGGAAGTCGACGTAATGCGGCAGCTTCAGATGCTGCACGAAGCCGGACGCCTCGACGTTGTCGCTGTGATACAGCACGAACTCGGGATCCTGGGTCGGCGAGCCGACCGTTTCACCCAGCTCCTGCGCGCGCAGGGCGCGGTCCACCAGCGCCATGGCCATCGCCTTGCGCTCCGAGTGGCCGAACGCGAGTCCATAGCCTTGCGTGAAGGCCGGCGGCACCTCGCCGCTGCCCGCGAACTGGTTGATCATCTGGCACTCGGTGATGTCGATGTCGCCGATCTCCACTGCAAAGCCCAGTTCGTCGATGTGCATTTCCACCGCGACTTCGCCATGCCGGATCTCGCCCGCGAACGGATGGCTGTGCGCGTAGCCGCGCTGCGTCGCGTAGCCGACCGCCAGCAGGAAGCCTTCGTCGCCGCGTGCCAGATTTTGCAGACGCGTCGGGCGATCGGCGGGAAACGACAGCGGCTCGCGCGACAGGTCGCCCGGTTCCGGCGCGTTCTCCCGCACGCGTTCCTGTTCGATCAGCCCTTCCTTGTCGAGCATCGACAGCACGCGCGGCATGGCGTCCACCGATGCCGTCTTCGCGGGAATAGTTGCATCGCTAACCGGTTCGCCTTCGGCGAGCAAGGTGAAGTCGAGCAGACGTTGCGTGTAATCGTAGGTGCCGCCGAGCATCTGCCCGCCCGGAATATCCTTGAACGCCGCCGAGATGCGGCGCTCGACGCACATTGCCTCGGTATTCACTGGCAGCGTGTAGCCGAAGCGCGGCAGCGTCGTGCGATAGGCGCGCAGCAGGAAAATCGCCTCCACCAGATCGCCGGCTGCCTGCTTGATGGCGAGCGCCGCGAGGTCCTCGTCGTAGACCGAGCCTTCGGTCATCACGCGCGCCACGGCCAGCCGCATCTGCTCGCGTATCTGCGCGACGGACAACTCGGGCACGGCGAGATCGCCGCGGCGCTGCTTCGCGAGTACGTCCCATGAACGTTCGATGGCGCGTTCGCCACCCTTGACCGCGACGTACATCAGTTCACCTCCACGTGAGTCGTGCGCGGCAGCCCGATCAGCGAGCCGCCCGCGACAAAGCAACAGTCGATGCCGCAGGGAAACAGTGCGGCGAGCGCCGCACGTTCGCGCCAGAACCCAGGCGGCAGACCCGCGATGCCGACCGTACGCGTCTGCGCGATGCCCGGACCGCTCCATACGAGCGGCTCGCCTTCCGTTAGCGACGGCACGCGGATGAACAGCGTCGCCGACGTTTCGGGCGTCTCGGGGTCGCCGTGCGAGAACGCATCGAGCGATGGCATGTTGCGCGCGTCGTCGATATAGGCGAACGCAGCCGCGCGGCGGTCGCGTGTGAGCGGCGCGCTCGCATGGAAGCGCAGCGCGTCGCCGAGCACCGAATCTTCGCGCTCGACGAGCACCGGCGTCGAATAATCCGCCAGCGCCAGCAACGCGGCGAACGCCGCGAGCGGCACGCGCCCGGCAAGCGCGTCGCGCATCGCGTGATTGTCCGGCAGCGCGGCATCGATCGCGAGCACACTGCCGGGACGCGACAGTGCATCCAGCAACGCGCGGAACACGCGTTGCGCATCGTGTACGGGATCGTTGAAACCGGGCACGAGCGTGGTCATGTCGATCTGCATCATTCGCCTCTCACCATCGTGAAGAATTCGACCTTGGTCGCCGCCGCTTCCGCTTCCTTGCGGCGCCGTTCGTCGGCAATACGCGCGGCCAGCGGCTCGATCAAACGCGTCTGCAGGCGCGCCCCGTGGGAAGGCGTCTGCAACAGCGCATCGGCGAGCGCGGCGAGCGTCGCCCGCTCCTTGTCGCGGCCCATGTGGACTGCGACGCCCACCGGCGCATGGCCGCTGGCGGTGCGCAGACGCAGCGTGGCGCGCGTGACGGTGGCTTCGCCGAGATTGAACGCGTCGCCCGTGCCGCCAATGCGCCCGCGCACCATCGCCAGGCCGATGTCCGGCGCGCGCAGCCATTCATAGTCAGGCAGCGGCGCACCGTCGAGCGCCGCTTCCAGCGCCTGCTTCAGCGCATCGCGCGACGTGCGCGCCAGCACCGCCATCCAGGCGCGGCGGTTGCCGGCGTCGTGCGGCTCCATTGAAGTACTCATTGCGTTCCTCATGTCGGGAAGGATTCGGCCGTCGCATGCTACTCGTTGTCTGATCTAGTCGTCTAGACGTTTGGTCGTGTGGAGGGGGTTTCACATTTCCATCACGAGTTGCGCACTACAATCCAGAGAACGATATTCAAACGTACCGGAATGACAGCGACATGACATCGAACGCAATCCACGACAGCAACGCTCCCGGGCACGCGGTCGAACGCGGCGCGGGGGTCTCGGTGTGGCGGCAGATCGAGCAGATCCTCGCCGCGGAGATCGCGGCCAAGAGCTTCGGCGAGGAAGGCCGCCTGCCGAGCGAGGCCGAACTCGCGCGGCGTTTCGACGTGAATCGTCATACCGTGCGCCGCGCCATGCTCAGGCTGGCGGCCACTGGCCTCGTCAGCGTCGAACAGGGGCGCGGCACCTTCGTGCAGCCGGGCGCCATCGACTACCAGATTGGCCGGCGCACGCGCTTCACCGAAAACCTGCGCAGCCAGAAGCACACCTCCGCCGGCGTCGTGCTGACTTCGGACCGCGTGAAGGCGGATCCGACCGTGGCCAAGGCGCTCTGCGTGCGCGCCGGCACGCTGGTCTATCAGATCGAAACGCGCCACGATTCCGATGGCATCCCGATGACCTACGCGCGCAACTGGTATCCGGCGGCGCGCTTCAACGGCTTGCCGGACGCCATCGATGCCGCGGGCGGCGTGAGCGCCGCGCTCGAACAGTTTGGCGTGAAGGATTACATGCGCAAGTGGAGCCGTATCGGCAGCGTGCTGCCTTCGTCGGAAGTAGCGCGGCGTTTGCAGATCAACCGCCAGCAGCCGGTGCTGTGGGTCGAGAACGTCGATGTCGACGAGGGAGGCGTGCCGATCAAGTACGGCTTCACGCACTTCGCGGCAGACCGCGTGCAACTGATGGTCGAGCACGGCTCATGATCGTCGCGCAGGTGCATGCCCGCCACCCCCGCGTGGCGCTGTATTACGCGCCGCCTGCATCGTCCGCATGGTGGCGCGAAGGTTGCGAATGGCTCGGGCGCGATCCCGAAAGCGGCCGCGAGAGCGCGACTCCCGCGCACGACGTCACGCACGCGCCGCGCCGCTACGGCTGGCACGCCACGCTCGTCGCGCCCTTTCACATGGCGCCCGGTGTCGAACTCGCGGATGTGCTTGCCTCGGCGCGGGCCTGGGCCGGCACGGTGCCGCGCTTCGAGATGGCGGTGCGCGCCGAAGCGCTCGGCCGCTTCGCCGCGCTGCGTCCCGCCACCCCGCACGACGACGCCACGCTGCGCGCACTCGCCGGCGACGCGCTCATCGCGCTGGCGCCGCTGCGCAAGCGGCCTTCGCACGAGAACATCGAGCGGCGCATCACGGAAGGCATGAGCGCCCGGCAGATCGAACTGCTGCGTGAATGGGGCTACCCGTACGTGTTCGACGAATATCGCTTTCACATGACGCTCTCCGATTCGCTCGATGATGCCGGCCGGCGTGACGCGGTCGTGTCGGACTGGACGCGGCGCATCGATACGCTGGGCGCACTGCCGGTCCATGGCGCGGCGCTCTTCGTCGAACCGGAGCCGGGCGCGCCGTTCAT
Source organism: Caballeronia sp. LZ043 (assembly GCF_031451075.1). Taxonomy (NCBI): domain Bacteria; kingdom Pseudomonadati; phylum Pseudomonadota; class Betaproteobacteria; order Burkholderiales; family Burkholderiaceae; genus Caballeronia; species Caballeronia sp. LZ043. The sequence continues at coordinate 204,754 of NZ_JARUXT010000004.1, read as the reverse complement.
GCTGTGGCAGCGCCTGCCGTTCAACAACGTACAGGATGGAGCATGAGCGGAGTGGACAGCACGAAACTGATCTACGTGATGGGACCGTCGGGCGCGGGCAAGGACTCGCTGCTCGGCTTTGCGCGCGAACGCGTCGGGACGCGGGTGATGTTCGCGCATCGCTATATCACGCGCGCCGTCGCGGACGGCGAGAATCACATCGCGCTCACGCATGACGAATTCGCCTCGCGGCTTTCGTATGGCTTGTTCGCGATGCATTGGGAGAGCCTCGGGCTGCGCTACGGCATCGGCATCGAACTCGATGCGTGGCTCGCGCGCGGCATGCCGGTGGTGGTGAACGGCTCGCGCCAGCACGCGGGGCTTGCTCTCGAACGCTATCCGCACGCGCAGTTCGTGCATATCGATGCCACGCCCGCCGTGCTGGCCGCCCGCCTCGCACGGCGCGGCCGTGAAGACGCACGGCAGATCGAGGCGCGTCTTGCGCGGCGTCCTGCGTTCGCCCTTCCCCCGCAGGCGAACCTCGTCACGATCGACAACTCGGGCATGCTCGCGGATGCCGGCGCGCAGTTTCTCGACGTGCTCACGCTTGGCAGTCACGTTTGAACCATCGGGCGGCCAAGGGTGAGAGGGCGTCTATGCGAGGGCCGTGTCTTCCGGGCCCCACCCTGGAATGTTCAGGTAGTAGCGCGTCGAACGACCTGCGCCGACCTTTCGCAGTAGCGCCATCTCCTCGAGTTCGATGAGTTCACGCGAGGCCGTGGCCCGCGAGGTGCCGCCGATGCTCTCGTACTTCCTGGTGCTCATGCCTCCCTCGAAACCCTCAGGACCGGCATCGAACAACAGGTTGACGACTGTGCGCTGCCGGGTCGTGAGTACCTTGTCCTGATGATTCATCCAGAAAATGGCTTTCTGAAGCGCGGCATCCACGGCAGTCGACGCTTCGTCGCAGACACCCGCACTTGTTCCACGAACCACAGGACCCATTCGGTGACGTCGAGAGCGCCGTGCTGCGCGCGTTCGAGTTGCTCGTAGTAGTCGCGTCGCTTGTCGAGCAAGCGCTGTGAGGTCCGGATCAGGCGGCTGACCTCGCCGCTGTCCCGCGCCAGTACAAGGTCGATGAGTACGCGGCCAATGCGGCCATTCCCGTCCTCAAAGGGATGAATCGTTTCGAACCACAGGTGAGCGAGCGCAGCCTTGACCAGCGTGTCGTGCTCGGTCTTTGCGTTGAACCACTCCAGGAACGTTTGCATTTCCGCTGGAACGCGGGCCGATGAAGGTGCTTCATAGTGGACCCGTTCGCGTCCGACTTGCCCGCTGACGATCTGCATCGGCTCGGCATGTTCGCGGTATGCCCCGACCCGAAACTTGACCATGCCCGAGTAACCGGTCGGAAAAAGCGCCGCCTGCCACGCACATAAACGATCATGCGTAAGCGGAGCGTTTCTTTTCAGCACGGCATCATCCATGATGTCGAGCAGGCCTTCGACGTTTCGAGGCGCGTTGGGGCCATCCTGCTTCCCGACGCCCAGGCGCCGTGCCACGGACGAGCGCACGGCGGCGAGATCGATGCGCTCGCCCTCGATGGCGGCCGTCGCGACAGCATCCTGGCTCCAGGCTTCGGCGGTGAGTTCGAGGCGCTGGTCGAAGCGCAGACCCGCCAGCTTGCCTTCAACGATGCCTTGAATCCGGTGCGCGCGGGCCAGCTCGCCGCCTGTGCGAACGGCGTCGTAATGCATGCCGGGCCACGTGGGGGCTTGCCAGATGAGCGATGAAGGCGATGACATGGCGCTGGATGGGCTTTGAGGCGATTAGCCTCACTATTCGACTCGAATCTTGAGTCGAATCAGTAAGGCTCATGAAGCGATTGGACGCGTAATTGACTCACATCATGAGTCGATTGCGCGTTCAGCAAAAGCGCCTCAGATCACCCGCTCCCGCACCCAGCCCGACACGAGATCGATCAGCGACACGATGACGATCACGATCAGCATCACCGCCGCCGTCTGCGCATAATTGAACGAGCGAATCGCCTCGTACAGCACGACGCCGATCCCGCCCGCGCCGACCATGCCGACGACCATCGCCGAGCGCACGTTCGACTCGAAGCGATACAGCGCAAACGAGATCCACAACGGCAAGACCTGCGGCAGCACGCCGTAGATGATTTCATCGAGACTGCTCGCACCGGTGGCGCGCACGCCTTCGGCGGGGCGTGCATCGACAGCTTCGACCGCTTCCGCGAACAGCTTGGCGAGCACACCCGTCGTGTGCACCCACAGCGCGAGCACGCCCGCGAACGGCCCGAGCCCCACCGCGACGATGAACAGCATCGCGAAAACCATCTCGTTGATCGCGCGGCACGCGTCCATCAGGCGGCGCACGGGTTGTGAGATCCAGACGGGCGCGATGTTTTGCGCCGACAGCAGCCCGCACGGCACGGCGCAGACCAGCGCGAGCGCCGTGCCCCACACCGCAACCGCGAGCGTCACGATCATCTCCTGCACATACGTGCGCCATTCGGTGAAGTCGGGCGGGAAGAAGTCGCGCGCGAACTGGCTCATGTTGCCCGATGCGCCGAGCAGATCCAGCGGACGCATGTCAGCGCTGTGCCAGGACAGGCCGAGCACGGCCACGACGGCGATCCAGCCGAACATCGACATCCAGCTGCGCTTTCCCGCCGCCGTATGCGCGGGACGCGCGATGCCGGCCTCGAACGTGGTGACGTCGAGCGGCTTCATTTACTTGGCCGCCGGGTTGTCGAGCGCGGCGATCTTCTGGTCGAGCGCGGCAACCTGGGCCTTCTTGTCGGCGTCGTCGAGATTGGCGTTGTTCTGGATCTGCTGCTTCTTCTGGAACAGCGCCATCTGGCGGATCGGCACGAGCTGCGCGTCCGAAGAATCGGCGAAGCCCGCATAGCCTGAGATTGCGTTGATGACCTGCTGCTCGTGCGGATCCTTCTGCGCGTAGTGATCGAAGAAGGTACGCAGCTTGTCCTTCGTGGCCTGCGGCAGATCACGGCGCCACACCAGCGGATCCGACGGAATCAGCGGCGACTTCCACAGCACCCGCACCTTCGGATACAGCTCGGGATGCTGGGTCTTGATGGTATCGAGCATGTCGGTGTTGTTGGTGGCGACGTCCACCTTGTCGTTGACCACCGCAAGCATGTTTGCCTCGTGGCTCGACGGCAGCACACTCTTGAAGGCCGTCTTCGCGTTGATGCCGTTCTTCGCGAACAGATAGTACGACGGCACCAGCGTGCCCGACGTCGAGTTGGGATCGCCGAAACCGAGGTTGATGTCCTTCGTGTTCTTCAGCACCTGGTCGAGCGACTTCCACTTGCTGTTGGCGTTCGTGATGAGCAGCGAGTAGTAGCCCGCCTCGCCGTTCTTGTACTTCACCTTCGCGAAGACTTCGCCGTTCGACCGATCCACGGCTTCGATCGCCGAAGCATTGCCGAAAAAGCCGATCTGCACCTTGTTGAAACGCATGGCTTCGATGATGCCGGCGTAGTCGGTCGCGAAGTAGGCCTTCACGTCGAGGCCGGTCTGCTTGTTGAGATCGTCGATGAGCGGCTGCCAGCGTTGCTTGAGCGCGGCGGACGAGTCTGTCGAGATGATGCCGAAGTTGATCGTATCGGCCATCACGGGCTGCGTCAGGAGACAGGCAAGCGCGGCGCCAGCCAGGATGAAACGGGCTGCTTTCATGGTGCGATCCAGAGAAGAGGTTAGTTCGAACTTCAGGAGCCGGCCGCCGATGCGAACACCGGCGAGGCATGTGCGCGTTGATCGGTCGCTTCAGACGGCTGTGCCTCTGTGCGTTCCTGTGAGGCGCGCTGCGTCGTCAGCAGTTCATCCGCCGACGCGCCGTACAGCTCGCGCAGCACCGGCGGCGTCAGGCGCTCGGAGGCGCCGTCAAACACCACGCGGCCGTCGCGCAGCGCGATGGTGCGCGGGCAGTACTTCATGGCGACATCGATCTGATGCAGCGACACCACGACCGTCAGGCCATGCTCGCGATTGAGCGACTGCATCAGGTCCATCACGCGGCGCGCCGATTCGGGATCGAGCGACGCGATCGGCTCGTCCGCGAGCACGATGCGCGCACGCTGCACCAGCGCGCGGGCCAGCGCGGCACGCTGCTGCTGACCGCCGGAAAGATTGCTGGCGCGTTCCAGCGCATGCTCGCCGATGCCCATCGCGGTCAGGGATTCCAGTGCGAAGCTGCGCTCGCCGCGCGGAAAGCGGCCCGTAAGACGGCGCCACAACGACACGCGGGACAGCGCGCCGATCAGCACGTTGGTCAGCACCGTGAGGCGTCCGACCAGATTGAACTGCTGGAATACGAAAGCGACGTCGCGGCGAATCGAACGCACTTCGCGCACGATCTTGCCGTTCTGCTGGATCGGCCGGCCGAGCAAGGTGACGTGCGACGGCGCGGGGTCGGATGCCGTAAAACCGGCGATATGCCGCAGCAGCGTGGATTTTCCCGATCCCGACGCGCCGATCAGCGCGACCATCTCGCCCTCCTGCACGCGCAGATCCACGGAATCCAGCGCCTTGCGGCCACTCCTGAACGTCTTGGTGAGACGCTCGATGCGAATTGCGTCCATAGCTTCCCTCGATGGCGCGCGCCGGACGGGCACGCTGAAACGTTCGGGAGATTCTAGGAAGCCGATGTGACGTCCCGGTGACGCGCATGAGACGTCTAGATGAATACATGACTTGGGCGGACATCGTGTTGAGACGATCGAGTCGCTATGCGATCCGAACGAGCATTCACCTTTCAACGCGTGCGCGCCATGATGGTACCCATGGAAGCAGGACACATTACTCGGGACACCATCATGAACACGATCCATACGGATGTCGCCATCATCGGCGCGGGCAGCGCGGGACTTTCCGCGTACCGCGCGGCGAAGGCAGCGGGTGCAACGGCGCTTCTCATCGAAGGCGGCGCGCATGGGACGACCTGTGCGCGCGTCGGCTGTATGCCGTCGAAGCTGCTGATCGCAGCCGCCGATGCCGCGCATCATGCGCGTCACGGCGACGCGTTCGGCGTGCATGTGGACGGCGCGGTGCGCATCGACGGCCATGCGGTGATGGCGCGCGTGAAGCGTGAACGGGATCGCTTCGTCGGCTTCGTGGTCGAGGGCGTCGATGCCCTCCCCGCCGAAGACAAGCTGACCGGTTATGCGCGCTTCATCGACGATCGCTGGCTGATGGTCGGCGAGCATACGAAGGTTCACGCGAAGGCCGTCGTCATCGCGACCGGATCGAGCCCAGTCATGCCCGCGACGTATCGCGCGCTCGGCGACCGCGCCGTCATCAACGACGACGTGTTCTCCTGGGATGACCTGCCGAAGCGCGTTGCCGTGGTCGGCGCGGGCGTCATCGGGCTGGAACTCGGGCAGGCGCTGGCACGGCTCGGCGTGCGGGTGACGGTGCTCGGCGCGCGCGGACGTGTGGGTCCGCTGACCGATCCCGCGATCCGCGCCTATGCGGAACGGACTTTCAGCGAGGCCTTCCGCTTCGAGCCGCGCGCGAACGTGCAGGCGGCGGTGCGCGAAGGCGATGAAGTTCGGCTGCGTTATGTATCGGACACGGGCGAAGTGCTGGAAGACACGTTCGATTACGTGCTGGTCGCGGCCGGCCGCAAGCCGAACATCGGCGGACTCGGGCTTCGCGATACATCGCTGGAACTCGATGCCGACGGCATGCCCGTCTACGATGCACAGACCTTGCAGGCAGGTACGCATCCGGTGTTCGTCGCCGGCGATGCCAACGGCGTGCTGCCCTTGCTGCACGAAGCCGCCGACGAAGGCCGCGCGGCGGGTGCCAATGCCGCGCGTGTTGCACGGGACGAGCAGGCCGAGCCCCTCGAACGGCGCGCGCCGCTGGCGATCGCCTTCACCGATCCCGGCATCGCGATGGTCGGCGCACGTCATGCCGACCTTGCGCCCGGATCGTTCGTCACCGGCGAAGTGAGCTTCGAGGATCAGGGACGCAGCCGCGTCATGCTGAGAAATCGCGGGCTCATGCATGTCTATGCCGAGCGTGCGACCGGCCGATTCATCGGCGCCGAATGGATCGGGCCGGATGCGGAGCATATCGCGCATCTGCTGGCGTGGGCGCTGCAAATGAAGCTCACCGTCGCCGACATGTTGCGCATGCCGTTCTACCATCCGGTGGTCGAGGAAGGTCTGCGCACCGCGCTGCGCGACGCCGCGCTCGAGCTGGCGTAAGGGTCGCGGCTGCGAGGGCATCGGCGCGCACGTAGAATGACTTCATGCCGATGCCCCCCGACACCCCTCAGTCCCGCCAGCCCGATCTGCCGCTCAACACGCCCAGCACGGCATCGCTTGCGGTGGCCGCGACCATCGCGATGATCGCGTGGCTCGCCTTCGCGGCACAGACGGACATCACCATCGCGCGGTTCGCCGGGCGCGGCTTCTCCGTCCTGGATGGCGTCGCGCGCATGAGCAGCTACCTGACGAACCTGACCGTGCTGCTGACGGCGTTCTGCTTCACCTGCGTCGCCACGCGAGCGCGTTTTCCGGTCGCGCGTTTCTTCAGACGGCCGACTGTCGTGACGGCGGTCGTCGTGTATATCGTCTTCGTGGGGATCGCGTATAACGCGCTGCTGCGCTATCTGTGGACACCGTCGGGTTATCGCGCGCTCGTCAACGAATCGCTGCACACCGTGGTGCCGGCGCTCGCCGCGTTGTACTGGTTCCTGTTCGTGCCGCGCTTTCACCTGTCGCTCAGGCGTTGTGCGCTGTGGCTCGTCTATCCGCTCAGCTATCTCGTCATTACGCTATGGCGCGGCAGTCTCTCAGACTTCTATCCGTACCCGTTCATCAACGTCTCGGAACTGGGCTACGAACGCGTGCTCGTCAACGCCACGATGCTGGTCGCTGCCTTTCTCGTTCTCATGGGCGTGTTCCTGGCGATCAATCATCGCCGCGAAGATCTGACCCTTGCAGACCCGGAGGCCGAATCGGGCGATTCGTCCTCCGGCCGCATCGATTAGCTTCGACGGGCTCAGGCGGGCTTCGTGTCGAACATCAGCAGATCGACGCCCGCCTGCGCGAAGTTGGCGAGATCGCCGGCCGTCTTCTGCCCTTGCTCCGAACCCAGCGCACCTTGAATCGCTTCGAGCGAATCAAATTCCAGCAGCGCCACGAGATGATAAGGCGATTCCCCCGACGCCACCGCCACCGGCCCCGTGCTCACCTCATACTTGCGCAGGCCCGGTAGCGTCTTCGCGAGCGGCGCGTGGGTCGAAACATAGTAATCATCGAATGCCTTCGTGTCGGACGGTTTCTTGTAAAGCGCTACGAGCTGGGCCATCGTCATGTCTCCTGTGGTTGGTACGGCCGGGAAAGCAGGCGGAAGGTGCTACTGCTTTTCGAGTTGCAGATAGATGCGCTGCACGTTCTGCGGCTGTGCGATCGCGTAAAGCTTGCAGGTGCGGAACGCCGGGACCTGCACGGTATGCATCGCCTCCGTCAGGCCGACGCCGTTCTTGTAGGCCTGCCTCACCGCCGCATCGAGTTCGCGCAGATAGACGCCGGTTTGCAGGATGTCGTCGTCGGGCATGGGCGGCCCGAAGCCGGGAACCACGGTATGCAGATCGAGCGCATGGAGGTTTTCGAGCGCCGCGAGCCAGCCGGGAATCTGCTCGTTGCGCAGTTCGGGAATGCGTCCGTTCGACACGAGTCCGCCCGCGAAGAGCACGCCGGTCTCGGTATCGAGTACAGCGAGGTCGCCGGGCGTGCTGGCCGGCCCGAAATGCAGCAGTTGCAGCTTGCGCCCGCCGCTTTCGAGCTCCGTGGTGCCGTTGACGGTTTCATCGGGCACGGTCACGCGCGAACCGGCCATCTCGTCTTCGCCGAGTGTCTTGCGCAGGTTCGCCAGACAGATCGAACAGCGCTCGCGAATCAGCTGCGCCGCGCGGGTATGCGCGAGAATCGGCACGCCCTGGTCGCGAAACGCTGCCGCGCCGAACACGAACTCCGGCGCCTGGTGCGTGATGATGACGCGCCTGACCGGCAGCGGCGTGACCTTGCGGATCGCCTCGAGCATCGCGCGGCCATAGCGGTAGGACGGTCCGGTGTCGATCACCGTCACGCCATCCGTCCCGACAATGAACCCATTGTTCGCGACAATGCCGTGATTCGCGGGCGCCACGGCGCCGTTGTCGCCGATGAATGCATACACGCCCGGCGCAATGGCAACCGGCGCGGGCATGCCGCTCAGCGCCGCCTGCGCGAGCGCGCTCGCCGCGAGCAGCCAGTACCCGACGAACCACGCACGAAGACGCGCATGCCAGCCGCGCCGCGTCATTTCATCGCCGAGGTCTGTGTGCTGCCGGGCTGGGCATTGACCGCCATGGCGCCATCCCATGACTTGCTCTTCGTGTCTTCGATATGCGCCTGCAACTCGCCCGTGCCGCTCGGCACGAAGTAGAAGCGGAAGTTGGGGTTCTCGCTGATCGAGAAGTTGACGTTGGCGGTCATCACGGGCTTGCCGGCATACGTGACGGCCACCTTGCGGACGAAGTACGCCGACGCGTAGTTGCGCGTGATCTGGTTCATCGCCATGCCGGTGCGGTTCGGATGACGCACCATCACCTGCGCGAGTTCGGGCTTGCCGCTCACCGGCGCACCTTCGGTACGCAGCCTGACGTCGCCGGCGGCGCGCTCGGCGGCGTCGTCGTCCTTGTCGGCGGGCGCGGAACAGCCGCCCGATGCCTTCACGAAACGCACCGCGCTGTAGAGCTTGCCGTCGTTGGTCTCGGCGACGACGCGCATGAACGTATAGTCCTCGACCCGCACGCGCGTCTCGATGGTCGCGATGCCCGATTCGGGCGTGAACTCGAACGAACCCGCATACGGCTCCGGATTTTCGTCGATGAAGAGATACACCGCCTTGATGTAATGCGTCGGCGTCTGCGGAAACTGCGCGTTGATCGCGATGGGCACGACGGAAGCGTCGGCGGCGCGTGCGGGTGCATCGAGCTTGATGACCGCGTCGCCGTGAGGGTCGATCGTCCGGTCCTTGAAGGTGCCTTGCCTGAAGTCCTGCCAGCGCGCGTTCTTGTCGGGGTTGTCGTCGGGCTGCGCAGCCTGTGTCGATATTGAAACAAGCATTGGAACAAGCACGGCGGAAGCGAAGCTCGCTGCCGAAACGAAGCGAGCGCCAAACCCTGCGGTCTTCATGATGTCCCTCCAGTGCGCCGCAGCGCTACTGTTCCCACTCCAGTTCCGCATAAGCGGCTGTCACATTGCGGCGATGGTATTCGTCGTACAGGAGCCACTTGCCGCGTTCGTCCACACCGACACTGTCCACCGCCTGCTGCAACGTCTCGCCTTGCTTGATGGCTGCACGCACATCGCGCGCCAGGCTGGCGAGATAGTCCGCTTCGGCATCCAGCGCCTGCGGCCAGGGTGGGTCCAGCGGACCGTGACCCGGCACGACATGACGCGGTTTCATCTGCCGAATGCGCGAGATGTCGTCCAGCCAGCCCATCACGCTGCCGTCCACCACCGGAATGCATCCGGCGAACAGCAGGTCGCCGGTCCACAGCGTGCCGCTCTTCTCATCGTATACCGTCAAGTCGTTGTTGGTATGCGCGGTTTTCCAGGTACGCAAGGTCAACGTGCGGCCGCCCAGATCGAGCGTCCCTTCGCCGTGGATGCTCTGCGTCGGCGGGACGATCTCGCTGCCCTCCGCCGCCGCGCCGAGCTCGCGATGCAGCGCGCGCAGATAGTTGTCGGCGCGTGCGGCTTCGGCCTGCGCCAGCCTCGCGTTGCCGACGAACTGCGGATGATCGTCCTTGAACGCCGCATTGCCGAAGATGTGATCCGGATGCATGTGCGTGTTGATCACATAGCAGACCGGCAGCGGCGTGACCCGGCGGATGGCGGCGCGCAACGCGCGGCCTTCCGCGAGCGTGCCGCCGGTGTCGATCACGGCCACACAACGCGTCCCGACGACAAAGCCCACGTTCGCGATGTCGCCTCCGTTCGCGGGCGTCGCGAGCGCATCATGGCCGCGGTGCGCGTAATTGCCCGGTGCAATCTGCGTGACCGGCAAGGCCGTCTGTGCACGCGCGATGGTTACGCATGCAAGCAACATGAACAACGCACCGCGCGATGCCGTCCCCATCACGCGCCGCCCGCTTGCGCGAGGCGCTTCGGGCGGCGCACGCCGAACGGCGCATATTCCTGTTCGAGGAACGGCTCGGCGTGTTCGAGCAGGAAGCGGCGAAACGCGAGACAGGTCGGCGAAAGCTGCTTGGACCGCGAATGCACGAGTTGCCAGGTGCGCTCGACCGGCGTGCCGTTCACGTCGAGGATGCAGATTTCGCCGGTGCGCAGTTCGAGCGACAGCGTGTGCAAGGAAATGAGGCTCACGCCCATGCCGGCCATCACGGCCTGCTTGATGGTTTCGTTGCTGCCCAGCGTGACGCTGCGCGCGGGCACGAAGAGATTTTGGCGAAACACGTGTTCCGCGACCGCGCGCGTGCCCGAGCCGGGCTCGCGCAGCAGGAAGGTGTCGTGCGCGAGTTCCTGCAGGTCGAAGCCGCGTGCGTGCCGCAACGGATGCGACAGCGGCGCGACGATCACATGCGGATGATAGGCGAGCGGTTCGGCGGTGGTGCCGAGTTCGGGCGGCGGACGGCCCATGATGGCGAGATCGGTGGCGTTGTCCTGCAGCAGACGCAGCAGCGTTTCACGATTGCCGACCGAGAAGTGCACATCGACCTTCGGATACTGCTGCGAATACAGCGCCAGCAGCTTGGGCGCGAAGTAGGTGGCGGAACTGACGATGCTCACCGCAATCGAGCCGCTGTCCGCCTGCGTGAGCGACATCATCGCGTCTTCGGCGTCCTTTATTTCACCGAGGATGCGGCTCGCATGATGCGACAGGCGCTCGCCGGCTTCGGTCAGTGCGAGGCGCCGCGCCACGCGTTCAAAAAGCGGCAGGCCAATGGCGTCTTCGAGCTGGCGAATCTGCATGGATACGGCGGGCTGCGTCAGGTGCAGTTCCTCGGCCGCGCGTGCGAAGCTGGGGCAACGCGCCGCGATGACGAAGATCTGCAACTGCCGGAGGGTGAGGGAGCGGATGAAGTTCACGAACGCGCGCCCTCTGGCCGGAGCGCCAGTGGCGTCGTGATCGGAGAAGCCTTGCGCATGGTGATCGACTTCGCCATCGTGCTTCTCCGTGCCGAGGTCCGTTGCTTGAGGTCGGTTCCTGCCGGGCCGATTCTACTCCAGCGAATCGGCCCGAAAAACCCGGTACAAGCACGGTCCTGCTCCTACCCGCGCACGGCGAACCTCAGAACTCGCTTCCCCCCGGTGAAGGCGGCTGCGGCGTCGCGGACGAATACGCGCCCCAGGCCGGCGACGGCGCGCTCGGTCTTCAGCATGGCGAGCGGCTGCCACGTCATGTATTCCTCGGCGGTGCCTTCCACGGGGTCGGTGGTCGTGTAAGCCGGCCACGTGCCTTTCTGGTTGCGTGGCTGCGTGACCGACACGCCGTTCAGCTCGGTCGCGTTGGACTTCATTACGTTGGCCCAGTTGTGCGAGCGCGCGAGCAGCTTCGTGGCGTTCGTCGAATCGCCCATGGCCTGCGCGAACTGCGAGACGGCGAAATCGTTGCTCGCATATTCCAGGGTCGTCGAAGACGTGCCGTTGCTATGGCTGGAATCAATGACGATGCCCGCATCGTCCGGCAGATAGCCAAGCGCAATGTACTTGCTCAGGCCCGGCAGCACCGTTTGACCTTGCCGCCATCGTGCGCGATGGGCGTTCGTTCGAAAGTCGGGAACACGAACGTCCACGGGACCGAACGTTGATCGTCCGATCACCCCGCTTCACGCGTTTGTTCAGCTATACGAATGGGCGTCCAGATGACCTTGTGCAGCCGGGCGCCCGGCAGGTCATCGACGAATTCCACGGGATGAAGGTAACGCGGGCGCCGTGGTAACCGGCTTATTGCCGTTGCTTAGCGCGCGCGTGGTTTGCTGCGGGGAATCGGCATATGGCACGCCGATGACAACCGGTTCGTCCCGCAGTTCGGGATCCGCTCGGGCCAGGGATGGCGCAGGAAGGTCGGAAGAGAAGCGCGAGACATCCCGCTCAACCGTTCAACTCAATTGCTGGCGCGAGGCGCGTTGGACGGCTTGACCGGTCCTCCGCCCGGCGTGCTCATGTTCTTGAGCGAGCCTTGATACGCAAGCGTTTCCTTCGCGAGCGGATGCGCGAAGTCGCCGCCGTCGCCGGGGATTTCCGTGCGGATCATCAGCAGGTGTCCGGGCACGTCATCGGCCATCACGAAGGTGTAGCGCTTGGCGAGGTACTTCTTGAAGCGGTCCGCGTTGGGATCGTTCAGGTAAGGCTGGATGACGATCTGCTGTGCCTTCGCATGCTTGCCGAGCCCGAGCGACTCGCTCGACACCGGCGTGATGGCCGGACCCGCCGCCAGCGCCATCCGCACGCGCTGCTGGAAGTAACGCCGCTGTCCGCCCGTCAGCTGCTCCATCTCGGCGATGTCATGTTCGAGAAAGTAGATGATCATCGGATTGCAAGGCAGCCCGCCCGGCACGTTGACGTTGCCCGTGCGGTCGGTCACGCGCGCGTCGTTGTGGCTGTTGCCGGGACTCATGACGAGCACGCGCACCGTGTCGTTCACCTTCGCGGGCGGCCCGGAGTAATCCACCGCGTAATCCAGTTCCGTCTGCGGCTCGACGCCGCTCAGATGCGGCTGCATGAAGAGCAAGCGCTCCGCCGGCGCAATCTGCACGGCCGGCGCGGACGCGGCGGGCGCATCCGCCGCCCTCGCCGTGGTCAGCATCTGCGCGGCGCACGCGAGAACACAAACGCCCAGTGCCCGCTTCATTGCGCGGAGGCCGGTTGCAACGGCAGCAAGGGCACCTGATAGCTGGTCAGGATCTCGTCGATCTTCGGCTGATTCGATGCGATCCAGTTGTCCACCTTGTCGCGCCACGCCTTTTCGCCATAGCGCACGCCCATCGAGATCTCGTAGTCGAAACGGATCGGCTGGCCGGCGGGGAACGCCACCAGCCGCACCTTGTTGTCCGAGCGGTTGACGAAGTAACCCGCGATCGGCCCCCAGACGAACGCCGCATCGACGTCGCCCTTGGCCAGGTCGCGCTCGATCATCTCGCCCGGAAAGGCTTCCGGATCGCCGCTCTGCCCCTGATACGACACCGCCTGATTGAGCAGGTTGTGGGTCAGGAGCCAGTCGGTCGCGGGGCTCTTCACGAAGATGCCGAGCTTCATCTTCTTCAACTGGTCCGGCGGCAGGTTCATGAGATCCGTCGGCGACTTGATGCTCGCGTATTCAGGCTTGTTCGGAAACACCATCGCATAGGTGGAATGCAGCCAGGGCCGCGTGGTTGCCGTGAGTTCATAGCCCTTCGGCACGCCGATGATCAGGTCGCACTTGAAGCGCTCGCTCTGCGGCACCTTCTCGCGCAGCGTATTGCGCACGAAGCCCATGCGCTGCGGCCAATAGGTGTATTCGAGCTTGTAGCCGAAGTCGCTCGCCATCTGGCTCGCGATCTTGTTCTCATAGCCCTCGCCCTTCTTGTTCGAGAGCGGCATGTTGTTGGGATCGGCGCACACGCGCAGCACGCCGTCCGCGCCGTCGTTGTCCGGCAGATTGGGCGGCGGCCCGCCCGCGCCCTGCGCAAAAGCGGATTGCGCCGGGAACGTCGCGCACGCCGCGCAGAGCACGGCGAGGAATCGAAACGAAGCGGCGCGGCTTGCATGACGACTGGACATCGAAGCACCTCCGGGTTGAAAGCAATCATCGGATGTCGGCCGCATTCGCGTGCGGCGCGCGTCCTTATTTTGCATCGATCGCCTGCAAGTCGCCCGGATTGATCTTGCCGTCGGAGCGTCCCTTCAGATACGCGTACAGGTTTTCCCAGTTCTTCTGCATCATCTGGCTGGTGCTGAAGTCCGGCATGCCCTTGTCCACGCGTCCGCCGAACACGGTGCGGTGGAATTCGGTCTTGTCCAGCGTCTTGAAAGCGTCGATCAACGAAGGGCCGACCATGCCTTCCTGCTTCGCCCCGTGACAGCGTTCGCATGCGAGTGCACGCCAGGTCTTCCAGCCCTGCAGCGTGTCGCTGTCGACCTTGTTGCCCTCGACGACCTTGTACGCGACCGGCTTCACTTGCGCAGGCATCGGAGGAGGCGTTTGCGCGAACGAAGCGGAAGACGCAGCGAGCGTCATCGCCAGCATCAAGAGTGATCGGCCTTTCATACGTCTGACTCCTTGAACATGTCTTTGTAATGGGGGGAAGCGCGGCGCGGCGGCCCTTGCAGCCGCCGTGCCCTTCACTCAGGTCAGAGAACGCGCATCAGCTCGGGATGGCGAAGATGAACAGCGTGCCGCCGAGGGCCGTGTACTTCGCGAGGTCCTTGTAGCCACCGACCGCGCCCAGGCCTTCCGTCGACTTCTCGAGACCCGCCGCCATGCCGATGCCGGCCCAGCCGCCGATGCCCGAATACACGCCGATGAACTGCTTGCCCTGGTACTGATACGTGAAGACGTTGCCGATGATCCCGGACGGCGTCTTGAACTTCCACAGCTCCTTGCCGTCCTTGATGCGCACCGCCTTGATGTAGCCTTCGAGCGTGCCGTAGAACACGACGCCGCCGGCCGTGGCGAGCGCGCCCGACCACACCGAGAACTTCTCCGGCTTCGACCACACGATCTTGCCCTTGGCCGCGTCCCACGCGATGAAGTTGCCCATCGCGCCCTTCTCGTTCGGGCCCGGGAACATCGACAAGGTGGCGCCGACGAACGGCTGACCCGACACGTAGTCGACCTGGAACGGCTCGTAGTCCATGCAGACGTGATTCGTCGGCACGAGGAACAGGCTCGAACCCGGATCGAAGGCGGCCGGCTGCTGGTCCTTCGAGCCGAGCGCCGCGGGGCAGATGTTCTTCACGTTGTGATCGGGACCGGCCTTCTGCGTCGAGTAGCTTGCGTTGCGGATCGGCAGGCCGCTCTTCAGGTCAACGCTGTCGGCCCAGTTGACCGCCGGGTCGTACTTCTGCGCGACCAGCAGTTCGCCCGTTTGACGATTCAGCGTATAGCCGAAGCCGTTGCGGTCGAAGTGAACGATGGCCGGCACCTTCTTGCCGCCCATGTTCAGGTCGGAGAGGATCATCTCGTTGACGCCGTCGTAGTCCCATTCGTCATGCGGCGTCATCTGGTAGACCCACTTGGCCTGTCCCGTGTTCAGATCGCGGGCGAAGATGGTCATCGACCACTTGTTGTCGCCGGGACGCTGCGTCGGGTTCCATGTGCCCGGATTGCCCGAGCCATAGTAGACAAGATTCAGCTTCGGATCCCATGCGTACCAGCCCCACGTGGTGCCGCCGCCGTACTTCCACTGGTCGCCCTGCCAGCTCTTCAGCGACGAGTCCGCGCCCACCGGCACCATCTTGCCGTCGGTCCACGTCATGGTGGTCTGCGGGTCCATCAGCATTTCGTTGTCGGGGCCGACGCTGTAGGCCTTCCACGCTTCCTTGCCGTCCTTGATGTTGTACGCGACGAGCCGTCCGCGCACGCCGAATTCGCCGCCGGAGATGCCGGTCAGCACCTTGTCGCCGAAGACGTGCGGCGCATTGGTATTGGTCTCGCCCTTCTTCGGATCGCCGTTCTGCGCGGTCCAGACGACGTCGCCGGTCTTGGCGTCGAGCGCGACGAGCTTGGTATCGGCTTGCTGGAGGAAGATCTTGCCGTCGCCATAAGCCAGGCCACGGTTGACCGTATCGCAGCACATCACCGAAATGACCTGATTGTCCTGCTTGGGCTGGTATTGCCAGATGAAGGTCTGGTCCTTCAGGTTGATGGCAATGACCTTGTTGGGGAACGGCGAGTGGATGTACATCGTATCGCCGATGACGAGCGGCGATCCTTCGTGGCCGCGCAGCACACCGGTCGACATGGTCCAGGCCACCTGTAGCTTGCCGACGTTGTTTTCGTTGATCTGCTTGAGCGTGCTATAGCGGTGATTCGAATAATCGCCCGCCTGCGCCGCCCAGTTCGAGGGATTCTTGATCAGGCTGTCCAGTTGCGAGTCGGCCTGAGCGACATAGGAATTCAGGCCTGCCGTCGCGACCACCGCCAGTCCAAGAACCAGGGTGCGTAAGTTCATGTCTCCTCCAGAATGGTGATGCTTCCGACCCAGGATGAACACGCTACCGGGTTGCATCGTGCGCGCCTTCAAATGCAGGTAACGGGTTGCGCGTCGTCCGGTTCATTGCCGGGCGTTTGCGTAGAGAGGCGAATTGCATATTCCATGCCGGTTTTAAATGGCCGCCTGAAATCGGGAATTTGGCGCAGCTTGCTGTCGCGTGCGGTGAGATCGATGTCGGATGGCGACACATACTGTGTCAAATACGCGAAACATCAGGCGTGACGGGACATGGCGGACGCGTGCGTGACATGACGCTGCGCAGCAAGGGTGCATCGCGCCCGCCTTGAGGGTTTTCTATAGGATGCAATGATGGGCGCGCCCGGCGCGGCGCATACTCGACCAGCATGTTCATCTCATGGAGGCCTTGTCATGGCTCAAAGCGAAAAGGTGTATTCCGACGAGGAAGTAAAGCAGCAACTCAAGGGTCCGCTCGCACACTGGTATCTCGAAGACGGGTGGCTGCGGCGCAAGTACAAGACCGAGGGCTGGAAAGGGACGCTGATGGTGGTCAATACCGTGGGCCATCTCGCGGAAGCCGCGTGGCACCATCCCGATCTCACGGTTTCGTATGCGTTCGTCATCGTCAAGCTGAAGACGCATTCGGCGAAGGGCATCACGGACAAGGATCTGACGCTCGCCCGGAAGATCGAAGACGTGGTGCACTGGCAACCCGGCAAGGAAGACGGCCCGCTCGATGGCACGCCATCCGACGATCAGCGCTTCCGCTATATCAAGTACGACTAGCGGCAAAGGCGAAGCGAGGGCGGTGTTTCGAAAGCCCTCGCTTCGCGTGATCGTCCTCGTACATCAGCCATGAACGCGCCCGGCGCGCTTCCTCATTCTGGTACAGCATTTGCATGTTCGCGGTTCCCCTGGCCTCGACCACAGACCGTGATGCCCACTTCTCCCGGACGGTTATCCCCTCCCTCGGCGATCACAGTCGAATCTCCCGCGCGGCTGCATCTCGGCTTCATCGATCCGAACGCCTCGCTCGGACGCTCGTTCGGCAGCGTGGGCCTGGCCATCGATGCACACAGTACCTGCCTTACCGTGCGGCACGCTCCGGCAGCGGCACATCATGGACGCATTGATGGACGCATCGATGGCGGCATCGACGGCGCGGCGAGCGTCGCGCAGCGCGAGCGCATCGAGCAGCATCTCGCGGCGCTGCACGCAGCCTTCGGCGCGG
The DNA here is from genome assembly GCF_031451075.1 of Caballeronia sp. LZ043. Taxonomy (NCBI): domain Bacteria; kingdom Pseudomonadati; phylum Pseudomonadota; class Betaproteobacteria; order Burkholderiales; family Burkholderiaceae; genus Caballeronia; species Caballeronia sp. LZ043. The sequence goes on along the minus strand of NZ_JARUXT010000004.1, from coordinate 187,314 downwards.
GTCCGGCACTCGACATCGAACTGCATCACACTCCGCGCGCCCACACCGGCCTGGGCTCCGGCACGCAGCTGGCGCTCGCGCTGGGCACGGCATTCGCCCGCGTGCGCGGCCTCGACGCGAGCTCCGCCGACATCGCCCGGGTGCTCTCGCGCGGCCTGCGTTCAGGTATCGGCATTCATGGTTTCGATCATGGCGGTCTGATCGTCGATGGCGGCCGCGCCGCCGGCACGCTCCTGCCGCCGCTGATCGCGCGTCAGGATTTTCCCGAAGCCTGGCGCGTGCTGCTCATCGACGACACCTCGCGCGAAGGACTCCATGGCGATGACGAGAAGCGCGGGCTCGCCTCGCTCGCGCCGTTCCCTGCGTACCTCGCTGCACACCTCAGTCATCTGGTGCTGATGCGGATCCTGCCCGCCGTCGCCGAGCGCGATTTCGCGCCCTTCGCGGACGCGTTGTGCGACCTGCAGCAGACCATCGGCGAGTACTTCGCGCCGGTGCAGGGCGGCGTCTTCGCGAGCCCTGCTGTCGCGTGCGCGATCGAGGCCGTCGCGGCCGAGCAGAAAGCCGGCATCGGTCAGACCTCGTGGGGACCGGTGGGCTTCGCGTTCGTCGAGAGCGCGCAGGACGCGGAGCGCGCGCTCGCGGCCGCCCGACGCGTCGCGCCGGGCGCATCGCTGAACTACACCATCGCCGCCGCGCGCAACCGCGGCGCGACATGGCGCGCGGCGGCGCCGGGACAGCGCGGCGCGGACGCGGCCTGAAGGGCGTTTCGGCACACAACAGCTTCAATCGATTTCAAGCGATTCCAAGCGATTCAAAGCAATACCCACACGAGTCCACCGCCATGCCCGAAGCCACCGAACGACCTTACGTGCTGCACATGTTCACGAGCACGCCGCAAATGAGCCCGTTCGACGTGAACATGGCCGCCGACGCCGGCTATCAGATCCTCGTGCCGTACTGCAACGTGGACGAGGGCAGCGTCGTGCAGCTCACGCAGGACGCGATCTTTTCGCGCGGGCCGAAAGGCGTATCGCGCACCGGCATCTTCATCGGCGGACGCGACGTGATGCTCGCCGCCGACATGCTCGAAAAAGCCCGCCACGCGATGGTGCCGCCCTTCGAGGTCTCGGTCTTCGCGGACCCGAGCGGCGCCTACACGACCGCCGCCGCGCTGGTCGCGCTCGCTGAGAAGCACCTGAAGGCCGCGCATTCCGTCGATCTCGGCGGCAAGCGCGTCCTCATTCTCGGCGGCACCGGCGCGGTCGGACGCGTGGCGGCGGCGATGGCGGCCTCGCTCGGCGCCGATGTCGTCGTCGCGAGCCATTCGAGCCAGTCGCGCGCCACGCAGGTCAGCGACGAAGTCAACCGGCGTTTCGATATCGCTACCACGGGCGTCGCGACCGGCTCGCCGGAGCAGTTGCACCGCGAGCTGGCGCGCGCCGAAGTGGTGTTCGCGACGGCCGTCGCGGGCGTGCAGGTGATGAGCGCCGCCGATCTCGTACACGCGAAGAATCTGCTGATCGCCGCCGACGTCAACGCGGTGCCGCCCGAAGGCATCGCGGGCGTCAATGTCATGGACGACGGCAAGCCGCTCGCGGGCGCGGCGCGTCAGGACGCGGTGGGCATCGGCGCGCTGGCGATCGGCAACGTCAAGTATCAGGCCGAGCACCGGCTTTTCCTGCGCATGCGCACCGGCGGCAAGCCGGTCTATCTCGGCTTTCCCGAAGCATTCGACGAAGCCCGCGCGATCGTTGGCGGACAGGGTTCATGATGGCGCACGTAAGCGCCCGCGCGCCGCGCGTGGCCGTGGCAGGCCTGTCGGCGCGGCTGCTCGCGCAATCGGCCGCGCGGGCCGGGCTCAATGTCGTGGCGCTCGACATCTTCGGCGACCGCGATACGCGCGAACATGCGGGCCTGTGGTTCGACATCGGCAAGCCGGACGGCAACGGCCTGTCGATCGACCGTGCGCGGCTCTACGATGCGCTCGAACACGCCGCGCGCCTGCCGCGCATGCTCGGGCTCATCGTGACGAGCGGGCTGGAGCCGCTCGCCAACGAGCTGAGCCGCGCGCCGGGCGTGCCGCGTTTCATCGGCAACGGGGCGCAGGCGCTGGCGGTGCGCGACCCGCGGCGCTTCTTCGCCCTGCTCGACGAAGCCGGCATCCCGCATCCGGAAGTCAGCTTCGCCGCGCCTGCCGGACCTGAAGGGTGGCTCGTCAAGCGGCCGGACGGCTGCGGCGGCACGCATGTCGAATGGGCGGGCGACGTCGATCGCACCGTGCCGCGCGCCTATTTCCAGCGGCTCGCGCAGGGCCGCCCGATGTCCGCGCTGTTCGTCGCGGCGCAACGCGAAGCCGTGGTGATCGGCTTTGCCGAGCAGTTGACCGTCGCGGCGGGACGGCTGCCGTTCGTGCATGCGGGTTCGCTCGGACCCGCGCAGCTGCCCGCCGATACGGCGGCGCGCGTCATCGCGGCGATCGAGGCGATCGTGTGGAAGACGGACCTGACGGGGCTGAACAGCATCGACTTCCTGCTCGACGGCGACGACTTCAGCGTGCTCGAAATCAACGCGCGGCCGTCATCGACGATGGCGCTCTACGAAACCGTCTGGCCCGACGCCTGGCCGCGCGGCCTGGTCGGCGCGCATCTGGATGCCTGCCTGCACGGCGAATTGCCGCAGGTCGCACAGGGCTGTGCAGCGATGACGCATCCGTCGCCGCTGTTCGCCGGGCAACGCGTGGTGTTCGCGCCCACAGGCTTTACTGTGTCGCGCGAATTCAGCGACGCCTGCTTCGCCGATCCCGCCTGCCACGACGTGCCCTCGCCTGGTGCGCGCATCGAAGCGGGCATGCCGGTCTGCACGATGACCTTCACCGCGCCCGCGTTCGCCGCGCTGCGCGACGCGATGGAGCGCGAACACGCGCGCCTCCTGCAACGTATCGATACCCTCTCCCGTTCATGAGCTCATCTTCCTTCACGCCGCCCGCACTGAGCGTCAATGCATCGAGCGAGCGGCTCGTCGCGCAGCTCGTCGATGACGCCGCGCGCCTCGGCGTCCACGTCGCGCGCACCGACGGCGGCACGGTCATCGTCGATGCGGGCGTCGCCGCGCCGGGCAGCGCGGAGGCGGGCCTGCTGATCGCGCGCATCTGCATGGGCGGCCTCGGGCAGGTCGCGCGGCGCGCCGCGTTCGATGGCGCGCCGCTCTGGCCTGCCTTCATCGAAGTACACACGAGCCAGCCGGTGCTCGCGTGTCTTGCGAGCCAATACGCGGGCTGGAGCCTCTCCGCGACCAAGGAGCAGACCGGCGGCAAGAAATTTTTCTCGCTGGGCTCGGGACCGGCGCGCGCGCTCGCCGGCAAGGAAGCGCTGTTCGACGAGCTCGGCTATCGCGACCGGCACGCGCGCGGCGCGCTGGTGATGGAAGTGGACCGCGTGCCGCCGCAGGTCGTCATCGACAAGGTGCTGGGCGACTGCGGGCTCGCCCCGGAAGCGCTGGTGATCGCCGTCACGCCGACGCAGTCCATGGCGGGCACGGTGCAGGTCGTCGCGCGGGTCGTGGAAGTTGCGCTGCACAAGACGCACGTGTTGGGCGTGGATCTCGGCGAGATCGTGGAAGGCAGCGGCAGCGCGCCGTTGCCGCCGCCCGCGCCCGACGGCATTCAGGCGATGGGCCGCACCAACGACGCCATCCTGTATGGCGGCCGTGTGCATCTGACCGTGAAAAGCGATGCGGCGGCGAAGCGCCTGGCCGCCGAACTGCCGTCGTCGAATGCGCGCGATTACGGGCGGCCGTTCGCGGACATCTTCACGGCCTTCAACTACGACTTCTATCAGATCGATGCCGCGCTGTTCGCTCCCGCCGAGGTGTGGGTGTCGAGCCTCGAAAGCGGCAAGACCTGGCACGGCGGCAAGGTGGACAAGGCGCTTCTCGACGCCCAATGGCTCGGAGACGCGTCGTGAATCCGGCGACGCCGCGCGTAGCCATCATGACTGACGAAACCGGCTGGCACACCGGCCGGCTCAAAAAGGCGTTCCGTGCGCGCGGCGTGGAGGCGCGTTGCGTGGATCTGGCCGAATGCCGTATCGACACGACCTGGACGCCGCACGGCCTGGCGATTCCCGGCTTCGGCCGCACGCTGCCCGACGCCGTGTTCGTGCGCGGCATCGCGGGGGGCACCTTCGAGCAGGTGACTTTGCGGCTCGGCATCCTGCACGCGCTGCGGGAAAGCGGCGTGCCGGTCTATAACGATGCGCGCGCGATCGAGCGTAGCGTCGACAAGTCGATGACGAGCTTCCTGCTGCATCGCTACGGCGTGCCGACGCCCGCGACCTGGGCCGGCGAATCGGCCGCGCACGCGCAGCGCGTGCTGATGCGCGAGACGGCGGCGGGCCGGCAAGTGGTCATGAAGCCGCTGTTCGGTTCGCAGGGCAAGGGACTGAAGAAGCCCGGCGTGCGGCTGCCGTCGCTCAGGCCGTTCAGCCAGGTCGCCTATCTGCAACGCTTTGTCGATGCGGGCGAGCCGGGCTTCGACTGGCGCGTGCTGGTGATCGGCAAGCAGGCCGTCGCGGCGATGAAGCGCGTCGGCGGCGCGGGATGGATCCATAACTTCGCGCGCGGCGCGCACTGCGAGCCCGCCGAATTGACGCCGCCGCTCGCACAGATCGCCGTGCGCGCCACGCAGGCGCTCGGGCTGGATTACGCCGGTGTCGATCTGATGCCGTCGCGCGACGGATCCCCCGTCGTGCTCGAAGTGAACGGCGTGGCGGCATGGCGCGGCTTGCAGAGCGTGACGCCGGTGGATATCGCCGCACTGCTCGTCGACGATCTCCTCGCGCGCAAGCTGCCCGAGTCGCGCGGCGCACTCCTGCTCGCCAGCGGCGATGGACCGCGTTGAGCCGCCGCGCGCCACGTTCCTGCGCGCGTGCGAGCTCGATGTCGAGACGCGCAAGCCCGGCAATGTGAGCGTCGCCAGCGCGGGGCACGGGATGACCGCGACGCAGTTCATCGAGAGCGCGCAGGCCGCGGCCGCGGGGCTGTTCATCGCGCGCGCGTCCGTGGGCGCGCGCATTCTCGAAGCCGTGCAACGCAGCGTCGATAGTGTCGGCTGCAATACCAATCTCGGCATCGTGCTGCTGGCGGCGCCGCTCTGCGCGGCGCTCGAGCTTCTGCCATCCGACGAACCCGTGACCGCCGCACGCTGGCATGACGCCACCGGCCGCGTGCTCGACGCACTGGACATCGACGATGCGCGCCTCGCCTATCAGGCCATCGCGCTCGCGAATCCGGGCGGGCTGGGCGAAGCGTCTGAACAATCGGTGCACGCGCCGCCCACGGTCACGCTGCGCGCGGCCATGGCGCTCGCCGGCGATCGCGACAGCATCGCGCGTCAATACGCGGAAGGCTTCGCGGATGTCTTCGCCGCCAGTACCGATGCCGCAGGAGCGATAACGCCGGACGCACAGCAACGCGCGATGCTCGACGCATTCCTGACGTTTCTCTCGCGCTGGCCCGATTCGCACATTGTGCGCAAGCACGGCGCGGCGCCGGCGCAAAGTGTCACCCGCGATGCCGCTTTGCAGCGCGCCCGCTGGCGCGACGCGGGATGCTCCGCGCAGTCCGCCGCACTCGATGTCTGGGATGAAGAACTGAAGTCGCGCGGCATCAATCCCGGCACGAGCGCGGACCTCGCGGTGGCGACGCTGTTCGTCGCGCTGACGATCCAGTCCGTGTCGTGATCTCGCTCGCGAGCAATGGCTGCGCGGGACAAAAAATTGGCACGGAACCTGTTAGGAGACTCCCGGTTGTGCGGTCGCGTCGAAAGTCCGGTCGAACCGCGAGCCTCGGACGGCTGGGGAACGCCGTCGCGAGTCGAGTGCATGTCGCTAGTCCCAAGAACCACACTCACTGGAGGAACAGCATGGCCAAAATCAACCGCGTCATGGTAGGCGAATCGCTCGTCGGCGATGGCAACGAGGTCGCACACATCGACTTGATCATCGGACCGCGAGGCTCCGCTGCCGAGACCGCGTTCTGCCACGCGCTCACGAACAACAAGGATGGCTTCACGTCGCTGCTCGCCGTGGTCGCGCCGAATCTGCTGACCAAGCCGAACACGATTCTCTTCAACAAGGTGACGATCAAGGGTGCGAAGCAGGCCGTGCAGATGTTCGGCCCGGCGCAGCGCGCGGTGGCCATGGCGGTCGCCGACAGCGTGGAAGGCGGCGTGATTCCCGCCGACGAAGCCGACGACCTGTTCATCTGCGTCGGCGTCTTCATCCACTGGGAAGCCGACAACGACCAGAAGATCCACGACTTCAACTATCAGGCGACCAAGGAAGCGCTTGCGCGCGCGGTGGCGGGCGAGCCGTCGGCGAAGGAGGTAGTATCGAAGAAGGGAACGATGTCGCATCCGTTCTCGCCGAGCTGATCCAATCTTCGGCTGGTGCGGGCAGCGCTCCGGCGCGCACCGGCCGAAGCCCCATCACGACGACTACGAGGCTCTTCGCATGACCCCACGTTGCTGCGCGCTGACGGTGTTCGCCTGCCTCTCGCTGATCTCACCGCTGTCATTCGCCGCAAGCGCCTCAGGCGGCGACGCGGCGGCGGCGCCCGTGAAGAGTCACAACTATCCGACGGAAGGGCGCGTGGAATACGTGCTCGGCTGCATGGATGACAACGGCCACGACTTCGTCAACGTGTACAAGTGTTCGTGCGCCATCGACAGGATCGCCAAGGTGCTCACCTACGACGACTTCGTCGAGCAGTCCACCTTCTCGAAGTACGCCACCTTGGGCGGCGAAGGCGGCGCCGAATTCCGCGTGGACCGCGCCAAGGCACAGACCAGGAAATTCCGCGATCTCCAGAAGGACGCGTTCAAGGCGTGCGGCATCGGCAAGCAGGCGGCCGCGGCGAAGTAAGAGCCTCTCGCGTCATTGCGGCACGTAGCCCCGTCCGATCCACGCCAGCGACACCGCCGCGCCGGCCGGGCGCCTGCGTTCGATTACGACGCCCACGGCGTCGACATCGTCGAACTTGGCCGGCTTGGCGAGCGATATGCGCACCCAGTGCGCCCCGAAATCCCGGATGACCATCTGCGCGATGCGTTCCGCCAGCGCTTCCAGCAACTGCACGCCATGCGAGGCGAGCAGGCCGTGGATCGCCTCGCGCACCGCCGCATAGTTCACCGTATCCTCGATGCGGTCCGTCTGGCAGGCCCGTACGCAAGGCACGCCGATGGCGAGATTCATGCGCACCGTCTGCGGCTCGTGCAGCTCGCTCGAATCGATGCCGATCACCGTCTGCCCCGTCAATCCTTCGATGTAGACGATATCCATCACGTCGCGCGCTTCGCCCGAAGCATGCGGCGCCACGAAATTCGGATCGCTGATCGGTTCGCTTCGTCCCATGGAGTCCTCGCCGCGCACGCGCTTGTATCGAGCGCTTCCGGCGCCCACCGCCGAAAGTACAGGTAACGTGAAAGCAAAAAGCGGGCGCGTTTATCCCCTTCGATGCGACTACTTATTGAATCAATACGTCATCGGAGGTAAAGTTTTTGCGAACCGGGCGGGACGGCTTGCCGAATAGCCGCAAAACCAGCGGCATGACAGCAGCCATCACGCTCTCCAGCCCGGCCACGAGGCGCGTCTGCGTGCGGAATGCCAAAGCACAAGAAGCAGAGCAAGAACGAATCAGCGCAATTGAGAGCGCCGCAGCGCCAGCCGAGTACACAACAGATTCGGCGCCGGGCGGACCGCGTGCATGGCACGCACCGAAACCGGCGTAACGGAGACTTGCCCCCATGTCGTCGCTTGCTGACGTAGACACGCATGTCCGGGAAGTACTGAACATCGTCCATAACCCGCTGGCCGCCCGCCGCGCCAGCGATTCCGTCGCGCAGTCGTGGCTGCGCTGCCTCACCGAGTTCCAGCTCGATCCCGGCCGCTTCGTCATGCCGCCCGTGCTCACGCAGCACGAGCTCAACGACCGCCGCGAAGCCGCAAGCGACCTGATCGCGTCGTCGAAGCTCGAAATGACCACGCTGTATCAGCAGCTCGCCGATCCGGAACTGGCCGTCGTGCTCGTCGATGCCGATGGCGTCATCGTGCATCAGGTCTCGTCGGTGCCGTTCGGCGAGGCCGTCGCGGCCGACGGACTGCGCGTCGGCGCCCTGTGGAGCGAGCGCGAAGCCGGCACCAACGGCATGGGCACGTGTTTGATCGAACGCGATTGCATCGCCGTGTGCCAGCACGAACATTTCTATCCGCGCTATACGTCGCTCACCTGCTCCGCCGCGCCGATCTTCGACGAACGCGGCGAGATCGCCGGCGTGCTCGACGTGACCAGTCGCTCCAAGCTGCTGCAACAGCATTCGCTGGTGCTGGTGGGCATGTCGCGGCAGATGATCGAGAATCGTCTGATCGATGCCCGTTACCAGCACGCCAACCTGATCCACTTTCATAGCCGGCCGGAATTCGTCGGCACGCTGCACGCGGGCAAGCTCGCCGTGAGCGGCGACGGCGTCGTGCTCGCGGCGAGCCGCAGCGCGCTATTCCAGCTCGATCTGCGGTCGCCCGGCGAACTGTGCGGCAAGCGCATCGAGGAAGCGTTCAACGCGACGCTGGAGGACATGATCGCGCGCAGCATTCGCGGCTCGTTCCATCCGGTGACGGTGTACAGCGCGAAGACCAACACGCGCTTTTTCTTGACGGCGCAGACGCCGCGCGACGGCGCCGCGGGAAGCACCCGCATCCTGATAAGCGAGCCCGCCGCGACGCCCGCGCGCGCCCGTCCGCCGAAGAAGGACGCCGGCCGCGAGCCGACGGTCGCGGGCCGGCTCGACAAGCTCTCGCACCTGGAATTCGGCGATCCGCGCATGGCCTCGCAGATCCAGCTCGCGGCGCGCGTGATCCAGCGCAAGATCCCGATCATCCTGCGCGGCCAGACCGGCACCGGCAAGGAAGTGTTCGCCAATGCGCTGCACAGCATCAGTCCGAACGGCACGGGTCCGTTCGTCGCGGTGAACTGCGCGTCGTTGCCGGAGAACCTGATCGAGAGCGAGTTGTTCGGCTATCGCGCGGGCGCCTTCACCGGCGCGCAACGCGAGGGGCGCCGCGGCAAGATCGTGCAGGCGAACGGCGGCACGCTGTTCCTCGACGAGATCGGCGACATGCCGCTCGCGCTGCAAGCGCGTCTGCTGCGCGTGCTCGAAGAACACGAAGTCACGCCGCTCGGCGCGGAGACCACGGTCAAGGTGGATTTCCAGCTGATCAGCGCGAGCCACCGCAACCTGATCGAACTGGTGCAGAACGGCCTGTTCCGCGAGGATCTGTATTACCGGTTGAACGGCATCGAGATCAATCTGCCGCCGCTGCGCGAACGCGCCGATGCGCTCGCGTTGATCGGCCACATTCTCGACACCGAATCCGACGATCCGCCCAGGCTCTCGGCGGAAGCACGCCACGCGCTGCTGAAGTACCCCTGGCCCGGCAACATTCGCCAGTTGCGCCATGTGCTGCAAATGGCGATCGCCCTGTGCGACGGTCCCGAGATCCTGTGCGCGCATCTGCCCGCCGAGATCGCCAACGGCGCAAGCCCGGCCGTCTCCGTGCGTGCGCCCGCTCCGGCAGCGAGTGCGCCTCCCGCGCATCTCGCGGAGGACGCGGATGTCTCGTCGCTCAATGCGATCCAGGCGAAGGAGCGCGAGACCGTGCTGCAACTGCTCGACGAGCACCGCTGGAACGTGAGCAATGTCGCGAAGGTGCTCGGCATCAGCCGCAACACGCTGTATCGGAAGATGCATCGGCTGCATATTCGCCTTTCGCACGATTCGCCCGCCGACAACGCCGCCGCCGACGCATGACGCCACCCACGCCCGCCCGCCGGCTCGACGAGTTCAAGCCCGACGCGCGTTTCGCGTGGTGCGTGACCGGCTCCGGTCACATGATCGAAGAATCGATCGCGCTCGCGCTGCGCCTGCCGGGCGTCGATCTGTTCCTGTCGTCGGCGGGAGAGGAAGTGTTGCCGCTGTATGGCTGGCCCATCGCGAAGCTGCGCGAACGCTTCAAGGTGTTCCGCGACAACAGCGCGAGCAGCGTGCCCGTCGGGATGCTCTATAACGGCGACTATCACACGGTGGTGATCGCGCCCGCGACCAGCAACACCGTCGCCAAATGCGCGTTCGGCATCTCCGACACGCTGCCCACCAATCTCTACGCGCAGGCCGGCAAGCAATGCGTGCCGGGCATCGTGTTTGCCTGCGACACCGAGGCTTCCGTCATCACCCAGGCGCCGAAGGAATGGGTCGAAGTGCGGCCGCGCGCGATCGAGTTCGAGAATGTCGAGCGGCTCGCGCGTTTTGCGCATACCACCGTGCCGCGCTCGCTCGACGAACTCGAAGCCGCGCTCGATCAACGCCTGTCGGCCCTGAAGCTTGCATGGAACACATCGTCTTCCTGACCGGCCGGCTCGCGCAACTCAGCCTTCAGCAGGTGCTCGAAAGCATCGCCCCGGCGGCGCAGCGCACGCCTTTCACCTGGGAAGTGCGGGAGATCGGGCTGCAGGTCGCGGGGCTGATGACCGCCGACATGATTCGACGACGCGTCGCCGTGCCGTTGACCGAAGGGACGAAGCGCATGATCGTGCCGGGCCGGTGCCGCGGCGATCTCGACGCCCTCGCCGCCCACTATGGCGTGAAGGTGGAACGCGGGCCGGAAGAGGTCAAGGATCTGCCGCAGTTCTTCGGACGCGAGGCGCGGCACGTGGACCTGTCCCGCTACGAGACCGAGATCTTCGCGGAAATCGTCGATGCGCCGCGCCTCGGCCTCGACGGCATCGCGGCCCGCGCGCACGAATACCGGCGGCAGGGCGCGGATGTGATCGACATCGGCTGCCTGCCCGAGACGCCGTTTCCGCATCTCGAAGAGACGGTTGCGATGCTGAAGCAGCAGGGCTTCCGTGTCAGCGTCGATTCGATGCGCGAAGACGAACTCCTGCGCGGCGGACGTGCGGGCGCGGACTATGTGATGAGTCTGAACGTCGATACGGCGTGGATTGCCGACGAGATTGCGTCCACGCCGGTTCTGGTGCCACGCGAACCTGCGGATGTCGCTTCGCTGGACCGCGCCATCGACGCCATGACGAAGCGCCGCCGCGCCTTTCTCGCCGATCCGATTCTCGACCCGATTCCCTTTGGCCTGGCGGCGTCCATCGCGCGCTATGTGGCCTTGCGCGAGCGCTATCCCGATGTGCCAATCATGATGGGCGTCGGCAATGTCACCGAGCTGACCGAAGCGGACACGAGCGGCATCAATGCAGTGCTGTTCGGCATGGCGGCGGAGCTGCGCGTTGCAGCCGTGCTGACGACCTCGGTGAGCCTGCATGCGCGGCGTGCCGTGCGCGAAGCCGACGTCGCGCGCCGCGTGATGCATGCCGCACGTGAAACGCAGACCTTGCCCAAAGGCATTTCCAGCGACCTCTCAGCGCTGCATGCGAAGCGGCCGTTTCCGTACGACGCCGGCGAGATCGACGTGATCGCCGCCGCTGTACGCGATCCGAATTTTCGCGTGCAGGTGTCGTCGCAGGGCATTCATGTCTATAACCGCGACGGTCATCATGTGGCCGTCGATCCGTTCGCGCTCTTTCCCGAACTCAAGGTGGAAAGCGACGGCGGCCATGCGTTCTATCTCGGCGTGCAACTGGCGCGCGCGGAGATTGCGTGGCAACTGGGCAAGCGTTTCGATCAGGACCAGCCGCTCGACTGGGGATGCGAAGTGGACCGGCTGGAAGAGGATCTAAGCGCGTGGCATGCGCCGGGAAGCACGCGACGCAAAGGCTAGCGTTTCCATTTGATCGAGCAACCCAGCGCGGGATATTGCGGGTCGTCAGGTTCGGCATCGTGCGCGACGGCGAGCATGGCCTCGAAGAGGTCGCGCCGTGCCAGCGGCAATGCTTCCTTGCGCGACGCATCGATACGTCCGCGATATCTCAACCTGAGTTCGCGGTCGAAGCCGAGCGCTTCCGGCGTACACACCGCGCCATAGTCGCGCGCGACCTGCTGGGTTTCATCGTGCAGATAGGGAAACGGCAGCCGCCATTCGTGCGTCAACGCGATCATGCGCTCGAAGGCGTCGTCGGTGTAGACGCTGGCATCGTTCGAATTGATACCCGCGAGGTTCACGCCGTGCGATTGCAGTTCGTGCGCGTCGCGTATCAGGTTCGGCAGCACGGCTTTGACGTAGGGGCAGTGGTTGCACATGAAGACGATCACGAGGCCGTTCGCGCCTTTGAGCGAATCGAGCGTATGGTTGCTCCCGTCGGTTGCCGGCAAGGTGAAAGCTGCTGCCTGTGTGCCGGGATCGGTAGCCGGGGATGCGGTGGGCATTGAGATAGCTCCTATTTGATATCGGTTGGCCGAATGGTGTATTGGCGGGTTGAAGGCGGTCGGATAGCATGGGATTTCCATCAGTCATCCGGAGCATTCATGTACATTTTCAGCGTCGAAGAAGCACAAAATGATCTGCCACGCATCCTTGATATGGTTGCTCAGGGAAAGGATGTCGCTATTGGCGGCGAACGTCCAGCGTTGCTCCTCAAAGTACGCAACGTCGGCAATATCGTGGACAAACACGGCAACGAGGCGGGCGGGTCAATCATCATCATGGACGTCGACAAGGAGGTGCTGGAAGACGAATTGGTGAAACCACTGCCTGACGACATCATCGAATCGTTTTACGGCCCCATCTTTCCGGACGAACCGGACCAGCCAAGAGTCGATGATGCGCGTGCTGCTTGACACTCACATCTATATCTGGCGTGTGTCGCGTGACCGCCGTCTGTCCGCGCGCTTTCGCCAGGCGATAGAAGAAGCGCAACAGGTCTGCGTCAGCACGGCCAGCATCTGGGAGATGTCCATCAAGGCCGCGCGAGGCAAACTGGAACCGGATGCTGAACGCGCCATAGACGTGCTCGAGCAGCATCCGTTCATCGTGCTGCCGGTGCGACTCGTGCTTGCGCGCGTCGTGCGTTACCTGCGCCTCGTTCATCGCGATCCGTTTGACCGCGTGCTGTTGGCGCAGGCCATCACCGAAGAACTTGATTTCCTGACCGCAGACACCGAACTCGCCAGCTACCTCAACGAAGCCCTCCCCGCCGGACGGCAGCCGGTAAATCGTCGAATGACCTCGCTTCGGCTTCAGTGATACTTCCTCGCCATGACCTCCAACCCAACAGGCCTGATCCTTTGCCCATGCCCGGCGCACCCGAACGCCTCGAAGCGTTCGATGCACAAATCCCGCGCCGCCGCCGTCGCGGCTTTCAGCGCATGCCTCGGATCGAACTCCGACTTCGCCGCCGCCATCGCCCGACGCATGGCGCCGGTCATCGCGAGCCGGATATCGGTGTCGATGTTCACCTTGCGCACGCCATTCGCAATGCCGCGCCGAATTTCCTCGACCGGCACGCCGAAGGTCGCGGGCATCTCGCCGCCGTGCTCGCGAATGATCGCCAGCCATTCCTGCGGCACCGATGACGAACCATGCATCACGAGATGCGTATCGGGAATGCGCGCATGAATCTCAGCGATACGGTCAATCGCGAGAATGTCGCCGGTGGGCTGCCGGCTGAACTTGTACGCGCCGTGCGAGGTGCCGATGGCTATCGCCAGTGCATCGATGCCGGTTGCCTCGACGAATGCGCGCGCCTCATCCGGGTCGGTCAGCAGACGATCGCGGCTCAACGCGCCTTCCGCGCCCACGCCATCCTCTTCGCCCGCGAGCCCCGTCTCCAGCGAGCCGAGACAGCCGAGCTCGCCCTCCACCGAGACGCCCACCGAATGCGCGGCTTCCACGACGCGCCGACTCACCTCGACGTTATAGCCATACTCCGCCGGCGTCTTCTGGTCCGGCATCAGCGAACCGTCCATCATCACCGACGTGAAGCCGGAACGGATCGCCTGCTGGCACACCGAGGGACTCGCGCCATGATCCTGATGCAGCACCACCGGAATGTCCGGATGCGCTTCGACGGCCGCGAGCACCAGATGCCGCAGATACGGCTCGCCCGCATATTTGCGCGCCCCCGCTGACGCCTGCAGGATCACCGGGCTTCCGGTTGCGTCGGCCGCGGCCATGATCGCCTGCACCTGCTCCATGTTGTTGACGTTGAACGCGGGCACGCCGTAGTCGTGCTCGGCAGCGTGATCCAGCAACTGTCTCAATGCAATGAAGGCCATGTCGAACTCCCTCTCGATGATCGTGCTGATGACGCGTCAGGCCGCCACGCGGCGCGCTTCCTCGACGAGCGCCTCCGTGGTCACGCCAAAGTGCGCGAACAGTTCGTTTGCCGGCGCGGATTCCCCGAACCGGTCGATGCCGACCACACCGCCGTGCAATCCCACGTACTGCCGCCAGAATGCGGTCACCCCGGCCTCGATCGCAACGCGCGGCACGCCTTCCGGCAACACGCGCTCGCGCCACGCGTTGCACTGGCGGTCGAAGACGGTGGTCGACGGCATCGACACGACGCGCGCAAGAACGCCCTCATTCCTGAGCGGCTCCACCGCCTCCAGCGCCAGCGTCACTTCAGAACCGGTCGCGATGAGCACGACGCGACGCGCATCGCGCTCACTCGTCGCCGGCCAGTCGGCCAGCACGTAGCCGCCGCGTTCGATGCCGTCTATCTGCGCCTCGTCGCGCGGCACGAACGGCAGGTTTTGCCGCGACAGCAGCAGGCACGACGGCCTGTCGCGCTCGATTGCGCTGATCCACGCCTGCATCGTCTCGACGGTATCGCACGGACGCCACACGTCGAGTCCCGGAATCATGCGCAGCGTCGCCGCATGCTCCACCGGCTGATGGGTCGGACCATCCTCGCCAAGCCCGATCGAATCGTGCGTGAAGACGAACACCGTGCGCGTCTTCATCAACGCCGCCATGCGCAGCGCATTGCGTGAGTAATCCGAAAACGTCAGGAACGTGCCGCCGAATGGCAGATAGCCGCGATGCAACGCCACGCCGTTCAACATCGCGCTCATGCCGAACTCGCGCACGCCGAAGTGAATGTAGTTGGCCTGGCCGGACGCCGGCGTCATGTCGACCGCGCCCTTCCAGCGCGTGAGATTCGAGCCGGTCAGGTCGGCCGAGCCGCCGAGCAGCTCCGGCAAGGCGCACGCCAGACCGTCGATGGCCAGTTGCGATGCCTTGCGGGTCGCCACGGTCTCGCGCGCGCGGTCCGCCTCGCGCACCAGCGCATGCGCCGTATCGCGCCAGTTCGCGGGCAGCGCGCCGCGCGCCCGCCGCTCGAACTCCGCGGCTTCGTCCGGAAACGCCCGGCGATAAGCCTCGAAGCGCCGCTTCCAGTCGTCCTGCGCCGCCGCGCCCGCCTCGCGTGCGTCCCACAGCGCGCGCACCGGCGACGGAATCTCGAACGGCCCATGCGCCCAGCCCAGCGCGCGGCGCGTGGCTTCGGCCTCTTCAGCGCCAAGCGGCGCGCCATGTACCTCATGCGTGCCCGCCATCGTCGGCGCGCCCTGGCCGATCACGGTCTTGCAGCAGATCAGCGTCGGCCGGTCCGACTCGCGCGCGTCCTGCAACGCCTGCGCGACCGCATCGGCATCGTGCCCGTTCAATCCCCTCACGACGTTCCAGCCATACGCCTCGAAGCGCTTCGGCGTGTCGTCGGCGAACCAGCCTTCCACATTACCGTCGATGGAAATGCCGTTGTCGTCGTACAGCACGGTGAGCTTCGCGAGCCGCAGCGTGCCCGCCAGCGACGCCGCCTCGTGCGACACGCCTTCCATCAGGCAGCCATCGCCGACGAACACATACGTACGATGATCAACGATCTCATGCCCCGGCCGGTTGAACTCGCGCGCGAGCAAGGTTTCGGCGAGCGCCATGCCGACCGCATTCGCCAGCCCCTGCCCGAGCGGCCCGGTCGTCGTTTCCACACCGGGCGTCACGCCCGTTTCCGGGTGACCGGGCGTCTTGCTGCCCAGTTGCCGGAAGCGCCGGGTGTCATCGATGGACACGTCATAGCCGCTCAGATGCAGCAGGCCGTAGAGCAGCATCGAGCCATGTCCGTTCGAGAGCACGAAGCGGTCGCGGTCGGGCCAGTCAGGGTCCAGCGGATTGTGTTTCAGATGACGCGTCCACAGCGCGACCGCGATCTCGGCCATGCCCATCGGCATGCCGGGATGACCCGAGTTCGCCTGCTGTACCGCATCGACGGCGAGCATGCGCAGCGCGTTGGCCATCTGGCGGATCTCGGGCGAGCGCTGGCGAACAGGCAAAGCTTCAGCAACGGCATTCATGGATGCCTCCTTGATGCAATGGGAAAACGGGCTGCTCAGGCGCGCGCGCGACGGTCGCGCAACTGCAGGATCATCGGCGTGAAGATCAGCTGCATCGCGAGTCCCATCTTGCCGCCCGGCACGACGATCACATTCGGCCGCGACATGAACGAGTCGTGCAGCATGGTCAGCAGATAAGGAAAGTCGATGCCGCGCGGCTTCGCGAAGCGGATCACGACAAAGCTCTCGTCGGGCTGCGGGATCTCGCGCGCGGTGAACGGATTCGATGTGTCCACGGTCGGCACGCGCTGGAAGTTCACATGCGTGTGCGAGAACTGCGGGCAGATGTAGTTCACGTAATCGGGCATGCGGCGCAGGATGGTATCGACCACCGCTTCGTGCGAATAGCCGCGCATCGTCTGGTCGCGATGCAGCTTCTGGATCCATTCGAGATTGATGATCGGCACCACGCCGACCAGCAGATCCGCATGACGCGCGATGTCCACTTCGTCGGTGACGGCCGCGCCGTGCAGGCCTTCGTAGAACATCAGGTCGGTATCGGGCGCGACGTCTTCCCAGGGCGTGAACGTGCCCGCATCCTGCTTGAAGCGCGTGGCCTCGGCCTCGTCGTGCACGTAATGGCGGAACTGGCCGCCGCCGCTCTTGCCGTAGGTTTCGAACAGGCTTTCGAGTTCCCGCAGCAGATTCGCTTCCGGCCCGAAGTGGCTGAAGTTGAGTTGCCCGTCGCGCTCGCTCTGCTTCATGGCCTCGCGCATGCCAAGACGGTCATAGCGATGAAATGCATCACCCTCCACAATCTGCGCGTTGATTTTTTCGCGGCGGAAGATGTGCGTGAAACTCTTCATGACGGTGGTCGTGCCGGCGCCGCTCGAGCCGGTCACCGCGACGATCGGATGCTTGACTGACATGCGCTGCCTCCCTGGCTGTTGATGTCGTATCGGGCGCTGCTTCAGGCTTCCGTCTCCGGCAGGAACAGCGAGCGTTCGTTGAACAGCGGCGAGGTGAACGGCTTGTCCTCGCCGCGATCGTATTCGCCGTGATACCGCTGGATCCGCTCCACTTCGTGACGCGACCCCAGAATCACCGGCACGCGCTGATGCAACGCGCCGGGCTGAACGTCGAGAATGCGCTCGCGTCCCGTGATCGACAGGCCGCCCGCCTGCTCGACCAGGAAGCTCATCGGGCTGGCCTCGTACAGCAGCCGCAGGCGGCCTTCCATCTCGGGCGTCCTGAAGTCCCGCGGATACATGAACACGCCGCCGCGCATCAGGATGCGATGCACTTCCGCGACCATCGATGCAATCCAGCGCATGTTGAAGTCCTGCGCGCGGCAGCCGGTGCGGCCGTCCTTGCATTCCTGCACGTAGCGGCGCACGGGCGGCTCCCAGAAGCGCTCGTTCGACGCGTTGATCGCGAACTCGCACGAGTCTTCCGGAATGCGGATGTCGGAATGCGTGAGCACGAAGTTGCCGACGTCGCGTTCCAGCGTGAAGCCGTGCGTGCCGTTGCCCACGGACAGCACCAGCATCGTCGATGGTCCGTAGATCGCATAGCCCGCCGCAACCTGCTCGCGGCCCGGGCGCATGAACGCGGCTGCGTCGGCGGCGGCGCGCGCGTTGCGCTCACCTTCGCCTTCGCGCCGCAGCACCGAGAAGATGGAACCGACCACGCCGTTGATGTCGATGTTCGACGAGCCATCGAGCGGATCGAACGCCAGCAGATAGTCGCCGCGCGGATAAGACTCCGGAATGGCGTACACCTCGTCCATTTCCTCGGACACCATGCCGGCCAGCAGGCCATCCCATTCGCAATGCTGGAGGAAGATCTCGTTGGTCACGAGGTCGAGCTTCTTCTGTTCCTCGCCGTGCGTGTTGACCGACTGCGCCGAGCCGTGCTGCCCGCCCAAGGCGCCGCGTGTCAGCGCCGCAGCGATGGTCTTGATCGAGGCCGCGACATCGATCAGCAGCGCCGACAGACCGCTCGCCGCATCGGGGCCAGGCCGGCGATCCAACGTGTCGATCAGGAACTTCGATAAGGTGGTGCGTCCATCGAGCATCGCGCAGTCTCCATGAAGGTCACGAATCAGCGAACACGCGGCTCGCGCGAATGTCGCTGGCGTCGAGCTGCATCAACGCGCTGGCATCGGCGTGGCACGCGCCCCGCTCGGCCGCCGCGAACAGACGGTTCGCCTGGCGCAGCCGCGCGCGATCCAGTGCATTGCGCACCGATCGCGCATTGGCGAAGTTTGGCTGGCGGATGCGGCGCGCGAGATAGTCGTCGAAGGCGCGGCGCGCGTCGTCGTCGAAGCGGTAGTGCATGTCGGCGAGCATGTGCTCCGCGATCTGCAGCAACTCGCCCGGCGCGTAGTCGGGGAACACGAGGTGATGCGCGATACGCGATCGGAAACCAGGATTGCTGTGAAAGAAGGTTTCCATGCGCGCTTCGTATCCGGCGAGAATCACGACGAGGTCGTCGCGCTGGTTTTCCATCGTCTGGAGCAGGATCTCAATGGCCTCCTGCCCGTAGTCGCGTTCGTTCTCCGGCCGGTACAGGTAGTAGGCCTCGTCGATGAACAGCACGCCGCCCATCGCACGCTTGAGCACTTCGCGCGTTTTGGGTGCGGTATGCCCGATGTACTGGCCGACCAGATCGTCGCGCGTCACCGACACGAGATGATTGCGCCGGATATAGCCGAGCCGGTGCAGCACCTGCGCCATGCGCAGCGCAACCGTGGTCTTGCCGGTACCGGGATTGCCGGAGAAGCACATGTGCAGCGTGGGCGCACCCGACGCGATGCCGAGCGTCGCGCGCGCGCGTTCCACCAGCAGGTGCGCGGCGATCTCGCGGATGCGCGTCTTGACCGGCGCCAGCCCGATCAGGTCGCGGTCCAGTTCCGCCAGCACCTCGCCGATGCGCGACTCGCGGTACAACGCCATCAGGTCGGCATGCGTCGCCTGGGTTTCGTCGAGCGTGGCTTCGGCGCTCATTCTCGCCTCCTCATCAGTAACGTTCGCCGGCGGGGCGGTCGGTGGCGTAGGTGCGGAGCGCGTAGCGCTGCACGCGGTTCCTGTCGTCCTGACGTTCGAGGCGGAAGCCATGTTCCTCTTCAGGACGGTTCACCATGAACGAAAGCCGCATCGTCTCGAAGCCGCGCACCGAATCGAACGCATTCACCTTGATGTAGTGACGCGGATACGTCTTGCGGCATTCGTTCACTTCCATCATCACGCCGGCGGCATCGTGCAGGTCGAACATCGGCAGGCCCCACATTTCCCAGTAGGTGTTGCGCGGATGCGGATCGTCGGTGTACTCCACCGAGCAGGCCCAGCCCTGATCCAGCGCATAGCCGATTTGCGCGACGATCTCCTCGTCGGTCAGCGGCGGCAGGAATGAAAACGTGCCTTGTGTGATCTTCATGTCGGTTCCTCCATGCGTGTGGGCAGGCTCAGGCCGCGGCGGTCGCCGTCACGGCGAAGTCCGGCGTATCCGTCGATGCATAGTTGAAGGTCACGTCGCGCCAGGTATCGAGCGCCTGCTGAAGCGGCGTGCAGGACCGCGCGGCGGCTTCGAGAATGTCCGGCCCTTCGTGAGCGATGTCGCGTCCTTCGTTGCGGGCCTTGACCATCGCTTCGAGCGCGACGCGGTTTGCCGTCGCGCCGGCCTGGATGCCCTGCGGATGCCCGATCGTGCCGCCGCCGAACTGCAGGATGCAGTCGTCACCGAACAGGTCGAGCAGTTGATGCATTTGTCCGGCGTGAATGCCGCCCGACGCCACCGGCATGACCTTGCGCAAGCCTGCCCAGGGCTGGTCGAAGAACACGCCGCGCGCGAGGTCCGGCTCGTTGCGCGCATCGCGGCACACGTTGTAGTAGCCCTGCACGGACAAGGGATCGCCTTCGAGCTTGCCGACCGCCGTGCCCGCATGCGCGTGATCCACGCCTGCCATGCGCAGCCATTTCGCGATCACGCGGAACGAGATGCCGTGATTGCGCTGCCGCGTGTAGGTGCCATGTCCGGCGCGATGCAGATGCAGGATCATGTCGTTGCGGCGCGCCCACTTCGACATCGACTGGATGGCAGTCCAGCCGATCACGAGATCGATCATCACGATGCACGAGCCCAGTTCCTTCGCGAATTCGGCGCGCTCGTACATGTCTTCCATCGTGCCCGCTGTCACGTTCAGATAGTGGCCTTTCATCTCGCCGGTTTCGGCCTGCGCGCGGTTCACGGCTTCCATCGCGAACAGGTAGCGGTCGCGCCAGTGCATGAATGCCTGTGAATTGATGTTCTCGTCGTCCTTCAGAAAATCGAGACCGCCCTTCAGCCCTTCATAGACGACGCGGCCATAGTTCTTGCCCGACAGCCCGAGCTTCGGCTTGACGGTCGCGCCGAGCAGCGGGCGGCCATACTTGTCGAGCCGTTCGCGCTCCACGACGATGCCTGTCGGCGGACCCTGGAAGGTCTTCAGATACGCCACCGGGATGCGCATGTCTTCGAGACGCAGCGCCTTGAGGGGCTTGAAGCCGAACACGTTGCCGATGATCGATGCGGTCAGGTTCGCCACCGAGCCTTCCTCGAACAGATCGAGGTCATAGGCGATGTACGCGAAGTACTGCGGTTCATCGGCGCGCATGCTGGGCACGGGTTCGACGCGATAGGCCTTGGCGCGGTACATGTCGCACGCGGTGAGGCGGTCGGTCCAGACGACGGTCCAGGTCGCCGTCGACGATTCCCCCGCCACCGCCGCCGCCGCTTCCTCCGGTTCGACGCCCGCTTGCGGTGTGATGCGGAACAGCGCGATCACGTCGGTGTCCTTCGGCATGTAGTCGGGCTGCCAGTAGCCCATCTCGCGATACTTCATGACGCCGGCCGCATAGCGCGAGCGCGGATCGGACGGATTGCGCGCCGCCTCGACGGCGGCCTTGCTGAAGTCGTTCATTCCGTTTCCTCGACAGTGAGATGAGAGGGACGTGCGCCTGATGACTGCCCTGCTGTGAATGCAGAGTAAGCATTGGCCGCAGCGAAAGGAATTCACGATTTGCTTGCAGGACCTTAAGCGATGCCTTATTGGGTGTTAGCCCTGATGCGCTCCTGAACGGGCGATGGAACACTTTGTTCTGGTTCTGTCACAGTCGATGTGCGCGTTCGCCGAATGGATCGACCGTGCGCCCGCGTCGACTCACTGGCATGACGCTTGCAACGTGCCAAAGCCGGCCACCTCCCGGCCGTCGGGCGGATTCGTCCGCACTGGCACTTCATTGAAGCGGTATCCGAGGCATTCACTCACCCAACTGGAGGAACGCTCATGCAATGGACTACGCCCAGCTTCACCGATATGCGTTTTGGCTTTGAAATTACGATGTACATCGCCACCCGCTAAAGGTGGAAGCATCCGCACGAGGCCGCGTCGAAGCGATGCGGTTCCTTCGTGCGGTCCCGACTCTCCGCGCCGCCCGTCATGATTTACGAAACCGTCGTCACGACCGCAGACCGCGATGGCCGGCCCCACATTGCGCCGATGGGCGTGCGCTTCGAAGAAGGCTTTGCGATCCTCGCGCCGTTTCGTCCTTCCACTACGCTCGACAACGTCATCGCGACGCAGAGCGCGGTGCTCAACCTGACGGACGACGTGCGCGTGTTTGCCGGCTGCGTGACGGGCCGCAAGCGCGACTGGCCGACAGTGCCCGCGGACACGGTGCCGAGCGTACGGCTCGCGACGACGCTTGCCCATATCGAGTTGCGCCTCGCCGCGATCGATGACGACGACACGCGTCCAACGCTGCGCATGGCGTGCGTGCATCGCGTGACGCATGCACCGTTTCCGGGCTTCAATCGTGCACAGGCTGCGGTCGTCGAGGGCGCGATACTGGTGAGCCGGCTGTTCATGCTGCCGGCCGACAAGGTGAACAGCGAGCTTGCGTATCTGCGCATTGCCATCGACAAGACGGCTGGCGACGCCGAGCGCGAAGCATGGCACTGGCTGTTGCTCGCCGTCGATGCGCATCGCGCGAAGACGCCGGACTGATCTGTCTTCCCACTGGAGTGTTCAAACGATGACCGCATTGCTCGCGAGCGTCCGCTCGGCGGATGAAGCCTTCGATGCCGCGCAGGCCGGCGCCGAACTGATCGACCTGAAGGAACCGCATGCGGGCGCGCTGGGCGGCGTCGCGACGGGCGATATCGCGCGGATCGTCATTGCGTTGCGGGCGCGGTATCCGGTGCGGCCGATCAGCGCGACCATCGGCGACTGGCCCAATCACGCGCTCGACGACATCACCGGACGCGTGCTCGAGGTCGCGGCGGCGGGCGTCGATTACGTGAAGGTAGGCATCTCCCCTGGCGCGGGCGCGGAGCGCTGCCTGCGGCATCTCGCGAGCCTGCCGGCGGCGGTGGTGCCGGTGCTGCTGTCGGATGAAGGGGTGGATCGCGCACTGGCGGCGCTCGCGGCGCAGCTTGGGTTTGTCGGCATCGTCTTCGACACGGCGGGCAAGAATGGCCGCACGCTGTTCGATTGCGTCGATGTGCAGACGCTTGCCGCCTGTATCGCCGATGCCCGTGCGCGCGGCACGATGAGCGCCGTGGCGGGTTCGCTCGGCTGGCGCGACCTGCACACCATTCGCCTGCTTGCGCCGGATATCGCGGGCTTTCGCGGCGCGCTGTGCGACGAGCGCGACGGACGCTCCGGCAAGCTCGATCCGCGCAGGGTCGAGCGCTGGGCGCGCGCGCTGCACGGCGAAACCGTGGCCGCTTCCGTTTGACAACGTTTCGGCGTCCGCTACTTACACCGTCACGTTCAGCAAGCGGTCGCGCATGACGGCGAGATCGTCTTTTCCCATGATCTCGACCACATAATTCGCATCGCGCACATAAGCGGGAAAGCGCCGGTCCACGATGCCATCTGCGGCGAGCGCCTCCAGCGATGCGTTCGCCTCCACCTCGCACGACTTGACGATCATCAGGCGCTCCGCGTTCAGCGAAGTGGAGAGCCACGCGGCGAGACTGTCGGACGTCACGTCCCAGTTGGTCATCTTGTCGGGCGTCGTGCGCATCAGGTCGGTGGGCACCCAGACGGCCACGCGTCCATCGCGCAGCGCGCGCCGGATGCGGTTTTCATTCGACGCCAGCACGAGTTCAGGCACGACGCCCTGCATCAGGATCGCGTACTGCGCCATCGCCAGCAGGCACATGTTGTGGGCGGCGAGATCGTCGAACTGCCATTCGCTCTGATATTGCCGCACCGCGTCCGCAAAATCGCCGCCGCCCGGCACGATCACGACGCGCCCGCCGCCCACTTCCCATAGCCGCGTCAGCCATTCGCGCAGCGCCGGGTCGTGACTGAGGCTTCCCCCGATCTTCACCACCCACATAGGTTCCTGTCCTCGTTCGATGATGCCGCCGGGCCACGCACCCGGTTCGATACCGCCTCTTCAACCCGCTATGTTTCGCAAACTATCACGCCGCACGCGACGACGCATCGTGCGACGGTTGTGTTTGGTTGTTCCGCGCGCTTTCGATGGGCGTCGTCGCCAGCGCGGCGAGCAACGCCACCGCCACGCTCGGCGCACAGGTCGCGACCCATTCGGCGCGCGTTGCGTCGTCATCGTCGACGCCCGCGAGCCGCGCAAAATCCACGTAGCCGCGTGCTTCCTGCCGCGCCAGCGCCGCCGCGAGAAAGCGCCCGCAACCCGCGCCGATGACGGGCGCCGTCGACAGTGACGCATCGCGTGCCACGACCTGCGCGAGACCGGCGGCCAGCGTGCGCAACTGCTCGTGCCGCCAGGTCTGCGCGAAGCGTTTCCATTCGGCATCGGATGCTTCCGAGGCATCGCGGCCGATCATCCGTGCGATGCGCGCGCGGCTGGCCGCCTCGGTCTTCGGTCCGTTGTCGGCGCTCGGATGCTGGTCGTGCGCGGCCCAGAGTTCGCCGGTGAGGCGATAGACGTCGGCGGTCGTCGCGAACCATTCGTTCATCACGCCGCTCGTCTCGCCGCGAAACGCGATGCGCTGCGCCACCCCGCACAAGGGCGTGCGCACCACGCCCTGATACACCAGTTCGCCGCTGACGAGGCGCGCGGCGTCGTTCGTGCCGCGCGCCCGCACTTCGCCGCCGATGATCGGAATGATGTCGGTGGTCGTGCTGCCGATATCGATCAGCACCGCATCGTGCATGCGGGTAGCAGCCCAGCGCGCGGTCGCGAGCCAGTTCGCCGATGCCACCTTGCGCCAGCCTTCCGCACAGGCCGAACGCGCGAGCCATCCGTCGTGCTCGGCGCCGCCCGCGAAGAACAGCGTGCGCGGTCCGAGCCGTTGCGCCAGGGTGCGGCTGAGCGTGCGCACGCCTTCGGCGCGGTCGGCGAACAGATCGACCATTTCGCCGGTCATCGTGACGGCGTGGCGGGCGGAGGCTTCGCCGGCGGCGGGCCAGCGTTCGAACACGCCGTCGATGACGCGTTCCAGGTGCGCGAGGCCCTGCCACAGCGGGCAGGCCCATTGGGCGACATCGACGAGTTCGCCCTTGCGGTTGGCCAGCGACACCTTGACGTGCGCGCCGCCCACGTCCCAGCCGAATACGGGTGCGTCGCCGGATGCCGATGCCCTCATGACGCGGCTCCGACTGCACGCAGTGCGTGGGCTTCGCCGTCGAAGCCGGGCACGCGATGCGCGGCCAGCAGTTCCGCCGCGAGATTCCTGCCGCCGCGCCGGCTCAGTTCCGCGTAGGCGACGGTCGGCCGCGGATTGACCTCGATGACAACCGGACCGCGTTCCGGATGCCACACCACGTCGATGCCGACGAAGCCGCGCAGGCCGGGAAGCGCTTCGGCCACGCGCAGTGCGAGCCGTTCGAGCGCGCGTCCCTGAGGACCGTGGCGGTCGATGCGATCGACATCGACGCCGTCGAACTGCACGATGCGTTCGCGCCGTTCGGGGCTTGCCGGTTCGGACAGGCCGATGCGTTGCCGGTTGATGCTGACGAGCCGCGCGAGCCGGTCGCGGCAGATCATGGAGAGGCTGAGCGGCTCGCCGTCGATCCATTCCTGCAACACAGGATTGCGCCCTGCTGCGGCGCGGGCTTCGTATTCGGCGCGGGCGGCGGCGAGATCGTCGTAGACGCGGGTGTCGAGGCCGCCGGCGCCGTCGTCGGGCTTGACGACCCAGCGGCGTCCGGAGGCGGACTCGGCGGCGTCGGCTTCGAGCGCGGGCGTGACGGGCATGCCGCGCGCGGCGAGCCAGGCGGCGGTGGCGCTCTTGCTGGAGGCGGTGCGGATGGCTTCCTTGGCGCAGCCGAGCCAGCGGGCCTGTCCGACTGCGTCATGGAGCTTGAGCAGCAGGCCGTCGCATTCGGGCGCGACGATGCAGGCATAGTCGTGCTCGCGGGCCATGCGGGCGACGAATTGCGTGAGCGGCTCGCCGGGCTGGGCGCGGACGTGGCGGGCGGCGTCGGCGCCGGATTCGAACCGTGAGCCTGCGACGGTCACCGCGATGCCAGGGAGCGCGTGGAGATCGGCGGCGAGGGCATCGCGCATGACGCGGCCTTCGACGATGAGTGCGGAGAGATCGGCGAGGCTGGCGGCGCATGCCGCGTCCGGATCGATGCCGCCGCCGGTGAGATACTCGAACACGAAGATCTTGATCAAAGGAAAGCCATCCATGCAGGTGATACCCGTTCTCGATCTGCTCGACGGTCAGGTGGTGCGTGCGGTGCGCGGCGAGCGTTCGCGTTACCGGCCGATTCAGTCCTCCTTGTGCGCGACGAGCGAACCGGTGGCGATTGCTCGTGCGTTGCTAGCGGTTACGGGCGCTGCGACGCTGTATGTCGCCGATCTCGGCGCGATCATGCAGCGCGGCGCGCATGAAGCGGTGCTGGCCGCACTTTGCGACGCGCTGGGCGGCGAAGTCGAGATCTGGCTCGATGCCGGCTTCACGGCGTGTGCGCCGATGCGTGCGAGCGTCGAGCGGATCGCGAGGCTTTCGCGGGCGTCCTCGCGGGCGGCGCTCGTGCCGGTGTTCGGCACGGAGACGCTGCTCGACGTGGGCGCGATCGCTGAAGCGTCGGCGTACGGGTTTGAGCCGGTCCTGTCGCTCGACTATCGCGGTGGGCGAGCGCTTGGGGCGCTCGGTGCTGAGGGTGTCGAGAGCACGTGGTGGCCGGGGCGGGTGATCGTGATGACGCTCGATCACGTGGGCGCGGAGGCCGGGGTGGATCTCGATACGTTCAGCGCCGTGCGCGCGCTTGCCGGGGAGCGCGTTGTGATCGGTGCTGGCGGGGTTCGCCAGCGGGACGATCTTGCGCTCGCCGCGCAATGCGGGGCTTCAGGGTGGCTCGTGGCGTCTGCCCTTCACGATGGGACGCTTCTTCTTAAGCATCTTGATGTCAGGGATAAGGTTTAGTTGGAGTCGTGTCTCAATTTTTGTGCCAGTTGATGGTGGGCTTCGGTTTCGATGTAATCGTTTGGAAAGCGCTGTCCCAGCGCTGGTCTTGTACGTGACAGTGTGTTGCTTCCTGGAGCAGGGTTTTCTCGTTTCGCTGTTCGTGGCGTTCGCCTTGCTCTTATGGAATACCCGTAGATTTTGGGGCGCCTAGGCTGGTTTGTCGTTCGCCTGCGCTTACATGGACTTCCCGCTTTCGCGTCGGTCTATTAGCACTGCCCCTCCCCGGGGCAGGGGTAACTTTCTTTGCTGCTGCAAAGAAAGTCACCAAAGAAAGCAGCTTTTTTTCCCGCCCAGCGTCACCTAGCGGCACGACACGGAACCACGTTTCTGGCACTGCAGTAGAGAGTGCCCTCATAGGCCACACCGGGCGTGGATCGCGGACCCACTGTGACATCGCACCACAGGACAAACTGGTGCAGCGCCTGCATGCTCCGGCGCAGCGCTACGCGCCGCCGACGGGTCAATCGGGTCTGCGCGTGCCGGCTTGCTGACGCATCCATCTCACTGCATCAGCCCAACGTTGGTATCCCTTGCTTACCCTTCGGCAGCGCGTAGCGCTGGGCCGGCGCTTTCAGGTGCTGCACCAGTTCGTTGAACGGCAGTTTGTCCCAGTGGGTCCGCGATCCACGCCCGGTGTGGCCTATGAGGGCACGCTCTACGGCCGGGCCAGAAACATGGTTCTGTGTCGTGCCGCTAGATGACGCTGGGCGGGA
The DNA here is from genome assembly GCF_031451075.1 of Caballeronia sp. LZ043. Classification (NCBI taxonomy): domain Bacteria; kingdom Pseudomonadati; phylum Pseudomonadota; class Betaproteobacteria; order Burkholderiales; family Burkholderiaceae; genus Caballeronia; species Caballeronia sp. LZ043. Next base: position 159,858 of record NZ_JARUXT010000004.1, on the reverse strand, counting down.
AAAAAAGCTGCTTTCTTTGGTGACTTTCTTTGCAGCGGCAAAGAAAGTTACCCCCGCCCCGGGGAGGGGCAGTGCTTATACACCGACGCGAATGCGGGAAGTCCATAGAAGCGCTGGCAAACAAAAGCAACCCACGCGAAGGACGAGAGCGAAGACCCCCGCCCCGGGGAGGGCCAGTGCCAATAGACCGACGTGAATGCGGGAAGTCCATAGGAGCACAAGAGCGGGAACAAGCCGTCAAACCGGCATAGAGCTTGCTCAAGGGCTCAACCATGCCTCCAACACCAGAACCCGAAAGCCGACCCGCCGAGGCCATCGGCGAAGAGCCCCTCTGGACGTGTCCGTTCTGCCCATTGCTATGCGACGACCTCACCCCCGAGTCCCTCGCCGTCCATTGCCCGCGACTCGAGAAAGCGCTTGCCCATATCGCTCCGCAGGATCCACCCCGCTCCTCCGAGATCAACGGTCAACCCACCGATCCCGAAGCAGCGCTCAAGCAAGCCACCGAGATCCTGTCGAAAGCCCATCGTCCGCTATTCGGCGGACTCACAACGGATATCGCCGGCACCCGCGCCCTCTATGAACTAGCCGCCCGTTGCGGCGCCATCCTCGATCATCTCCACGGCGATACCCTCGCCGATACCACCCGCGCACTCCAGGATCGCGGCGCCTTCTTCACCACGCTCTCCGAAATTCGCTCGCGCGCGGATCTGATCGTCGTGTTCGCCTGCCAGCCATCGCAACGCTATCCACGCTTCTACGACCGCATCGCCGAGCCCAATCGCGACGTCCCCATCGTATTCATCGGATGCAACGCCGATCAAGCCGCCCACACCCCGCACACCGAATCGATCCTCCCAGGCCACGATCCCTTCGATCTCCTCGCGCTCTGGTCCGCACACCTCGAATCCAGTCGGCCCATCCCACACGCCGAACTCGCCACGCTGACCGAACGCATCCACGCCGCGCACTACACGGCCTTCATCTTCGAACCCGCCGCGCTGCCCGCACCGCACGCCGCGCTCGCCATCGAAGCGCTGCAACGCATCGTCAAGGCCTTCAACCGCACCACCCGCGCCGGCGCACTCGCCCTCTCCGGCGACGACGGCGCCCTCTCCGTCAATCAAACCACCACCTGGCTCTCGGGCTTTCCGCTGCGCACCCGCGTCGCCTACGGCATGCCGCTCGATCACGATCCATACCGCTATCGCACACACACCCTGCTGAGCCGAGGCGAAATCGACGCCGTGCTCTGGGTCTCCAGCTTCACCCCCGAACCGCTTCCCGCCGCCCTCGACGACAATCTGCCCGTCATCGTGCTCGGTCATCCCGCGACCCGGCTGCCGCCACGCAAAGGGGCTACGGTGTTCATTCCCGTCGCGACGCCAGGCATCGACAGCGGCGGACATCTGTTCCGCATCGATACCTCCGTGGTTGCCCGCCTCACCGCCGCGCGCGATAGCGAACTGCCCAGCGTCGCCGCCATCGCCGCACGCCTCACGCAGGCGAGGACCCACCCATGAGCCTCACACGACTCCGCGGCGGCACGCTCTACGATCCCGTCAACGGCATCGACGGCCAGACACGCGACATCCTCATCCGCAACGGCCGCATCGTCAGCGAAGCAAACGGAGAAACCATCGCCCCGGAACGCGACTTCGACGCGCGCGGCATGATCGTCATGGCCGGCGGCATCGACCTGCATTCGCATATCGGCGGCGGCAAGACCAATCTCTCGCGTCTGCTCCTGCCCGAAGATCATCGCGACGACCCGCGCGCCGTCCCCGAACGTCCCGACGAAGGCCGCTATCTGCGCCTGCCCTCATGCGGCACCTGCACGCCCGGCACGCTCGCTACCGGCTATCGCTATGCGGAAATGGGCTACACCGCCGCCTTCGAGCCGGCCATGATCGCGTCGAACGCCCGCCACGCGCATCTGGAAATGGGCGACACCCCCATCATCGATCACGGCGCCTACGTGATGATGGGCAACGACGAACTCTTCCTCCAGATGCTCGCCGCGCAGGACGACTTCGAACATCTGCGCGATTACGTCGGCTGGACGCTGCATGCGAACAAGGCGCTCGGCGTGAAAGTCGTCAATCCGGGCGGCATCTCGGCGTTCAAGTTCAATCAGCGCTCGCTCGATGTCGACGAAAAGCACGTGCACTACGGCATCACGCCCCGCGACGTGCTGCGCACGCTGACCCGCGCGCTGAACGAGCTGCGCGTGCCGCATCCGCTGCATGTCCACACGAGCAATCTCGGCGTGCCCGGCAACGTGGAATCGACCATCAAGACGATGGACGCCGCCGAAGGCCTGCCCATCCACCTGACTCACATCCAGTTCCACAGCTACGGCGCCGAAGGGCCGCGCAAGTTCTCGTCGGGCGCGCGGGCCATTGCCGAAGCCGTCAATGCACGACCCAATGTGACCATCGACGTCGGTCAGGTCATCTTCGGCCAGACTGTCACCGCGTCCGGCGACACGATGATGCAGTTCAAGAACACGCCGATGGCCCGCCCACGAAAATGGATCCTCGGCGATATCGAATGCGACGCGGGTTGCGGCATCGTGCCGTTCAAGTATCGCGAGCAAAGCTTCGTGAACGCACTGCAATGGATCATCGGACTGGAAATCTTCCTGCTCGTGGACGATGCCTGGCGCGTCTCGATGACCACCGATCATCCGAACGGCGGCCCGTTCACGAGCTATCCGCACCTGATTCGCCTGCTGATGGACAAGTCCTTCCGCGATGCCCAGCTCGACACATTGCACGCCGATGCCAAAACAGCCAGCGCCCTCGCCGACATCACGCGCGAGTTCTCGCTGTACGACATCGCGATCATCACGCGCGCGGGCCCCGCGAAGCTGCTCGGCCTGACGGATCGCGGGCATCTCGGCGCGGGCGCGGCGGCGGACATCGCCGTGTATCGCGACGACGCCGACCGCGAGCGCATGTTCACCTCGCCCGCGTACGTGTTCAAGGACGGCGAACTGATCGCGCGCGACGGCACGCTGCTCGCGACACCCACCGGCGGCATTCACTACGTCAGCCCCGACTACGACCGCTCGATCGAAAAGCGCGTGCGCGCCTATGCGCAGGCGCATCTCGCCACGCGCTTCGAGAACATCGCCATCGGCGACGACGAAATCTGCGCATGCTGCAACGGCGGCCGGCTGCTGCCGGTCGCGTGCCTCTCGGCGGGCGGAGGCTAGCGCATGCAGATCAACGACACGCAGATCGACGACACCTTCGCCGAAGCCTTCCCGATGAAGGCCACACGCCTCGTCATCACTGCCCATACGCCCGTCTGGGCCCGCCACGCGGCGAACTCGTTGACAGGCTTTGCGACTTCCGTGATCGACTGCGGCTGCGAGGCGGGCATCGAGCGTGATCTGTCAGGCGACGAAACGCCCGACGGCCGACCCGGCGTGGCCGTGCTGATCTTCGCGATCTCAACGAAGGAACTGGCGAAGCAGATTGCGCGGCGCGTCGGCCAATGCGTGCTGACGTGTCCGACCACGGCGGTGTATGGCGGCATCGATCCCGCAACGAGCCGCGCGCCGCTCTCCGACAACGCGCCGCTCGGCGCCGCGCTGCGCTTCTTCGGCGACGGCTGGCAGATCTCCAAGGTGCTCGACGGCACACGCTACTGGCGCGTGCCGGTGATGGACGGCGAATTCGTCTGCGAGGAATTCACCGCGACCGTCAAGGCGGTCGGCGGCGGCAACCTGCTGTTTCTCGCCCGCGACATGGACAGCGCGCTGCATGCCGCGGAAGCCGCCGTCGCCGCCATGCACGCGCTGCCGAACATCATCACGCCGTTTCCGGGCGGCGTCGTGCGCTCGGGTTCGAAGATCGGATCGAGATATGCGGGCGCCACGGCGTCCACCAACGATGCCTTTTGTCCGACGCTCGTCGGCCTCTCGGCCAAGAGCGAACTGACGCCCGATGTCGGCTGCGTGCTGGAGATCGTGATCGACGGCTTCACCGATGCGGACGTCGGCGCCGCCATGACCGCGGGCATCGCGGCCGCGACGCGCATCGGCCGCGCGGGCGGCGTACTGCGCGTCTCCGCGGGCAACTACGGCGGCAAGCTCGGGCCATATCACTTCAAGCTGCACGAGCTGGCGCGCGGCATCGACGGGAGCCGGGCATGAGCGCCATCACGCTGCGCGTCAAAACTGCGCCGGGCTTTCGCGTGGATGCGTCGAATTTACTGCCCGCGACGCTCGCCGCCACCGCACCTGCTGACTTGCCCCGCATCGTGTTGCAGGGCGCAGGCGAACGCTGCGCGCTCGGCGATCTGTTCGACATCCGGCACGAGCATGCCGACCTGCCTTCTCTGCTGATAGAAGGCGACGCGCCCTGGCTGGACCGTCTCGGTGCAAACATGAGCGAGGGCGCGCTGACAATACACGGCCATGCCGGCGATTACGCGGGCCTGAACATGTCGGGCGGCACTTTGCAGATTGCCGGCGATGCCGGCCTCTTTACCGGGTGCGAAATGCAAGGCGGACGCTTGACCGTGCAGGGCAACGCCGGCGATTGCGCCGCTGCCGCGCTGCCCGGCGACATGGAAGGCATGACGGGCGGCACGCTCGTGATCCACGGCAACGCAGGCGCGCGTCTCGCCGACCGCATGCGACGCGGCACCGTGCTCGTCAGCGGCGATGCCGGCGACTTCGCCGCCTCGCGCCTGATCGCGGGGACGGTATGCATCGGCGGGAAGGTCGGCGCGCATCCGTGCTACGGCATGCGGCGCGGCACGGTGCTTCTCGCGCACGCGCCCGCTGTCATTCCACCGACCTTTACCGAAGGCGGCCATGGCTTCGAGGTCTTCTGGCGACTCTTCACCCGCATGCTCGCCCGGGAAGCGACTCCCGCAAAGGCACCCTTTTCGACATGTTCCGGTCATGTGTTGCCGCGACGCTACGCGGGCGACCTTGCCGTGGATGGCCGGGGGGAATTGCTGATCGCCAATTCTTGGCCAGCGGGAAAAAATGAAACTTGTATCCTGTAGAACGAAATCCAATTTCACGGGAGAGACTTCATGAGCACCGCGCGGACCTCCGCAACGCGCAACGGCCGCCTCGACGCAGCCAGCGAGCGTTACGCACGCCCGATCATCGCGCTGCATTGGCTGATCGCCATCGCGATCATCGCCATGCTTTGCATCGGCTTCTATATGGTGGGCCTGCCTCGCGGGCTGCCGTTCAAGTCGGACCTCGTCAACTTCCACAAATCGCTCGGAATCACGGTTTTCCTGCTGGTGCTGATCCGCATCCTGGTACGCCTGGCCTACGGCCGGCCGCCTCTGCCGCCGATGCGAACGTGGCAACGCGCCGCCGCGAGCATTACGCAGGCTCTTTTATATGTTGGCATGGTGGCAATGCCGCTCTCCGGTTACCTCGGCTCGTCGTTCAACAAGTTCGGCACGAAGTTCTGGGGTCTCGCCCTGCCGCAATGGGGTTCCGACGACAAACACATGCGCGAGATCTTCTTCGGCATTCATGGCTATCTCGCGTGGATCATGGCCGCACTGGTCATCCTGCATTTTCTCGGCGCGATGAAACATCAGTTGATTGACCGCGACGGACTCCTGCGGAGGATGTGGCCGTGAAAATCCGCGTGCTCGGCTCATCGGCGGGAGGCGGGTTCCCGCAATGGAACTGCAATTGCCGCAATTGCGACGGCGTCCGGCGCGGCACGATCGCCGCCCGCGCGCGCACGCAGTCCTCGATTGCCGTGACGGACAACGGCGAAGACTGGCTGCTCGTCAACGCTTCTCCGGACATCCTGGCTCAGATCGCCGCGAATCCGGAACTGCAACCGGCTCGGCGCGTGCGCGATACGGGCATCGCGGCGGTCATCACGATGGACGCGCAGATCGATCACGTCACCGGCCTGCTGATGCTGCGCGAACGCGGCACGCCGCTGCCGCTCTACACCACCGACGCCGTGTGGCAAGACCTCTCGACAGGCTTCCCGGTGACCTCGATCCTCTCGCACTACTGCGGCGTAGAGCACCGGCGTATCGCGCTCGACGGCGCTGCGCTCGCGGTGCCCGAACTGCCGCGCGTGAGCATCGACGCATTGCCGCTTTCCAGCAAGGCGCCGCCCTATTCGCCGCATCGCGATGCACCTGAAACCGGCGACAACATCGGCCTGATGTTCACGAACAACGCCACCGGCAAGCGCGCTTTCTATGCACCGGGACTGGGCGCGCTGGAGCCGCACGTGCTCGATGCAATGCGCACGGCCGACCTGCTGCTCGTGGACGGCACCGTCTGGACCGACGACGAGATGATCCGCCTCGGCCTCACGAAGAAGACCGGCCGCGACATGGGCCATCTGTCGCAGAGCGACGCGGGCGGCATGATCGAGGTGCTCGATTCGATCGACCGCCCCGGCGTGCGCAAGGTGCTGATCCACATCAACAACACGAACCCGATCCTCATCGAGGACGGGCCTGAACGGCGCATGTTGTCGGAGCACGGCATCGAAGTCGCGCTCGACGGCATGAGTTTCGAGTTATGACCTCTGCACGCACTGGAGACCGCCTGATGTTCGATCCGATGCTGAACCCGACCACCGGCCCCGTCTTCACGAAAGTGACCGAAGACGGACCCGCGTGGACGCGCGAGGAGTTCGAGGCGCAACTCCGCGCGAAGGGCACGGCGTATCACATCCATCATCCGTTCAACGTAAAGATGAACGGCGGCGGCTGTTCGAAGGAACAGATACGCGGCTGGGTCGCGAACCGCTTCTACTATCAGATCAACATTCCGCTGAAGGATGCGGCAGTGATGTCGAATTGCCCCGACCGCGACACGCGGCGCCGCTGGGTGCTGCGCATTCTCGATCATGACGGTTACGAAGACCAGCCCGGCGGCATCGAGGCGTGGGCGCGGCTTGGCGATGCGGTCGGCCTCTCGCGCGACGATTTATGGTCGCTCAAACTCGTGACGCCGGGCGTGCGCTTCGCCGTCGATGCCTATGTGAGCTTTGCGCGGCGTGCGCCGTGGCAGGAATCCGTGTGCTCGTCGCTGACCGAGATGTTCGCGCCGCAGATCCACAAGGACCGCCTCGCAACCTGGCCCGCGCACTACACCTGGATCGAACCCGACGGGCTCGCGTACTTCCGTTCGCGCGTGTCGCTTGCGCAGCGCGATGTCGAGCACGGGCTCGAAGTCACGCTCGCGCATTTCACGACGCGCCGCGAACAGCAGCGCGCGCTCGACATCCTGCAGTTCAAGCTCGACATCCTTTGGACCATGCTCGATTCCATCGAAAAGGCCTTTCCGCAATGAGCGACAGCCCAACGCAACGCAGGCAGGAAGCCGTCGAAGCGCCGGACGATTCATTGCGTCCGCAACTAAAACGCCTGTTCCGCCTGCAGTGGGAACCGGCGCAGGACGCGCACGTGCTGCTTTATCCCGAAGGCATGGTGAAGCTCAATCAAAGCGCGGCGCAGATCCTTCTGCGCTGCGACGGCACGCGCGACATTCCCGCGCTCGTCGCGGACCTGGAGGCAGCGTTCAACGCCAGCAACCTCGGCGACGACGTGCGTGCGTTCATCGCCGGCGCGCGCGCGCGAGGCTGGCTGGAGTAGCGTCATGACCGACCTGTCCGAACCGATCGCCCGGCCCGAGCACGAAGGCACGCCCATCGCGCCGCCCTTGTGGCTGCTCGCCGAGCTGACCTATCGCTGTCCGCTGCACTGCGTGTTCTGCTACAACCCGGTGAACTACGCCGACCACACGCGCGAACTCGACACCGCCCAATGGCTCGACGTGCTGCGCCAGGCGCGCGCGCTGGGCGCGGCGCAACTCGGCTTCTCCGGCGGCGAGCCGCTGCTGCGCGACGATCTCGAAACACTCGTCGCCGAGGCGCGCAAGCTGGGGTTCTATACGAACCTCATCACGTCGGGCATCGGGCTGACGGAGAAGCGCATCGGCGCGTTGCAGGAGGCCGGGCTCGATCACATCCAGCTGTCGTTCCAGGACTCGTCGCAGGAGCTTAACGACTTTCTCTCCAGCACCAAGACCTTCGACTACAAGAAGCGCGTCGCGACGCTCATCAAGGCGCATGGCTTTCCGATGGTGCTCAACTGCGTGCTGCATCGCTATAACCTGCCGCACATCGGCCGCATCATCGACATGGCGCTTGCCATGGGCGCCGAATATCTCGAACTCGCGAACACGCAGTACTACGGCTGGGCGCACGCGAACCGCGCGCAACTCATGCCGACCAAGGAACAACTCGACGAAGCCGAAGCGGTGGTGGAGCGTTATCGGCGGGAGATCGGCGACCGCTGCAAGATCTTCTTCGTCGTGCCCGATTACTACGAGCGCCGCCCGAAACGCTGCATGAACGGCTGGGGCTCAGTGTTCCTCGGCATTGCGCCCGACGGCGCGGCGCTGCCGTGCCACACGGCGCGCTCGCTGCCGGGCCTCACGTTCCCGAACGTGACCGAGACGCCGCTCAAGGACATCTGGTACGAGAGCGACGCCTTCAACCGTTTTCGCGGCTTCGGCTGGATGAAGGAGCCGTGCCGCAGTTGCGACGAGAAGTCCATCGACATGGGCGGCTGCCGCTGTCAGGCCTACCTGCTCACGCAAGACCCCGCGAACGCGGACCCGGTCTGCGACAAGTCTCCGCATCACGAGCGCGTCATCGAAGTCGTGCGCGCAGCATCAAACAGGCAGGAACCGCAGGAGCAACCCATCGTCTTCCGCAACGATGCGAATTCCCGGCGCATCGCGGCGCAAGCCCGCGCAAGTGGTTCAGAAGAAGGAGAAGACACGCCATGACTGCCGATATCTCCGTGCTGCTGGTGGACGACCATGCCGTCGTCCGCGAAGGTTACAAGCGTCTGCTCGAACTGAGCCCCGATGTGAACGTCGCGGGCGAGGCCGCGAACGCCGCCGAGGCTTACCAGAAGTTCTGCGCGTTGCAGCCGGATGTCGTCGTGATGGATCTCGCGCTGCCCGGCGCGAGCGGCATCGAGGCGATGCGCCGCATGCTGGCGCGCGAACCGCACGCGCATGTGCTGATCTTCAGCGTGCACGAGGAAGCGATCTTCGTGCGCCGCGCACTCGATGCCGGCGCGCGCGGCTATGTGACCAAGGCCAGCGCGCCCGACGTGCTCGTCGAAGCGGTGCGCTCGGTGGCGCGGCGCGTATGCTATCTCAGCCCGGACATCTCGCAGGCGCTGGCCTTGCGCGCCACGATCCAGGAAGGGCCGCCGGGACGCCAGTTATCGGCGCGCGAGTTCGAGGTGCTGCGTCTGCTCGTGCAGGGCTATACGCTGACGAGCATCGCGGAGAAGCTCGGGCTGAGCCAGAAGACGGTGGCGAATCATCAATCGGTGATCCGGCAGAAGTTCGGCGTGGACAACGGCGTGCAGCTCGCGCAGATCGCCAACCGGCTGGGGCTTCACTTCGCCGATTTCGCTTCGTCGGCGGAAGCGTCGCTGGCTTCGCTCGCTTCGTTCGCGCCGGTCACGGGCAACGGCAGCCCCGCCTGAGCCGGCACGCGCGCGCAGAACAGAAAGCCTGAGCCGGGCTCGCTCGCGATCTGAAACGCGCCGCCGAGCGCCTCGACGCGCTCGCGCATGCCGATCAGGCCCAGCCCCTTGCGCGGCTTCGCGAGATCGACGCCGGGGCCGTCGTCGGCCATCGTCACGACGATCTCTTCCGGCGCGCGCGCCAGGTAGATCTCGACCCGCGCGCCACGCGCGAACTTCGACACGTTCGTCAAGCCTTCCTGTACCAGCCGGTACAGCGTGATGTTGAGCGCATCGCTCAGGTTGTCGAAATCGCCGTCCACGGCCAGCGTGAAGCGGGCTTCCGGCAGACGCTCGCGCCAGCCATCGACGCAATGTTCGAGCGCCGTGGGCAAGCCGAATTCATCGAGCCCGATGGGCCGCAGCTTGCGAATCATCCCGCCGATTTCGCGATACACGTGCGTCGCGTTCTGCATCAGCGACTGCGCCAGCCGGTGTATCTCCACTTCACGTCCGGCCGAGAGATCGCGGATGCGCCCCGCATCGAGCGACATGGCATTGAGGTACTGGCCCAGCTCGTCATGCAGTTCACGCGCAAGGTGACGGCGCTCGGTTTCCTGCGCGGCGAGCGCCTGATTCGCCAGCCGGCGGTTCTCGGCCAGCAGATGTTCCGCCTCTTCCTCCAGCGCGCGCCGCAGCCGCACTTCCGACTGCGCCTCGCGATAACGCCGCCACGCGAACCACGCACACCCGATGGCCAGCACGACGAGCGTCGACGGGAGTTCGTCGAGCTGGAAGCGCTCGGCGCCGCGCGTCAGGCGGTAGGCGTATTCGCTGAAGTCGAAGTGGGCGAACAGCGCGCCGGCCATGAAGGTCAGCGCGAGCACCAGCGCGAGATCGCGCCGTACGGAGGAGCGCGACGAAGGCAGCGCACGCTGGTCGGCGTCTGTTGCGGGCGAAGGAAGGGATTCGGTCGGCATCACGGAATCCATTCTACGCACGGCGGCCGAGTGGGTCGTGTCCTGCGCGACGCGATTGGGAACCCTTCCCTGCGCGATCGGGAAAAGCTCCCGGTCCACGCGCGTGTTCTTATGCGACGCTTTCATTAAGGGAAGCTTCCTTTCGCGTGACATCGCGTGGTTTCGCGTAGATCCGATAACGACAAGTGGAGATGACGATGAAGAGCATGCCGCGCAGACGCGCGCCCGCGCATCCGTTCAAACCCCGAGCAGGACTGCGGCTCGTGTTCGGCAGCGCATTCGCCAGCATCACGGTGGCCGCATGGGCGCAGACGCCGCCCGCCCCCGACACGGCCGAAGCGCCCGTCGAGGCTGCAAGCGCGCCGCCGACCGTGCAGTTGCCCAACGTGGTGGTGGTCGGCACGACGCCGCTCGTCGGCGTCGGCACGCCGCTCGAAAAAGTGCCCGCGAACGTCCAGACCATCCGCGGCTCGGAAATCGAAGCGCAGCACTCGCAAACCACCACGGACTACCTGCAGAAGAACGTCGTGAGCGTCGATATCAACGATGCGCAAGGCAATCCCTCCCAGTCCGACATCAACTACCGCGGCTTCACCGCTTCGCCATTGCTCGGGACGCCGCAGGGCTTGTCCGTCTTCATGGACGGCGTGCGCATCAACGAACCGTTCGGCGATGTCGTCAACTGGGACCTGATTCCGCAGGCCGCCATCCAGACGATGCAGATCATCCCCGGTTCGAACCCGACCTTCGGCCTCAACACGCTGGGCGGCGCCATTGCGGTGCAGACCAAGAACGGCCGCAGCAATCCGGGCGGCAACGTGGATGCCGGCTTTGGCTCGTTCGGGCGCAAGTATGCGCAGATCGAGCAGGGCGGCGTGATCGGCGATCATCTCGACTACTACTTCACCGCCAACATCACGAACGACAACGGCTGGGCCGATCACAATTCGAGCAAGCTGCGCCAGGCTTTCGGCAAGATCCGCTATACGGACGCGGATACCACGATCTCCGTCTCGATGGGCGGCGCCGACAACACGCTGAACGGCTCGCAGACCATCCCGCGTTCGTTCATGGACAACTTCCGCCAGGCCTACACGTTCCCGGACACCAACGAGAACCAGGTCGGCTATATCACGATCAACGCCGAGCACTACATCACGCCGAATATCCAGATCAGCGGCAACGTGTACTACCGGCACTATCGCAACAAGAACGTGAGCTCGAACGTCAACGACGACTTCGACCCGGACGGCGACGACGCCGACGAACTCACCCAGGCCTTCAACGACCAGTCCGTGATCGTGACGGACAGCTATGGCGCGAGCCTGCAACTCACGCTGCTGAACAAGCTGTTCGGCCATGACAACCAGCTGATTCTCGGCGCGGCGGGCGACTTCGCCAATTCGCACTTCTCGCAGGCTGAGCAGGCGGCCGAGTTCACCGACAACCGCGCGACCATCGGCACCGGCTCCTTCGTGCCGACCACCGACGCCAAGACGCGCAACGAGAACTGGGGCATCTACTTCGAGAACACCTTCTCCTTCACCGAGCAATGGTCGATGACGCTCGCGGGCCGCTATAACTGGTCGAAGGCGACCATCGGCGATGAAAGCGGCGTGCAGCCGCTGCTCGACGGCCGCCACACGTTCTCGCGCTTCAACCCGGCCGTGGGCTTCAACTGGAATCCGACGCCGGCCTTCACCGCCTATGCCACGTACAACGAGGGCATGCGCTCGCCGACCGCCATCGAACTCGCGTGCGCGGACCCGGCCGCGCCCTGCTCGCTGCCCAACGATTTCATCGCCGACCCGGATTTGAAACCGGTCATCTCGCGCACCTTCGAGATCGGCGCGCGCGGCCGGCTCGGCAACCACACGACGTGGAGCGCGGCGGCCTACAGCACGACGCTGTCCGACGACATCCAGTTCGTCAGCAGCCAGGGTGCGGCCAGCACGCTCGGCTACTTCCAGAACGTGGGCAAGACGCGCCGCCAGGGCTTCGAACTCGCGGGCCGCACGCAATGGGGGCCGGTCGGCGTGGCGGCGAGCTACGCCTATGTGAACGCGACCTATCGCTCGACCTGGACGGAAAGCAGCGCGTCCAATTCGAGCGCCGACGACGACGGCAACATCACCGTGCATTCCGGCGACCGCATCCCGGGCATTCCCGCCAACACCGTGAAGATGCGCGTCGACTACAACCCGTTCGCGCGCTGGAACATCGGCACGAATCTTACTTACCGCAGCAACATCTTCGCGCGTGGCGACGAGAACAACCAGGATACGAACGGCAGCGTGGCGGGCTATTTCCTGATCGATCTCGACACCACCTACAACGTCACCAAGCAGTTGCAGGTGTATGCGACCGTCAAGAACCTGCTGAACAAGCGTTATGCGAACTTCGCGATTCTTGGCGAGAACTTCTTCAACGGGCCGAATCACACCTTCAACGGCGGCGACACGGTGAACGAGCAGTTCCTGGGTGTCGGTGCGCCGCGCGGCGTCTGGGTGGGGATGCGCTACGCGTGGAAATAATGGCCACGGCCGCTCGAAGGCGGCCGTTTTCGTCTTGCTTGCGTGCGAGGCGTTCAGCGTCCGACGATCGATCCCGCGCTCGGCGGATACGTGACGATGCCCCACGCCAGCGGCAAGTCGCCGATCTGCTTGATCTCCTTGTAGTCGGCGCCGTCGAGCACATAGACCGCGTTCGAGCGTCCGCAGGCGAGCAGCAGCTTCGAGCCGTCCGGCGTGAAGCTGAAGTGCCAGCAGCGCTGGCCGACCGGCACGTCCTGCACGTGCTCGTAGGTGGCGCCGTCGAACACCTGCAAGGTCTTGTCGCGTGACGCGGCAACGAGCAAGCGCTTGCCCGACGGATCGAACGACACGCCATACGGGCCCGTCTTCGTGTCGACGGTCTTCATGACCTTCAGGCTGCCGCCATCGAGAACGACGAACTTGTTCGCGTTCTCCAGCGTGACGACATAGCCCTTGCCGTCCGGCGTCGCCTTGATGCCGCGCGGGCGCGAGCCTTTCGGAAGCTTGACGGTGCGCACCGGCTTGCCCGTGCCGACGCGATACACCGACACCGTATCGTCGCCTTCGTTGGTGACGAGGATCAGCTTGCCGTCCGGAGAGAATTCGACGCCTTCCGTCTCATGCCCGCTCTTCACCGAGTGCGTGACCTTCATGCTCTTCAGATCGACGATAGCGATCTCGGCCGGCGGCGAGCTGGCGTCGTCATCGTCTTTCTCGGGCTCGCCGGGCTTCGGCGGGCCGCCGTTTTCGCCGGGCTCGTAGGTGACGTAGGCATGGCCGCCGAACACGCGCACGAACTCCGGATTCTTGCCGATCTTCACGCGGCGCACGACCTTGCCGGTCGAAGTATCGATCTCCGAGAGATCGCTGGTCGCCTTGTTGGCCACGTAGAGACGCGTGCCGTCCTTGTTCAGCGACAGGCCGCGCGGCCCGTCCTTGCCCACGTCCCAGGTCTTGTCGAGCGAAAGCTTGTCCAGATCGATGACGCCTACACCGGCGTTTTCGGTCGTCACGTAGGCGGTCGGCGCGGCGGCCTGCGCGAAGCCGGCCACGAGGGCCAGCGACGGCGCGAGCACCGACGCGCAGGCAAGACGCGCCGCCTTGATTCTGACTTGCATGTTTGTCTCCAGCGGTTGCAATTCTGTCCGGCACGATGTGTGGTCGGGCTGCTCAGGCCAACTTAGCCCAATCGACGCAGCACTGGCAACGCCCGGGGCCGGGAGAAACTCCCGAATTCCGCACGCCCGGCGGTATGAGTGTGTCGGGTGCGGCGTCAGCGCGTGGCGGCGGGATCGGCGGCGACCAGATCGGCGAGCGCCTTTGCTGCGCGTTGCCATGAAAGGTCCGTGTTGCCGCGCATGTCCACCGAGCGCTGGAACACCGTCTTGCCGCTGGCGGCGTCTTCAACACGCAAGTTGATGTTGAGGATCAGATTGCTGATCTTCTGCACCCAGCACACGCCCGCGCGCGTGGTGCCGAGCTGCTTCGCCACGCGCAGTTCGCAGCCATTGCAGGCGCTCATGTCCTGCGCGCCTTGCAGCGACGCAATCAGGTCGCGCGCGCCGGCGTTGTCGGCAACCTGGAACAGGCCGCGCTGATTCAGGTCGTCGCGCAATGCGCTGCTGACCATCACGAGGCGCGCGGCCTGATCGCGGTTGGTGGCGGCATCGTTGTAGGCGGCGTTGTCGTCGATCAGCGTGCAGTCAGGAATCGCGATGGTCTGCCGCGCCGTCTGCGCATGCAGCCCCGTAGCGGAGAGCGCCAGCAGCAGCGCCAGCGGTGCGCGGAATCTGCGGATCATGGTCGGGGTCTCGAGGTTGAGCGGCCGCGTTCAACATACCGGTCATCCGCCGGTCGAGCAAGCGCGCCGATCAAGCCCGCCGCACATTCACGACGCCGCCCGCAGCGCCTCGTCCGCCACCGCCAGCCGCAGCGCCATCATCTTCACGACGAAGCGATGCCACTCCTGTGCCGTCAGCGCGTCGTCCTGCTCCAGCGCACTCAGCGCCGCGAGCGTCATGCGCCTCAAGCGGGCGGGTTCGTCGGCGACCACGTCCGCGCTGCGCGGCGCATGCGTGTACACCGCCATCTCGCCGATGATGGTCCCCGGCCCGAACGAGCGCAGCCGTACCGACCGTCCGCCCGCCAGCGGAAGCGATACCGTCACGCGTCCCGCCTCGACGATATAGAGCGCATCGCCCGCGTCGCCGCGCCGGAACAGCGCCTCGCCCGCGTCGATCTCGCGCAGGTCCAACCGCGCGGCCAGTTGCGCCAAAGCGCGTTCGGTGAAGTGCGGCGCGAGCAGCGTGCGGAAGTCGGACGATGCCGCGCCAGCCGCCGCGCGCTGCGTCGAGGCGGCGAGCTGTTGCGCCTCGATCCATTCGAGCCCCGCGTCGAGCGACGCGAATTCGCGGATGCCGAGCGCCAGCGCCCCGGTGCGCGCCAGCAGCGCGCGCGAGCCGTCCGGCAACGCCGTGAGCACGAGGTCTGCGCCGATCGCGACACACGCCTGGCGCAGCTTCACGAACGCCAGCGATACCGATGCGTCCATGCCGTTGGTCCACGCGAAGTCGAGCACGACATAGCGGACCGGCCGCGGCTTATGCCCGCGGATTCGCTCGCGGATGCGCTGCAACATCGAATGCGCCGAGCCGAAGAAAAGGAAGCCTTGCAGGCAGACACCGCAGATTTCGTCGCCGCGGTCCATCAGCAGCCGCGTTTCCTCGATGCTGCGTTCGACGTTGGAAGTCCGCGTGCGGCCGTCGAACTCCATGCGCACGCAGCCGGCCCGCCCATAGAGCAGCGCGAAGGTCACGCACGCGACCACCACGCCCGCCACGACGCCCGCGATCACGCCATAGAACGCGATCACGCCGAGGATCAGCGGCACGAGCAGATACTCGTGCCAGGTGAGTCTGCGATACGCGCCGACGAGCCAGTCCATCATCAGGCGCAGTCCCATGTACAGCTGCATGCCGACGAGCACCGGCACTGGAAACAGCGACACGAGATCGGGCGATGCAATCAGCACGAACAGGCAGGCGAGCGCCGCGAACACGCCGGCGACGCGGCTCGTCGCGCCGGCGCGCGCGTTGAGCATGGAGCGGTTGTACGACTGATAACCGACCATGCCGCCGAACAGACCGCTCGCGATGTTCGCGAGTCCGGCGGCGCGCATCTCGCGGTTGAGGTCGATGTCCTGTCCGGTCGCTGCGCCCATCGCAGTGGAGTTCATGATGATCGTGATCGCCGATACCGACGTAACGATGAGCGTCTCCGGCAGATGCGCGACGATCGCATGCCAGTCGATCTCGCCGTGCGCGAGCGTCGACGGCAGATGCAGTTCCGGTATGTGCAGCGCATGCACCGGCACATGTTGAAGCAGCAGGCCCATGCCGCGCGCCTCCTCGGGCGAGATGCCCGCGACGTGCAGCAGCCCGTAAAAAAGCGCGATGCCGATGGCGAGCGTGATCGGCATCGCGGCCGCATGGCGCCAGCGACGCGCGAGCAGCGTGGCAAGCGCGCCGACGAACAGCGCCGGGACCCACGCGAGCCATGACAGGCGGGCGAGCATGGGCAGCGTATGCCAGTCGAGCGTGAGTCCGGTCAGCACGCGAAACGCGCCCGCGATCAGCAGATAACCGGTGCCGGCGAGAAAGCCGCCCATCACCGGATAGGGCAGGAATTGCAGCGAGCGGCTTTTCTTGGAGGAGCCGATGGCGAAGAGGATCAGGCCCGTGACGAGCGAGCACAGCGCGATGGCGACCAGCACGGTCAGCAGGATCACCGTGGGCGAGCCGCCGTTCGCGCGCACGCTGCTCGCGACGCCCGCCGCCACGCCGACGAGAAACGCGGTGGCATTGCTGTCCGGCCCGCCGATGTTCATGCGCATCGAACTGGTGAGCGCGATGACGAACGCCGTGACGATGCAGCTGACCAGCGCGGTGGGAACGCCGAGTTCGGCGTAACGCGCGAGATCGGCGCTGAAGATCAGCGTGCCGAGACTCATCGCATAGCACAGCATGACGAGCGTGGAGACCGTGCCCGCCGTCACGTCGCCGGCGAGGGCGGTGAGGCGCGGCATGGCGTGCATGCGTACGTTGGATCCGGTCGTGCCTGGCTTCAAGACGCCCTCCCGAGGATGGGCAACGAAACGGCTGACGAATGGGGAACGGATGCGTCGCTTCCTGCGCCCGAAGCGCCCCGGTCCGCTTGAAACGACCGTGAAAAATCGTGCAGACCCGGAGCGAAAAAAGTATCCGTCAGGCACGCGCGCAGTGTCAATTTGACGGCGATCGCGCCTGCTTCAGCTTTTTTAACGGAAACACCTGCTTTATAGGAACCGGCCGATTGTTTTCCGCCACCGGCCAGCGGACAGTCACGCAGGTCTCACGCCGCACCACCTTCAGTCACGGCCCCCCGCGCCGCCTCACTCTTCAACGATGAAGTCAATCCTGTTCAGCAAGTCCAGCCGCGCGCTGGCGGCGTCGCTGCTGTGCGTCGCCGGGTTCGCCGCCGCTCAGTCCGCGGGGCAGCCGCCCGTCAATCCGTATCTCGCGGCGCCCCGCCTCGCCATCACGCATTTCGATTCCGCCCAGAGCGACGCGTTTCCCTGGCCGGTCAGGCGCGGCTTGTTCAGCGTCGATCCGCGCAAGTTCCCGCGCGTCGTGGCAGGTCCGGTGAACGTGATGACGCTCGCCTCGACATCGCCGGGATATATGTGGGGCGTATCGAGCGAAGGCGTCAGTTATATCGACATCTCCGGCGGACGCCTGCGTGAAGTGGCGCGCATGCCGGCGCAGCACACCCGGCTCATCTCCGCCGCCACGCACGCCAAAGTACTCGACCAGCCGTTCACGTCGGTCGAGCAGATTCGCAAGGCGGTGTCCGAGGCCTATGGCGTCGACTGGACGCGTGCGGTGAACGGCGCGTACTCGCTCGTCGATCGCGACAACCACGTCTACTTCAACAGCACGAACGGCAAGATCAGCAAGTTCGGGCTGCTCGACGACAAGCATCCCGAAGCAGGCATCAGGCTGCTCAAGACCATCGACATGACGCCGATCATCGGCCGGTCGTTTCTCGTCGGCATGGGCATGACGTACGACGGCAAGTTCGTCGTGGCGTCGGCCAACACGCTCAGCGTGCTGGACCGTTCGCTCGAAGGCCAGGCGTACACCGTGCGCTTCGCACCGGACGAGGTCGTGAGCAACTCGTTCTGCATCGACGCGCACGGCGGCATCTATGTTGCCTCCAGCCGCATGCTGCACAAGCTCGTGTGGACAGGCTCGAAGCTGTCCGAAGACGAAGCCGACGGCGCCTGGAAAGCGCCCTACGAAAACAGCCAGGGAACCGGATCGACGCCCACCCTGATGGGCAACGGTCAGGATGCGGACCGGCTGGTCGTCATCACCGACGGCGCCGCCCGCATGAACCTCGTCGCCTTCTGGCGCGACGCGATTCCCACCGGATGGAAGCCGATCCCCGGCACGCCCTCCGCGCGCGTTGCCGGTCAGATTCCGGTCACGGCGGGACTCGCGAAGCTTCCCGATGTCATCCAGTCGAGACGCTCGGTGGCGGTGAGCGGCTACGGCGCGTTCGTCGCAAACAATGCCGCACGGAAGCGCGACAAGGACAGGCTCGTCGACGTGCTCGCGCTCGGTCCGGTCCTGCCGCCGGCGTCAGGCGTCGAACGCTTCGAGTGGGATCCGCGGGCGCATCGCTGGCGCAGCGTCTGGGCGCGTGGCGATGTCGTCTCCGTCAGCATGGTGCCGAGCATCAGCACGGGATCCGGCATGGTCTTCGTGAACGGCTATTACCCGCAGAGCGGCTGGGAGATCACCGGCATGGACTGGAAGACGGGTGAGACGGTGCATCGCGTCTCGCTCGGGCAAGGCAACCTCGGCAACGGCGCGTATGGCGTGGTCGAATATCTTCCCGATGGCGACCTGCTGTTCAACAGTATCGGCGGGCCGATCCGCATCCCGCTGAAAAACGCGCGAGGCGGCTGACGCCTTCGCGATGGCAATGCCCGATGGATTCGCCGCAACAACAGGAGTAACGTGGATCGACGAGCGAACCACACCAAGGAGGCGATCATGCCTGACGATCCCGCTCAATGGCAGGTGTTCCAGTACGAGGGCTTCGAGATCCACGTGCTGACTCAACTGAAGCCGACGCCCGAACATGCGCCGCCTCTTGCAGCGGACCGCTTCGTTTATATTGGCCATGTGTGCCGGCCCGGCGCGCATGCCGAGGTGCCTGGAGAAGCGGTCCATTTTCATGCCGACGGCGACGATGCCTACCGCAGCGCGCCCGATGCCGTCGATGAAGCGCGGCACATCGGCAAGAGCATCATCGACGGCACGCATCCGGATCTTTCGGTGCTGCCGCTCGTCTCGCACCATCCACACTCGGGATGAACCATCACGCATGACTGACTCGCACTCGCCGACACCCCGGCATCAAGACGACGATGCATGCGTCGAAAGCCTGAGCGCGATCACGCTTGCCACCGGCGACATGGCGCGCGCCGTGCGCTTCTATGAAGCGCTCGGCCTGCGCCTGCTGTACGGCGGTGGCGACGCGACGTTCAGCTCGTTCGCGCTCGGCAACTCGTACCTCAATCTCACCAGCGAAACCCACGCGCCCATCCGCTTCTGGGGCCGCGTCATCATCCATGTGTCCGACGTGGACGCGTTCTATCGGCGGGCCAAGGCAAACGGCATCGAACCGCAGTTCGAACCGCGCGATGCGCCCTGGCACGAACGCTACTTCCATCTCACCGATCCCGACGGTCACGAACTGAGCTTCGCGCGTCCGCTCTGATTGCGGATGGCACCTGGCTCGGGCATGCGGCTCGCTTCATCTCCTATGACGGCTAGCGTACGCATCGGCCATTTCATATGACCGTTCGCGTACATATCCGGGCATCGCGTTGCATGAGCATAGGTCCATCGGCGGTAAGGATGCTTGTGCTCGAACGGGGGCGAGGCGCTTGAAGCTCTCTGTTGCTATTTCGCAAAAACGGCTCCGCTCAAGGGCGAGGGGCGTAGAGTTAAAGCGCTTTGTGAGGAACGTGATGCGTTGCGGCAAGGGTTTCCGAGTGGTTCAGACCGGCGTACGTCACGCCGTAATCCGGATCATGAAGGCCGCGTGCTGGAGACTGAAATGAAATGCGCGAACGAGCAGTCCCTTCGTTACCAGGTGGACAAGTGGCTGGCGCCCGGAAGCATGCCGGTGCGAGTCAGGCAGTTCAGCCGCACCCGTTCCGACGGCCGGCGTTATGTGTGTGTGGAAGCGTTGAACGGAAAGGCGTCGAGAGCGTTGTTCTTCTTCCGTCATGACGACGGACATTGGTGCGTGTATCCCGCCGCACCCCGGCAACGCAACATGCGCGGCGAAATGCTGGCGGCATAAGCGATGACTTTCAAAGGCGCATGTTGTTCAGGAACTGGAACCACATTGCGCCGAGCGGGTTCATCGGGCCAGCGGCACTCGCCTCTTTCTCTTCGTTCTTCCCGGCTTCTTCTTTTTCAAGTATTTCTGCGTTGCTCTGCAGACGTGACTCATGCAGGGCGATCACACTGTCCGCGATCTGCCGCGCCGCCGGTTCATCGCATTGCGCGCCGAGCAGGACACCGAATACAACATCGCGATTATGTCCAAGCGATGCAAAGCGCATCGCCAGCGACACGCGTTCCGCATACAGCGCTTCCCGCGCCTCGCGTTCCTTGGCTTCGCGTGCCGCGCGTTCCGCTTCTTCCTGGCGCACACGCTCTTCCCAGCGACGCATCTCTTCCGCGAACGTACGGTCGTACACCTCGCGCTGGGCGCGATCGGACAGGATTGCGTAGGCTTCCTTGATCTCGTGAAACTGCGCGTGGGCTTGGACTTCGTTGCCCACGTTGCGATCCGGATGGCAGCGCATGGCGGCCTTGCGATACGCGCGTTTGATCTCTTCGTCGGTGGCATGCTCGTTCACGCCGAGCGTTTCGTATAGCGTGGCCATAGTGCGTTCGGTGGGTACGGGTCGCCGAGCATCCTAACACGGGCCCGCCGTTGATGCGGCAGCGCAGCACGCCGCTTCACTTCACAGGAAAAGCGCTGCCGATGCGGTCGAAAACCGCACGCGCAGCCTTCAGGTAATGTGCGATGTGCAGGCGGATGTTCACCACTGCCACGACGAAGAGCACGAGCGTGATCGCAAGATACTCGCGGCGCTCCGGCACGAGTTGATAGCGCACGTGCATCAGCACGAAAAGGATCCACACGAAGGCCGGCGCATGCAGCGTCCCGTGCCGTTGTGCGAAGTGCCACGCGATGCGCCGCACTTCGCGCCGCGAACGCAAGTTGAGGCCGGCGAGTTCGGGACGGCGGCGAAACGAGAGCGGCATCGGACGGGCTCCTTGTCGCATTGCAGCGCGCGCCATCGTCGTGTCATGAAGCAACGCGATGATGTCAGGTTTGATCCGGCAACGCTCAGCTCAACCATGGCACTTACGCTTGACGACATCCAGCATCTCTTCGACACACACGGTTCCATGGCCTATAGCGGCGAACCGGTCACGCAACTACAGCACGCCCTGCAAAGCGCGACGCTCGCCGAACAGGCCGGCGCGAGCCGCGAACTGATCGTGGCCGCCTTGCTGCATGACCTCGGCCATCTGCTGAATCAGCAGGGCGAGACGCCGACGGAACGCGGCATCGACGATCTGCATCAGTATTACGCGCTGCCCTTCCTGCGGCCGCTGTTTCCGGATGCCGTGCTCGAACCGATCCGGCTGCACGTCGATGCGAAGCGCTGCCTGTGCGCCATTGATGCGTCCTATCATGCGCGGCTCTCCGCCGATTCGGTACGCAGCCTGCAATTGCAGGGCGGCGTTTTAGACGATGAAGCCGCGCACGCCTTCCTCGCCCGACCCTATGCGCAGGATGCGCTCGCGCTGCGTCGCTGGGACGACGAAGCGAAGGACGCCTCCCGCGTCACGCCCGACTTGCCGCATTTCATGGAGATGGTGGCCGGCGTGGCGCGTATCGCGGATTAAGGACGCCCGGCGGCCGGAAACGGCCGTGCGCTGATCGCGCTAGACTGTGCGGCATGCGACCCTTTTCCTTATCGAATCGAACGGACGTCAGTCAGCAAAGCTTGCAACACGCCTTCGGCGCTCTTCCGGATGCGGCATCGTGAACGAACGCAACTTCCGTTTGACCGCCGCCGTGGTCGCGAGCGCGCTCTTCATGCAGAACATGGACGGCACCATCGTCGCGACGGCGCTGCCGACCATGGCCCGCGACCTTCATGTCGATCCCGTCCATCTCAGCAGCGCCATCACCGCCTATCTCGTCGCGCTGACGGTGTTCATTCCCGCCAGCGGCTGGGTCGCCGACCGCTTCGGCGCGCGGCGCGTGTTCATGTGGGCCATCGCGACGTTCACGCTGGCATCGATAGCCTGCGCGGCCGCGATGAACCTGCCGCAATTGCTGGCCGCCCGCGTCGTGCAGGGGCTCGGCGGCGCGATGATGGTGCCGGTCGGGCGGCTGATCCTGTTTCGCGGCGTCAAGCGCGAAGAACTGCTCCAGGCCACCACCTGGCTCACGATGCCCGCGCTCGTCGGCCCGTTGCTCGGCCCGCCGCTCGGCGGCTTTCTCACCGATGCCCTCAGCTGGCGCAGCATCTTCTGGGTGAACGTGCCGGTGGGCATCGCGGGCATGTTGCTGACGTGGAAGCTGCTGCCGCCTTCGCCGCCCGAAAGCCGCACGCCGCCCGACCTGCGCGGCATGCTGCTGTCGGGCGCATCGCTGAGTCTGTTCATGATCGGGATCGAAAGCGCTGGGCGCGGCGTCCTGCCGGACGGCGTGCCCTGGATCTGCATGGCAGCGGGCCTGCTGCTGTTTCGCGTGACGGTGCTGCATTGCCGCCGGACGGCGAATCCGGCCATCGACTTCTCGCTGCTGTCCATTCCCACCTTCCATGCCGCGACGGTCGCCGGCAGCCTGTTCCGCGCGGGCGCCGGCGCGCTGCCGTTTCTCGTCCCGCTGACCTTGCAGACCGGCTTCGGCTACAGCGCGACGGCCAGCGGCCTCGTGACCTTCGCGAGCGCCCTTGGCTCGTTCTGCATGCGCCCAATGACCGCGCTCGCGCTGCGGCATTTCTCGGTGCGCACGGTGCTGTGCGCGGGCAGCGTCTGTTTCGCGGCCGTGCTGCTCGCCTGTTCGACGATGTCGCAGGCCTGGCCCGCCGCTGCGATCTTCCTGCTCCTGCTGCTCGGCGGCCTCGGCCGCTCGCTCAGTTTTGCGACGATGGGCGCGCTCGCCTTCGCCGACGTGCCAAAACCGCGCCTGGCCGCCGCCACGTCGTTCCAGGGAACCGCACAGCAGTTGATGAAGGCGCTCGGCGTCACGGTGGCGTCCGGCACGATCCAGGCGACCATGCTGGCTTCGGGCAGCGTCCAGACCGAACGCTGGCAACTGGCGTGCGGTTTTGTCGTGATCGCGCTGGTGGTGCTGGCGTCCCTGCCGATGTTCCTGCGGCTCTCCACCGACGCCGGCGAGGGCATCTCGGCCCCGGCCGTCAAGCGAGCCGGGCCGACGTAAATCGTTCCGATTCCCGCAACGAAACTTCAGATTAAAGACAAGTCCATGATCCACAAGGAATTTTTATGTGGCTATAATGCGGCTCCGTCATGACTTCCCCGATCCGATGCGTCGAAACCTTGTCCTCTCTGCGGCCTTCGCCATCGCGCTGAGTTGCGCGTCCGCTGCCTTCGCGCAGCAGACTGTCCCGGCAGCCGGCGATTCCGCCGTTCAGCAGGACCCGAAGGCAGAGCAGGCAAGTCACAAGATGTCGGAATATCTGACACAGAAGTTCGGCGTGGCGCGCGAGAAGGCGCAGACCATCGCCTCGGCAGTGATGACATCGGCATCGAAGTATTCGCTTCCGCCCGCCTTGTTGCTCGCGATCATTTCGATCGAATCGCGTTTCAAGGAAACCGCCCGCGGACCGAACCACGCAACCGGGCTCATGCAAGTGGTGCCCTCGGCCCACAAGTCGCTGGTGCGCAACATCGACCTGACCGATCCGGAAGACAACATTGAGGCAGGTTCGGCGATCCTGCACGGTTACATGACTTCCGCACAGGGCGATGTCGATGCGGCGCTGAAGAGCTACGGCGGATCGCGCGCCTATGCCGAAAAGGTCAGCCTGCGCGCCAGGACGTTCGAGCCGGCCGCAGCGGCCGAACCGGCATCCGCGGCCGGAAAATAAAAAAGCGCCGCATAGGCGCTTCACGCTTTCTTCAATCTTCCTGCTTCAAGCAACGCCGCCAGGCGGATGCCGCAAGTACGTCCCGTCGACGTCGCGGCGATCGCACCCATCGGGGCGTGTTCATCGGTCCATCAATAGGCCTTCTGCGTGCCGCTGCCGTTCGACTTCATGCCGCCCGAATTCATGTTGCCGTTGTTCGGGGCGCTGCGCTGCACGGTTCCCTGATCCTGGCCCATGCCATTGGTCGCGTCATTGCCCATGCCGCTCTTGGCGCCCGTGCCCGTGCCGGTCGTGCCGTCGGACGAACCGCCCATGCCGGTGCCGCCCATGCCCACGCCGCCGCCCTTGCCCGCTGCGCCCGAGCCGGCGCCCGCCGAACCGTTGCCACCCGCGCCCGCCGAACCGCCCGCAGCAGCACCGCCACCCGCCCCTCCGCCGGCGCCGCCGCCCGCACCGCCGCCACCTCCGCCTCCCTGAGCATAGGCACCGCCCGACAGGCCCAGCACCAACGCCGATATCACCAGCTTCTTCGCAGTCGCATTCATTTCGGATCTCCAGAGTTTGCGTGTCGGCTGCGACGATGTTCTTGCCTCTGCAGCCGTATTCGCATTAGCGCAAGCGACGTGCCGCGCATCCCTGGTGATCCGTCTCGCCCACTCCGCCAGCTAGCCCGATTGCCTCCACCCCCCGTCAGCGCGGGCGCCGTCACAAGTGAAGTTCAATTCGCCGGGCGGATAGCTGTCCTCCATCGTTCGGAAAAAGAAGACGCGAATTTCCCCTCAAGCGAATCGTGCATCCCGACTACCGCGAGCGGCGCACCGACGCTTGCCTCAATAACCGCACGGCACATAGCCGCCGCGATAGTTGTCATAGCAGTAGCCAGCGGGCTGCGCCGGTTGCGCATATACGGGTTGCGCATAGGCCGGTTGTGCGTACGCGGGCTGTTGATAGACCGGTTGTGCATAGGCCGGTTGCGCGTTCGCCACTGACGACACCAGCGCGCCCAGCACCGCGCCGCCAATCAATGCACCGACGATCGCCCCGCCATTTCCGCCGCCGCCGTGATGACCGCCATAGCCGCCGCGTCCATGTGCCGAGGCCTGGCCCGCCATCGTCAGACTGCCGATCATCAGGAACACAATTGCTGCGCGTTTCATGAGCTTCTCCATTTCCCGTTTAGCCGGGTTGATGGGAGTCATCTTAAGCAGTCAGCTAAGAAATAACTGATGCAGTTGGTAACCGCGCATTTCAAAAATTACAAGTTGGGCGGCAAGCATTTCTCCAGCAAATTTGCTTGGAAAATTGCTTGGCGCATTCAGCTTCTTATGGATCACCAACCAGCATCGGAAGTTACAAATGGAATTGAATTTGCCGCCTGGATAACAGTTTCTGCCATGGGTCCGGTAAAGCGAAGCCGCAATGGCCGACCACGCGAATCGCGCTTACCGGCGCCGTTTCACTTGCTATCCACTGGTTACCGTTTGTCACGAGAAACGAGTCAACTCCATCGATCAACACGGCGTTATGTCCGACAGCGCGGCGTACTACGCCACGCGCTCACCATAAAAGAATCAGGGAGTGTCAAACCATGAAGAAACTCGTCGCTGCTCTCGCATCCGCCATGCTCGTGACCACCGTTTTCGCTCAGACGGCCACCACCGACGCAGGCAAGGCACAACTCAAGGCAAACCAACAAAAAGCCGAAGCTCAGGCAACGGCCAACCAGAAGAAGGCGGACGCACAGCACGATGCCGCGAAGGCTCAGGCATCGGCGAATGAAGACAAGGCATCGGCACAAGCCGATGCCAACAAGGAAGCCGCGAAGGTAGCGCAGGCGACCACGCCGGAGCAGGCATCCGGTGCGCGCGGCGACGCCGCCAAGGCGCAAGCCAAGGCGAACAAGAAGAAGCATTCCGCACAGTCCAAGGCAGACAAGAAGAAACAGGACGCCGCCAAGGATGCCGATGTAGCTCAGGCAAAGGCCGACAAGCAAAAAGTCGAGGCACAAAGCGACGCAAACAAGGCGGCCGCCGATGCAAAGATCGACGCGGCAAAGAAGTAAGGGAGGTCCGCGTCATTAGCGCATCGCGCACCGGATAACTGCTTGAGCATGCATCCGGTGCGTTCGATTCAAGCGAGCCTGCGGGCTCGCTTTTTTTGCGTGAGGCAAGCGCAGGTTCAAAAATTTGCTCCATAGCGGCCTATCATGATGGCAACTCACCGCATCGGGAGACGACCGTCATGCGCACACTGACCGAGCATCTGTCGCAGTACGCGGCTTATCATCGCGACACGCGCAATGTCGCGACGCATGTCATCGGCATTCCGCTCATCGTTCTGGCTATCGCCGCATTGCTGAGCCGGCCCGCATGGCCTGTCTTCTCCGGCGCCTTTCCCTTGACGCCCGCCGTCATCCTCTTCGCGCTTGCCACACTCTTTTATCTCAGGCTCGATCTGCCGCTCGGCTTCGGCATGGGCATGGTGTCGGCGGCGAGCGCGTGGTTCGGACACTGGGTCGCGATGCAGAGCACGACGCTCTGGCTGGTGATCGGCGTCGGCATGTTCGTGACGGGCTGGGCCTTGCAGTTCGTCGGGCATCTGCGCTTCGAACATCGCAAGCCCGCTTTCGTCGATGACGTCGTCAGCCTCCTGATCGGACCGCTCTTCATTCTGGTCGAGTTGCTGTCGGCACTGGGACTGCGACGCGATCTGTACGTCGCCATCCATACGCCAGACACCGTTACGCGCTGATCAATCCGTGCGCTCGATCTCCTCCGCCACCGTCTCGTGTTCGACGCCCGCATGGTGTTCGCTCACCGGCAGCATCCGCCGCATCGTGCGTTCGCGCATCAGCAGCCGCGCGCTGTGGATGCCCGTCAGCACGACCGCGAGCCAGATCGGGATATAAGTGCCGAGTTGCGCCGCCGAGAACGGCTCGCCCAGCAACAGCACCGCGACGCCCACCAGCAGCACGGGCTCCACGTAACCAAGAATGCCGAACAGCGCCAGCGGCAAATGCCGGCTCGCGCGCAGATACGAAGCCAGCGCCAGCGTGCTCAGCGCGCCGAGTCCGGGAAGCAGCAGCAGCCACAGGTGCGGCGCGCCCGCAACCACGCCGAACGAACCACGCACGCACAGCATGACGACCGCGACGGGGGCGATGAACAGAATCTCCATCGCGAACGAGACGAGCGGGTCGACATCGAGCCGGCGCCGGATCATGAAGTAAGGCGGATAGCCCAACATGACGACGAGCGTCGGCCAGGCGAACGCATGCGTCATGGCAAGCTCGTGCGCCACGCCAACCGCTGCCGCCGCCACGCCCGCCCACTGGAACGCGTCGAGCCGCTCGCCGTAATGGAAGCGGCCGAGCAGCACCATCGCAAGGGGAAGCAGGAAGTAGCCAAGCGACACCTCGAGCGCGCGCCCGTGCAGTGGCGCCCAAAGAAAGATCCACAGTTGCACGCCGAGCAGGGCGGCCGCCACCACGAAGGCGGCCAGTAATCGCGGCATGCGCACGAGCTTCGCGGCAAGCGCGCGAAATTGCGGCCAGCGCCGGCGCAGGACAACGAGCGCCAACGCACCCGGCAGCGTCCAGACGATGCGCCAGGCGAAGATATCGAGTCCGTCGAGCGGCGTGAGCCACTTCGTATAACCGGACATGAGCGCGAACAGCGCCGACGCGCTCACGGAGAGCGCGATGCCGCGCCCCAGGTCATGCTGATTCATCGAGAGAAGCGCCGTGCGCCGAAGGGGGTAAGCCCGCCATTGCTGCGGGAATGACGAGAAAGGCGCATTCTAAACGGGCCGGAACCTGCTACCCGCCCAACGCTTCTCCGGAAATGCGCGGCAGCGTGCCCGCTTCTTGCTTCGCGTGTTGCTCGTCCCGCACGCTCAAGGTGTCTCGAATTGGCTTGAACCTCGCTGCGCGAGCCGTGTCTCTGACGGTTCACACACGGTCCGATGTGTCTTCGGCCGGTCACGACGACCGGTCATCCTTGGCGAACCGGCAGCCTGCCGGCTCGTTCCCGTTCACGTCGCAGCATCCGCGGCATCGTCCGCACTCCCACGCCGCGCCACCGTCGCCGATGCCCGCGACGGCGCTCACAAAAACGCCGCATGAATGGAGACGTCATGACTCAACCCGCCCTGTCGCCCCGTTTTCCCAATGCCTTCGCCGAGGCGGTCCACACCGGTCTCAGCAAGCAGCCGCAGAAAGAACTGCCGTCGATGTATCTGTATGACGAAGTGGGCTCGGCGCTCTTCGAAGTCATCACCGCCTTGCCCGAATACGGCGTGACGCGCGCCGAGGAACGCGTGCTGAAAGACCACGCCACCGACATCGTCGCGGCCATGCCGGGCGACATCCAGGTCGCGGAACTGGGCAGCGGCAGCGGCCGCAAGACGCGCCGCATCCTCGAAGCGCTGTGTAAGAAACAGCCCACCGCTTACCATCCGATTGAAATTTCGCGCACCGCCCTGCAGTTGTGCCGGCGCGAACTGGGCGACATCGAACGGGTGTCGATCGTCGGACACGAGCGCGATTACCTCGCCGGCCTCTCCGAAGTCAGCGCGAAACGCAAGGACGGCGAGCGCCTGCTCGTGCTGTTCCTCGGCAGCACGATCGGCAATTTCGCGCGGCTCGCGGCGACGCGCTTCCTGTGCTCGATCCGCGGCATGCTCCAGCCCGGCGACGCGCTCCTGCTCGGCACCGATCTCATCAAACCGCTGCCGGTCCTGATCTCCGCCTATGACGATCCCATCGGTGTCACCGCCGCGTTCAACCTGAACATGCTGGCGCGCATCAATCGCGAATTGGACGGCGATTTCCCGATCGATGCCTTCGAGCACGTCGCGCGCTTCAATCCCGACGCACGCAGCATCGAAATGCATCTGCGTGCCAAGCGCGCGCTCACGGTGCAGGTGCGCGGCGCGGATCTGCGCGTCGGGTTCCGCGAGGGCGAGACGATCTGGACGGAAAGCAGCCACAAGTACGCGGCCGACGAAGTCGCGCCGATCGCCGCCGACGCGGGCTTCGAATGCACGCATCAGTGGCTCGACGAGGAATGGCAGTTCGCGGAAAGTTTGCTGGTGGCGCGTTAAGAGACGTCAGTCGGGAGGCGTGAAAGCGCGGCGTTCAGTGCTGTTCGAAGCGCTCGTAACGCTTCTCGACGTGACGCTCTTCGCTGTGGAATTCGATGACGCGGGCATGCGGCGGTCCGCGCCGCAGCCACTCGAGCATCAGGTCGACCTGATTTGCCGCGCCCTGCACCACTGCCTCCACCGAGCCGTCCTCCAGATTGGCAACCCAGCCGCGCACGCCGAGCGCATGCGCGCGGCGCACTGTGTGATGACGAAAGCCGACACCCTGCACGACGCCTCGCACATGCACGTAATAGGTTTCGATTCTCGTATCCAGGTCTGGAACGGTCATCGCGCTCTCCCTTGTTTGCTGGTCATAGGCCGCATTGTAGACACGCGCGGCGGCGCGCGTCGCGGCCGGCCGACCAGCGGCGCTCAGCTCAGGCGGAACGGCTGCGCGACATCAGGGCTCTCGCCCGTGCGCGGACGCGGCACGCGCGGCAAGGTCACTTCGAACACGGTGCCGGTGTCATTGGTCGAACGCACGCGCACCTCGCCGCCGTGCATCTCCGCAATCTCTCGCGTGATGTAGAGCCCGAGTCCCAGCCCGCTCGATTCACTCTGCCGCCGGCCCGAACGGTACGGCGCGAAGATGGTCGGCAGGACGTCGGCGGGGATCGCACCGGCGTTCTGTACGGTGATGCTCACGCTGTCGGCGGAGCCGTCCAGGCGCACCTGGATGGCCGAGCCTTCGAGACCGTGCTGGAGCGCATTGCCGATCAGGTTCGAGAACACTTGCGAGAGGAGATCGCCGTCGCCCTGCAGCAGCGTGTCGCCCTGGCGCAGCACGAAGATGCGCCCCTTGCCCACGCGCGCCTCGTATTCATCGACGATGTTCTTCGCCAGCGTGTTGAGTTCGACCGCGCGCGGCTGCAAGGTCACGCGCCCGCCGCGCAGGCGCGCGAGGTTCAGCAGCTGATCGACCATGCGCACCATGCGCATGCCGCTCGACTTGATGCGCGTGCCGATGTTGGCGACATTCTCGTCCTGCACGAAACGCGCGAGATATTCCGCCGAGGCAATCACCGCCGACAGCGGCGTGCGCAAGTCATGACCGAGCACGGCCATCAGCATCTCGTTGGCGTCGAGCAGTTGCTGCACGGTGGCAAGCTGCGTCGCCAGCTGCTGCTTCTGCCGTTCCATCTGGATGAACACATCCACCTTCGAGTTCAGGATGCGCGAGTCGAACGGCTTGTAGAGGAAGTCCACCGCGCCCGCTTCGTAGCCGCGGAACGTGCGGTTCGCTTCCTGCGCCGTGGCCGTGAGGAAGATGATCGGCACGTGCGCGGTGCGCGGGCTGCCGCGCATCAGTTCGGCAAGCTCGAAGCCATCCATGCCGGGCATATTGACGTCGAGGATCGCGAGCGCGACTTCGTGCTTCAGCAACAGTTCGAGCGCCGCCGGGCCGGACTCGGCCTTCAGCACCGAAAGATCCGGCCGCGCGAGGGATGCCTCGAGCGCCGTGATGTTGTTGCGGATGTCGTCGACGATCAGCACGTGGATGGGTTGCGTCATCGGGTGACTCCTTGCCTTGCCTGTGTCGTTGGCTGCGCTCGTTGGCGCATTCATCAATGTGCTCATTGACGCGCTCCCGGCGCCTTGCCCGTGCACTGCGCGAGCCGCAGCGCCATCTGGTCCAGCGTCAGCACGTCGCTCACATCGCCCTCGGCGATCGCCGCCTGCGGCATCGCGGGCGCGGTGGCCGTCACCGGGTCCTGCGCCCAGCACACGCCGCCCGCCGCGCGGATGGCGCGCGCACCGCGTGCGCCGTCGTCGTTCGCGCCCGACAGCACGATGCCGAGCAGCCGCTCACGCCAGGCATGCGCCGCCGATTCGAACAGCACGTCCACGGACGGCCGCGAAAAGCGCACCGGCGGATCCACCGACAAGGCGATCGACGGCGCCGCGCCGCCTTCCGCCTCAACCAGCATGTGATAGCCCGGCGGCGCGAAATACACGCGGCCCGGTGCGATCTCGTCCTTGTCGAACGGCTCCGCGATCTCGAGCGCACAGCGCGACGCGAACAGTCCGGGCAACAGGCTCGGCTGTCCCTGACGCACATGCACGACCACCAGCACCGGCGCCGCGAACGTCTCCGGCAAGGCGGGCAACAACTGGCTCAAGGCCTCGACGCCGCCCGCCGAGGCGCCGATCACGACCGCTTCGATGCGCTGCGCGTCGAACATCGTCACACCTTCTGGTAGAGCCGTTCGCGCGGATTGAAGTCCGCGAAACGATCGGCATGGGTCGAAAAGCGCAGGCTCTCCTTGCTGCCGAGACCGAGAAACCCGCGCCGCACGAGCGAGTCGCTGAACAGGCCGAGCGCGCGGTCCTGCAGCGCGCGATCGAAGTAGATCAGCACATTGCGGCACGACACCAGATGCGCTTCGAGGAACACGCTGTCGGTGGCGAGACTGTGATCCGCGAACACCACGCGCGACTTGAGCGCCTGCGAGAACTTCGCCGCGCCGTAAGCCGCGTGATAGTAGTCGGAGAGCGACCGCTTGCCGCCCGCCGCCAGATAGTTCTGGCTGAATCCCGCCATGCGCTCCAGCGGATAGATGCCGCTTTCCGCCTGGCGCAGCGCCTCGGCGTTGATGTCGGTGGCGTAGAACACGGTGCGCTCGGCGATCTTCTCTTCCGCGAACAGCACCGCGAGCGACCACAGTTCCTCGCCGCTGCTGCACCCCGCCACCCAGACCTTGATGGACGGATACGTCTGCAAAATTGGCACGACCTGCTCGCGGATCGCGCGGAAGTATTGCGGGTCGCGGAACATCTCGCTCACCTGCACCGTCAGGTACTGGAACAGCCGCGCGAACAGCGCCGGGTCGCGCAGGATGCGCTCCTGCAGATGCGACAGCGTCGGCACGTTGAAATCATGCACGGCCTGCGCGAGCCGGCGCCTCAGCGAACTCACCGAGTAATGCCGGAAGTCGTGCTGATAGCGCAAGTAGATCGCTTCCAGAATCAGCTTCAGTTCGATGTCGAACGTCGCTTCTTCCTCGTTCCTGGCGTCGTTCATTGCAGAGGTTGGTCCGGTCATCGCTGGCGCAACCACACGCGGCACAACGACACGAGCTTATCCACGTCGATGGGCTTCGATATGTAATCGTCCGCACCCGCCTCGAGACATTTCTGGCGATCGCTCTGCATGGCCTTCGCGGTCAGCGCGATGATCGGCAGGCGTGCGTGCTCCGAGCGCTTGCGGATTTCGGTCATCGCGGTGAGGCCGTCCATCTCCGGCATCATGATGTCCATCAGCACGAGGTCGATGTCATTGCGGCGCGCCAGCGCCTCGAGCGCCTCGCGGCCGTTGCGGGCGATTTCGAGCGTCGCGCCCAGCGGCTCGATCACACGCGACAGCGCGAAGATGTTGCGCACGTCGTCTTCGGCCAGCAGGATGGTACGGCCTTCGAACACGTCGTCGCGCTGGCGCGCCGCGCGCAGCATGCGTTGCTGCTCGGGCGGCAGCGCGCTCTCGACACTGTGCAGGAACAGCGTGACTTCGTCGAGCAGACGCTCCGGCGACTTTGCGCCCTTGATGATGATCGATTTCGAATAGCGGCGCAGGCGCTGTTCTTCTTCCTGCGACAGCAGCCGCCCGGTGTAGACGATGACCGGCGGCGCCGCGACCCCGCCTGTCGTGGACACGCGTTCCAGCAGTTCATAGCCGGAGCCGTCGGGCAGCGCGAGATCCATGACGATGCAGTCGAACACGCCGCGCTGCATTTCATCGAGCGCCTCGGCAATCGAGCCTGCTTCGACGATCGCCACCGTTTCACTCGCAAGCAGCGCGTGGATGCTCTGGCGCAGCGCCGGATCGTCCTCGATCACGAGCACGCGGCGCACGCCCTGCGACGAACGCGCCTCCAGCTTGCGGATGGCGTTGGCGAGATCGTCGCGCGCACTCGGCTTGAGCGTGTAGCCGATGGCGCCGAGATGCAGCGCGACATCGGCGTGATCCGTCGCGGACACGATGTGAATCGGGATATGGCGCGTGAGCGGATCGTGCTTGAGCCATTCGAGCACCGTCAGGCCGGACTGGTCCGGCAAGCCGATGTCGAGCAGGATGCCGTTCGGCTGCAGCGAGCGCGCGAGTTCCACGCCTTGCGTCGCGGTGGCGGCGTGCACGCAGTCGAATTCGAGTTCGTGCGCCAGATCGTAGAGGATGTGCGCGAACGGCTGATCGTCTTCGATGACCAGGATCACGCGGTCGGGATGGCGCCGCTGCGCGCGGTCGTCGGCGATGCCCACGGCTTCCGGGAACGTGGCGACGGGTTGCACCGGAATGGGCGCCGGAATGGACACCGGCATGGGCGCGGGGACAACCGGCGCATTCAGCGCCGCTTCCGGCTCGCCCAGCGGACCTGCCGTTTCCAGCTTCGCCGTGACGGTGCCCTCGCGCGCGGTCATCGGCAGGGTGACGGAGAACACGCTGCCGCGGCCCAGTTCGCTCGATACCGCTACGGAACCGCCCAGCAGACGCGAGAACTCCCGCGAGATCGACAACCCCAGGCCGCTGCCGCCATATCTGCGGCTCGTGGTGCCGTCGGCCTGCTGGAACGCCTGGAAGATCAGGTCCTGCTTGTCGCGCGCAATGCCGATGCCGGTGTCGCGCACCTCGAAGCGCAGCGCGTTGTCGCCCGAACGCTGCACCGCGACCGTGACGCTGCCGCGCTCGGTGAACTTGAACGCGTTCGACAGCAGATTGCGCAAGACCTGCAACAGCCGCTGGCTGTCGGTGACGAAGTAATCCGGCACGCCCGCGCCACGCTCGGTGAGAAACTCCAGTCCCTTGCTGCCGGCCACCGGCATGAAGGATTGCTTGAGCGCATCCAGGATGGAATCGACGGCGGCGGGCGCGAACTGCACGTCCATCTGCCCGGCTTCGACCTTCGACAAATCCAGAATGTCGTTGATCAATGCGAGCAGGTCGCTGTTCGACGAGTGGATGGTCGCCGCGTAGCGCACCTGTTCGTCCGACAGATTGCCCTGCTTGTTGTCCTGCAGGAGCTTGGCGAGGATCAGCGAGCTGTTGAGCGGCGTGCGCAATTCGTGCGACATGTTGGCGAGGAATTCCGACTTGTACTGGCTCGCGCGCTCCATTTCCAGTGCGCTGGCCGTCAGTTCCTGCTGGGCCTGCAACAGTTCCGCCTTCTGCCGCTCCAGATGTTGCGTATGTTCTTCGAGCTGCACGTTGGTCTGTTCGAGCTCGGCCTGCTGCTGTTCGAGCCGCGCCTGCGAATCCTGCAACGCACGGCCGCGTTCTTCCAGTTCCTCGTTCGACACGCGCAGTTCTTCCTGCTGCACCTGCAATTCCTCGCTCTGGCGCTGCGTTTCCTCCAGCAGTTCGACCAGGCGCGCACGATAGCGCGATGAGCGCAGCGCCATGCCGATCGGCTCCGACGCCATATCGAGGAGCGCGCGGGCATCGTCAAAACGGCCCTCATTGCCGACGAAACCGAGTTCCAGCGCGCCCGCCGCCTCGCCGTCGGCGAACAGCGGCGCGATCACGACGCGCGTCGCCGCCGCCGAGCCCAGCGCCGAGCCGGCTTTCAGATAGTGAGACGACGCGTCGCGCAATTCGAGCGGACGCCCTTCGATGATCGCCTGGCCGACCAGCCCCTCGCCGCGCGCAATGCGGCGCGGCGCGCTATCGTCTTCCGGCAGCGCCCAGCCTGCGACCCGCACCAGCGCGTCGCCGTCGAGCGCATAGACCACGCCGACCTTCGCATCCACGTACGGGACAATCGAACGCAGGATGCTCACGCCGATCGAAGCGGGAGACTGCTCGCCGCGCAATTGCAGGCCGAGCTGCACGATGCCCTGTTGCAGCCAGGCGGTGCGTTGTACCGCGAGCCGCGATTTGATATACAGGTGCGCCACCGCCGCAAGCACGAGCAGCACGAGAATGCCCATCGCGCGGTTGAGTTGCAGCACGTCGTGGCTGGCGCTCGGATCGGCGACGGAGAATACGTATCCCGCGATCATCAGCGCCGAGGAAGCCACCGCGGTGACGATCGGCACCGACGGCCGGTCCACCCAGACGCACATCACGACCGGCAGCATGTAGAACACCCAGATTGCGACGCGCATCGGCGTCAGCACGTCGATGGCAAACACCACGGCGAGCGTGATCCCGATCGCGAAATAGATCCAGGAAGAGAGGTTCCGAGTGGCTTGAGGCATCGTTCACCGGTTATGTTCGAGTTTTGCGCGACGCTCGCGCCGGTAGCAGGCACGGACCATAGCATGCCGCGCAAGGCCTTGTCACATCGGGCTCCGCGGCTCGAA
The DNA here is from genome assembly GCF_031451075.1 of Caballeronia sp. LZ043. Taxonomy (NCBI): domain Bacteria; kingdom Pseudomonadati; phylum Pseudomonadota; class Betaproteobacteria; order Burkholderiales; family Burkholderiaceae; genus Caballeronia; species Caballeronia sp. LZ043. Next base: position 124,123 of record NZ_JARUXT010000004.1, on the reverse strand, counting down.
AGGCCTGCTTTCCGGCGCGGCAGATGTTACAAAACACCGCCGCAGGCGCATTTTCAACGAGGTAAGAATGACTGATTTTTCCGGCTCCCGCGTGCTTGTCACCGGCGCTTCGGGGTTCGTCGGGTCCGCGGTTGCGCGGCTCGCCATCGAACGCGGCTTCGACGTGCGCGTGCTCGTGCGCAAGACCAGCCCGCGCAAGAACGTCGAGTCGCTGAACGCGGAAATCGTGGTCGGCGACATGCGCGACGAGGCCTCGATGCGCGCCGCGCTCAAGGACGTGCGCTTCCTGTTCCACGTCGCGGCCGATTACCGCATCTGGGCGCCGGACCCAAGCGAGATCGAACGCGCCAATCTCGAAGGCACCGAGGCCACGATGCGCGCCGCACTGGCGGAAGGCGTGGAGCGCATCGTCTATACGAGCAGCGTCGCGACGCTCAAGGTGACGAGTTCGGGCGCCATCGCCGACGAAACCATGCCTTCGAACCCGCAGAGCACCATCGGCGCCTACAAGCGCAGCAAGGTGCTGGCGGAACGCGCGGTCGAACGCATGGTCGCGCAGAACGCGTTGCCGGCCGTGATCGTCAATCCGTCCACGCCGATCGGACCGCGCGACGTGCGTCCCACGCCGACCGGGCGCATCATCGTGGAAGCGGCGACGGGCAAGATTCCGGCTTTCGTCGACACGGGCCTCAATCTCGTCCACGTCGATGACGTCGCCAACGGCCATTTCCTGGCGCTGGAACGCGGGCGGATCGGCGAGCGCTACATATTGGGCGGCGAGAACCTGCCCCTGCAGCAGATGCTCACGGATATCGCGGGTTTCGTCGGCCGCAAGCCGCCAACCATCAAACTGCCGCGCGGGCCGCTGTATCCCGTCGCGATCGGCGCGGAACTGTTCGCCAAGTTCAGCGGCAAGGAACCGATGGTGACCGTCGACGCACTACGTATGTCGAAGAACAAGATGTACTTCACCTCGGCGCGCGCCGAAAGCGAACTCGGCTATTGCGCGCGGCCGTACCGCGAGGGACTGAAGGACGCGCTCGACTGGTTTCGCACGAACGGATATCTCACGGTGTGAAGCATCGAATCATTTCGTGAAACGGCCCGGCACGCGGCGCTGGCGGCAAACATTGCAGGTCTTCTATAAGACTTGAAAAATGTTAAGTTGTTGATAAAGCAATAAAAACGCCTGTTTTTGCGGTTTTCACGGGGCTGCTTTCACACGCGAGCCACGCAATTTCAGGCAGAATAGCGGTTTGTTGCCGGAGGGGTCATTCAGGCCGGCGGTTTTTTCCAACCCGTTTTCGGATGTCGAGACAAGCGATGAGTAATCAGCAACCCACCATCATCTACACCCTGACCGACGAAGCTCCGCTGCTCGCAACCAGCGCCTTTCTGCCGATCATCCGTACTTTCGTGGCGCCGGCCGGCGTCAATGTCGAGACCAGCGACATTTCGGTCGCGGCCCGCATTCTCGGCGAATTCCCCGAATTCCTGACCGATGAGCAGAAAGTCCCCGACAACCTCGCCGAGCTCGGCCGCCTGACCCAGCTCGACGACACCAACATCATCAAGCTGCCGAACATCAGCGCCTCGCAGCATCAGCTGACGAGCGCGATCAAGGAACTCCAGTCGAAGGGCTACAAGCTGCCCAACTTCCCGGAAGAGCCGAAGAACGACGAGGAAAAGGCCATTCGCCAGCGCTATTCCAAGTGTCTCGGCTCGGCGGTGAACCCGGTGCTGCGCGAAGGCAATTCGGACCGCCGCGCGCCGCTCGCCGTCAAGAACTATGCGAAAAAGCACCCGCACAGCATGGGCGAGTGGAGCATGGCTTCGCGCACGCACGTCGCGCACATGAAGCATGGCGACTTCTATCACGGCGAAAAGTCGATCACGAACGACAAGGCCCGCGAAGTCCGCATGGAACTCGTCACGAAGGGCGGCGAGACCATCGTCCTCAAGCCGAAGGTCAAGCTGCAGGACGGCGAGATCGTCGACAGCATGTTCATGAGCAAGAAGGCGCTGGTCGAGTTCTATGAAGACCAGATGGAAGACGCGCGCAAGACCGGCGTGATGCTGTCGCTGCACGTAAAGGCGACCATGATGAAGGTGTCGCACCCGATCGTCTTCGGTCACGCCGTGAAGGTGTTCTACAAGGACGCGTTCGCCAAGCACGCCAAGCTGTTCGAGGAACTCGGCATCAACGTCAACAACGGTCTCGTGGATCTGTATTCGAAGATCGAGACGCTGCCGGAATCGCAGCGCGACGAAGTCATCCGCGACATGCACGCGTGCCACGAGCATCGTCCGGCGCTGGCCATGGTGGATTCGGCCAAGGGCATCTCGAACCTGCACGCGCCGAACGACGTGATCGTCGACGCATCGATGCCCGCGATGATCCGCGCCGGCGGCAAGATGTGGGGCGCCGATGGCCGTCCGCAAGACACGAAGTGCCTGATTCCGGAAAGCACCTTCGCCCGCATCTATCAGGAAATCATCAACTTCTGCAAGACCAACGGCGCGTTCGACCCTAAGACCATGGGCACGGTGCCGAACGTCGGCCTGATGGCGCAGAAGGCCGAAGAGTACGGCTCGCACGACAAGACCTTCGAGATTCCGCAGGACGGCACGGCGCGCATCGTCGACAACGCGACGAACGAAGTCATCGAAGCGCTCACGCAGCAAGTGGAACAGGGCGACATCTGGCGCATGTGCCTCGTGAAGGACGCGCCGATCCGCGACTGGATCAAGCTCGCCGTCACGCGCGCGAAAAACTCGGGCATGCCGGCCGTGTTCTGGCTCGACCCGTATCGTCCGCACGAGAACGAACTCATCAAGAAGGTCGAGACCTACCTCAAGGACTATGACCTGACGGGCCTCGAGATCCACATCATGTCGCAAGTGCGTGCGATGCGTTACACGCTCGAACGCGTGATCCGCGGCATGGACACCATCTCGGTGACCGGCAACATCCTGCGCGACTACCTCACCGACCTGTTCCCGATCATGGAACTCGGCACCAGCGCGAAGATGCTGTCCATCGTCCCGCTGATGGCCGGCGGCGGCCTGTATGAAACGGGCGCGGGCGGCTCGGCGCCGAAGCACGTGCAGCAGCTCGTGCAGGAAAACCACCTGCGCTGGGACTCGCTGGGCGAATTCCTGGCGCTGGCAGTGTCGCTCGAAGAACTCGGCATCAAGAACGACAACGCGCGTGCGAAGCTCGTCGCGAAGGCGCTGGATGCCGCCACCGGCAAGCTGCTCGACAACAACAAGAGCCCGTCGCCGAAAACCGGCCAGTTGGATAACCGCGGCAGCCAGTTCTATCTCGCGATGTACTGGGCGCAGGAACTGGCATCGCAGTCGGAAGATCGCGAACTGGGTCAACGCTTCGCGCCGCTCGCGAAGACGCTTGCTGACAACGAGCAGAAGATCATCGACGAACTGAACGCGGTGCAGGGCAAGGAAGCGGATATCGGCGGCTACTACCAGCCGGACGAGCAGAAGCTTGCAGCCGTCATGCGTCCGAGCAAGACGCTCAACGCCGCGCTGGAGCAGGCGGCCAGCGCGAAGTAAGGCAGTACCAAGGCAGTACCAAGGCAGTACCGGCGTATCCGCGTCATGCGGATGCGCTTCCGCTGGACCGGCCTCCCGAAAGGGTCGCCGGTCCTGTTTTTTGTGGCGGCGGAAAGTGTCGCGTTATCCGCACGTTCGGAGCAATTGGTTACAACCTGCATCGGCCTCGCCAAAGACGAGCGGGTAGAATCGGTGCCTCGCCGCAAGCTCGCAAGTCAAAGACACCATTCGCATGAACCTACACGACCAGCTCGGCGCGCTGGAGTCGAGCCTCGACACGCTCCTTCAGACCGCCTCCGCTTCTGCTTCTGCTTCTGCCTCAGTTACCGCTTCTGCCGTCGAACCCCGTGAAGCCGCCGACAGCGCTCCCGCCGAACCGCCCGCGCTGAACCGCGACGCCTCCGCACCCGCCGAACCGCCCGCGCTGAACGAAGCGCCGCGGCTCGTCGTGTCGCGGCCGGATCGCGACGCCATCGAAATGACGATTGCGGGCAAAACGGTCAAGCTGGGGCCGGAAGGGGTATCGGAACTGATCGAAGAGCTCTCGAACGTGCGCGCCTCAATGACGCCTGAACAGCCCGCCGGGATTGCGCCGGGCTGGCGCTTCGCCGCGACCAAGAACCCGGTCATGGCGACGCAGAAATACGCCAACGGCGACCGCCTGCTGGTCCTGCGTCACGGCGGACACGGCTGGGTGCCGTTCACGTTTTCGCCGAACATGGTCGTCGAGCTGTACGCCATGCTGACGAAGAAGTGAGGCGGCTTCGTCGCGAAGCCGCCCGGTATATGGGATTTACAAACCTTCCTGCGTCGGCGCCTGCACCCGCGCCTTCCACTGCCCGCCCTTCCCGCTCCAGTAACGCACGGCCGAGCCGATCGTCGCGCTGACATAGAACAACGCGACCAGCGGCAGCAGCGGCGCCCACAGCAGCGACCTGCGGTAGTAACGCAGCATCGGCCCGTAGGCGATGCACATCAGCGCCCAGGCCACGCACGCGGGCCAGGCGCGCGCGCCCATCGCCAGGGACAGCAGCGGCGGCGCCAGATAGATGACCACCATGCCAATCACCGTGCCGATCAGCAGCAACGGCGAGTAACGCAACTGCGTGAACGCCGTGCGCGCGATCATGTTCCAGACGTCGCGCCAGCTGTCGTAGGGACGCAGCGATTCGCTGGTCTGCGCGAGGTCGAGGCGGATCGGACGCGCGGCGTTGCGGCCGAAACGATGCTTGATGCGCTCGGCGAGACTGCAATCGTCGATCAGTTCCTGACGGATCGATTCGATCCCGCCCGCCTCGGCCAGCGCCGAACGCCGCACCAGCATGCAGCCGCCCGCAGCACCGGAAGTGGCCTTGCGCACGTCGTTCACCCAGGCAAACGGATAAAGCTTCGCAAAGAAGAACACGAAGGCCGGAATCAGCGCCTTTTCCCACAGCGAATCGCAGCGCAGGCGGACCATCAGCGACACCAGATCGCGGTCTTCGAGAATCGTGCGCGCGACGAGTTGCGTGGCGGCATCGGCGGGATGGTGGATGTCGGCGTCGGTGAGGAGCAGATATTCGGCGGGCAGCCCGAGCGAATCAATCGCGCCGATGCCCTGCGACTGCGCCCACACCTTGCCCGACCAGCCCGGCGGCAGCGGCTGCGCGGTCAGCACGGTCAGGCGGTCTTCGAGCCCGAGATCGCGGGCGGCGGCGAGGGCGACGCCCGCGGTGTCGTCGGTGCTGTGGTCATCGACGACGATCACGTGGAACGCGCCCGCATAGTCCTGCTTGAGCAGCGAGCCGACCGCGCGGCCGATGACATCGGCTTCGTTGCGCGCCGGCACCACCGCGACGAGCGCCGGCCACGCGCCGCGCCGCGCGATTTCCGCGCTGCCGACGGCGTGAATGGTCGTACCGGACAACGCCGGAACGGGCTCGGCGCGCCAGAACCCGCCGCGCGCGAACAGCAGCACGAGCCAGATCAGGAGGGACAGCCAGGCAATCAGTAGCATGTTTCAGGTGTTTAGCTGGGGTAAGAACGGGAAAAGCAAGGCGGAGCGGTTTCAACCGGCTCCTGACGTGACGACGCGGGCGTTGCGCGACCGGCACGAGGGGCAGGCCGGCGCGTGGATGCGCTTTAAAACGCCACCCGGCACGGCCGCGCCTGACCGAAAGCGACCGACAGTCTACTGGGTTCTGAAAAGCGCCGTATTTGCGTGCGCCGCGGCGCGCCGTCGGCCATGGCAGGCAGTGAGCGCCCGAAAAGGGAACGCGTTAGAATACGCGGTCAACTTAGGCGCGCAGACCCATCCCCAACATGTCTTTTTTTCCGGTCTGCTGTTTTGGTTATTGCGCCGTTTGTCAAGTGTCGGGTTAAACAGTCGTCACGCAACCTGAATTGCTGGAAAAGCGCGCCGGAATCATGCGAGCTCGCCGCCGGCCAACCCCGAAACCCGCGTCAGTCGGAGTTCGTTCGAATATGCGTATCATCCTTGCTCAACCCCGCGGCTTTTGTGCGGGCGTGGTCCGTGCGATCGAGATCGTCGATCGGGCCCTCGAACGGCATGGCGCACCCGTCTATGTGCGTCATGAGATCGTTCACAATCGTCATGTGGTCGACAATCTGCGCAGCAAGGGTGCACGCTTCGTCGAGGAACTGGACGAAGTGCCTCACGGCGCGGTAGCCATCTTCAGCGCGCACGGCGTGGCGCGCAGCGTCGAGAAAGATGCCGACGCACGCGGTCTCGATGTGCTCGACGCCACCTGCCCGCTCGTCACCAAGGTTCACGTGCAGGGGCGGCAATATGTCTCGCAGGGCCGCACGCTGATTCTGATCGGCCACGCCGGACATCCGGAAGTGGAAGGCACCATCGGCCAGATTCCGGGCAAGGTGGTGCTGGTGCAGAGCGAGGCGGAAGTCGAGAAGCTGACGCTCGACATCGATACCCCGGTGGCGTACGTCACGCAAACCACGCTGTCAGTGGACGACACGCGCGGCATCATCGACGCGCTGCAGCGCCGTTTTACGGATATCGTCGGGCCGGATACGCGCGATATCTGTTACGCGACGCAAAACCGGCAGGCCGCGGTGCGCGAGCTGTCGGATCAGGTGGACGTGTTGCTCGTCGTGGGCGCCACCAATAGTTCCAATTCGAACCGTCTGCGGGAAATCGGCGCCGAAAGCGGCGTGCCGAGCTACCTCGTGGCGGACGGTTCGGAGATCAGGCCGGAATGGTTCGCCGACGTGCAGACAGTCGGCATCACCGCAGGCGCATCGGCGCCTGAAGAAATGGTCAAACATGTGATCGATGCCCTGCGCGCGTTCGGACCCGTCGAAGTCACGACGATGAACGGCCGCGAGGAAAAGGTCGAATTCAAACTCCCCGCGAAGCTCATGCAACCGCTCGCCGCCGTCGCGGCCACGGCCATTCGCGAAGAATAAGGAGAGCAGGCAATTGTCTATTCCGATGCTTCAGAAGGCGCGTGTCGGCGCCTACATCTTCAAGCAGCACTTGAGCCGCAACAAGCGCTATCCGCTCGCGCTGATGCTCGAACCGCTGTTCCGCTGCAATCTCGCCTGTAACGGCTGCGGCAAGATCGACTATCCGGATCCGATCCTGAACCAGCGCCTGTCGCTGGAAGAGTGTCTCGGCGCGGTCGACGAGTGCGGCGCGCCGGTCGTTTCCATCGCAGGCGGCGAGCCGCTGCTGCACAAGGAAATGCCGCAGATCGTCAAGGGCATCATGGCGCGCAAGAAGTTCGTGTATCTCTGCACGAACGCGCTGCTGATGGAAAAGAAGATGGACGACTACGAGCCGAGCCCGTATTTCGTCTGGTCCGTCCACCTGGACGGCGACCGCGAGGCGCACGATCACTCGGTGTCGCAGCCGGGCACGTATGACAAGGCGGTCGCGGCCATCAAGGAAGCGAAGCGCCGTGGCTTCCGCGTGAACATCAACTGCACGCTGTTCAACGACGCCGAGCCGGAGCGTGTGGCGAAGTTCTTCGACACGCTGGGCCCGATCGGCGTGGACGGGATCACGGTGTCGCCGGGCTACGCGTATGAACGCGCGCCGGACCAGCAGCACTTCCTGAACCGCGACAAGACCAAGACGCTGTTCCGCGAAATTTTCAAGCGCGGCAACAACGGCAAGAACTGGTCGTTCAGCCAGTCGACGCTGTTCCTCGACTTCCTCGCGGGCAATCAGACGTATGAATGCACGCCGTGGGGCAACCCGGCGCGCACGGTGTTCGGCTGGCAGAAGCCGTGCTATCTGGTCGGCGAAGGCTACGTGAAGACCTTCAAGGAGCTGATGGAAACCACCGACTGGGACAAGTACGGCACGGGCAAGTACGAGAAGTGCGCGGACTGCATGGTCCACTGCGGCTTCGAAGCGACGGCCGTGATGGACACGGTGGCGCATCCGCTCAAGGCGGCGAAGATCGCGCTGCGAGGTCCGCGTACGACGGGCGCGTTCGCGAAGGACCTGCCGTTCGACAAGCAGCGCCCGGCTGAATACGTGTTCTCGAAGCATGTGGAGATCAAGCTGGAAGAGATCGGACGCATGCAGAAGAACAAGGGCGCGAAAACGGCGGCTGTGGCGAATTAAGGCGGCTGCGTACTCGTCAGAGTGGAAGGCGGATGACGATGAGTCATCCGCCTTTTTTCGTTTCTTTCGCTTTCTGGTTTTGAGCGCGCTCCGGTCTTCGAGGCTCACGGGTTTGAATGGGTCGATATAAAGCAGAACACTTCCCCGCAACTTTTAAGCGGCGAGAGCGTCCTTGCTCACCCAAGGCTCGCTGGTTTTACGCTGTTCAATCTCAGACATTGCAACTGCTCCTCCAAGACTCCGATTAGAACCATTCCGAACAAAGTCTAAGAGAACTGTTTCGTCGTTTATGGTGGCAAGCGCGTCATAAATTGTGCGAGAGACGCAAAACAAAAACGCGACGGCTCATCACCGTCGCGTTCTCTTCAACACCGAAGCAGCCCCTCACCTCAACAACACTTCCCCGCCCCCGTCCCGTACCTCGCTTCCTGCCGCTCGCGAAAAAACTCCGCATACGACATCACCGCCTGGTCAGGATGCGTCGCCTGCATGTGCGTGACGTAGGCATCATAGTCCGGCATCCCGACCATCAGGCGCATTGCCTGGCCGAGATACCGTCCCGCTTGTCGAATATCGTCGAACATCACCGCGTCCTCAATGTCCCGAGCGCACTGCCGCGCCCGCACCCGAAGGCATCGGCTCGAACGGCGTTTCGCGCACCGTCGGACGGGCTTCGCGACGCGCACGCAGCACCGCCATCACGCCGTACACCGCGATGCTCAACACCACGAAGATGAACAGGCCCGCAAGCGCCGCATCGACATAGTCATTGAAGATGATCCGCTGCATCTCCGGCAGCGACTTGGCCGGCGCCATCACCTTACCCGCGTCGTAGGCGTCGCGCAGCTTGCCGGCGTGCGCGAGGAAACCGATCTTCGGATTGGCATCGAAGATCTTCTGCCAGCCCGCGGTCAGCGTGCAGATCAGCAGCCATGCGGCCGGCACGAGCGTCACCCATGCATAACGCTCGCGCTTCATCTTGAACAGCACGACAGTGCCGAGGATCAACGCGATACCCGCGAGCATCTGGTTCGAGATGCCGAACAACGGCCACAACGTATTGATGCCGCCGAACGGATCGACCACGCCCTGATACAGGAAGTAACCCCAGGCGGCCACGCACAGCGCCGTCGCGATCAGGTTGGCCGGCAGCGATTCCGTGCGGCGCAGCGCCGGATGGAACGTGCCGAGCAGGTCTTGCAGCATGAAGCGGCCGGCACGGGTGCCCGCATCGACGGCCGTCAGGATGAAGAGCGCCTCGAACAGGATGGCGAAGTGATACCAGAACGCCATCATCGCCTCGCCGCCAATCACCTGGTGAAGAATGTGCGCCATGCCGACCGCGAGCGTCGGCGCGCCGCCGGCCCGCGCGACGATGGTGGTCTCGCCCACCGCCTTCGCCGTCGAGGTCAGCATGTCCGGCGTCAGCATGAAGCCCCACCCCGATACCGTCTGCGCGACCGCTTCCGGCGTGCTGCCCAGCAGCGCGGCCGGGCTGTTCATCGCGAAGTAGATGCCCGGCTCGATCACGCAGGCGGCGACCAGCGCCATGATCGCGACGAACGATTCCATCAGCATCGCGCCATAGCCGATGAAGCGCATGTTGATTTCGTTGTCGATCATCTTGGGCGTCGTGCCCGACGAGATCAGCGCATGAAAACCCGATACGGCGCCGCATGCGATCGTGATGAAGAGGAACGGGAACAGATTGCCCGACCACACCGGACCGCTGCCGTCGACGAACTTTGTGAACGCCGGCATCTTCAGTTCGGGCGCGACGATCAGGATGCCGATCGCGAGGCCCACGATGGTGCCGATCTTGAGGAAGGTCGAGAGATAGTCGCGCGGCGCGAGCAGCAGCCACACCGGCAGGACGGAAGCGATAAAGCCATAGCCGACCAGGATCCACACGAACTGCGTGCCGGTGAACGTGAACCACGGCGCGATGGCCGGCGAAGCAGCGACGTGTCCGCCGAACGTGATCGCGAGCATCAGCAGCACGAAGCCGACGATGGACACTTCGCCGATCCGTCCCGGACGGATATAGCGCGTGTACAGGCCCATGAAAATCGCGATGGGAATCGTCGCCGCAACGGTAAAGGTGCCCCACGGTGAATTCGTCAGCGCCTTCACAACGATCAGCGCAAGCACCGCGAGAATGATCACCATGATGAGGAACGTGCCGAACAGCGCGATCACGCCCGGCACGGTGCCGAGTTCCATCTTGATGAGATCGCCGAGCGAGCGTCCGTCGCGGCGCGTCGAGATGAACAGGATCACGAAGTCCTGCACCGCGCCCGCGAACACGACGCCGGCCAGAATCCACAGCATGCCGGGCGTGTAGCCCATCTGCGCGGCCAGCACCGGACCGACCAGCGGACCCGCACCCGCGATGGCCGCGAAGTGATGTCCGAACAGCACGTATTTGTTGGTGGGAACGTAATCGAGGCCGTCGTTGTGACGAACGGCGGGCGTCATGCGCAGGCCGTCGAGTTGCAGCACCTTGCCCGCGATGAAACGCGAATACAGCCGGTAAGCGATGAGATAGACACAGACCGCCGCGATGACGATCCACAGTGCGCTGATGCGTTCGCCGTGCGCGAGCGCGATGGTGCCGAATGCGAACGCGCCCAGCAGCGCGAGCGCAATCCAGACCAGGAATCCTGAAGCCCGATTCATGGCGTCTCCTTGTTTGTATGACCTTGGGAGCCAGGCTCCGTAGTCGTGCCATGCGCCACGATGACGCATTGGGCGGTAGTATTCGCTTTCGCCGGAACGCTTACAAGCGCATGACTACGTACGCGCGCTGCGTGCCTTCACGTAGCGGAAAACCCTGTTGCAATGAATCTCAAGGTCAAAATCTTCCTGCTCGCCATCGTGCCGTTCGCGCTCGCGATCGGCGGCATCACCTACGGCGTGCGGCAGCAGGCGCAGTCGCTCGCGCAGGTTCAGCACGCCACCACGCAGGCCGCGTACGTCTCGAGCAAGGAAATCGAGCTGCGGCATTACGTCGAGATCGCGAAGAGCACGATCGCGCCGTTCTATGGCCCGCCCCCCGGCGACCCGCGCAGCGACGAAGAACGCCGTCGCCTCGCACTCGACGCGCTGCAACGGCTCGACTTCGGCCAGGACGGCTATTTCTTCGTCTACACGATGCACGGCCTGTCACTGATGCATCCGCGCCAGCCCGATCTCGTCGGCCGCGATCTATGGCTGATGCGCGATCCCAACGGCGCACTGACCATTCAGGAACTCGTCCGCCAGGCATCGCAAGGCGGAGGCTATGTGCGCTACCTGTGGCGCAGGCCATCGACGGGATTGCTCGCGCCCAAGCTCGGCTATGTCGTGCCGCTCGAACGCTGGGGCTGGATGATCGGCACCGGCATCTATCTCGAAGACGTGGAAACGACGCTCGCGCGCATCGACGACCGCGCCGCCTCGAATATCGCGCGCACGCTGACGTGGATCGGCGTCATTGCGCTGGCCGCGCTCGCCGTCATCGCGATCTGCGCCGCCGTGCTCAACATCAGCGAGCACCGCAGCGCCGACGCCAAGCTCAGGCGCCTCGCGCGGCAAGTGGTGGAATCGCAGGAACAGGAACGCGCGCGCCTCTCGCGCGAACTGCACGACGGCATCAGCCAGATGCTGGTATCGGTGAAGCTGCTGCTCGAATCGGCGCTGGCCCGCTTCGAACGCAGCGCGGCGCGCGAACCCACCGCGGAAGCCGCGCTCTCGACCGGTCTCGGGCGGCTCGCCGGGACGCTGCGCGAAGTGCGGCGCATCTCCCACGCGCTGCGCCCCGCGATGCTCGACGACCTCGGCCTCGCCGCCGCGCTCGAACAACTCGCGCGCGAATCGAACGGTCAGGACGGCATCGAAGTGCTTTTCGACTCGACCGGCACGGGCGAAAGCCTGCCGGACACCATCAACACCGTGCTGTTCCGGATCGCACAAGAAGCGCTCAACAACATCACGCGGCACGCCAAGGCGTCGCGCGCGCAATTGACGCTTGCCGTCGCGAGGCACGCGGTGACGCTCGACATCACGGACAACGGCGTCGGCTTCGACGTGCCCGCCGTGCTGTCCGATCCCATGCGCGGCCTCGGCCTGCGCAACATGCGCGAGCGGCTCGATACACTGGGCGGTGCGCTGCGCATCGACTCGCAACTGGGCCGTACGGTCATCGTCGCGAGCGTGCCGCTGCCGCTCGCCGCACCCAATCTCCAAGGACACGCCGATGAGCGCTGAACCCGCCCGCCTGATTCTCGTCGACGATCATCCGCTGGTGCGCGACGGCCTGCGCGCGCGCCTCGATTCCGTGCCGCATCTGCGGGTGATCGGCGAAGCGGGCAATGGCCCGGATGCACTGGCCCTCGCCGCCGACGAGGCGAATCCGCCCGATCTCGTGCTGATGGACGTGGGCATGGCGGGCATGAGCGGGATCGAGCTGGCGGCACGCTTCCACGAGCGCTTTCCGGACATCCGCGTGCTGATGTTGTCGATGCACGACAACGTCGAGTACGTCATGCAGGCAGTGCGCGCGGGCGCGAGCGGCTATGTGCTGAAGGATTCGCCGGCGACGGAAATCATCCAGGCCATCGACGCGGTGCTCGCCGGCCGGACCTTCTTCAGCGCCGGCGTGGCGGCGCGCATGATCCAGGCACGTTCAATGCAAACCCCGCTCGAACGCCTGACGCCGCGCGAACTCGAGATTCTCGACGCGCTGGCGCAAGGCCTCTCGAGCAAGCAGATCGCGCAACAGCACGGGCTGTCGGTGCGCACGGTAGAAACGCACCGGCTGAATTTGAAGCGCAAACTGGATATAGACGGCCAGGCCGAGCTGATCAAATTCGCGGTAGAGCACCGCCGACGCTAGCGCGTCAGCCCGCCGAACGGGCGTTGTGCTCGGCGAGGAACTTGATCAGGGCATCGACGCCGCCCTTCTGCAACTGCCCCGCGAATTGTTGCTGATAGACCTGGATGAGCCACGCGCCCATCATGTCGATGTCATAGATTTTCCAGCCCTGCGGGGTCTTCTGCAGACGGTAGCGCACCGGGTTGTCGCCGCCCGTGGAGATGACGTGCGATTCGACCACCGTGTCCTTGGTGTTGGCATCGATGTTGGGCGAGTCGAACTTGAATTTCACGTCCTGGTCGCGCAGTTGCGACAGGGACGCCGCGTAGGTGTGGACCAGCAGCGTCTGGAACTGGTCATACAGCTGCTTCTGTTGCTCGGGCGTGGCGCTGGCCCAGGCCTTGCCCACCGCGATGCGCGTCGTGCGCTGGAAGTCGGTGGCGGGCAGGAAGCGGGTCTGGACGAGCTGCGTGATCTTCGCCATGTCGCCGCCGCGCGCCTGCGGGTCGGCCTTCATCGCGTCGACCGTGCCCTCCACCGCGTTCTTGACGACGGCATCGGGACTCGTTTGTGCGGCTGCCTCGCCCGTGAAGGCCACCGAGGCAAGGAGGAAAGCGAAGCAAATGGACAGATAGCGTTTCATGGCACCCGTTCTCTGATCTGGTTTGTTGGCGTGGGCTCTACGGCCCTGGACGTTGCACAAGGCTGCCGCCGGCTGGTGCAGCAAGTATATCGACACCGCAGCGCCGCGACAGTTCAAGCGCGGACAGTGCTGAAGCGCCCGCTATACTTGCGCGGCACACCGCGTCGTTTGATCGGAGCGATGCGCTTTCCGGCGATCGGCATCATGCACTTCGCGCGTAGCAGCAATGCGCAAAAATAACAGGACACACAGGTAGCGTCTTCATGCTGACGTCCAACATCACTCGTTTCGTCACCCTCGCCATCCGCCGCCCGGCCTGGATTATCGCCGTTTCGCTCCTGCTCGGCGTGCTGAGCACGATCTACGTCGTTCATCATTTCAAGATCAGCACCGACGTCAGCCAGCTGATCGAGACCGAACCCGAGTGGGCGGCGCGCAGCAAGGCCATCGACCAGGCCTTTCCGCAGCGCGGAGCCACCTTGCTTATCGTGGTGGAAGCGCCCGCGCAGGAGTTCGCCGACGCCGCCGCGAACCAGCTCGCCGCCGCCCTCGCCAAGGAACCGGAGCGCTTCAAGTCGGTGTCGCAGCCTTCGGGTGGCCCGTTCTTCGAGCACGAAGGCCTGCTCTACCTGCCCGTCGACAAGGTCGAGCAAGTGACGAAGCAGCTCGTCTCGGCGCGTCCGCTCATCAACACGCTTGCCCACGACCCGACGCTCACCGGTCTCGCGCAGACGCTCAACACCACGCTCAACCTGCCGCTGACGCTTGGCCAGGTCAATCTCGGCCAGATGGCCGGCCTGCTCGGCCATGCCAACACCGTGCTGACACACGTGCTGGCCAATCAACCGGCCGCGTTCTCTTGGCGCCAACTGGCGGATTCGGGTTCGTCGAACAAGGATGCGCCGGGACGTGCCTTCATCACCGTCCTGCCCGACCTGGACTTCAACGCGCTGAAGGCGGCGGCGGGCACATCGGACGAGATCCGCGCGAAAGCCGCCGAACTTGGCCTCGACAAAAAGTATGGCGCCAGCCTGCATCTGACCGGCGCGCAGCCGCTCGCCGACGAGGAATTCGCATCCGTGCAGGACGGCGCCGCGCTCAACGGCGTGCTGACCTTTCTGGTCGTGCTGATGATCCTGTGGGTCGCGCTGCGCTCGAAACGCATGATTCTCGCGGTGTTCATCACGCTGTTCGTCGGCCTGGCGATCACGGCCGCGCTCGGTCTCATGATGGTCCACGCGCTGAACATGATCTCGGTGGCGTTCATGGTGCTGTTCGTCGGGCTGGGCGTGGATTTCGGCATCCAGTTCGGCGTGAAATACCGCGAGGAGCGCTACAAGCACAAGCGGCTCGACGTCTCGCTCGCGGAAACCGCACGCCATGTGGCCGTGCCGCTGACGCTCGCCGCCACCGCGACCGCCGCAAGCTTCTTCTCGTTCCTGCCGACCGCCTATCGCGGCGTGTCGGAACTGGGCCTGATCGCGGGCGTCGGCATGTTCGTCGCGTACCTCACCAACATGACGCTGCTGCCCGCGCTGATCAAGGTGTTCGCGCCGCCGGGCGAGGCGCACTCGCCGGGCTTTCCGGTGCTCGCACCCGTCGATGAATTCCTCGACAAGCATCGCAAGCCGGTGCTGATCGGCACGCTGGTCGTGGTGATCGGCGCGCTGCCGCTGCTGTTCAACCTGCGCTTCGACTTCAATCCGCTGCATCTGAAGGATCCGCACACCGAGTCGATGGCAACGCTGCTTTCGCTCAAGGATTCGCCCGAAGGCGCGGTCAACGATGTCGCGGTGCTGGCGCCCTCGCTTGCCGATGCCGACCGTATTGCCGCGAAGCTGGACAAGCTGCCGGAAGTCGGACGCGCGACCACGCTGTCGTCGCTGATCCCCGGCGACCAGCCGCAAAAGCTCGCGCTCATCAAGGCTGCCGCCGACCAGCTGTTGCCCGCGCTCGATCAGCCCACGGCCGCCCCGGCGACGGACGAGATCAGGGTCGCGGCGCTGAAGCGCGTGTCGAGCCAGTTGTCGCTCGCGGCCGACGAGCATCCCGGCCCCGGCGACAAGGAAGCGAAGCAGCTGTCGCAGACGCTCGCGCAGCTTGCCCAGGCTGATGCCGCTACCCGCGACCGCGCCGACCACGCACTGGCCGACCCGTTGCGCATCGCGCTCGCGCAACTGCGTTCGCTGCTGACGCCCAGCGAAATCACTCGCGCGAGCCTGCCCCCGCAGATGGTCGAGACCTGGGTGACGCCGCAGGGACAGGCGCTCGTCGATGTCTCGCCGAAGATTCCTCCCGGCGCCGATCCGAACGACGACGCGCTGCTCGCCCGCTTCGCCGATGCTGTCCAGAAGGCCGAGCCGGACGCGATCGGCGGGCCGATTTCAGTGCGCCATTCGGCGGAGACCATCATCAAGTCGTTCCAGCAGGCGGCGCTGTACTCGCTGGCCGCGATCACGGTGCTGCTGTGGATCGCACTTCGCCGTTTTGGCGACGTTCTGAGAACTTTGGTACCGTTGCTCGTTTCCGCGATCGTGACGCTGGAGCTGTGCGTTGTCTTCAGGATGCCGCTCAACTTTGCGAACATCATCGCGTTGCCGCTCATGCTGGGCGTGGGCGTCGCGTTCAAGATCTACTTCGTGATGGCGTGGCGCTCCGGCCAGACGCGCCTGCTGCAATCGAGTCTCACGCACGCCGTGATGTTCAGCGCGGCCACCACCGCAACCGCATTCGGCAGCCTGTGGTTCTCGCATCATCCGGGCACCTCCAGCATGGGGCGGCTGCTGGCGCTGTCGCTGTTTTGCACGCTGGTCGGCGCCGTGGTCTTCCAGCCGGTCCTGATGGGCAAACCGCGCCGCGTACGCGCCGCGGACCGGGCCAGGCTGCGCGCGGCTCAACGGCATGACAACCTAAGAGGAATTGAAGAATGAAGTCGGGATCGACGGCGTTGACCCCTCGCGCAGTGCGCAACCTGGGAATGGGACTGGCAATCGCGGGCATGCTCGCCACCAGCGGCTGCGCAACCGGCCCGGACCGCAATCCGCGCGATCCGCTCGAGCCGATGAACCGCAAGATCTTCACGTTCAACGACACGCTCGACACCTACGTGGCGAAGCCCGTCGCGCAGTTCTACGTGGATTACACGCCGAGCCCGTTCCGCACCGCCGTCAGCAACTTCTTCTCGAATCTCGGCGACTTCTCCAACTTCGCCAATAACCTGCTGCAACTGAAGATCACCGATGCCACGGAAGATCTGATGCGCATCGCGATGAACTCGGTGTTCGGGATCGGCGGGCTGATCGATATTGCGTCGCCGGCGGGCCTGCCGAAGCATCACCAGGATTTCGGCCTGACGCTCGGGCACTACGGCGTGCCGTCGGGTCCGTATCTCGTGCTGCCGCTGCTCGGCCCGAGTTCGTTCCGCGACTCGACCACCTGGCTGGTCGACTGGCGCGTGAATCCGATCAGCTATACCGATGCCGACATCCGCTGGCCGCTGTACGGCGTGAATTTCGTCAGCGCGCGGGCCGATCTGATCGGTGCGACCGACCTGCTCTCGGCGGCCGCGCTCGACAAATACGCTTTTGTCCGCGATGCCTACACGCAGCGCCGCCAGTACCTGCTGACTGGCGGCGGCGCGTCGACGCTGCCTGACTACGGCGACGAAGGCGCGAGCGCGCCGGAAGGCGCCAGTGCGCCGCCGGGACAGAGCGGCGGCAGCAGCCAGGAGCAAGGCTTGCCGACGTATGACGATCCGGGCGCGGCCGGAGCAGCCGGGGCGCCGGCGGGCGGCGTCGGCGGCAAGTCGCCCGCGCCTGCGGAAAATGCGCCGCAGGGCGCGCCGTCGCCCAGTTCGAGCAAGGGGCAAGGCCTGCCGCAGTACGACGATCCAGCGGCACAGCCCGCCAAGTAAGTCACTCCAAACGAAAATGGGCGCCGTTCGACGGCGCCCATTTTCATTCAGTGTGCCGCTTCCTCGGCCTGCGCTTCGAACAGATCATCTCCCGACATGGCGGGCGCTTCGACCGGGCCCTGATCGCGCCGATAGGCTTCGAACAGTTCATCGGCATAGCGGATTTTCGTGCGGCCGTGCGGCGCGGGCTCGCCCTGCTGGTTCAGGTTCACGAACACCATCTTCTCGACCGTCAGGATGCTCTTGCGGGTGATCTTGTTGCGCACTTCGGCGCGCAGCGTGATCGACGTGCGGCCGAAATGCGTCGCCGCGATACCCAGTTCGATGATGTCGCCCTGCCGCGCCGAGCTGACGAAGTTGATCTCCGACATGAACTTGGTCACGACGCGCTGATTGTTCAGCTGTGAAATGGCGTAGATGGCGGCTTCTTCGTCGATCCAGCGCAGCAAGCTGCCGCCGAACAACGTGCCATTGGGGTTCAAGTCTTCCGGCTTGACCCACTTGCGAGTATGAAAATTCATTTGATACCTCACTTTCTGCTACTTGCGCCGCGATCTCGACCGAAATCTACGCGCGCGGGTGATTAGGGTTTTCCCTGATTATATCGAGATAGGGGTTAACCCGCAGAAAGCAAGAAATAAAGGAAGCTTCAGTTGCAGGCGAGCGCCCGCGCCGTTACGAGCGCACGGCGAGCCTGAACGAGGGTGTTGCGGGCATCGCGGGCGTCGCCGGCGAGGCGCAGCAAGCCGCCCAGTTGCGACGGCTGGCGCAGCAATTCACGCAGGATCGGACCGATGGCCGTGGTTCCGTCGTCCCGCAGGCCAGCCATGGCGGCGGGCGGCAGGCTGCGCCATACCGGATCGACAATCGCGCGGCATACGGCGAACGGCAGACCCCGCGCCTGGGCCATGCTGCCGGCCACGTGCGATTCCATATCGACGGCCAGTGCGCCTGTCGCGCGATGCAGCGCCTGTTTTTCGGCTTCGCCCGTCACCGGCGCGGCAACGCCGGCCATGGGGCCGCGCCGCGTCAGACGCTCCACGGGTGTTCCCGCCAGCGCCGCGACGATGCGCGCGGACCAGGCGGCATCGGTCGGCACTTCACCAAGCGGCCCGCAGACGCTATCCGCAATGATCAACGCGCCCGGCGCGAGATCCGGCGCCAGACCGCCCGCGGTGCCGAAGCTGATGATGCCGGAACAGCCGCGCGCGATGGCCTCGGACAGCGCGCGTTCGAGCCAGTCGCTGCGCGCCGCGAACACGACGTCCACGCCCTGCCCGCGCACGATCTTCGCCTCGAACGCCATGCCGGTCACGGCCACGACGGGCTTGCCGGCAGAAGCACGACCCGCGTCTGCGCTCACATCGCCGCCACGACGCGCGTGAGACCTTCGCGCGTCAGATTGCGGTAGCGCGCCAGCGCCCACAGCGGAAAGAACTTGCGATAGCCGTGGTAGCGCAAATAAAACACGCGCGGAAAGCCGGTCGCGGTGAAGCGCGTCTCGTCCCACAGGCCGTGCGCCTGCTGCGTGCGCATCAGATAGTCGACGCCGCGCGCGACCGCCGGATGCTCCACCAGCCCCGCCGCCATCAGCCCGAGCAGCGCCCAGGCCGTCTGCGACGCGGTGCTGATCGCCGGCTCGTAGGCGTGGTAGTCGAGCTTGTAGCTCTCGCCGTCCTCGCCC
This sequence comes from Caballeronia sp. LZ043, assembly GCF_031451075.1. Lineage (NCBI taxonomy): Bacteria > Pseudomonadati > Pseudomonadota > Betaproteobacteria > Burkholderiales > Burkholderiaceae > Caballeronia > Caballeronia sp. LZ043. The sequence continues at coordinate 104,861 of NZ_JARUXT010000004.1, read as the reverse complement.
CAGCCGCCATCCGCGTTCTGGATGCCGATCAGCCAGTCCGCCGCGCGCTTCATGCGCGGGTCCGTCGGCGCGACGCCGGCGGCGTTGAGCGCGCACATCGCCGACCAGGTGCCGTAGATGTAATTCATGCCCCAGCGTCCGTACCAGCTGCCGTCGCGTTCCTGGTCATTGACGATGTACTCGAACGCACGGCGCGCAGGCTCGCTGTTCAGCGCGGTTTCGCCGAGCTGCGCGAGCATCGACAGACAGCGCGCCGAGACATCGACGGTCGGCGGATCCAGCAGCGCGCCGTGATCCGAGAACGGAATGTTGTTCAGGTAGAACTGGGTGTTCTCCGGCTCGAACGCGCCCCAGCCGCCATCGCTGCTCTGCATGCCGACGACCCATTCGCGCGCCCGGGCAATCGCCTCGCCGTACATGGCCGTGCCGTTTTCGCGATCGGCGCGCTCCATCGCCATCGCGACCACCGCGGTATCGTCGACATCCGGATAGTGCGGATTGGCGAACTGGAACGCCCAGCCGCCCGGCCGCACATGGGCGCGACGCGAAATCCAGTCGCCGCGCACGTCGAGGATCTGCAGCGGCACCAGCCAGTCGAGACCGCGCTTCACCGCCGCGCGCGCCTTCGGCATGCCGGTTTCGAGCAGCGCGTGCGCCGCCAGCGACGTATCCCACACCGGCGACAGGCACGGCTGGCAATACGCTTCGCCGTCGTCGGCGGGATCGACGATCAGCAGCTTGTCCAGCGACTTGCGGGCAATCGCGCGGTTCGGATGCTCGGGCGGATAGCCGAGCACGTCGTACATCATCACCGAGTTGGCCATCGCCGGGAAAATCGCGCCGAGACCGTCCTCGCCGTTCAGCCGTTCATCGACGAAACGCACCGCTTCATCGATGGCGCGCTCGCGCCCGCCCTTGGGCAGCAGCGGATCGGCGACGCGCAGCAGCGAATCCACCACGCGGAAGAACGCGAACCAGCCGCGCTTCTGATGCCCCGCGCGCGCCGGCATGCCGGTATTGACCGGCGGATTCGCAAACACCTCGTCGATGCGCACGCCGCGCGGATTGCGCGCCCGCGGACGCTTGGCGTTGAGCACGAGCATGGGCACGATCACCGTGCGCGCCCAGTAGGACACCTTCGACAGATGGAACGGGAACCACATCGGCAGGCGCATGATCTCGACGGGCATCATCGGCACCGCGCGCCACGACACCACGCCGAACAGCGCCAGCAGGATGCGCGTGAACACGTTGACCTTCTCGGCGCCGCCGGCGGCGAGGATCGCGCCGCGTGCGCGCTGCATGTGGTCGGCGTCCGGCGAATCGCCGATCATCTTCAGCGCGAAATACGCCTTCACCGTGGCGGAAACGTCCATCCTGCCGCCGTCGAACAGCGGCCAGCCGCCGTCTTCGCGCTGGATGCGGCGCAGATAGCGGCCGATCTTCGCTTCGAGCGTCAGGTCCGCGGTCTCGCCGAGGTAATGCACGAGCAGCACGTATTCGGCGGGAATCGTCGCGTCCGCTTCGAGTTCGTAGAGCCAGTAGCCGTCAGGATGCTGCCCCGCGAGCAGCGCGTCGGTGGCCTGGTTGATCGCGGTATCGAGTGTCGATTTCGAAACCTGCGCGCCCACGGCCGACAGGGACAAGTCGTTCATCTGCGTTCCATCGATGGGTTCAGCAGCGCATCCGCGGCCTTCTGGCCGGAGCGGATCGCGCCTTCAATCGTCGCGGGCAGGCCGGTCGCCGTCCAGTCGCCCGCGAGTGTGAAATTGGGCCAGCGGGTGCGCGTCGCGGCCCGCAAGCCTTCCTGCGCGGGCACCGCGGCAAAGGTCGCGTGCGCCTCCGCGACGACCTGCCAGGGCGGCATCAGTGCGGCCGGCAGGCGCATCGCCCGGGCAGCTTCCTGCCACGCGGTCCGCGCCAGTTCCTCGTGCGGCGTCGCGAGCCAGCGGTCCGCGCTCGCGAACGTCACCGTCGCGCGGCCATCGGCGACGAACAGCCAGTCCGACTGGCCGTTGACCAGACACGTCAGCGGCTCGAAGCCGTGTGGCGCATCAGTCGCGAAATGCACGGTGACGATGGCCCGCGACGCGTCCGGCGCGCTCAGGCCCGGTACGAGCCGGCGCGCTGCGGCGGGCGGCACCGCGAGCACGACGCCGTCTTCCGGCGCGAGCGCCAGCGGCTCCGCCGCGCCGTTCAGGCTTCCCGGCGCACGCTCGAAAGCCAGCGAGCTTACACGCTCATTCGAATCCGTGCCTGTTACCCCGATGCCCGCCACCCGCACCCCCAGCCGGATATCGGCGCCGCCATACTGCAGGAGCCGCAGAGCCGGGTCGACGAACGCGTGCGACAAGCCGCTCTTCGCCACCAGCGGGCGGCACGCGTGGCCACCGGCCGCGACGGTCTCGCGCAGCAGGCCGGCTGCCGTTTCGGCGCTGGCCTCGGAGGGATCGGCGTTCAGCATGGCGCGCAGCAGCGGCCGCGCCAGCAGATCCCACGCGCGATCCTTCCTGCGCAGTGCGTCCTCGACGGTGCGCCCCGGACGCAGGAAGAACAGCGGCAGCAGCGACAGATAATCAGCGGGCTGGGTGCCGGGCACGCGCGCGTGGGCGTCGAAGATCCAGCGCGGCAGCCGCCCCGGCGACATGCGGATGGACCAGGCGTCGCCGCTTGCGGTATCCCGGAACGAATAGTCCGCGTGCGCCGGCCCGGTCAGCGCATCCGTCGCGCCGATCGCCCGCAGATACGCCATCGTCGATTGATTGCCGGATAACAAAAGATGATTGCCGTTATCGAGCGTTGCACCGAGTTTGGCATCGAAGAACGAGCGGCAACGACCGCCGGCAAACGCCTCGGCCTCGTGCAGCACGACGCGTGCGCCGCGCCGCTGCGCCTGGACCGCCGCCGCGAGACCGGCCACGCCCGCACCGATGACGTGGACCCGCCGGGACATCAGATCAGATTGCGCGCCACGATCCACAGCAGGCGCGAACGCGGCGTGCGCACGCGATTGCGCGGCAGGTCGAAGCCGCGTTTCAGGTTGGCGTCAAGCACCGTGCGATACGCGGCCGACATGATGCGCGGCGCGCGCACCTGGGCGCGCGGCGAGGCGGCCATGATCGCGTCGGACTGGGCGTAGTGGCTCCTGGCGCGCTCGGCGAGGACGGCGCAGACGCGCGGCAGACGGGCGTCGGCGACGATGCTCGCCGCGTCGCTCGTGGAAATGCCTTCGCGCGCGAGCAGTTCGCGCGGCAGGTACACGCGGCCGATGTCCGCGTCTTCGTCGATGTCTCGCAGGATATTGGTCAGTTGCAGCGCCCGCCCGAGATGGTGCGCGAGGCGCCGGCCGGCGTCCTCGTGCATCCCGAAGATCCTCACCGACAGACGCCCCACGGCGCTCGCGACACGGTCGCAATAGAGGTCGAGCGTGGCTTCGTCGGGCGCGACGATGTCGCCGGCGGCGTCCATCGCCATGCCGTCGATGACGGCCTGGAAGTCGTCGCGGGACAGCTGGAAAGCCTGGATGTGCTGCGTGAGCGCCTGCAGCGACTGTTTCGGCGCGCCCGCATAGCAGGCGTCGATGTCTTCGCGCCAGCGGTCGAGCGCAATCGCGCGCTCGCGGCGCGGCAGGGTGCCTTCGTCGGCGATGTCGTCGACCGCGCGGCAGAAGGCGTAGATCTGGTACATCGCGTCCCGCTGACGGGCGGGAAGGATGCGCATCGCCAGATAGAACGAGCTGCCCGACGATGCCTTGGCGGCGTCGGGCGCGGGTTCTTCAGCGACGATGTTGGAAACGGCCAAGACGGACTCCGCTGTGGCGCCCCCACGGGCAAATTTAGGGATCGGGCGCCGGCTTCGGAAACAGCCCGATGCGCGCGGAACAACCTGGCGCTTGTGTGATACCGGGGGCTGAGCGGAAAGGAAGGCCGGCGCGAACCGGCTGCGACTGCGCCGGAAAGCGGCTCAGAGTATATCAACAGTTTCGACGGTTGCGCCCGGGCCGCGCCGGGCGGCCGGCGCGGCGCGCGCGGCAGGGCGTCAGGCGAACCCGACCGCCCGATTGCGCCCTTCCCGTTTGGCCGTGTAGAGCGCCGCGTCGGCCTCGTTGATCAGCGCCTCGTAGGACGACGTCACGCCCGCGCGGGCACGCGCCGCCCCGACGCTCGCCGTGACCGGCACGCACGCGCCCTGCACGTCCACGGGCGTTTCGCCGATTGCGCGGCGCACCTTCTCGGCAACGATCATCGCGTCCTCGAAGTTCGTGCACGGCAGCAGCAGCGCGAATTCCTCGCCGCCGAAACGCCCGAACACGTCCTGCACGCGCACGCTCCGGGCGACGCGCTCCGCCATCACGCGCAGCACGGTATCGCCGACCAGATGGCCCAGGTCGTCGTTGATACGCTTGAAGTGATCGAGGTCGAACAGCAGCATCGACAGCTCGCCGCCGTAGCGTTGCCAACGCTGGAATTCATCGCCCAGGCGCAATTCGAAATAGCGCCGGTTCGCGATGCCCGTGAGGCCGTCGCGGTCGGCGAACTCCTGCAGCTTCGCCACGGCTTCGTCGCGGGCGCGCTGCATCATGCTCGCGTGCGTGGCGTCGGAAATCGTCACGCAGACCGCGCGCACCTCGCGCTCGTGCGTGAGCGGCATGAAGGTGCAGTCCTGCTGCATGTAGTCGACGCCGCCCGTGATGGGCCGGTCGTGATCGAACTTGAAGAGATACGGCCGCTGCTCCCACGAACTGAACGTGAAACTGCCCAGCTGGAACACGCTTTCCACCTTGCGCGTGAACCACACGCGCGGCAGTTCCGGAAAGCTCAGGAAGATGGACTTGCCGATCACCTGCTCGGCGGTCTTGCCGCTGTGATCCGCCATGAAGCGGTTCCACATCAGCACGTTGAGATCGCGGTCCAGCACGAAGATGCCGAAACCCACGCGCTCGATCACCAGTTCACTCAGCACGTGTCTCAGTTCGTTCATGCCCGGATCCTGGCTCGTTCAGAGACTGGAGAGAAGCGCGTCAAGCGCTTCGTTCATGTGCGCGATGGCGTCTTCGGCCATCAGCATCACGAGATGAGCGCGGAAGCTGTGATCTTCCAGCGCGAAATTCACTTCGAGCAGCAGCGCCGTTTTCCACGCGAGCATCGCGGGCTGGAACACTTCGTCGAGCCCGATGTCTTCGCCGAGCATTCCCGGTGGCGAAAAGATGGGCGAACGCCCCAGCTGGTCGAGAATGCACGACACGCACGCGCCCATCAGCACGGTCGCCACATCGAAGACGAGTTCGGTGCGGGTGGTCGCTTCGTAGGTGGACTGCGTGTAGGGATCGTCGACGAGCGCGCACAGCTGCTCGACGCTGGCGCTCTTGCAGAGCACGATGGCCTCGCCCTTGATGTCGGAACGAAAGCCCTGGCGCACCGCCGTGACCGTATCCGTGATGCCGGTCATCTCGCTCAGCGCGGCGGACGCGTCGGCCACGCTCACCACGCGCACGCGCGGCACGGAAAGTTCGATGAACGTGCCGAGCAGCTTCGAGAGGCGCGTCGCGGCCTGGCCCATCGCCATGTTGGCGACTTCCTGGAGCGCATCGCGCTGATCTTCGTTCAGGGCTTCGCTCAGGGCTTCGTTCGGGGCAGTATCAACCATGGATGCCGTACTCCTTCAAAACGGGACGCAATGCCTCGGGCGTCACCGGCTTCGGCAGGAATGCGATCGCGCCGAGCGCGCGAACCCGCTCCTGGGCGAGCGGCTGCACATCGGCGGAGACGACGATCACAAAGGTATTCAGATCCTCGTGCTGCAGGGCGTCGAGCACCTGATAGCCGGTCATGTCGGGCATCGTCAGGTCCAGGAACATCACCGAGGCGCGGCCCGCCCGATAGTGCTCGAGCGCCTCCCGCCCATTGGTGGCGTAGGAAATCTCGACGTCCCAGTCCGGCGGCAGCGCGCGCGTCAACACCTTGCGCGCGAGCAGGGAATCATCGGCAATGACAATCGGCAACGGCATGGGCGGCGGCGTGGTTAGGCGGTTTCGGGCTGAGGACATTCATGTCGTCCGACACGGCATGCACTCGCATTTCATTACGGCATCCAGCGAGCGATCTTTAAGAAGGCACTTCATGGATTGACAGATGCGCAGGCCCTGGCGCGGCGGCCGGAGGAACGCTGTCGGCGGGAGAGGTCGTCGGCGATGAGCCAGGCGCGCCGCATATGGGCGTAAGCGCGCCAGCCGGCAGGCGTGCGCGGCGCAGCCGCCATGTGCATGGGGCGCGCGGCGGTGTGGGTCTCGAACGGCGTCATGTTGCCTGCCCCCTGCATGATCCGGCTGGTGGACGGACCGTGGCCTTTTGTCCCTCGTCTGGTCGCGTGGCTCGGCGGCTTCCGCCTTTCGAGCCCGTTGCTTCCCCCGTACGCGCCGCGAGGCTGCTTGGTCTCCGAGACGCTCTGATGGCGAATACGTCGGAGGATTGCATTGTCTGACTATCAGAATGTCAAAGCAACTCGGTGGATAGCGCGGCGAGGATTATATCGGTACAAGTTGAACTTGTATGAGATGATTCATCTCATACGTTCGTAATGACGTGAAGTTGTGACTTTTGTGTACGTTTGCGCTGCCCATAATCTCGCTAAGTTGCCGGCCGATTCATGGCTGTCGGCTTCTGACTTGTACAAGTGCGGGGCACCCGCGGCATGTTTCGTGCATGCTTCTTGTGGTTGGGCCGTCGAAACGACGGTGTGACGGCCGTTCTGCCCGCTTGCACGACACCTGGGCGCCTCTTGCCCGGGTAAAGTTTCCAACTCGCTGCCAAAAATGACGTTGCAACGTGACGCGTCCGACGCCGGACCTGCCGCCGACACGCGGCAGGACGAATCGCCGCTGCCGGCGATTCCTGAGCGCAACTTCGCCGCGCAGCGCATGACGCTGTACGCGCTGCTGGTCGCCGCCATCGTGCTGCCGTGCGTCTACGTCGCGGTCATCGCGTGGACCAGCTATCACGAGCGCGTCGCCAACGCTTCCGAACTCGTCACCCGCACCGCCCGCGTCGCCGAGGAGCACGCGCTCAAGGTATTCGACCTCAATGTCACGCTCAATGCGCGCATCGTCGATCTGCTCGACGACCTCGACGCCGGCGCCATCCGCCGCGATGGCGCCGTCCTGCATCAGCGCTTGAAAGGGATCGCCGGGGCGTATCCGCAAGTGGCCGCGGCGTCGGTGTTCGGGGCCGACGGCGCCCTGCTCGCGACCAGCCGCACGTTTCCCACGCCCGACATCTCCGTCGCGACCCGCGACGACTTCACCGGCGTGCGTGCGGGGCAGCAGCTCGCGCAGATTTCCCGCGTGATGACGGGACGCGTTGCGGGCGAACAGGTCTTCAATACGGCCGTTGCGCGCACCACGCCGGCGGGCAAGTTCGACGGCATGGTGTCGATCGCGCTGCGTCCGGCCTATTTCTCCGATTTTTATCGCGAGCTGATCGGCGAGAATCCGAGTGTGTCGCTCGGCCTCGCGCGCACGGACGGCGAAGTGCTCGCGTGGTATCCGCCGCGTCCGCCCGACCGCATGTCGCTCGCGCCCGCCTCGCCGCTGCGCGATGCCTATCGCGCGGGACTCCGCAGCGGCGTCGTGCGGATGGTGTCGGGACTCGACAACCAGCTGAAAATCGTCGCGTTCCGCCGGATCGGCAACTATCCGCTGTATGTGTCGAGCGGCTTTCCCGTCGCGACCATCTGGTCCGACTGGTACAGCCATCTCAGCGTGCTCGCGCTGTCGATCTTCGCGCCCTGCATCGTCCTGTGGGGCGTGATCGCGCAATCGCTGCGACGACTCGCCATCGAGGAGGAAGCGTGGGAACGCTGGCAGGCGGAAGCGTCGATGCGCCGCTCGATCGAATCCGCCTACCGTCAGGCGCGCAAGATGGAAGCGCTCGGCAATCTCGTCGGCAGCGTGGCGCACGACTTCAATAATCTGCTGATGATCGTCTCGACCAATGTGCAGATCGCGCGGCGGCGCGGCGCACCCGGGCTCGACCGCGAACTCACGGCCATGGAACGGGCGCTGAAGAGCGGCCAGTCGCTGACGCGGCAGTTGCTCGGCGTCGCACGCAAGCAGCCGTTGCGCAGCGAAACGATCACGCTCGGCAAATGGGTGCCGTCGGTGCGCGAGCTGCTGCGCGCCTCGCTCGGCGCGAAGGTGGCGTTGAACGTCGATGTCGCGCCGGACGTCTGGCCTGTCCGTGTCGATCCGGCCGAGCTGGAACTGGCGCTGATCAACGTCGCGGTGAATGCGCGCGATGCCATGCCGAACGGCGGCACCTTCACCGTGCGCGCCGACAACGTGCAGTTCCGCCACGAAGACGGCTTTCCGATCACCGGCGACTTCACGCGGCTGGCGCTGGACGACACCGGCGTCGGCATGAGCGCCGAGGTGCTCGGGCGCGCGTTCGAGCCGCTCTTCACCACCAAGCCGAAGGGCATGGGCACGGGGCTCGGGCTGCCGCAGGTCTTTGCGTTTTGCGAACGCGCGGGCGGTTTGGCGACGATCGACAGCGCGATCGGCGCGGGCACGTCCGTGCGCCTGTTCCTGCCGCGCGCCGCGGCGGCCGCGCAGGGCGGGCCGGTTGCGGGACAGGCGGCGGTCGCGGCGGAAGCGGAGGGTTTGCGCGTGCTGCTGGTCGAGGACAACGAGGAGGTCGCGGCCGGCACCGAGGCGCTGCTGACGATGATGGGCCACCAGGTCACCTACGTCTTCAACGCCGATACCGCCGTGACCGTGCTCGACGCCGCGCGCACGCAGACGCCCGCTGATTTTCCCTTCGACGTCGTGCTGTCCGACATCCACATGCCGGGGCAGATGAATGGCATCGACCTGGCGGAACGGTTGCAGCGTTTCGAACCGCAGCTTCCGGTGATTCTCGTCACCGGCTACGCCGAGGAACTGGACCGCGCGCGGCAGGTGGGCGCGCGCGTGCTGTCGAAGCCCTTCGACATCGCCTTGCTGGATTCGCTGCTGCGCGCGATCCGCGCCCGCACGCAGAGCATGGATCTTTCCTCTGCCGGCGAGCGGGATGTGCGGTCCGTCGATCGTTGAAGCACGTCTCCAAAGTCGACTTTTTGCACACGACATTGTAAAAGCCGCGCCCGCTGCCAGGCGTTCGCCGGGCGGTTCTCAATGCGCAGGCATCCGGCACGCGAGTTGCGTGATCGTGTCCATGTGCGGCGGCACTCTTCCGCCGGTACGACCTTTCGCCCATCCTCAGGAGGCGCACATGCGACACACCGTTATCGGAGTTTTCGACACCTACGCGCAGGCCGAGGATGCACGCTCGGCCCTCATGACCGCCGGCTTTGCGCGCGCCGACATCGAACTCCAGGCCAATCCGAAACGCGACGACGCCGCCGCGCCCTCCGACTTGCCCGACGCCGAAACCCACGAGCAACCCGGCATGCTCGCGAGCATCGAGCGTTTTTTCAGCATGCTGTTCGGCGGCCGCGATCAGCCGCCCGAGGTGGCGCATTACTCGGAAGCCGTGCGACGCGGCGCAGTGCTGGTGGCGGTGGATACGCCCAGCGTCGAGCAGGCCGACATCGCGCGGGCGACGCTGACGGATCAGGGTGCAATCGACATCGACGAACGCGCCGCAAGCTGGACTACGCTCGAACACGGCGCGACGGATGCGCCGCTACGCGCTGAAAACGAGCGCGATCACTCGGTGCTCGACGAACTCGGTCTGGGACGTGGAAGCGCCGTGCCGGGACGCGAGCCGGTGAATGATCCGAGCATGACGTGGTCGGGCGCGCGCGCCTATCCGCGCACGGATGCTTCGGACCAGGCCGCGGAACCGCTGCTGGATCCGCTCGCGGATCCCTTGGGCGACCCGCTGACGCGTCGCGACGCCGCCGCAGTGGCGCCGCGCGATTACGTCAGCGATCCCGCAGACGATCCGTTGCTGGGACGTCAGGTGTCGTCGCAGACACAGAGCCAGTCGATGCGCAGCGCCACTGAGCCGCTGACCGGGACGACCGGTGGACTGGGAAGTGACTCGCTGTCCGAACGCGATGCCCTCGCTGGTCGCGATCCGCTGAGCACGACCGGCGCCGTTCCGCCGGCAACTTTGCGCGAGCCGTTGGCTGGCGTGCGCACCGACACAGGATCCGAATGGCGCTCCGTCGAGCCGTTGAGCCCGCTCGACGAACCGGCCGCGCCGTATCAAGCCGGCGCGGCGCGCGCGGTGGGATCGTCGCCGGATCCGGTCATCGCCTCGGCTGGAACGCAGGCCGCCGGCCCGGTCGGTCCGGGCGGATCGGCAGTGCCTCCGAGCGTGCCGAACGAGTACATGGAATATGAGGAGGATTTCCGCGCGGACTACGACGCGAAATACATGGCGACCGGCGAGCCGTACGAGGACTATCAGGGCGCATACCGCTATGGCGCGATGCTCGGCAACGACGATCGTTTCCGCAGCCGCGCGTGGGACGATCAGATGGAATATGAGATGCAGCGCGACTGGGAAAGCCGGCATCCGGAAGGCCACACGTGGGAGCGCTTCAAGGCCGCAGTGCGTCATGGCTGGGATCGTGTGACGGGACACCATCACGTTTGAATCCCGTTCCTGCGAAAAGACAATCGGCCCGCGCAAGCGGGCCGATTTTTTTATCCGCCGAACGGTCGGCGCGCGTCCGCCATCAAGCCGCCGCGCGCTCGCGCACCCACGCGACATACTTGTCCACGAAGCTTTGCAGATACTGGCGCGTGTCGTCCGCGAGGATTTTTCCGCTGGCATCGATGCGCTTGTCATCGTGCTTGATGTACATCTCCGGCTGGTTCATCAGCGCGATGTCGAGGTAGGCGCACACGCCGCGCAGATGCGACTGCGCGATCGCCGTGCCGATCGCCCCCACCGAGGTCCCGATGATCGCGCCCGGCTTGCCGCCCCACACGCTGTGGCCCCACGGCCGCGAGCCCCAGTCGAGCGCATTCTTCAGCACGCCGGGCATCGAGCGGTTGTATTCGGGCGTGACGATCAACAGCCCGTCGGCTTCCGCAATCCTCTGCTTGAACGCGCGCGCGGGCTCGGGGTAATCGCTGTCGTAGTCCTGGCTGTACAGCGGCAGGCTGCCGATATCGAGAAACTCGAATGAGAAATCGTCCGGTGCAAGTGATACGAGTGCGTGCGCGAGCTGCTTGTTGAACGACTCGCGCCGCAGGCTTCCTACGATCACCGCGATCTTCAAGGCCATGAGATCTCCCCGTCAAAGGATCCAAAGGTAGGTGGCACGGACCCATTCAGCGGTCCGCATGCGCGGTCGAAGATGACGCGCGCGAGCCTCATGATAGGCGGATCGCATGAAAGCTGAAAACGCCTGGATTTCGTCGTGCGCCTATTTTTGCGAAGAATTGAGCAATCCAGTTCGGACCGCACTGCGACGCGGTTCGCGCCCCTCTATCCCCATCTTTATCCACAGAAACTGTGGATAAGTTGAACGCAAGCCTACGGCGCGTTTAGTTTTGATACGCAAACGAAACAAAGCGCCTCGCGCAAACGAATCAACTGCGGATTCGATTGCGCGAATTAGACCGCTCGTCGGCTGGAGAGGACGTCGCAGCACGGGGCGGGCTGATGATCTAGCCGCGCTGCAAGAATGTTGCTCGCGTGGCGTCTGCTGCTGCAAAGGCCGCCCGCGAAGCAATCAATGTGACAAAAACCGGGATCATTTGATAGGTCGAATCAAGTTTGCGTCAGGTTGCGCTTTGACCGCCGATTCAGCCCGATCTGTGAAGCTTCTGCATACAAATGCGTAAGCGACCGGTTTATCGTTACTGATGTCGCAACAATCATGGGCCAGCCATTCAATCGCATTCGACAACAATGTGTTGGCTCAATCGGTATTTTTGTCCAATAGGTTTCCTTCTAGACTTTTCCTCAAGCGTCACCCGGCGCAGGAACGGAATCAGGAGAGTTGACATGAGGAACGCCAAAACTACGTTGATCGGCGGTGTGCTGTTGTCTGCGCTGCTCGCGACGGCTCCGGCCTTCGCGCAATCGACATACGGTGGCAAGACGCGCGCAGAAGTCAAAGCGGAACTGGCGAGCGCACGCAGCGCCGGCGATCTGGACGCCGTCAACGCCCTGAGTTATCCGCAACTGCGGCCGTATCAGGAACGCCATGCGCAGCAACTGCGCGCCGATGCGGACAACGGCCACACCACGCGCTGATCGTTCGCGCCGCATATTCAGAGGAAGCCAGTCTGAGCCCTCCCTCCTCCACCATCGAACAGAAGGTGGTTCCGCCCGACGCACCCGCGCCGGGCGTTTTTTTGCCCGCGCTGCGGCATGGGCTTAAAGCAGCATCGTCAGACAGGCGGTCACGGTGACGAGCGAGCAGACGGTCGAGACGAGAATCGTGTTCGACGTCACGCCGCCCTCCCGCCGATAGAACTCAGCCAGCATGAACGGCCCCGTGCCGGTCGGCAGCGCGCTCAGGATCACGGCGGTCTTCGCCCACAGCGGCGGCAGCTCGAACACATGAAACGCCAGCCACCACGTCAGCAACGGCTGCGCGATCAGCTTGAGCATGACGAGCGCGCCGATGGTCCGCTTGTCGTGCGCGCCGGTCTTCGCGCCGAGAAACAGGCCGAGCGCCACGAGCGCACCTGGACTGGCCGCATTGCCGAGCAGTTTCAGCAATGCCTCGACGCCCTGCGGCACATGCACGCCGGCGCCACTCATCACCGCGCCCGCCAGCGGCGCGATCAGCAAGGGATTCTTCGCGAGCGACTTCGCGACATTGACGAGCGTCGCCCATGGATGCTTTTCGCGCTGGAGCCCCAGTTCGATCAGCACGATCGCGATGGCGAACGACACGCACACCGTCATGATCATCCCGATGACGGCAGGTGCAAGACTCGCGTCGCCGAATGCAAGCAGACAGAGCGGCAGCCCGATGAAGCCGCTGTTCGGATACGCCGCGTTGAGTCCGTCGATGCTCGCGTCCGCGAGCGGCCGCGCCTGAAGCAGGCGGACGACAAGTGTCGCGATGAAGATGACCGCCGAGCCGATGCCGAACGCGGCGATGAACGCGGGCTGGTCGAGCGAGGCCCATGGCGTTCTTGCCATGATGTCGAAGAGCAGCGCGGGCAGCGCGAGATAGACGACGAAGCGATTGAGTTCCGAAGCGGCCGACGGCCCCAGCTTGTTAAGTTTGCGGCACGCGTAGCCGGCAAAGATCAGACCGAAGACGGGCAGGATGATGGTGAAGAGCGGCGTGAGCAAGGCGGTGACGAGCGTGTCCGGGAAGGTGCGAGAGGATACCGCGAGTCAAAAAGGTGAGACGTTGCGGGAGTGCGGCAACGGTGAGTGGCGCGGTGCCAAGGCGACTCACTCCAGCTTTATCCGTACGGATATCGAAATATTCGATCAAGCTGATTCCCATGTTTAAGTACGCAATGCAAGTCTCTGTTTCAGAACGCATTAAATTGAGCGCGGAGACCCGGGCTTCGCCGTTCGTCGTGACGATATGCAATCGGGCAAAAGGACGAGTCGACGTGCGCCGAGCGATCCATCCGGCTTGAGGTGAGGGAATTCGGGACGTCGCGAAAGGTGAGCCGCCGCGATCGTCCGAGCTCCCCGAAAACGCCTTTTTCCCGCACATTCAGGCGTATTCATGCTCTGCGGGAGGCGCACGGGACCTCATCAAGCGGTTTGAATCGCGTGAAAGGTGAGGATCTTCGGGAGCATCGCGATTCGGAACGAAGCTTGCTGCATCCCTGTTTTTCGAACACTTTTAACGCGTTGAAGCGACATGACAATGAAGAAAGCCTTGGCTTGGGGCGCTGCGGCGCTCGTGCTGATCGGCGGTATAGGCGCGCTGGCCGCGTGCGCATCGAACGGCGCGCGCAAGAAGGGCAACGAGCACGTTCCGGAGCCGTCGAAAGCGGTCGATCTCGATCGCTACCTGGGTCATTGGCACGAGTTCGCCCGCTATGAGAACCGCTTCGAACGTAACTGCGAAGCGGTCACGGCGAACTATGCGCGGCGCGAAGATGGCCTCGTGTCGGTCATCAACGGCTGTCGACAAGGCGGGCTTGATGGCCCCTATCGTTCCGCCGAAGGACGGGCGAAGGTCGTGCCGGGCTCGAACGGCACCAAGCTGAAGGTGTCGTTCTTCGGGCCGTTCTATGTCGGCGACTACTGGATCCTCGATCACGCCGACGACTATTCCTGGTCGATCGTCGGCGAGCCGAGCGGACGCTATCTGTGGATTCTCACGCGCGATGCGAAGCCATCGGCGGAACTGCGCCGGCTGCTGATGACGCGGACGCAGGCGCTCGGCTACGACACCACGATGCTGCGCGAGACGCAGCACGACTGAACCCTGAAGGCTTACTGGCCCGCCTTGCAGGCGACGAGCAGCGTGTTCTGATTGTTGTCGGTGGATTGATCGAGGACATCGTAACCGTTCGGACAGAGCGCCTTCGCGTTGTCGGTGCAGTTGCGCCAGCCGCCGTATCCGGGGCACTGGATCTGCTGCGTGGGACGTCCATCGGCGGAGAACAGCGGCGGCGCGCTGCTGCATCCGGCGAGCGCCCACGCACTGCCTGCGAGCATGACTGAAAGGCCGATTGCCGTGCCGATCTTCATCCCTTACCCCTTTGATTCTTGGTCGTTATTTTCGATTTCGCGAGTATGCCACGCGGAGCTTTCGCGCCCCTGTAGTTGTGCGCGGCAAGCCTCAGACAGCAATCCCCAGCGCCGCGATCTTCTTGTAGAGCGTTGCGCGCCCGATGCCGATCCGCTCCGCCGCATCCGCCACGCGTCCACCGCTCGCGCGCAGCGCATCTGACAGATAGCGGCGCTCGAAGTCCGCCATCGCGTCCGCGTGGGACAGCAGCGGCGGTTCGGGATTGTCCGTCACGGCGGGTTCTGACTGCGCCGCGAGCACCACGCGATTGGCATCGATGAACGTACTCAGCGTGCGCGCGTCAATGTGCTGCGACTCCGACAGCATCAGCGCCCGCTCAAGCGTGTTGCGCAGTTCGCGCACATTGCCGGGCCACGGATACGCCTCGAGCAGCCGCAAGCCGTCCTTGTGCAGCACGAAGTGGCCGACATGCCCCGGACGCGTATCCGCCGAGAGGTCTTCGAGAATGGCGTAGGCAAGCGCCTCGATATCGTCGAGCCGTTCACGCAGTGGCGGTGCGTGGATGGTCAATACATTCAGACGATAGAACAGGTCCGCGCGAAAGCGCCCCGCCGCGACGAGCGCGGGCAAATCCGCCGAGGTCGCCGCGATAATACGAACATCTGCCCGCACGATGCGGTTCGAGCCGAGCGGCTCGAACTCCTTGTCCTGCAGCACGCGCAGGAGCTTGCCCTGGAGCGGCAGCGGCATGTCGCCGATTTCGTCGAGAAAGAGCGTGCCGCCGTCGGCCAGTTCGAACTTGCCGATGCGTCCGCGCCGCTCCGCGCCCGTGTAGGCGCCGGCCGCCGCGCCGAAGAACTCCACTTCGAGCAGCGTGTCCGGAATCGCCGCGACGTTCACCGTGACGAGCGGCTTGCCGGCGCGCGTCGAGGCGCCGTGAATCGCGTGTGCGAGCAGTTCCTTGCCGGTGCCGGTTTCGCCTAGCAACAACACAGGCGAATCGACCAGTGCCGCGCGCCGCGCCTGCCGCTTGACTTCGAGGCTCGCCGGACTCGTGCCGACGAAACTCGAAAACGTGTACTTCGCCCGCCGCGCCTGCGCGAGCGACTGCCGCGTGGCGATCAGTTCCTGCTGCACGCGTGCATAGTGCGCGAAGAGCGGCGTGAGCGCCTTCATTTCGTCGAACAACGCAAAGCCAATCCCGCCGATGGTCGTGCCCGCCTCGTCCTTGAGGGGCAGACGGGTGACGACGAGCGGCTCACGATCGGTTTCCAGCACATCGAGCAGGATCGGCTTGCCGGTCGCAACGACTTCGCGCATCAGGCTGTTGGGGATCACGCTTTCGCAGTCGAGACCGATGGCGTCCAGCGGATCCTCGAAGCCGAAGCGCGCCGCATAGCGCTTGTTGATCCACACGACGCGTGCGTCCGCATCGACGATGAAGGTGCCTTCGCTCAGATTCTCGAAGGTCTTGAACAGCGATTCCATTGCGCGACGCATCACGGCGCTATAGTCCGCAGGGACGTTGATCCAGTCGTTGCGCATGCCGTGCATGTCTCCTCATCTCGTTTTCGAGACTGACTATCTCAATTCGGAGACTGACGCGCAATCCGCATTGACACTAGTTTCGAACGAATGAAGCTGCCTCGAATGGAAAATTGCAGCTTTCGATTCGTCCCGGTTCGGAGACATCGTCCTGAAATAGCGCGCCAGCATGCTCGCCGGAAGCGCGTCCCGCCTTGCTGCGCATGATCTGGCACGAAAGCTGCATTTGCCCGCGCGGCGCGTCACCCGCGTCGAAACGGCCTCCGGCGCTTCCAGAAAAGGCGCACGGGACGTTCAAGAACAAACCATTCACGGAGACTCAATGTCGTTCCTCATCGTGCTCGCCGCCCTGGCGTTCCTGATGCTCGCCGCCTATCGCGGCTACAGCGTCATCCTGTTCGCCCCGATCGCCGCGCTCGCGGCCGTCCTGCTCACCGATCCCGCCGCCGTCGCACCCGTGTTCTCCGGCATCTTCATGGAGAAGATGGTCGGCTTCGTCAAGCTCTACTTCCCCGTGTTCCTGCTCGGCGCCGTGTTCGGCAAGGTGATCGAATTGTCGGGCTTCTCCGAGTCGATCGTCGCCGCGGCGATCCGCTATATCGGCAAGTCGCGCGTCAATGCGGTGATCGTCGCTGTGTGCGCGCTGCTCACCTATGGCGGCGTGTCGCTGTTCGTCGTCGTGTTCGCGGTCTATCCGTTCGCGGCGGAGATGTATCGCCAGAGCAATATTCCGAAGCGCCTGATGCCCGGCGCCATCGCGCTCGGCGCCTTCTCCTTCACAATGGACTCGCTGCCCGGCACGCCGCAGATCCAGAACATCATCCCGACCACCTTCTTCAAGACGACCGGCTGGGCCGCGCCCTGGCTCGGCGTGATCGGCTCGGTGTTCATCATCGTGGTGGGCCTGACGTTCCTCGAATGGCGCCGCCGCTCGGCGATGGCCAAGGGCGAAGGCTACGGCACGTCGCTCGTGAATGAACCGGAACGCGTCGAGTCGACCTCGCTGCCCAATCCGATGCTGGCCATCGCGCCGCTGATCCTCGTCGGCGTGGCCAACTTCGCGCTGACCAAGTGGATTCCCACGTGGTACGGCGCAAGCTACACGGTCGCGCCTGAGGTGCTGCCCGGCATCCACGCGCCCGTCACGACGGCGGTCAAGACCGTCGTCGCGATCTGGGCCGTCGAAGGCGCGCTGCTGCTCGGCATCGTGCTCGTGCTGCTGACCGCGTTCGGTCGGGTGAAAGAGCGTTTCGCCGTGGGCACGCGCGCGGCGGTCGCGGGCGCGCTGCTCGCCGCGATGAACACGGCCTCCGAATACGGCTTCGGCGGCGTGATCGCGGCGTTGCCGGGCTTTCTGGTCGTGTCCAATGCGCTCAAGAGCATCCCGAACCCGCTCGTCAACGCAGCGATTTCGGTGAGCGCGCTCGCGGGCATCACAGGTTCCGCGTCGGGCGGCATGAGCATCGCGCTGGCCGCGATGTCCGATACGTTCATCGCCGGCGCGCAGGCCGCGCACATTCCGCTCGAAGTGCTGCACCGCGTGGTGGCGATGGCGTCCGGCGGCATGGACACCCTGCCGCATAACGGCGCGGTCATCACACTGCTGGCGGTGACCGGACTGACGCACCGCGAGTCGTATCGCGATATCTTCGCGGTGACGATCATCAAGACGCTCGCCGTGTTCTTCGTCATCACGGTCTACTACCTGACCGGCCTCGTCTGATGCGCCGGGTTGCCGCCGCCTTACCCACGGCAACCCCAATTCACGTCGCGCACACGACGCCGCACACTTCCGCGGAAGTCCACATTCAACCGAAGGAAATTCACCGCGTATGACTCAAACCGCATCGAACACTTCGCTCGCCGGCAAGACGGCGCTGGTCACCGGCTCGACGAGCGGCATCGGTCTCGGCATCGCGACGGCGCTGGCCCGCGCGGGCGCGAACCTCGTGCTCAACGGCTTCGGCGATGTCGAAGGCGCGCTCAAGCAGATCGAGGCAGCCGGCGCGAAAGCCGTGCATCACCCGGCGGACATGACCAAGCCGGACGAGATCGAAGCGATGATCGCCTTCGCGAACGACACGTTCGGCGGCCTCGACATCCTCGTGAACAACGCGGGCATCCAGCACGTGGCGACCATCGACGAGTTTCCGGTGGACCGCTGGGACGCCATCATCGCGATCAATTTGAGTTCGGCGTTCCATACGATGCGCGTCGCGCTGCCGCAGATGCGATCGCGCAACTGGGGCCGCGTGATCAACATTGCGTCGGTGCACGGGCTGGTGGGCTCGGCGGGCAAGTCGGCCTACGTGGCTGCGAAGCACGGCATTCTCGGCCTGACCAAGGTGGCCGCGCTCGAAAACGCGCGCAGCGGCGTGACGGTCAACGCCATCTGCCCGGGTTTCGTGCTGACGCCGCTGGTGCAGAAACAGATCGACGATCTCGCCGCCCGCGAGTCGCTCTCCGCCGATGCCGCCCGCACCAAGCTGCTCGGCGACAAGCAGCCGTCGGCGCAATTCGTGACGGCACAGCAGATCGGCGACATGGCCGTATTCCTCTGTTCCGATGCCGCCAGCGAGATGCGCGGCTCGGCGCTGCAGATCGATGGCGGCTGGAGCGCGCAATAAAAAGCGCGTCGCGGCGGGCGCGCGTTATCGGCATAAAGCCCGCTGCACTTGAGCGTTTTGCTCGGATTCCCCTCAAGATTGTGGGGATATAGCCGTTATGTCCTTGTAAGTCACGGCGCGCCGCTCCCGACGAACGGCGCGCATCGAGAACGAAGCAAGGACATCATGCGCAACAATCAGCCCATTACCCAGCAAGAGTTCGAATTTCCCGCCTCGGAGATGCTCGTATCCGCCACCGATCTCTCCGGCAACATCCAGTACTGCAATCCCGCCTTCGTTTCCGTCTCCGGCTTTTCGCGCGAAGAGCTGATTGGCGAGCCGCACAATCTGATCCGCCATCCCGACATGCCGCGCGAAGCGTTCGCCGATCTTTGGGCGACCATCCGCGCCGGACGGTCCTGGACCGCGCTGGTGAAGAATCGCCGCAAGGACGGCGATCACTACTGGGTGCGCGCGAACGTCACGCCGGTCATGGAGCACGGCACGGTGGTCGGCTATTTGTCGGTGCGCGTGAAGCCAACGCGCGACGAAGTGCGCGAAGCCGCCACGCTGTACGCGCAACTGAAGACCGGCGATGCGTCGCACCGGCTGGTGCGTGGCGCGCTCGTGAGAAAAGGCTTCGCGGGACAGCTCGCGGCGCTCGCGAACCTGCCGGTCCGCGCGCGCCTGGGACTGGGCTTCGCGGCCATGCCCGTCGCGATGCTGCTTGCCGCGCTGGCCGGCTGGCACGGCGCGCCGCCGCTGCCCTTCTGGTACGCGCTCGGCGCGGGCGCGGTGGTCGGCTTGGCGGGCTGGCTCGCCTTGTCGCGACAGGTGGATGCACCCGTGCGCACGATGTCCGGCTTTGCCGCGCGCATGGCCGCCGGTGATCTGACCGTCGACATGCCCGATGCCCGCCACGACGATCTCGGCGACGTCCAGCGCGCGCTCGGCCAGTTGAAGGCGAATCTCGCGGCCATCGTGTTCGACGTGCGCGGGCAGATTGGCGGCATGCTCGACGCCGCCAACGAAATTTCGAGCGGCAACACGGATCTGTCGCGCCGCACGGAGATGCAGGCGGCCTCGCTCGAACAGACCGCCGCGACGATGGACCAGCTCACCACGACCGTGCAGGGCAACGCCGACGCCACCGTGCGCGCGCTGGAACTCGTCCGCGAAGCGCAGGCCGCAGCCGACGACGGCGGACGCATCGCGAGCCAGGTCGAGCAGACGATGGCAGGCATCACGGCGGCGTCGCGGCGCATCGCGGACATCACCGACGTGATCGACGGCATCGCCTTCCAGACCAATATCCTCGCGCTGAACGCGGCCGTCGAGGCAGCGCGCGCGGGCGAGGCGGGCCGCTCGTTCGCGGTCGTCGCAACCGAGGTGCGCAATCTCGCGCAGCGCTGCGCGGCGTCGGCGAAGGAAATCGAGGGCGTGGTGGCGACGAGCGTCGCGCAGATCGCGGAAGGCACGAGCCTCGTCACGCGCACGACGAGCCAGATGCGCGCCATCGACGAGGCCGTGAACCGCGTGTCGACGATCATCATGGAAGTCGCGAAGGCCAGCGGCGAGCAGGCGGACGGCATTGCGCAGGTGAATCAGGCCGTCGCCCATCTCGACGATTCGACCCAGCAGAACGCGGCGCTCGTCGAACAGGCGGCGGCCACGGCGCAACGGCTCGCGGAGCGCGCCGTGGTGCTCGACGAAGCCGTGCGGCTCTTCACCGTCGCGCGCGTCTAAGCGGACCGCAGCCGTGGCGGGAACGCGAAACCCGCATGGCTTGGTACTATCGGAGCATTGCCGAAGCAGGACCCACGAGGAGTGTCTCCGATGACCGCAGAGAACAATCGCGCGGAAGAAGCGCGAGCGATGGAACGTATCGTCAACGCCACGCGCCAGGTGCAATCCGCCTTCCTGGCGCTGCAAACCCAGTTTCCGCCCGAAGGCGACGGCCGTCCGTCACAGATGGCGCTGCAAACCTTCGACGCCGCGCTTCAGGAACTCGAGGACGCGCAGGCCGCCTTCGACACCATGCTCAACGATCTTTTCGACGGCAACCGCTGAGCTGCGGCATCAAGCGTTGCGCAGTTCGGGCACATCCTCGCGGGCGTCGCTGGGCGCGGGCGGGCCGTTGAGCGCGGCTTCGCCATCGGCGCCGCGCAGGCCGGCCCACGGCGCGCCATCGGTGGTCTGACGGCGCGCGGCGGCCACGCACGCCTCCACCAGTTCCCGGAAAGAAACCGCCGCCGAACTCGTCCGTACCAGCACTTCGCCCTGCAGCTCGCGATCCGGAAACACCAGTCCGACAATCAGCTCCGCCACCGGCGCGCGCTGATGCAGCCGGCGCAGCAGGTTGCGCAGATATGGCGGCGATTCGGCTGCGTCGAACGACACGACGCAGATGATCATCACGCCCGACAGGTCCACTTCGCCGAAACGGCCGCGCGAGAAGCGCTCGTAGCCGGCGAGATCGGCATACAGGCCGTGCTTGCGGAACAGCTGCACGGCGATGGTCGCGGCGAGATCGTCGAGTTCGCTGCGCCCGGCGATGCACAGCACCGACGCCGTGTGCCCTTCCTTCTCCGGATCGAAACGCGCGGGCGGCATTTCTGGCCGGAGCGCGGGCCTCTCGTCAGGGGATTCGAAGCTCGCGGGCAGGTCTTCCTTCGGAATCGCGGTCACGGCTGTATCGGCGGCGTCTTCCAGACCTTCGATGATGTCGAGCGCCGATTCGTTGATCCGCCGCAACTGGTCCGCCGTCACCACGCCGCGCAGTACGTCGTTGTGCGCGTAGCGCAGGCCTTCGAGCGCGACTTCGTCGTAATACGCGATCAGCGAACGCTCCTTCAGCAGCGTTTCGGCCTGGACCAGCGCTTCGTCGGGATCGTTCGCGAGCAGGCGCTGATAAAAGTTCTCGGCGGGCGTGAGCGCGGGCCGGTCGCCGAACAGCACGTCGAGGAACTCCAGCCGGTCCACGTGACGGCCGAGAATCACGAGACAGAGCGTGAGCGGCGTCGAGAGCACGAGGCCAATCGGCCCCCAGATCCAGCTCCAGAAAATCGCCGCGACGATCACCGCGAACGGCGACAGACCGGTGCTGTGCCCGTATAGCAGCGGCTCGACCACCTGCCCCGCGACGATGTCCGTCACGCCAAACAGCACGATGGTCCAGACGAGCATCGCCCAGCCGGGCCCGACGGCCGCCGCGAAGACCACGGCGACGATCGCCGCGATCCACGTCCCGACATATGGCACGAAGCGCAACAGCGCGGTCATCACGCCGAACAGCAGCGCGCCCGGCACGCCGATGATCGCAAGCCCGATGGAAATCACAATGCCCACGCCCATGTTGATGCCGAGCTGCGCGAGGAAATAGCGCGACAGGCGCCGCGCGGCCTCGTCCATGGCGGTGGTGGCGCGATGCAGGTCGCGCGAGCCGAACAGGCGGATCAGGCGGTCGCGCAGATCCTCACGCTGCAACAGGATGAACACCGCGACCACCAGCACGATGCCGGTGGTTTCCAGCGGACTGATGACCGGCGAGAGAAAGCGCTGCGCGAGTTCGAGCGGAGTCGGCGTCGGCTCGTGGACTTCGACGGGCATCGGCTGGTCGATGGGCGACGACGCCGGGTTGTCCTCGTTCTTCTGCTCCTGCTCACGGGCCGGCGAGATCCGCTTCAAGGCGCGTGACGCGCGGCCCAGGAACTCGTCGGCGCGGCCTACCGTGACGCGCTGGACGGCATCGACCTTGCGCTCGACGGCAACCTGGTATTTCGGCAGATCGCCGGCGAGTTGCGCCACCTGGGCGCCGATCAACGCGCCCACGGCCGTCAGCACCGACAGCGCGACCACCACCGCGACGATCACCGAAGGCACCTGGCCGAAGCGCAGGCGGCGCAGGAAATCGACGAACGGAGCGAGCAGGAAGCTCAGCAGGATGGCGAGAATGATCGGGATCATTACCGCGCGCCCGAAGTACAGCGCGCAGATCACGACGACTCCGGTAATCAGCGAGGCCAGCGCGCGCACGCCCGGCGCCTCGGGCGGCAGGATCTTGGCGGGAGGCCGGCGCGGGCCGGGAGCTTGAGGCATGGAGTCGGCTCGCTTCTGGAGAGGGCTAAGGGGCACGGCCGACGTCGCTGTCCGCCTGCTTCGCATCAAGCAAGGCGCGTGCCGCTCGACGCGCCTGCGCGCGCCTGAGGTGAGACGATGCGGGAGCCGGATTTTACTTCATTCATTGCAACGGTGAGGACATGCGGGAGCGCGTCGTGCTTCCCGCAAATGAACATGCGACGGTCTTGCTGTCGCCTCTCGCATTTTGCATAACGACGAACAAGGACATCATGGCAGTCGAATCACCCTGTATCGGCATCTGCAAGTTCGATGACAAGACCGGCTTCTGCATCGGTTGCATGCGCACGAAGGACGAGTGCAAGCAGTGGAAGAAGATGAAGGACAAGCATCGCGTGCGCATCATCGACGAGCAACCGCAGCGCAAGGCCAAGCTCAAGAAACACAAGAAGAAATAAGGAACAAAGGCTGGACTGGTCGGCGGTAGGGTGATGCGGAAATGCCTGCGTCCGGAGGACTACACTGGGTTTCTGTATGGCCCATCCTCACAGGAGCCTGTCATGAAAGTGAGTATTCCGCGTTGCACGTCCCTCACCTTCGCACTTGCCGCAATCCTGGCGGCGCCCGCCGCGCTCGCACAGCTTCATCCGAGCCCGGAAACCGACATGTACGCGCCGCAGAACAGCACGAAGCTCATGCCGAATGCGCCGCTCGGCAGCCAATATCCATCCCACGGCAATGCGCAGGCCGGCGAGCTCAACCTCAACCCGTCCGATCCCCGCGCGCAACTCGTCAACGGCCTGCCGAACAATGCCAACAGCGGCGGCTATGGCTCGCCGCTCGCGGGCAACAAGGCAAACGTGCCAGCTTCGAACTAACATTGCCGCGCGGTGAGTCTTGAAGCGTTTTACCCGTCACCATTCTCGTTTCGAGAAGAGTGATTTGAATTTCCGTCCCATTCTCCTCTTGAAGGCAAGAACCCATACTTGATTCACCGGCCGCACCCGCAACGCGGCCGACAATCAACCAGGGAATCTTGCCGTGAAGCTCTACACCTTTCCGCTGTCCGGACATGCGCACCGTGCGCAACTCATGCTCAATCTGCTGGCGATCGAGCATGACGAAGAATTCGTCGATCTCGCCAAAGGCGCCCACAAGACGCCGGACTTCCTCAAGCTGAATGTCTTCGGCCAAGTTCCTGTTCTGGTCGACGGCAAGCACGTCATCGCCGATTCGAACGCCATCCTCGTGTATCTCGCCCGCAAGTCGGTCGACACGAACTGGCTGCCGCACGATCCCGCCAAGGAAGCCGCCGTCCAGCGCTGGCTGTCGGTTGCAGCGGGGCAGATTGCCTTCGGGCCCGCCGCCGCGCGTCTCGTCACCGTCTTCGGCGCCAGATTCAACACGGAAGAAGTCATCGCGCGCGCTCATTCGATCCTCGGCGTCATCGATGCCCAACTGGCCTCGCGTGACTGGATCGCGGACATCGGCAGCGCGCATCCGACCATCGCCGATGTCGCGCTGTACAGCTATATCGCGAGCGCGCCCGAAGGCAACGTCGATCTGTCGGGTTACGCGAACGTCAACGCCTGGTTGCGCCGCGTCGAGGCGCTGCCCGGTTTCGTTCCCTTCAAAAAGACAGCCGCGGGGCTCGCGGCGTAAAGTCATCCGAGGCGGCGACGCCGCCTCACCGGCGTGTGGAGGCAACCCATCATGTCCAGCCCAGCGGTCCTCAATCCTGTTCCCCAACTCGCGCCCGCACCCTGGCATCGCGGCGAAATCGCGCTGCAGAAGGCCGCGGGCGTGCATGAGCGGATGGACAGCATGGGCCGGCGCGTCGTGCGCGACCACATGCCGGACCAGCATCGCCAGTTCTTTGCGCAACTGCCGTTCGTGGTCGTCGGCGCGGTCGACAGCCGCGGCGATCCGTGGGCCACGCTGATCGCCGGGCATCCCGGTTTCATGCAGACCCCCGACGCACACACGCTGCGCATCGGCCACGCACGCGATCCTCGCGATCCCGCCGAAACCGGCATGGCGGACGGCGCGTCCATCGGTTTGCTCGGCATCGAACTGCACACGCGCCGCCGCAACCGCATGAACGGCGTGATCCATCGCGACGGGGCGCACGCGCGCTTCGACGTCGCCGTGGAGCAGAGCTACGGCAACTGCCCGCAATACATCCAGTTGCGCGACTTCGAGTTCGTGCGCGAGCCGGGCACGCCCGGCACAGTCGCGCCGGTCGAACTCGACGCGCTGACGCCGCGCGCCAAAGCCATGATCACGGGCGCCGATTCGTTCTACGTCGCGTCGTACTTCGATCGCGATGACGGGCACCGGCAGGCGGACGTGTCGCATCGGGGCGGCAAGCCGGGCTTCGTGCGCATCTCCGACGACGGCTTTCTCACCATTCCCGACTTCGCCGGCAACCTGTTCTTCAACACGCTCGGCAACATTCTCGAGAACGGCCGCGCCGGCCTCGTGTTCGCGGATTTCGAACACGGCACGCTGCTGCAACTCTCGGGCGAGGCTCACGTGCTGCTCGATTCACCGGAAATCGCCGCCTTCCAGGGCGCGGAGCGGCTGTGGCGCTTCAAGCCGCACCGCATCGTGTACCGCGAAGATGCGCTGCCGTTGCACGGGACGGCGCGCGACGACGGCGCGTCGCCCAATGCACTGATGACCGGCGACTGGACGCAGGTATCGGAACGCCTGAAGGCCGCCGCGCTCGCGAATGCATGGCGCGCGTTTCGCGTGAGCCGGATCGTCGACGAGAGCGATTCGATCCGCTCGTTCCATCTCGAACCGGCTGACGGCGCGGGACTCGTGCCGCACCGCGCGGGTCAGCATCTGCCGATCCGCGTCACGTTGCCGGGCGACACGAAACCGTCGATCCGCACCTACACGCTCTCGGTGGCGCCGTCGGACGGCGTGTACCGCATCAGCGTGAAGCGCGACGGCCGCGTCTCGACCTGGCTGCACGACACGTTGCGAACCGGCAGCACGATCGAGGCGCGCGCGCCGGCCGGCGATTTCACGATCGACGCGTTGGAGAAGCGGCCAGCCGTGTTGATGGCAGCGGGCGTCGGCATCACGCCGATGCTCGCGATGCTGCGGCACATTGTCTACGAAGGGCTGCGCAAGCGCCGCATACGCCCAACCTGGATGATCGTGTCGGCGCATGCGCTTGCCAGCCGCGCGTTCGCGCAGGAAATCGACGCGCTCGTGCAAAGCTCGGGCGGCGCGGTGAACCTGATCCGCGTGCTGAGCGACACGCGGGACGCCGTGCTCGGGCGCGACTACGACGCGTCGGGGCGGATTGATCTCGATCTGCTGACGAGCCGCCTGCCGTTCAACGACTACGACTTCTACCTGTGCGGCCCGGGCGCGTTCATGCAAACGCTCTACGACGGCCTGCGCGCGCTCAATGTCGCCGACACGCGCATCCACGCTGAAGCCTTTGGTCCGTCGGCGTTGCGGCGCACGGCGGATCGCGGTGCGGACGTGAAGCCGCTGCGTCCCGCCGCCGCCGAACCGGTGACGGTGCAGTTCGTGAAGTCCGGCACGGCGGCGCAATGGCAGCCGGACGGCGGTTCGCTGCTGGATCTCGCGGAAGCGAGCGGCCTCGCGCCGGAATTCAACTGCCGCGGTGGCACCTGCGGCACGTGCCGGACGCGCATCGCGAAAGGCGCGGTGACGTACGAGAACGAACCGGCGTTTCACGTCGGCGACGACGAAGCCCTGATCTGCTGCGCCGTGCCGGCAGCGGATTCGGACGCTGCGCTCGAACTCGACTTGTGAGGGCAGGAAAGGCCCCCGAGACAGCGAGGTGGATTGTGCCCCGCGCACATATCCCCGAGAATGCACGGCATCCTTTCAGCCGGCATGCAACGCTTCTCCCATGGACCGAATCCAGGCAATGTCGACCTTCGTCACGGTGGTCGAAACCGGCGGCTTCGCGTCGGCGGCACGCAAGCTCGAGGTGTCGCCGTCGGTCGTGAGCCGGGTCGTGACCGAACTCGAGGAACACCTCGGCGTGCGCCTGCTCACGCGCACCACGCGCGTCGTGCGCCTCACCGACGCCGGCAGCGGCTTCTTCGAAGACTGCCGCCGCATACTCGGCGAAATCGAGACCGCCGAACTGTCCGCCACCGGCACGCACACGTCGCCGCGCGGCGTGCTCACGATCACCGCGCCGGTCATGTTCGGCCGCCTGCACGTCACGCCGATCGTGATCGACTATCTGCGCCGCTATCCCGAAGCCGATGCCAACTGCTGGTTCGTCGACCGCGTCGTGAACCTGGTGGACGAAGGCATCGACGTCGCGGTGCGCATCGCGGAACTGCCGGACTCGTCATTGCAGGCGATCCGGGTCGGCAACGTGCGGCGCGTGCTGTGCGCGTCGCCCGCGTATCTCGCGGAACACGGTACGCCCCGTCATCCCGACGATCTCGCCACGCACGTCATCATCTCGTCCACCGGAGCATCGACGCCGCCCGAATGGCGCCTCTACGACGGTGAGCGGCAGGTGCTCGTGCGCGCGCATCCGCGCCTGACCACGACCACCAACGACTCCGCCATCGGCGCCGCGCTCGCGGACTTCGGCATCGCGCGGCTGCTGTCATATCAGGTCGCGCAATATGTGCAGGAAGGCCGGCTCGCCGTTGTGCTCCCGGACTTCGAGCCGCCCGCCATTCCCGTTCATCTCGTGCATCGCGAAGGCCGCCATGTCGCGCAGAAGGTGCGGGCGTTCCTCGATCTGGCCGTCGCCACGCTGCGCGCGGATCCCGCGTTGAGCTACAACGGCTAAACGCCCGGCGCGACCGGCCGGACGCGGGCGCGACGGCGTCGAATCGAACGGCCGTCAGGCACGCTGCCGTGCAAAAAACCGGCAAAACATGCAACATAGCTGTCTCGTCCGATCCTGACCGATCGCCGCGCCTTTGGCTTTCTCAGACCCCTTCACGGCTCACGCACCATGACCCAACCGACTTCTCCCTCGAACGAACGCCCGCTCGACATGATCATCTTCGGCGGCGGCGGAGACCTGGCGGCGCGCAAGCTGCTGCCCGCGCTGTACATGGCGCACTCGCACTGCAACCTGCCCGCCGACACGCGCATTCTCGCGATCGGCCGCAAGGACTGGACGCGCGAAGACTATCTGAAGAACTTCATGGAGGCGCAGGCGCGGCCGTTCATCGAAGACAAGGTGTTCGACGCGCAATCGTGGGACAAATTTCTCGCGCTGTTCGACTACGTGCGTGTCGACGTGGAGAACCCGTCCGACTTCCAGCGTCTCGGCCAGGCCGCGCGCCCGGGCTCGCAGCGGGTCTTCTACCTGTCGACCTCGCCCGAGCTGTTCGTGACCATCTGCGACAACCTCGACAGCGCCGGCATCCTCGACGACCACGCCCGGGTCGTGCTGGAGAAGCCGCTCGGCCACGACCTGGCGTCGGCGCAAGCCATCAACGACGCAGTCGGCAAGCACTTCAAGGAAGAGCAGATCTACCGGATCGATCACTATCTCGGCAAGGAGACGGTGCAGAACCTGATGGTGCTGCGCTTCGGCAACGCGATCTTCGGCCCGCTGTGGCAGGCGCCGTACATCAAGAGCGTGCAGATCACGGTGTCGGAGACGGTGGGCGTGGGCAGCCGCGCGGGCTTCTACGACCATACCGGCGCATTGCGCGACATGGTGCAGAACCACTTGCTGCAACTGCTGTGCATCGTCGCGATGGAGCCGCCCGTTTCGCTCGATCCGGACGCCGTGCGCGACGAAAAGCTCAAGGTGCTGAAGTCGCTGCGGCCGATGAGTGTCGCCGACATCGCGCGCGACACCGTGCGCGGCCAGTACACGGCCGGCGCCGTGGGCGGCGAGGCGGTGAAGGGTTATCTGGAAGAAGCCAACGTGCCCGCCGACAGCCGCGCCGAAACCTTCGTCGCCGTGCGCGCGCATATCAACAACTGGCGCTGGGCCAACGTGCCGTTCTTCCTGCGCACGGGCAAGCGGATGCAGAATCGCCGCTCGGAGATCGTCATCGATTTCGCCGACCTGCCGTTCTCGATCATCCCCGACGGCCCGCGTCACTACGGCAACCGTCTCACCATCACGCTGCAGCCGGAGGAATCCATCCAGTTGCAGATGATGGCGAAGGAACCCGGCAGCGGCATGCACATGCAGCCGGTGACGCTCAATCTGGACTTGCAGCAGGCCATGACGCAGCGGCGCGCGGAGGCGTACGAGCGGCTGCTGATCGACGTGATTCGCGGCAGGCTCACGCATTTCATGCGCCGCGACGAACTGGAAGCGGCCTGGACGTGGGTCGAGCCGATCCTCAACGGCTGGAAGGAACTCGGCGACCGTCCGCGCGGCTATACGGCGGGCACGTTCGGACCGGCGGCGTCCAGCGCGTTGATGGCGCGCGAGAATCTGGCCTGGGCAGAAGAAGCGTGATGGACTGAACGTGGCGATGCGGACGGCATGCTGTCACCGCATCGCCGTGCGCACGGTTCGTTTCTCCCACCAGACGGCACTGGCCGCCATCACGGCGGACAGCACCACGATTCCGCCGAGAATGCCCGCGAGCCGCAGCGCGGCGGGCGTCGGGTCGGACGACCAGTGGTGATCCTGCACGAACACCATGATGAAGGCGATGCTGAACTGCCGGCCGACATAGCTCGCGCCCTGCGCTCCGGTCTGCACGTGACAGCCGATCCACACGCCCGCGCACAGCGCGATCATGCAGAACAAAGGTGAATCGCCGAGCAAGGGCAGCAGTGCGAGACTCACGGCCCCCGCCAGCAGGCAGCCGATGAAGCGCTGGATCATGCGCTCCGCAACGGGCTTGCGCGTCGGCTTGCCGAGCGCCGAGGCCGGCAGGATCAGCACGGCGACGGCGGTCACCATCGCCTGTGCGAAGCCCGGCAGGTTCCACGCATAAGCCAGCGCGGCCAGGATCATGACCGCCCATGCGCTCTGCCACGCAAGCCTTCTGCGCATCTCGCGGGCAACCTGCGCGGCGCGCGCAACGTGTGAAGCCGACACGGCCTGCACCGCCTGCGCCGCGTCTGAAGGCATCACGGTGATGGCCTGCGTGCTCGCGCCATCGACGCGATCCACCGTGGACGCAGCCTGCGCACGCGGCACCGGCGCCGCGCCGCGCGTGCGGCGGAAGTGTTGCAGGCCCGCGTGAAACAGCGCCGACACCGCCACGCACGCGCACGTCCCCACCACCACTTCGGCGACACGCAACAACGCGAACGAAGCCGTCGCCGACGCGAACACGAGCCGATGCGCCTCGAAGGTCACCATCATCGACGTCACGGCGCCCAGCACCCACGCATAGCCCGCATCGGACGCAAGCGCGCGATACACCGAGACGCCCGCAATCACGCCGAGCAGCGGCACGAAGATCCACGGGACGTCGCCGATCAGCGGACCGGCAAGCGCGCCGATGATGGCCCCGGCCACGGTTCCGACCACGCGATGCACGCCGCGCTGCGCGCAGGCGGAGAATTTCGACTGCATGACCGCGAAGCCGCTGATGGCGGCCCACCAGATGTTGGTCAGATGGAACGCGTAGGCCAGTGCGACGGCCAGCGCGACCGAGAGCATGGCCTGGGTCGCGAAGAGTGCGCGCGCGGACGTCGGGCGAAAGGCGGCGAGTTCACGTCCCAGCGACACGAAGGCGTCGCGCACGGTGCGCAAGACATCGGCGCCTAGTGCCTTGCTGCGGGATTCGATGGAAGGGGTGCTGCGGGGTGAATCGTCGGTCGGCATCGGGCTCGGGATCCGTCTGGCGTTTAGCTTGAGCGTAGTCGCCTGCGGAGCCGAGCGCAAAACAATTGACGAAAGAATTGCATCGGGCGTTGCATATGCGCCATCGGCGACGCCATGTACGCAATGCGCCGCAAGTCAGGAACGCGAGGTCAGAAGACGGATGCCAGCCGCGCCGAACACGAGCGCGAGGCAGCCGTCGAGGCCGCGCTGCATGCGCTGATAGATGCGTCGTGCGGACGGCATCGAGAACAGCGCGGCATAGCCGCCGAACACGCTCGCGCCGATACACAGGCAGCCCGCCACCACCACGAGCATGTGACCGGGCCCCTCGCCCGCCGACGAGCCGAGCGCCGCCACCGACATCCACACGAGAATCGCCTTCGGATTGGTGAGATGCAGCAGCGCGCCGCGCGTGTAGAGCGCACGGG
The DNA here is from genome assembly GCF_031451075.1 of Caballeronia sp. LZ043. Taxonomy (NCBI): domain Bacteria; kingdom Pseudomonadati; phylum Pseudomonadota; class Betaproteobacteria; order Burkholderiales; family Burkholderiaceae; genus Caballeronia; species Caballeronia sp. LZ043. Next base: position 73,785 of record NZ_JARUXT010000004.1, on the reverse strand, counting down.
CGTCGAGGTCGCGCGCGGGCGCGGTGGAGGACCGCACCGGCGGACGCAGCGCCGCGCGTCCGGACTTGACCGCGAGCCACAACAAGTACAGTCCGCCGCAGATCTTCACAGCCGTGAGAAAGCCCGAATACGCGGTGAGCGCCGCGGACAGTCCGAGCGCCGCGAGCATCGCCCAGAAGCACGAGCCGGACATCACGCCTGCCGCGAAGGCAAAGGCGGCGCGGCGGCCGGACTGGCTTGCGATCGACATGATCGCGAGATTGCTCGGCCCGGGGCTCGCGGTGCCGACGAAATACGCCGACCAGGCAATCAGCAGGTTCGCGCTGAACAAGGCGTGAGGGGTCATGGCGTGGGCGTCTCCGTTCAATGTTGTGCGCATTGTCGCGAAGGCGCGTCGGCGGCGTCCATGCATGGATGACGCCGGAACCGGCAGGCCAATTTTCAGGTTTCGACGTCCAGCTTCACCTCGTAAAGCGACTTGCCGTTCAGGTCGTGCAGCGAGACGGTCAGCGCGCGGCTCACCGGGTCGATCTTCGCGCGGCCGTAGAACTGTTGCAGCGCCGCGGGTGAGCGGTTCTGCGGATTGTCCTTCGGCACGCTCACATAGCGCAGTTCGGGCCCGAAGGTCGTGTCGAGCTCGTTCGGACCGAAGGTGCCCGCGTTGATCGGCCCGCCGACGAATTCCCAGAACGGCTTGAAGTCGGTGAACTTCGCGCGCGACGGATCGTAGTGCGTCGCCTGTGCATAGTGCACATCGGCCGTGATCCAGACGACGTTCTCAATGTTCTCCTGCTTGATGAAACGCAGGATCTCCGCCAGCTCCAGTTCGCGTCCGAGCGGTGCGCCGTTGTCGGCGTTGGCCCATGCTTCGTAGGTGCCCTTCGGCACATCCGGATTCGCATCCGGCACGACGAGCGAGATGGGCATGTCGCTCGCAATCACCTTCCACGTCGCGCGCGAAGCCTGCAACGAGGCCTTCAGCCACGCCGTCTGCTGCGAGCCGAGAAACGCGGCGTCCGCATCCAGCCGCGGCTGCCGGTTCGGCGAATTGGCGCCGCGATACGAGCGCTCGTCGAGCATGAAGACGTCCAGCAGCGGACCAAACTGGAAGCCGCGATACACCTGCTCAGGATCCAGCTGGTTGATGCGATACGGGTTGTATTCGAACATCGCCTGCTTCGCGCGCGCTTCGAGCAGGTTGATGGCGCGCGTCTGATAGCGCTTTTCCGCCGCGCCGATCTGCTGTCCCGGATACCAGTTATTGCGCACTTCGTGATCGTCCCATTGCACGAGGAATGGGACTTCGGCGGCGAAACGGCGCTTGTTGCGGTCGAGCTGGTTGTAGGCGAACGCCGCGCGATAGTCGTCGAGGGTCTGCGCCACGTGCGACTTGCCTTCGGTCACGAGGTTGGTCCACAGCGAGCCGTCCGGCAGTTTGACTTCGGCTTCGATCACGCTGTCCGAGTAGATCTGGTCGCCCTGATGGATGAAGAAGTCCGGCGCTTCACGGCGCATCGCTTCGTAGATGCGGTAGCCGCCGAAGCCTTCGTTGATGCCCCAGCCCTGCCCGGCTTCATCGCCGGAGAAAACGAAGCAGACCGGTTTCGTCGCATCCAGCGACGCGGTGCGCAGGCGGCCCGTCGCCGCTTCGCTGATGGTCTTGCCATCGACGAGATCCTGGAAGCGCACGCGATAGAACATATCCGCGCCCGGCGGCAGGCCGGTCAGGTCGACGCGCGCGGTGAAGTCGCTGCCCTCCAGCGCCGCGGGCCCGATGCGCCGCTGGAAGGTGCTGAAGTTCTCGCTCGTCGAGTACTCGACGATCATGCGCGCCGGCCGGTCCGTGCGGCTCCAGACGATGCCGCTCGTTGCGGTGACATCGCCGCTCATCACCCCGCCAGGTAGTTGCGGACGCAACTTGTCCGAGGTGACGACGGCGGGCGCCACGCCTTGCACCAGCGCGTCGGCCAGACCGGCGCCGCTGAGCGCAAGTCCGGTGCCGGAGACAAGACCCTTCAGCAAGGTGCGTCGGGACGGTTTGACGATGCGATCCGGCATGGCGAGCTTCCTCTCGATCGGTACGATCAGGCAGGTGTGCGCTGCGTCGAACCGGTGATGGTAAAGCGCAATGGTGTCGCTTTTGTTGCAGCCTCCGCGTCGGCAGGCTCGCGGTTCGTCGCGATCAGCACGCGGCGATTGCTGTGACGGCTCACCGCGTCGGCCATGCGCTCTTGCCAGAAGCGCCATGCGCCGGACCGGCTGCGGCCGATGACGATCAGGTCCGCGTCGAACTCGCGCGCTGCCTGCGCGATCGTGCGTGCGACCGTCGCGCCGTTCGGCAGGTCGATCGTGACGCACACGCCGTTTACGCTCGATGCGAGTATGGCCTGCAACGTGCGCTTCTCGACTTCGCGCACCTGTTGCTCGATGCAGGTCATCGACGCGCCGAAGTCGTGCTGCACCGACGAGAGCGCCCAGAACGGCAAACGGTCCACGACATGAAGCACCGTCAGGCGTGCATTGCTTTCGCGGGCGCGCGCGATGCCGAGCGCGAGCGCGGCATGGCTGAGACTCGGGCCCACGGCTACCAGGATATGTTGCTGCATGATGTCACCTCCTTGCGATGACCTGGCTCAGTGCATGAGCCACGCGCGCTTCACGGCGTCGAGCACGACCGCCTCGGTCCACGTGATGTGGCCATCCGCGACCACCGCTGTCTGGCACAGCGCCAGCACCTCGCGTCGGATGCGCTCGTCGCGCACTTCTTTCGCAAGCTCTTCGACAACGCCCGCATCGACCCGGCACGCTTCGTCCCACGTCAGATAAGAGGACCGTGTGAGGTCCTCGCATACCTCTCGCACGACTTCATGCAGTTCGCCCGCATGCAAGCCGAGCCGTCTGTAAAAACCGCGCCGTTCGAGCGCTTCGACTTCCTTGCCGCTGATATGCCCGTCCGCGATCAGCGACATCACGACGATGCGCGCCGCGGCACGCGGGCTGTCCGATGGATAGTGACGCATGGCTCAACTCCTCGATCAAAGTTCCTGAAGGAAAGGCCGTACGTGATGACTGGAGAGAACGCACCGCCTTTGCTTCGCATCGTAGGAACGCAGAATGAGCGGAAGATGAGCGCGATACCTCGGCGGTATGACCTCAGTCCTCATCGGTATTGGACGGGCGGCGCACCCTGCTCTTACTCTCCGGCATGCCAATCACAACGGAGACTTCATGAGACCGCCTCTCGATATCGCGTCGCTGATCGACCGCGAACGCGTTCGTCCCTTCCAGTGGACGATCTTCCTGCTGTGCTTCATGACCACCTTGTTCGACGGCTTCGATACCCAGGCCATCGCCTATACGGGCCCGGCGATCATCGCGGCATTCGGACTCGCGCCCGGCGATCTCGCGCCGATTCTCATCGCGGGCACGCTCGGCATGACCCTCGGCGCCATGACGCTCGGGCTGTTCGGTGACCGCGTGGGACGGCGTCCCGCGCTGCTCGGCGGCGTCGCGCTGTTCAGCCTTGCTTCGCTCGCGACCGCTTTCGCGAGTGATACCACGCAGATTCTCGCGCTGCGCTTCATCGCCGGCCTCGGCATGGGCGGCTGCACGCCGGTGCTGCTCGCGCTCGCCGCCGAGTACGGTCCCGCGCGGCATCGCGGCGCGATCATGACCGGCGTGCTGCTCGGACTGCCCGCCGGCGCCATGCTCGGCGGCCTGCTTGCCGCGCGCATGCTGCCCGTGATCGGCTGGCAAGGCGTGTTCGTCGCGGGCGGCGCGGCGCCGCTCGTGCTGCTCGCGCTGCTCTGGTTCGTGCTGCCCGAGTCACTGCACTTTCTCGTGACGCGTTCGCGCGACGATCATCGCGCCGTCCGCGCGGTGCTGGCGCGCATCGTTTCGCAACCGCTTGCGCCGGACGCGCGCTTCGCCGTGCATGAAGCTGCCGCGCGGGCGAGCGTCGGCGCGCTGTTCCGCGAAGGCAATGCGCGCAACACTGTGGCGATCTGGGCCGTGTACTTCTTCAACTGGATCGCGTGGTTCATGTTCCTTTCGTGGCTGCCCACGGTGCTGAAGGCCGCCGGCCTGCCCGCCGCGCAGGCGCCGTTCGGCACGGTCGTGGTGAATGCGGTGTTCATCGTCTGCGCGATTCCGCTGTCCATCGCGCTGCCGAAAATCAGCACGCGACGCCTGTTGATCGCGCTGCTGGCGTTGGGCATTGCCATTGCGCTCGGCCTGGCCTATGCGGGTACGTCGTGGGGATGGGTGTTCACGCTCGCGGGCGCGGCGGGGCTCGGCATCGGCGGACAACAGATCGCGCTGAACTATCTGGTGGTCAGCGCCTATCCGACGACACTGCGCGCCACCGCCACGGGCTGGGCCATCGGCATGGGACGCGTGGGGGCGATCGTGGGCTCGGCGGTCGGCGGCATGTTCCTCAACCTCGGCGGTCCGGGCGGCTTCTATCTCGTGCTCGCGGTGCCGCTCGCGGCCGCGCTGCTCGCCGTGATCGCGATCCGCACCGGCGAAGGCCAGGCGGATCCGTCGATGGCGGCCGCGCATTGAGTGACGACTGTTGGCTGAGGCCGCACAGGCTTGGCGAGTGCGTTGGGCTACATGAGACAGCATGTTCTCCTGTCTCAAGACGTGAGCCTTGTCACGCAAGGCTCACGCCCTCGTCGCGATGATTGGCATGCCGCATGCATGAGAGAGTGCGTCACATCGCGGCTGCCTGCCACTGACGCGATGCGACCGGGCCGGCTGCCTTGCGCGCCGGCCCGTTTTTTTGCGCTGCGTGTACAGCGCACCGCCGCATCAGAGGCCGGTTCGCGGATCGTAAGGACGCGCCGGATGATGCGCGATGTTCTCGAACTGCGGACGCATCGCATCGCTGAAGGTCTGCTTCTGCTGGTTGTTCAGCGAACCGTAGAAGGTCAGCCAGGCCTTCGCTGATTGCCCGGACAACGGCGCGTCCTGCTGCGCCGTCTTCTGGTCGAGCGCGTGCAGCGCGGAAAGATCGAGGATCGGCTGCTTCAGCAACGCCTGCATGCGCAACTGCATCTGGTCTGCGTTCATGCGCTCGGCGGCGTGACTTTCACGCATTGCATCGAGCGCGGCTTGCCATTGCACTTCCTGATCGGGCGTGAGATTCAACTGGTCATGCAGCGTGCGCATGTTGACCGGCTGCACGTGGATGGCGGTGTTGCTGTCCAGCGGCACAGTCTGCGCATAGACCGGCGCGGAGCCGACGCCAAGTGAAAGCGCAGTGACCACGCTCACGACCGACAGCTTGAGCAGCAATGCGGTACGCCCGCCAAGGTGCGTATGGGCGACAGGTTTTGCTTTGACGTTCGGGCTCATCTCGGTTCCCCTTTTCCTCGTTCGATGTTCGGATGGAGTTGCGCGCTTTCGCTGTTGCAACCATGAGACCGAGTGTAGGGATGGTGAATGAGCGAAGAATGAGGGCTCTGCCTTATTCCCGAAAACGCTCACCTTTGGCCGGTTTGCGAGTGTCGGAAAGCCTTCAAACAAGGGGCTTTGTTCGAACGAAGGCGCCCGATCCCGAATACCCTCACCTTTGCGTCCTGGCCGGTCGGCTGAAACTCAGATCACGTTCAACATCGACAACGCCGTTTCCTGCAACGGCTGCAGCACGCGAGCGAGCGCCGCTTCGCGCGTTTCCTTTCCGATTGGCATGTTGGCCGAAAGCGCGGCAACCACTTCGCCATGACGGTTCTTCATCGGCACGGCGACGCCGCGCACACCCATCTGCAATTGCTGCTCAATCTCGACATAACCCTCGACGCGCGAATGGCGGATCTTCTCGTAGAGCTGCTCCTTGTCGGTGATCGTGAGCGGCGTGAAGGGCTTGAACTCGGTGTCGTCCAGCCATTGGCGCACGGCCGCTTCATCGCGATACGCAAGCATCGCGATGCCGCCCGACATCAACGCAGCCGGCACTCGCGCGCCGAGCACGAAGCCGGTGGTCATCACGCGCGTGGAGCCGTTGCGCGCGATGATGACGAGGTCCCACTCATCGAGCACGCTCACGTAGACCGATTCGTGGATCAGCGCACTCAGCTGTTGCAGATAAGGCTGCACGATGCGCGGCAGACGCGCCGACTCGAAGTAGGACCAGCCCATGCGCAACACGCGCGGCGTGAGACTGAAGAGCTTGCCGTCCGTCTGCACATAGCCGAGATGCGCGAGCGTCAGCAGATAGCGGCGCGCGGCCGTGCGCGTGAGGCCGGTGCGCACGGCGGCCTGCGTGGGCGTCATGCGCGCGTGCTGATCGTCGAAGGCTTCGAGGATCGCCAGGCCCTTCTCCAGGCCCGCAATCCAGTCGCGCTTGTCGAGTGCAGGTTTAGTCATGCAGACATTCTTGTTTAGTTATGGAACAGCGGCTGTTTCGGCCGCTAAAGCAACGCATTGGCTAGTGCTAACCCCAAAAGCGTTCGATTAACGCACACACGCGTACGATAATCGCGCAAAATCTATCACAGAATGTTGATTGAAAGGGGTTGCGCTCTTATTCTCCAATCACTTTCAGAGCGACGCGTGTTTTCAGACTCGACTCTCCGCCGCTCGGCCAGTTTCCCAGGCTCAACTCCATAAACCTATTTCGGAGACATTTCTATGGCTAGCCCTATGGAAGACGCGCACGGCGGCCGCCAGGCGAAAAAAGCGACGGCGAGCGGCTGGATCGGTTCGGCGCTCGAGTACTACGACTTTTTCATCTACGCGCAAGCGGCCGCGCTGATTTTCCCGCAGTTGTTCTTCCCGTCGGGCAATCCGAAAGTGGCGATCATCGCGTCGCTGGCAACGTACGGCGTGGGCTACGTGGCGCGTCCGATCGGCGCATTCGTGCTCGGCCATCTCGGCGACACGCACGGCCGCAAGAACGTCCTGCTGATCTGCATGTTCCTGATGGGCTTCTCGACGATGGCCGTCGGCCTCCTGCCGACCTATCACCAGATCGGCATGTTCGCGCCCGCGCTGCTTGTGGTCCTGCGCCTGGTCCAGGGTTTTGCGGTGGCGGGTGAGATCTCCGGCGCCAGCTCGATGATTCTCGAACACGCGCCGTTCGGACGCCGTGGTTACTACGCGAGCTTTACGCTGCAGGGCGTGCAGGCCGGCCAGATTCTCGCGGCCGCCGTGTTCCTGCCGCTTGCCACGTTCATGCCGGAAGACATGTTCAATTCGTGGGGCTGGCGTGTGCCGTTCCTGCTGTCCGCATTCGTGCTGGTGGCCGGCTACATCATCCGGAAGGAAGTGCATGAAACGCCCGCCTTCACGTCCGAAGGCGCGCACGGCGACCTGCCCAAGTCGCCGATCAAGGAAGCCTTCGCCAACAGCACGCCCGACATGGTCCGCGTGGTCTGCATGGCGCTGATGAACGTGATTCCCGTCGTCGCGACGATCTTCGGTGCGGCCTATGCGGTGCAGTCTTCGTATGGCATCGGCTTCCACAAGAGCGTGTATCTGTGGATTCCGGTGGTCGGCAACATCGTTGCGGTACTGGTGATTCCGTTCGTCGGCAACCTGTCGGACAAGATCGGCCGACGCCCGATGATGATCGGCGGCTCCCTGGTCTCGGGCCTGCTGTCGTTCGGCTATCTCTACGCGATCAGCATTCACAACGTGCCGCTCGCGTTCCTGATGTCGCTGCTGATGTGGGGCGTCGTGTATCAAGGCTATAACGCGATCTTCCCGAGCTTCTACCCGGAACTGTTCCCGACCCGCTCGCGTGTTTCGGCGATGGCGATTGCGCAGAACATCGGCACGACCATCACGGCCCTGCTGCCCGCGCTGTTCGCGGCGGTGGCGCCGCCGGGATCGAACAACATCCCGCTGACGGTCGGCGCGATTGCGTTCGGCGTGACGATCATCGCCGCGATTGCAGCGTACTCGGCACGTGAGACGTATCGCATCCGCCTGAACGATCTCGGCAAGAAGGACGCTGTGCCGATGAGCGAACAGGAGTACGAGCGCCTGCGCGCCGACTCGATGAACGTGGAAAAGGTCGCCAAGGCACGCCACGCCTGATGCGGATTGTGTTGGAGTGATTGGACGGGCCCTTGCAACCTCGCAGGGCCCGTTTTTTTTATGCTTGGCGCTCGATTTTCACGCCGGACAGACGCTCGCACTGTTCGACCAGCGCATTTTGCAACGCTTCGTTGCGCGCGGCTGGATCGCAGTCCCGTTCCCGCATGTGGAAGAAGTAGCGGCCCGTCACGCGCGCGGCTTCATCGTCGCTGACTGCGAGCCAGGCCTGCGTGCGATGCGCCAGATTCAGGTCGTCCGGGGCCGATGCGCCGCCCATCTTCGTCGGCACCCAGCCCGGTTCGAGCGCATTCGACAACACGCCCGGCCAGTAACGCGCCACCGCGCACGCCAGCAGCACGTCCATGAACTTGCTTTCGGCATAAGCCTGCGCGCCGCGCCAGGGCCGCTGCGTCCAGGTGAGGTCGTCGAGGTTCGCGCGTGACCCGTGATGCATGCCCGAACTAAGGTACACGAGCCGCGCGGGCTTTTCGATCAGCGCCGTCAGCACGTAAGGCGCGAGCACATTGATCGCAAAGACCTGCGGCAGGCCGTCCTCGGTTTCGACGCGACGCGGTTCGCGGTAGCCGATGCCCGCGTTATGGATCACCGCATCGAAGTGTCCGAGTGCGTTGACCTGCGCGGCGACGTCGCGCATGGCGGCAATGCCCGCAAGATCGCCGGTCACGATTGCTTGGGCGTCCGGCATGGCGGCATGTGCGTCAGCGGCGCGTGCCGCATTGCGTGCGTGCAGCACGACGCGATGTCCTTCGTCGAGCAGCAGTCGCGCCGCCATGGCGCCGAGTCCGTCCGTCGATCCTGTGATGAATATGCGTGCCATGTGCTTGCTCCCTTGCTTTGGCCTTCACCATTGAACCGGACCCATTCTGCGCGCAATCTCCCGCCTTCGCGATAACATGAATGTCACGAGGTCAATGACGCGGAGGCATGAATGGCCAGTTTCAATGAACGCATGCTGAACGGCATCAGCGTATTCGCGGCGATCGTCGATGCGGGCACCTTCGCGGCGGCGGGCGACCGCCTCGGCATGTCGCAGCCCGGCGTGAGCCGTGCCATTGCGCGGCTGGAAGCGCGCCTCAAGATCCGGCTGTTCGACCGCACCACGCGCAGCGTCGCACTCACCGACGACGGCCGGCACTTCTTCGAACACGTCATGCCGCATCTGCTTGGTCTGGAAGAAGCCGCGGCCATGGCATCGGGCAGCGCGACCTCGGTGCGCGGACGCCTGCGCGTGAATGTGGATCCGATCTTCTCGCGGCTCCTGCTAGGACCGAAGCTCGATGCGTTCCTGAAAGCGCATCCCGATCTCGAACTGGAGCTCATCACGAGCGACCGGCTCGGCGACATGATCGCGGACGGCTTCGACCTCGCCATCCGGTTTGGCGCGCCACGCGATTCGAGCCTGATCGGGCGCAAGCTGCTGGATACACCGGTCCACACGGTGGCCGCGCCGTCCTACCTGAAGCGTCGCGGCAAGCCCGCGACGCCGCAAGCACTCGCCGATGACGCGCACACCTGCATCGAGTTCCGCGATCCTGAAACGGGACGGCCCTTCGTGTGGGAGTTTCATCGCAAGAAGAAGCGCCTGACGGTCGAGACGCGCGGACGCCTGACCGTCAACGATCCCGGCACGATGCTGAACACGCTGCTGTCGGGCTATGGCATCGCGCAGATTCTCGCGCTCGGGCATGAACACCTGATGGAGAACGGCAAGCTGATCGACCTGTTTCCCGACTGGCCCGACGAGCGTTTTCCGCTCTATGCGTATCATCCGTCGCGGCATCATCCGCCGGCCAAGACCCGCGCGTTTCTTGATCTCGTGGTGGGTCTGACCGGGGCTGCCAGCAGTGACGCCTAAAGCGTGACGGTCTTGCCGCTGCGCGCACTGGCGATGATCGCCGCGAGCGTCGCCGCATTGTCGAGACTGACTTGCGCGTAGTAGTCGATGGCGGCGGTGTCGTGCGTCGCGACCATGCGCGCGAAGCTCTCGGCGGCGAACAGGAAGCCGCTTCCCGTTGCCGCAGGCACCGCGTCGAACGGCACCGAGTTCGGAATGCCGCGCCGCACGCGCAACTGGCTCGGCAGATAGCCGTACGCATCGCCGGACGCCTGGTCGCTCGTGTGATTCAGGTACTCGGTATCGATGGTGCCCTGCGTGCCGATGATGGTTGCATAGCGATGATTCGCGGCATCCATCGAACACGACACCTGCGCACGCCGGCCGTCTTCATAGACGAGCGTCGCCATGAGACTGATATCGACGTTGCTGTCGGCCCACGTCGCCACGGCATCGACACGGCTCGGCGCGCTGCCCATGACGAGTCGAATCAGGCTCAGCGGATAGCTGCCCGCGTCGAGCAGCGCGCCGCCGCCGAGTTCGGGCTTCATGCGGATGTTCGCGCCCGGATTGCCCACCGTGAAACCGAAGCACGCCTGGATGGCGCGCACCTCGCCGACCGCGCCCTCGCCGATCAGCGACATCATCGCGGCCGTCTGCGGCTGGAAATAGAACGGGAACGCTTCGAGCAGCATCACGCCGTTGCGGTCGGCGGCGTCAAACATGCGCGCAGCTTCATCGCGATCCAGCGCGAGCGGCTTTTCGCACAGGATGTGCTTGCCGTGATTCGCGGCCTTGATCGCCCATTCGGCATGCAGGCTGTTCGGCAAGGGAAGATAGATGGCGTCGATGTCGGGGCTGGCGAGCATGGCGTCATAGCTGCCGAACCAGGCATCGATCTGGTTGGCTTCGGCGAACACCTGCGCAGTTGCATCGCTGCGGCTCGCGACGGCAACGACGCGCACGGTCTGGCTCGGACGGACGTCGCGCGTGAACTGACGCGCAATGTTCGCGCCGCCGAGAACGCCAACACGCAATACGGAAGAAGTCGATTGAGATGACACAGCGGGCTCTCCTTATTTGTACGATTTAGTACACGCACGGGAACGGTATCACAATCGCGTGCGCTTCAGTGCGCGCACGTGTCGGGGCGAACCTTCGTTCCACGACGCTCCGGCGGAACATGGCAATTGTCCACACGCTGCTGGTCGCTGGCCTTGTCGCCGAGGCGTTCCTTGAGCGTCCTGGGCTCGGCTGCCGAAGCCGCGACAGGCGCCGATGCCTGCGTTGCATGCGCCACGTCGTGCAGTGCGACGCACAGGCAGAGAGACAGCGTAAGGCACTTCATCATCGACGTGCTCCTGAATCAGGACTGACCAGCATCGCGTCTGCACGGCAGGGACGCACGCCGATTCTTGCGCTCTCTTCCGGGCGTGTAATTCACAGACGATTGAAGGTGAGCGTTTTCGGGAACCACGCCGAAACGCCGATGGCTTGCGAAAGTTGCACATCGCAACTAATATCGAGCCAGGAAAAACAGTCGCGTGATTGACGGAGCAAGCATGGACATCATCGATACACCCTTTCAGCCGCGCGCCCAGACCATTCTCGAACTGCGCGAATTCTCACGCAAGCTCGTACGCGAACTGGGCTTCATGCGGCATACGCTCGCCGACAGCGGACTCGCGCCTTCGGCGGTACACGCGATCATCGAGATCGGCGCGAAACCAGGCATCCAGGCGCGCGATATCGCCAGCATTCTCCGTCTCGACAAGTCGAATGCGAGCCGCCAGATCGCGCGGCTCGAAGCGGCGGAACTGGTGACGCGGCAGACATCGAGCGACGACGCCCGCTCGTCCGAGCTCTACCTCACCGCGGCGGGGCAGAAACTGCGCCGCAAGATCGACAAGTTCGCCACCGACCAGGTCTCCGATGCGTTGCGGCGTCTCGTACCCGAAGATCAGCAGACGCTGGTGCGCTCCCTCGCGCTCTATGCAGACGCGCTCGCGCAAGGTCACGAGCGCACGCGCACAGCCGCGCCGCCTGTGAGCAACGCACGTATCGTCGATGGCTATCGGCCCGGCTGCATCGGCGATATCGCGAGCCTGCACGCGCGCTTCTATGCGCATCATGCGGGCTTCGGCGTGTTCTTCGAGCGCAGGGTCGCCACGGAACTCGCCGCGTTCGCCGAAGGTTTGCCGGCACCGGGCCAGGCCTTGTGGCTCGTGATGGAAGGCGAGCGCACGCTCGGCTCGCTCGCCATCGACGGCGATCTGAAGAAGCGCGTCGCGCATCTGCGCTGGTTCATCATCGACGGCAGCTTGCGGGGCAGCGGCATGGGCCGGGAACTCATGGCGCGCGCGATGGCCTTCGTCGATGCTCATTACGACGAAACCTTCCTCTGGACCTTCAAGAGTCTCGACGCCGCGCGCCATCTGTACGAGTCGTTCGGCTTCACGCTTGCGGAAGAGGCCGAAGGCACACAATGGGGCGCCACCGTGACCGAACAGCGCTTCACGCGGCGTCCGACGTCACCGGGCTGAGTTGATTCAAAGCCTGACGGCGCGTGACGTCGGCCCGAGACGTTGCGCGAAACGCCGCGCGCATTCGATGCCGAACGGCGTGGGCTGTGCGCCGCGATCGAAGGCCACGTCGAAGCCCATGCGCCACGCGGCGATGCGCTTGCCGTAACAGGTGAGTGTTTCCAGGGACTGCATCACGAAGACGATCTCGGGCAGCACTTCTGCATAGCGTGCTTCGGCTTCCTGCTCGCGGCCTTCGACAAACGCGGTGTGAACCGCGACCTGATGATCGAACGCATCCGGCGCCACGATCAGGCCATCGCAACCGGCGCGCAGATTGTCGATGAGTTCCTGTCCGCCCCGGCCATTGAACACGGACAGAGTCTGGCCGAGTGCATGCAGATGCTCGATGGTCGCGCGTATCGTCACGGCCGGCCCTTCGCCCTTGAGCAGACGGAAGCCGGGCCGCTCGCCGGCCAGTTGCGCGAGCGCTTGCGGCGACAGACCCACGCCGAGATATTCCGGCGCGTTCTGGATGCCCGCCTGCGCGCCCGTGCGTTCGAGCACGGCCGCGAAGAAGTCGTAGTAGAACGACTCGGGCTCGCCGCGCTTCGAAGGCGGCTGGAGAATCAGCCAGGACGCGCCGCGTTCGAGCGCATGATAGGCGAGCGCGGCTTGCGCAGCGACGCTGTCGCCGGAAATCGTCACCGCGAGCGGCACGCGGCCGGCGATGTGCGCAGCGCACACATCGATCATCAAGCGCTTCTCTTCATCCGACAGCCGATTCACTTCGGTCGCCAGTCCGAGCGTCACGATGGCCGGCGCGCCGGCGGCAAGCGTCGCGTCGATCTGCATGCGCGTGGCACGTGTGTCGAGCTGGTTGGATGCATCGAAATAGGCGTAGAGCACCGGCCACATGCCGGGCGGAGGCGGAAGTTGCGTGGACATGGATCGCGCTCCGCTCAATGCGAGTCGCGCGGCACCGGCGCGCCGCTCGAACCGACGAGAAAGTCCAGGTCCGCGCCCTGATCCGCCTGCAACACATGTTCGACGTAGAGACGGTAATAGCCGCGTCGCGGCAATTCGGGCGCTTGCCATGCGGCGCGGCGTCTTGCCAGCTCCTCGTCCGATACATCGAGATGCAGACGCCGCGCCGGCACGTCGAGTTCGATCATGTCGCCGGTTTGCACCAGCGCCAGCGGCCCGCCCGCCGCGGCCTCGGGCGACACGTGCAACACCACCGCGCCGTAGGCCGTGCCGCTCATGCGGCCGTCCGAGATGCGGACCATGTCCGTGATGCCCTTCTGCAGCACCTTGCGCGGCAGCGGCATGTTGCCGACTTCCGCAAAGCCCGGATAGCCCTTCGGCCCCGCGCCCTTCAGCACCATGATGCAGTGCTCGTCGATGTCGAGTGCGTCGTCGTCCACCTTCGCGTGCAGTTCCTCGACGTTCTCGAACACCACCGCGCGCCCGCGATGCTTCAACAGCGACTGCGTTGCCGCCGATGGCTTGATCACCGCGCCGTTCGGTGCAAGATTGCCCTTCAGCACCGCGATGCCCGCATGCGGCTTGAACGGCTTTGCGAAGGTGGTGATGACCTTCTCATCGTAGTTCGGCGCGTCGCTTACGTTGTCCCAGATCGTGCGCCCGTTCACCGTGAGCGCGTCGCGATGCAGCAGTCCCTGCTCACCCATCTGACGCAGCACCGCCGGCAGTCCGCCCGCGTAGTAGAAATCTTCCATCAGGAATTCGCCCGATGGCTGGAGGTTCACGAGACATGGCACCTCGCTGCCGAGCTCCCAGTCTTCGAGCGTCAATGCAACGCCGATGCGCTTCGCCAGCGCGATCAGATGCACGACCGCATTCGTCGAACCGCCGATGGCCGCATTAGTGCGAATGGCGTTCTCGAAAGCCTCGCGCGTGAGGATCCGGTCCATCGTGAGATCGTCCCTCACCATGTCCACGATGCACCGCCCCGCCATGTGAGCCAGCACTTGCCGGCGAGCGTCGACGGCGGGAATCGCCGCGTTGTGCGGCAGGCCCATGCCGAGCGATTCGACCATCGAGGCCATCGTCGATGCCGTGCCCATCGTCATGCAATGGCCGCGCGAGCGGTTCATGCACGATTCGGCGTCGACGAATTCTTCCTGCGTCATCCGGCCCGCGCGCACTTCCTCCGACATCTGCCACACGCCCGTGCCGGAGCCGATCGTGCCGCCGCGAAAGCGTCCGTTGAGCATCGGTCCGCCCGACACGGCGAGCGCAGGCAGATTGCACGACGCAGCGCCCATCAGCAGCGCGGGCGTGGTCTTGTCGCAGCCGACCAGCAGAATGACGCCATCGATGGGATTGCCGCGGATCGATTCCTCGACATCCATCGACGCCAGGTTGCGGAACAGCATGGCCGTGGGCCGCAGATTGGATTCGCCGAGCGACATCACCGGAAACTCCAGCGGCAGGCCGCCCGCCTCCCGCACACCGCGCTTCACGTAGTCGGCCAGCTCACGGAAATGCGCGTTGCAGGGCGTCAGTTCCGACCACGTGTTGCAGATGCCGATCACCGGACGGCCGTCGAATTCGTCGTGAGGAATGCCCTGGTTCTTCATCCATGAACGATGGATGAACGCGTCCTTGTCGCTACCGCCGAACCAGCTTTGCGAACGCAGCTTGCGCATGGATGTCCCCTTTTCTTGTTGGCCTGGGGTCCAGCGCGAGGAAGCTTTCGTGCGCCGGACAGGTCGAGTTATACACCTCGTTCGCCTGTCCGGTCCGGATTGCGGCGCGACGATTCAGGCTCAGTCGAGCGTCTCCTGCGAACGCTCGCGCATGCAGGCCACCGCGATCACGGACAGCACGCCGCAGCCCATTACATACCAGGCAGGCGCCATCACGTTCTTCGTGATGATGATCAGCGAAGTGACGAAGAACTGCGCAAAGCCGCCAAAGATTGCGACGCCGAGGCTGTAGACAATGGCCGCGCCCGTCGCGCGCACGGAACGCGGGAAGAGTTCGCCGAGCATCGCGCCGGTCGGGCCGACGTTGAGCGAATGCACGATGGACAGCACCGTCACCACGGTGAGCAAGGTGCCGGTGGTCGGCACTTTGTTGAGCAGCACGAAGGCCGGCCAGATCGCGATCATCAATGCGATGCGGGTAACTTGAGCAAGCCGGTTGCGGCCGATGCGGTCCGACAGATAGCCGCCGATCGGCGCCACGACGAAGAGGATCGCGCCCGACACGCAGCCTGACAACATCGACGTCCAGCCCGGTAGCCCGAGCGTCTTCACGCCGTAGATGGACAGGTAGAACACGATGATGAAGTGCGCCGCGGTGCCGCCGATCGTCAGGCCCAGGCCATTGAGCACGGCGCGGCGATGTTCGCGCAACACCGTCACGAGCGGGAGCTTCGCCGCCTTCGGCGCGGCTTCAAGGGTATCGCGGGGCGCTTCTTCCATCGTGCGGCGCAGCCACCAGCCGACCGGCACGATCGCCGTGCCGATGATGAACGGCACGCGCCAACCCCAGCTTTCGAGTTGCGCCTGAGTCAGCGACGCGGTAAGCGCCACGCCGGTCAACGCGCCCGCAAGCGCCGACAAACCCTGGCTGGCGAACTGCCAGGACGCATAGAAGCCGCGACGGTTGGCGGGCGCCTGTTCGAGCAGCAACGTGGTGGACGCTCCCACTTCCCCGCCCGCCGAAAATCCCTGGATCAGCCGCGCCAGCACGAGAATGATCGGCGCGGCGAGGCCGGCTTGCGCGAAGGTCGGCGCGACCGCGATCATCGCGGTGCCGAGCGCCATCAGGCCGAGTGTCAGCAGCATCGCTTTCTTGCGTCCGGCGCGATCCGCGTACATGCCGATCAGCAAGCCGCCGACGGGACGCGTGAAGAAACCCACGCCGAAGCTCGCCACGGCGAGCAGCAACTGGCCGACTGGATCGTGCACCGGAAAGAACAGCTTGCCGATGACGAGCGCGAAGAACGCATAGACCGTGAAGTCGTAGAACTCGAGCGCGTTGCCGACAGCCGCCGCCGCAACGAGGCGCGTGCGCGCCGCCCGGCTGGCGGAAGCCGGAGCAATGGATGAGGAAGTGGCGCTGGCCAGTGTGGACGTATTCATCGTGAGTTCCGCGGTGTCGGACCGAAAGTCAGTCGGCGAGCCAGGCTTCGGCCAGGCGCACCCAGTAGCTCGCGCCGGTCGCGAGGATGTCGTCGTTGAAGTCGTAGCCCGGGTTGTGAACCATGCAGCCGCCCTTCGACCCGACGCCATTGCCGATCCACGCATACGTGCCCGGGCACGCTTCGAGCATGAAGGCGAAGTCCTCGCTGCCCATCAACGGCTTCGCAGCCGGTTCGACGCGCTGTGCGCCGAGCATCTGCACGGCGACCTCGGTGGCGAAGGCCGTGGGGCCTGCGTGATTCACCAGCACGGGATAGCCGAGTTCATAGCCGATCTCGGCGGTGCAGCCGTAGGCCAGCGCCTGCGCGTGGACGAGCGCGGTGATGCGTTCCTGCAGCAGCGCGCGCACGCCTGCATCGAGCGCGCGTACCGAGAGCTTCAGCAGCGCGGTTTCGGGAATCACATTGTTGGCTTCGCCCGCCTGCACACTGCCCACCGAAACCACCGCGGGCTTCTGCGAATCGACTTCGCGCGCCACGATGCTGTTGAGGCCCAGCATGATCGAGGCGACGGCCGGCATCGGATCGCGCGCTGCGTGCGGCATCGCGCCATGGCCGCCGACGCCGCGCACCACGATATTCACGCGATCCGACGATGCCATGCCCGGACCCGGCGTGAAGAACATGTCGCCTGCGGGCAGGCCGGGCATGTTGTGCAGGCCGAATACGGCATCGCACGGGAACTGTTCGAAGAGTCCGTCTTCGAGCATGGCCCGCGCGCCCGCCTCGCCTTCCTCGGCCGGCTGGAAGATCACGATCAGCGTGCCCGAGAACTGGCGGCTCTCGGCAAGGTAGCGCGCGGCGCACAGCAGCATGGCGGTGTGGCCGTCGTGTCCGCATGCGTGCATCGTGCGGGCGTGCTGGCTTGCGTAGGGCAGTCCGGTGGCTTCTTCGATTGGCAAGGCATCCATGTCCGCGCGCAAGCCGATGCGCTTGCCGCCCTCGCCCTGCTTCAGCACTCCGACGACACCCGTCCGGCCAAGCCCGCGATGAACTTCATAGCCCCATTGCGCGAGCATCCCGGCGACGAGTTCGCTGGTCCGGGTTTCTTCGAAGGCCAGTTCCGGGTGCGCATGGATGCGCCGGCGTACTTCGACAAATTCCCGCGCGATGGCTGCAATGCCGGGGATTACAGGTTCGACTGACAACATGAGGCTCCTCCTTGCTCGATGCGATTCGACGTGCACCAAGCATATAAAGCCGAAAAGCCAACCAAAAGACGGTAAATTGAATGCGTGATTACTGATAGTTGTCGGTGCTAACCCTAGGGTGTCGGTCATGAGCATGAAGTATCACCAGCTGCGCGCGTTTCTGACCACGGCCGAGCAAGGCAGCATTCGCGCTGCGGCGCGCAGTCTGCATTTGTCGCAGGCGGCGCTGACCAAGGCCATCAAGGAACTGGAACAGGATCTGGGCGTGGCGCTCGTGCTGCGCACCGCGCGCGGCGTGCAGTTGACCGCGTTCGGTCAGCAGTTGCGGGTCCGTGCGCATCTGATCGTGAGCGAGATGCGCCGTGCCGAAGACGACATCGCGCAGATGAAAGGCGCCGGTGCGGGCAGCGTGAGCGCGGCCGTTACGCCGACCGCGGCGCTCTCGATCCTGCCGCAGGCTTATCGGGCGTTCAGGCGGCGAATGCCGGATGCGCGTGTGAGCTTTATCGAGGGCTTTCCAGGCGTGGCGATGCCGCGTCTGCGCGACGGTTCGCTCGACTTCGTCGTGGCGGTGGTCGTGCCCGAGCTTCTCGCTCCGGAATTCGATCACATGGAGCTGTATGAGAGCCGCTCTTCGATTGTCGGGCGCGCGGATCATCCGCTGCGGCATGCCACGGCGCTCGCGGAATTGTCAGAGGCCGAATGGCTGTTGAATCCGTCGCCGGAAAGCTCGACTCAGGCGCTGCTCGACGCCTATGCGAAGCGCGGGCTGGCGGTGCCGCGACGCGTGATCGAATGTCCGAGCTTCATCATCGCGCATGGTCTGTTGCGCGGATCGGATGCGGTGGCGTCGATGCCCGCGGGCTTGCTCGATCATCCGTGGGCGCGTGACGGACTCGCGGTGTTCCCGGTGACGGATCCGTTGCCCGCGGTATCAGTGCGGGTGATTACGCGGCGCGACAGTCCGCTGACGCCGGCCGCGACGATGTTGGTCGAGTGTTTGAGAGATGCTGCCCGGACGGTGTGAGGGGGAGCGGGATCGCCTGGCTCAGAACTTCACTCGAAGCATGAAGCCGAGCGTGAACGGAAGATCGCTCGATGGAATGGGCGGAATCAGAATGATATTGGCGCCGACCCGTTTGTATTCGAGCATGATCAGCGGCGCGGCCACGGGACCGACCGTATGGTTATGGCCGATTCCGTAGCTGCCATAGTCATAGCCGGAGATCAGTCCGGCCATGACCGCGAAACGGACATACTGCCAGTGCAGGAAATCCGGGCTCCACACACCGCCGCCATAGAAAGACGGTTTCGACAGCGAATTGCGGAAATAACCGCCCGTCACCGCCCATTGCGGCGCGACCCAGCATTCGACGCCGATACCCGGATTGAACTGCTCGAAGTCCTTGTCCGGATGAACGTGATGCGACGCGATCATCGCGTCCGCCCAGAGACCGTCGCCGCACAGACTTGCATGAGCGGCGGATGTCCAGCCGGACGCCAGCACTGCGGCAATGGTCAGCAACACGGAATGAAACGATCGGAGCCAGGGTAGCGACAGACGCATAGGTTCTCCGCCATCGCGTGGCAGCGACGGCGCCTTTTTTTTGAGAGAGAGGGCGAGGCGAACTCTACCGGATCGCGTCATTATCGGGTGGACGCACGAAATCGACGTGACGGCGGGCGTGTGTTTCCAAGGCGTCCGATCCGATCTTCCAGTTCGTAATTTCCGTATTCGAGGTAGTGAGCGATGAACGTTTTGAAGGCGCTGGTTTCAACCAGTCTTGTCGCGTCGATGATGGCCTGCACGCCGTTGCAGGTCGTTACGCACCATGTGTCGTCGAGCGAATCGAGCGTTCCACCAGGACAGTATCAACTCGATGCGCATCACTGGAATGTGAGTTTCGACGTCGATCATCTTCACTATTCACGCTTCGTCATTCGATTCGACAAGGCAAAGGCGCAACTCGACTGGATTGCGGACGGATTGTCCGGCAGTTCGGTGCGAGCGACCATCGATGCATCGAGTGTCAACACGAATGTACCGCTGCTGGACCGCATGCTGAAGGGACCGGACATGTTCGACGTGGAGCGCTATCCGACAATCGTATTCGTCAGCACGGGCTTCCAGCGCACGGGTGACGACAAAGGCACGCTGACGGGCGACCTGACCATTCGCGGTACGACGCGGCCGGTCAGCCTGAACGTCACCTTCAACGGGCACGCGGTAGATCCGCTCACGAAGCTGGAAACCTTGGGCTTCTCGGCCGATGGACACTTCAACCGCTCACAGTTCGGGCTGACGACGTGGTATCCGGCAGTCGGCGACGATGTGCACGTCGCCATCCAGGCCGAGTTTTCAAAGCCGCGCGCGGATTCGGCGCAGTGAGGTGTCAGATTGTTTCTGCGGTCCAGTCGAGTACGACCTTGCCGCTGTTGCCGGAGAGCATCGTGTCAAACGCGCGTTGATAGTCGTCGACGGGGAAGGTGTGCGTGAGGATGGGTGAGAGATCCAGACCGCTTTGCAGCATCGCGACCATCTTGTACCAGGTCTCGAACATCTCGCGACCGTAGATTCCCTTGATCTCAAGTCCCTTGAAGATGACCTGATTCCAGTCGATGGCAGTCTGCGCCGGCGGGATACCCAGCAGCGCGACCTTGCCGCCGTGATTCATCGCTTCCAGCATGGCGGTGAACGCGCTCGGTACGCCGGACATCTCCAGTCCAACATCGAAACCTTCGGTCATGCCGACTTCGCTCATCACGTCGCGCAGATTTTCATTCGACACGTTGACGGCACGCGTTGCACCCATCTTTCGCGCGAGCTCGAGCCGGTAGTCGTTGACATCGGTGATCACGACGTTACGTGCGCCGACATGCCGCGCAATCGCCGCCGCCATCACGCCGATGGGCCCGGCGCCGGTAATCAGCACGTCCTCGCCGACGAGGTTGAACGAGAGGGCGGTATGCGTTGCGTTGCCGAATGGATCGAAGATCGCGGCGAGATCATCCGAGATGTCCGGGGGAATCTTGAACGCGTTGAAGGCGGGAATGACGAGATACTCGGCGAACGCGCCTTCGCGATTCACACCGACGCCAACGGTATTGCGGCATAGATGACGCCGCCCCGCGCGACAGTTGCGGCAAAAGCCGCACGTGATGTGACCTTCACCCGATACGCGGTCGCCGATGGCAAAACCGCGCACCTCCTGGCCCATCTCCACGATCTCGCCAACGTATTCATGTCCGACGTGCATTGGCACGGGAATGGTCCGCTGCGCCCATTCGTCCCATTTCCAGATATGAATATCGGTCCCGCAGATCGCGGTCTTGCGAATGCGGATGAGGACATCGTTATGGCCGACTTCGGGCCGCTTCACTCGTGTAAGCGTGAGGCCCGGGGCGCGTTCCAGTTTGGCGAGAGCTTTCATTGCTTTTGGTCCTGACGGTGGTCTTGACGGTTTGTGCTGGAATCGCGTGCATGGAGTGGTGCGGGCTTGTGACCCGGCACGCGTCCCTTGGTGCTTAGGCGGCCGTTTCAGGCTTTATGCGCATAAAGCCTGCCTTGAGGCTCAGCGAACGACGCCGAGCGTGCGCCCGACGCGTCCGAATGCTTCGACCGCGCGATCGATCTGTTCCGACGTGTGGGCTGCACTCATCTGAGTGCGAATACGGGCACGCCCCTTGGGCACCACGGGGTAAGAGAAGCCGATGACATAAACGCCCTCGTCGAGCAGCGCATCGGCCATCTTCGACGCAAGCTGTGCGTCACCCAGCATGACGGGAATGATGGGATGCTCGCCGGGCACGAGATCAAAGCCCAGCGATGTCATCGCCCCGCGGAAACGCCTGCCGTTCTCCTTGACCCGCTTGCGCAAAGAAGCGCCTTCGTCGCTGGCGAGCAGTTGGAGCACTTTGAGCGATGCTGCCGCAATGCTCGGCGCCAGCGAGTTCGAGAACAAATAAGGCCGGCTGCGTTGACGCAACAAGTCGATGACTTCCTTGCTTGCCGCGACATACCCGCCCGATGCGCCACCCAACGCCTTGCCCAGTGTCCCCGTGATGATGTCCACGCGATCCAGCACGCCGCAGTGTTCCGGCGTACCGCGTCCGTGCTCACCGATGAAGCCGACGGCATGCGAATCATCAACCATGACAAGCGCCTGATAACGATCGGCGAGATCGCAGATGCCGGCGAGATCGGCAATGATGCCGTCCATCGAAAACACGCCATCGGTCGCAATGAGCTTGAAGCGGACGCCGGCCGCGTCGGCTTCCTGCAGACGCGCTTCGAGGTCCGCGAGATCGTTGTTCTTGTAGCGCAGACGCTTGGCCTTTGAAAGTCGTACGCCATCGATGATGCTTGCGTGATTCAACTCGTCGCTGATGATTGCATCCTCTTCGGTCAGCAACGTCTCAAATAGGCCGCCGTTGGCGTCGAAGCAGCTGGAATAGAGAATGGCATCTTCGGTCTTCAGGAATTGCGCGATGGCGTGCTCGAGTTCCTTGTGCACCGTCTGAGTTCCACAGATGAAGCGCACCGATGCCATGCCGAAGCCATCCATGTCGAGCCCGTCCTTGGCTGCATCGATCAATCGGCGATCGTCCGCTAGCCCGAGATAGTTGTTCGCACAGAAGTTAAGCACGCCGTTTCCGTTCGCAAGGCGAATGTCTGGCGACTGCGGGCTGGCGATCACACGCTCGGTCTTGTGAAAACCGGCAGCCCTGATTTCTTCGAGTGTCTCGCGGAGATGACTGAGGTATCGGTCGTTCATGGCAAATCCTCGTTCGTGGCGGCCGGTGGAGGTTGCACGCAGTCCAACATGCGTGCGCGCGCAACCAATAGCCCTGTTATAGTCCATTCAATACGTTGAACACGTTCGATATTTCGAACATATTTCCGATATACCGAACACTCTAAGGGATTGTGGGAGTCATGGCAAGTTCAGGACCGGAAGGAAAGGCAACCGAATCCGCCGGCGCGACTCCGCCGCGTGTCGGCGAGATGATTCAGCGCTTGCGCAGTGAGCGACAGCTGACGCTCGACGACCTGTCTCGCGCGGCGGGTGTGTCGAAATCGATGTTGTCGGAAATCGAACGAGACAAAGCCAATCCGACTATCGCGGTTGCATGGCGACTGACCAATGCGCTCGGGATCAGCCTCGATCAACTATTCGCGCAACAAAGGCCAGTGGAAGCGATTCGCGTCGCCAGCCCCCACGACATTCCGACCTTGACCGGCGACAACGGCGGCTATCAGCTGCGTGTCTGGGGGCCGATCGAGCTAGCCGGTAAATTCGAGTGGTATGAACTCACGCTGCAAACTGGTGCGGCGCTTACTTCGGAAGCTCATGAACCCGGCACGCGCGAACATCTCACCGTGCTGAACGGAGCTATAGAGATCAAGGCGTCGGGATCGGCACGTCGACTAAAAGCAGGCGATACCGCGCGTTATGCGGCAGATGAAGCGCATGCGATTTGCAACGTCGGACGTGCTGAAGCCAAGGCGCTCCTTATCGTCATTCATGGGTAGCTGCTGCGGTCTTTACCGCCGCGGTGGGCTTTATGCGCATAAACGTCTGACGTCGCGCTCGACTCGACATGCCTAAGGTTCCTTGGACCGATCGGCATAAAAAAAGGACGCTCAACGATGAGCGTCCCACTTCAAAGCGGCGCAACTGATGCGCCAAAATCGCCTCGGTCAGATCCGCTTACGGATTCTTTTTGACGCTGTCCTTGACGTCTTCGCGTGCATCGCCCACACCCTTCTGCACCTTACCGGCGGCTTGCTGCATATCGCCCTTGGCTTCCTGGACCTTGTCGCCCGTCATCTTGCCAACGCCTTCGTTGATCTTGCCCTTGACTTGCTTGCCAACGCCTTCCACTTGATCCTTGTTCATATCGGTTCTCCCGTGTCTTGCAGCGTAATGGGTGCGCTATGCGGTTCAGACGTACTCAACCGCTCTCAACCGCTCTCTGCGCGCCTCGCCCAGGACCATTCCCAAGCATGACTCCAGAGTGCGCTTCGTTGGCAAGCGCGCATAGCGGCGGATGTCTGAAAGACGCGTAGGCGGAATCGCACATACAGCCGCGACCAGTAGCGCGACGCTAGTTTCATCGCACCAATACTGTATATTTATACAGTACAATAAGACCAGCTCGCAAAGGGGTGAATCATGGAGTCGAACGGCGAAAGTCTCAGCAGAAGGCAGTTTGCTCGTGCGGTACGTGATCTGGAACGCATCACACGGCAGATCGCCGCACGCTATATCGACAAGGGCGTGCCGCTGACCTGGCGCCTCCTGCATGCCATCGAAGCAGAGGCCGTCGCGGATCTGGGCTTCGCCGGGCGGCACGAAGCCACGCTTCGCGAACTCTTCTCGCGGCCTGATAACTTCCATTTCCCTCAGACCGACGACGTAGTCGACGTCGCTTCGTCCGACGCCTTACCCGCAGTATTCGCGTTCGCTGTCGATGCCTACGAGCGCGCTGCTCGACATGGCCGACCGCAACTGGCAATCGCCGCGCACTGAGGCCAAGGGTCCTGGCACGCGGGACAATCCGCGTGCTCCCACGAGCATTAAATTCCCGCCGAAGCCACCCGATGCTTCCTCGGTGGGTGGCGAGAAATCAGAGTTTTCTCATCAGTGAGTTTCGCGGGCTTTATCACCGCACCCGACTCGCGCAAGACGAGCGTTCCGATCTCTATCACAGCGGTGCTTGACGTAGAAAGCACGACACACGACCCTGTGCACAGTGCAACACAGCGAGGCACGCGCTACCGAAACCATGCCGAACACTTCCGATCTCTTCGACCAACAGCGCGCTGACTGGCAAGCCGACCCTCACTCGGCCTTCGACGCGTGGCTTGCTCAACAGGAGTTCCGCGCATCGTCGGCGGACGTTTATCGCGCGCAATGGGGCAACTTTCTCGAGTGGCTGACGTCTCGTCGCGCGACGCTGAATACGGTGCAACGGCCTGTCATCGAACAATTCGTGGCGCAACTGGACATTCGCCGGCCGCAGCGGATGCGCTATCTGCGACTCATCGAGCGCGTGCTCGATCATGTGCGGGAAGTCGAATCGGCGGCGACGAACCCTGCGCGATTCATCGCGCAGGATGGAGACGCGGCATGGCGCAAGGCCCGCGACAACGAGCCAACCGGCTTTCTCACGCACGACGAGCGTGCCTTGCTCATCGCGCATCTGCACTCGCCCCTGGGCTCGCTGCTGGCCGGCCAGCGCTGGAAGGAGCGGCGCGATCGGGCGCTGGTAGCGGCCTTTCTTGGCGCCGGCGTGAAGACGGGCGAAGCGGCGCAGCTGACCGTCGAGTGTTACGCAACCGGCGCGCCGTATCTCACCGTGGACGCGGCCAACCCGTTGCTGATCCGACAGGCGCGCCTCGCGCCGTTCGCGCTCGATTTGCTCGACCAGTGGATGGCAGAACGCAAAGCAGCGGGACATGCCGGCGATCTGCTGTTCCCTGCGGCATTGGCCGGACGCTCGATGCACAAGGCGACCATGCTGCGTGCGATCGACGCCGTCGTGGACGCATCCGGCATTGCCGCATCGCGCGTCGCCAGGGCGAGTCCGCAAACACTTCGTAACACTTACGCAGCTGAACTGTTCGAGAACGGAACGGATCCAGACAGAGTTGGGCAGTGGCTCGGGCTTCAGCAGACAGTGTCAGCACACCGCCTCTATCGCGCGTGGCAAGACTGGATGGGTGAGCAGATACGGGAGCGAGATCTGGCCCATGCCCATGAATCGGGCGCCGATACGTGAGCCCACGGCGCCTCGACAGTGGTCCCGAAAATCCTCACCTTTGATTTTCGGGTGCATTGCTCTGCTGCCACTCAGGGATGGTTGACGCGGCTGGAGCGGAAAAACTCATCCACCGCCGCCAGTTTCGACGCCACCGCGCCCGACGTTCTTTCGCAATGCGGGCAGGAAAGCTCAAACTCATCTTCGTGGCGCTGCATCTCGGGCTCGCCAGCATCGCAGCCTGGACAGACGATCGGCGTGACGACGTAGTTGTCGACCTGAGTGCCGAGCCCGGCGATTTCCGCTGCACTCAGGCGCCCGTCTCCCGCCAGCACCGCGAGCAGTTCACCAATTTCCTTGCTGACGCTCGCTTGGGTGCTCCGGAGGTCGCGCTCGCGCACAAGCGCGTCGATTTCATCGGATTGAACGCGCACTTGAGACTCAAGCCTCTCAGCGCGGCTTCTGGCCGCGCTCAGTTGCTGAATGAAGTCGAATTCCTTTTGACTCGTCTCGCGCGTGCCCGCTTGGTATGTGGCTGCCATGCCACGCAAGGAGTCGAGTTCGACGAGCATGGGCCTTACACGCCGTTCCGCTTCCTTGACGGCATCCTTGATTTGCTGAGCGTAGTGCTCTGCGCTCTGACGCATCTCGTTCTGCAGTTGATCAACCCGGTCGTGCAGACGTGCCGCCGTTGATTGCTCCTGTTGCAGACGAGCGGAAAGCGCTTCATTCTCGGTTTCCCAACGAGCGACAATCTCGCGCAGGCCCGCCTGTGCCTCAGCCCGCTGATTTCGGAGTGAGTTCAGTTCGGCTTCGAGCACGGCAACACGCGCGACTTCGGCCTCGGCGCGCGCATCCGCCCGTTCTCGCGCCTGCTCGGTCGCTTCACAGCGAATGTCTGCGTCGCGAGCCTGAGATTCAGCGGCTCGTATGGCAGTATCGAGATGAGCCCTGTCTTCTGCAAGCGCGCTACGGGCGTGCTGAAGTGCGTCGTCATAGAGCGCGGCGAACAGCTCGCCGGCGCGATCTCTTAGCGATTCCGGAATCGCGCCCGCATCAAGTCGGGGACGAAGCGTGGTCCGTACCTCGGTCCAAAAGGCGTCGATGTCTCGGGGAATATCGCTGGCGCTGCCGATTTGCGTGATTTCACGCACCGTCGTTACCGATGGCCTGACGCCGAAGTCAAAGAAGAGACGTTTGCAGGCATGTTGGGAAAGATCCTGCCGCCGCGCGCCGTTGGCTCGCATTGTCTCGATTTCATCTCTAAGCGCGGTGCGAAAGTCTGGATTCATAGCTTAAACGCCAATGTCGAGATATCGATCATAACGTTTTACGTTCTGTTTGATACTAATTTGAAGTTTTGCAACAGCGTTGCTCGGGTTTGCCATGATGCTGGCCGGAATAGGTCATGCTGATCGACGCTCAAGGCGGCCTATTCGTGAAACATAGTGAGCTAAAAGCCTCAACTCTATGTTTTTTATGAAATTAATGCTAGCGCGTTCCATGCGCTGCTGTTTCACGAAGGCTGTTTGCTGTTTGTGCTCTTCTGAGAACTCGCGGAGCTTGAGAGTGTTAGAAAGTAAACACCTTTGAACCTAGTTAAAACCGTTAACGCCAAGCGAAACCCTTGATGGATAAGGCTTTGCGCGCGATTGGGTGAGAACCTCCGGGATGGATGGTGAAGCTCTACGGGAAGCTGCGGTGATGAGATTCGGGGAGCATCGTGAGGTTCAACAGGAGGCATCGTGAGCGGATTCAGGGACCGTGTGTTCAGCAGCAGTGAGGCTTTCCGGGAACTTGGCAGGCTCGATACGTTGATTTGCATGCTGATTATCGTTGGCGAGCCCAAGTCATAGGTGAGAGTTTTCGGGAGCAACCGAAGAGAACGAAATTTCGGACTGAATCGGCAATTGTTACGTATCGGTGAGGCGATTCGGGACTCAACGCGCTATGAGGGTGAGTCTTTTCAGGCGCCAAGCGGTGCTGGCCTCGATTTTTGCTTGCTGAAACCGGTAAAGGTGAGAGCTTGCGGGAGTAGCCAACGCTGATTTGTCTTCCCTTCTCCTTTGGAAGGCCTCTATCGAGCCTAAGGTGAGAGTTTTCGGGACGTCATCTCTATGCTGACTCGTTCGTTTTTGATGCAAGTCACAATCAGAAAGGTGAGGAATTACGGGACGCGGCAGTCTCCCGGCAGTTCTTCGATAAGGGCGAAACTTTCTCTTTTTCTGAAAAATACTTCTAAAACAATGGGTTATAGATGACGCGAAGTTTCGGATCCGGCGAAAGGTGAGACATTTCAGGAGCTGTCACATCCACCGCGGCGAGAGCTGGTAGGGACAAAAGGTGAGGTTCTACAGGTGCTCTTACGCTCGAATAGGCATGAGGAAAGCGAGATAAGTGCCTGCAAAGACGAGAGTTCTGACATGCAGTTGCTGAAAGGTGAGGATTTTCGGGAGACGCCTTACGGTTGTTTTGAGGCTTCGCGCCACCTTTGCTGGGCTAAGGTGAGGCAATTCGGGAGCTGGCCAAGCACAAAGGCGTGTCGAATGGGCATCGTGAAGGCATATGCACCAAATGGTTTCGGGGCAAAGGTGAGGTTTTCCGGGAGATATCTCGGATTGATTGGGCCATCGAGGCACCTCGTGGCATCCGTCGACTTCATTCGACGCCGATACACGCACTGCATGGCCACCACCGGCGTACTTCGCCAGCGTCATCACGAGGGCCGCCGAGCAGAAAAATTTTTAAGGTGAGTCTTTTCGGGACTAATTGATTCGTCCACCGGAGCCTCGAAAACAAGGCGCTTCCCGTTTACGCGCGTGGATACGGCGCTGCTCCGATGGGATCGACCGGTGAGGGGTGAGTGTTTGCGGGATCGCACCGCAGTGAGTCGACACGACTTGCAAGGCTTCACCGCTCGACGGTGAGATTGACCCTATAGACGCCGTTCACCCCAATCGGTATGCTCACCGCAATCTCGAATCCGTTTACCGCATGGCAACCAAGCGCACCAAGAAAACCGACGTCGTCAGCCCAAGCTCGGCGGAGCTGCGCAAGGCCGTCGAAGCCATTGCAATTCAGCCAAAAAGCGGAAAGATCACGCTGCTAACTCGCAAGTTGTTCAACGTACTCTTGGCCGTTGCGCAGCAGGCGGACGAATCCGGTGACACTTACCGCGCGCTGTTGTCGGATATTGTGGCCAACTCTGCATTCGATTCGAATGACACAGCATTGGTCAAGGAACATCTGCGGCGCATGGTCTCAGTGCAGGTCGAATGGAGCACGGGGACATCGAGTCAGAAGCCTGGTCGCAAGTGGGGCATTTCCACGCTTATCGCTGACGCCGAAATTCTCGAGGATCCAACGACACGCCGGGTCTGGGTGGAGTTTTCCTTCGCGCCGAAGATCAAGAAAAAGCTGCTCGATCCCGTCCAGTACGCCCGTCTGAGCCTTCAGTTTCAGAGTCAGTTACGCAGCAGCGCCGGCCTTGCGCTATATGAGATTTGCGTGAGATACCTGACCAATCCCAGCCATCTAACGATGCGCGAGACCTGGGAGTGGTGGCGGCCGATTTTATCCGGTACGCCGGACACGGAAGCGGGCGACGAAGCCAAACGAGAATACAAGTACTTTAAGCGGGATTACTTGCGTCCGGCCATTGCTGAAGTGAACGCGGTGACGAACATCTTTGTCGAGTTGGTGGAGCACCGGGAGGGACGTCGAGTCGCCGAGATCCAGTTTCGCGTGACCGAGCGGAAACAGCCCATGCTGGCGCTGGACGAACATCCGAATGTCTTCGATAGCACGCTGGTCGACCGGATGGTAAAGATCGGTATTCCGCTCAAGGATGCGCAAACGCTCTACGCAGACAGTGAAGAGAACCGTATTCGCGCGGCCTTGCAGATGACGGAGCAGCGCATGCGCAGCACGACATTGCCGGCGGTTCGGAGCGCAGCTGCCTTGTTCAAGGATGCACTCAAGAAAGGCTACGCACCTCCCGTAGATGCCGCTCCGCCGGCTGCGAACGGTGCCGTGCCGCGTGCAGCGATGGCCGCAGCGGTCAATGGCGCGGACGATCTCAAGGCGCGTCTGCTGAGCGAGTTCTCGGCTTATCGACGCAAGGAAGCACGCGTGCTCTACGACGAGCAAGGTGAGGATGAACGGGAAGTTGCGCGTCAGTCGTTCGAAGAAGATGTGCTACCGGGACTGGGTACGCATATGCGTGAGGATTGGCGCAAGCGCGGCCTGGATTCGAAACTGGGTGAAACGTCGTTCTTCGACTGGCTTGCGCGAAAGACCTGGGGCGAGCCCACCGATGGAGACCTTCTCGCGTTCACGCTGAGCCAGTCGCGCGCTGGTTGAACCTCGGTTCCGCTGGAAGGCGACTGGCCCACAGCGTCGGCAGGGCTCAGCCCCGACGACGGGCGACACTTACTTCTTGAGCTTTCCCGATTCGAGCATCGTCTCGATCTGATGCAGCAGTTCATCACGCTTTTCGCGCGACAAGCCACGCAAACGAAGTTCGAGCCGATCTTCTCCGTAAGACTTCAAATCACCTACCGCGATTCCGTCCAGCTTGATTTCGAGTCGCTGGGCATAGCGCTGACGGCTCGGTGTCCTGGATCCAGCCTGACCGCTCGCGCGTCCCTTCACGATATCAGCGACCTGGCGTGTGCTGAGATCGTCGGACGTGATCTTGTTGATCAGGCGCAGCGTAGCGTCGCTGCCGCGGGCGGTATGGTAGCGCGCGATTTGATAGGCCATGTTCGAGCCGAACCGGTCCGGTCGAGTGACCATCTCCTGCATGACGTTCTCGGGAAGCTTGGCGACGGACAGGGCCACTGCGATCGTCGATTCGTCGAGTCCGAGATGCTCGGCCAATTCGCGCTGGCTCTGGAAATGTTTCTCGTCGAGGAAGCGCCGCCAGACTACGGCGTTGTCGAACACGGTTTGGGAGTCGCGCTGGACGTTGAGATCGTAGCCAAGCTTGTAACTCTCGATGCCGATAGGCAAGTCGACCACCACCGCCTTGACCGTCTCCTTGTTCGCCTCCTTCAGCGCGCGCACGCGACGGCCGCCGTCACTGACGAAAAAGGTTCCTGGGCTGGCGTAGTCCGGGATGACGTGGATAGCCTGTTGCTGCCCTTGCTTCGCGAGGTTGACAGCAAGTTCGGCGATCGACGTCTTCAGATAAAAGTGGCGGGGATTGAATGGGCTTGGCTTGATTGACTTGAGCGGCAAATCGATGATCTGACCGGCGGTGTAACGGTTTGCTCGTCTCCAGGCCCGGTAATCATCGGTTTCGGCGCCGGTGGTGACATCGGCGGTGTCGTCGGCAGCAAAGGCGCTGGAACGGCCATTTGCAGCGGCCTGACTTGCCTGCTGGATATCGACGATTCCGTCGATCGCATTGAGGCGGTCAAGCGCCGTGCGCTTCTCGCTGCTCGTGGAGTCGGGACGGGCCTTGAAGCCCTTTGCAAACTGGGACGGTTTCATTCAGGGTCCTTTATGCGCATAAAGTCAGGAGAGCATGCCGAGGATTTCATCGGCAACGGCGCGAATCTCGATCGCAGCGAGACGCGAACCACGATCGGTCATCTGAAGCACGGTTTGGCCGAGTGCCATTGCCTGCTTGTAGCACTCGCGGGTGGGGATTTGAGTTTTGAGCAGAGGAAAACCAAGCTCTTCGAGGGCTACCTTGAGTTCGCGCGTCAGCATGCGCTTCTCTTCGGTCTTGTTGAGGAGGAAGACAGCGCGCAAGTCTTCGTTCATAACTTGCGCTTGCTGGACCAGTTTGACCAGGCCCACGCTTGACCAATAGTCGGCTGGTGATGAAGACGTCGGAATAACAGCGACACTCGCTGCAAGAAGAACCACGCCGGAAACTTTCTCCGTAATGGAGGGCGGGCAATCCACCACGATGATGTCGTAGTCGTTGACGAATTTCCTGATCTCCCGGTGGATCTGTCCCCCCGCTTCCGACAGATTAACCACAGGAAACGGAATACCGTGGGCCTCGTCCGAGGCAGCGCTGGACCAGTGGACAAGTGTGTTTTGCCCATCCGCATCCACGACGAGAACCCGCTTCTTCTTCTCGTGGAAAGCTGCCCCCAAGTGCATCGCAATGGTGCTCTTGCCGACCCCGCCCTTCTGCTGCGTGATCGCTATGATTTCCGCTGCCACGTTCTGCTCCGAATTTTTGAAGTTCGTTGAATTCTACATTGACGTAGTGATTTTTCCAGTCAAATTAGCTGAATCAGAGTGTGCTGGCCGTTCGGCCTAGCTTTATGCGCATAAAGCTTCGATTGAGCCGAACTAAGACAGGAGGTTTGAGTAACAACGCCGCCGCGCGGTGGTGTCAATGCTTCACGGCTGCGCGTGTTACGGCAATGCGCAGATGTTTCAATGGGGCCGCGGCGCATTTCCAATTGCCCGCGTTGCGAGATCTTTATGCGCATAAAGCCACATGGCGAGGCAGTTTGGCCTGAGTGTGGTTCGCGTGTGATTCGTGGACGGTTCTTCTCGTTTAGGCTTGCCATCGTTTGCTATGGCGTTGAGACATTCAAGAACAAAAGGAAAGGCGAGCCCTTGCCGGTTTCCCGCGATCAGCGCCGATACTTGTCGCGAAATGAATCTTTCGGCGGCTGCCTGCTGTCGTCTCAGGCATGAGCGTCTCAGTGTGCCTCGATCACTGCGAGCTTTATGCGCATAAAGCCTGGACGCTCCCATCGCACGAACGATATGAAGCTCTCGCTGGCGTAGCTCGTGGATCCGATGGGGAGGCTTTATGCGCATAAAGGCACGGCTCACGACTGTCCGCCGCGGCCAATGCCATCAAGCGAAATCGCCTATCCTTGAGCGCTCTATCAAGCATCGATGCTGGAGTTGCCATGACCGTTCGCAACCTCGACACACTGTTTGGACCGAAGTCGATTGCCGTGGTCGGTGCGTCGTCACGGAGCGGAAGCGTTGGAGAAATGGTCTGGACGCGCGCGCTATGTGCCGGATTCGCTGGATCGCTATGGCCCGTCAACCCCAAGCATGAAACGCTGAACGATACCCCCGTCTATCCGACTGTCGCCGCATTGCCTGACTGCGCTGATGTCGCCATCCTTTGTACGCGCCCCGATACTTGGCCAGCGCTCATCGAGGACCTCGGTAGACGAGGAACCAAGGCGGCAGTAATCGTCGGTGAGGCCGATCGGCAAGAAAGAGGCTCCTCAGCCACGCAACCAGCGCAGTGGAAAGCAGCAAGTCTTGGCACCCAGGAGTGGACCGCACGGGCCCTCGCCGCTGCGCGCCCTTACCTGATGCGCATCGTAGGGCCATCGAGCCTAGGCGTCGTCACACCTGCCATCGGTGCGTGTCTTGGAGCTCCCGCCTGCAAGGTCAAACCCGGTGGTGTTGCCTGGGTATCGGAATCGAACGCGCTGACTAACGGCGTTCTCGGCTGGGCGAACGCACGCGGCCTTGGTTTTTCGAAAGTCATTGCACTGGGCGACGAGGCCGATGTCGACTCCGGTGACATCCTCGATTTCCTCGCCAGCGATCCCTCCACACGAGCGATCCTGCTTGCCATCGAGAGAGTGACTTCCGCACGCAAGTTCATCTCCGCCGCCCGGGCCGCCGCGCGCAACAAGCCCGTGCTGGTCCTGCGCACCGGTCGCGACGATCCATTCGATCGGCTCTACGGTGCCGTATTCCGCCGCGCGGGTCTGGTGCGCGTCGATTCGCTCGATGATCTGCTCGATGAAATCGAAACCCTGGGTATCGGCCGGGTCGCGTCGAGTGACGTCGCGACGTTGATCACGAGTGACCGCGGTGTCGCCGCGCTTGCGCAGGATGCGTTCTCCAGCGCAGGAGACGATTTCGCTCACTGGCCGGCCGCCACGCGCGATGCCATCGCGGCTGCGCTTCCGCGCGCTCATGCCGGTAATCCTCTTCTCCTTGGCGACGATGCCACGCCTGCCGATTTCGGTTCCGCAATTCGCGCACTTGCGGATCATCGCGAGTCCGGCACAGCTTTTATCGTGCACGCGCCGACGCACAGTGCGCCCGTAGCCGATGTCGCACGCGCGTTGATCGATGAGCGCCATCACGCCTATCGCGGATTGCTGGCGTGCTTTTTCGGTTGCGTGGATTCCACAACCCGCGACGCCCTGCACACGAACGGAATCCCGGTCCATACGACGCCGCATCGGCTGGCGCGTGCCTTCGCCCGTCTTGTTGATTTTCGACAAGGACGCAAACTGCTCATGCAGACGCCGGACGGTCAGCCGGCCGAGCTCCCGCGAGATCTCCACACCGCGCAGAACGACATCCGTGCTGCGTTAGCGAACGGCGTAGCGGAACTGGATGGAGAACGAGCCGCACGCGCACTCGAACGCTTCGGCATTCCGGTCAAACCCGGACCATCGAATGCATTGGCGAGCGACGCAGTCGAGATCCAGGCGCGCCTGCTCAACCATCGTGTGTTCGGTCCTGTATTTGAGTTCAAGGCCGAGGGGGCTCTGGGCCTGGCCGATGCGCTGCACGAATTCGCGCTGCCGCCGCTCAATCCCGTGTTGTCGCGGGATCTGGTCATGCGCTCACCGCGCTCGCGCGAACTGCCAACGGAGTTGCTGCTCGCGGCACTCACCGCACTTTCGCAACTCGTTTGCTATATCGAAGAAATCGTCGCGCTTCGGCTGGTTCTGCGTGTGACGCGCGATTCCGTCTCCGCGCACGAGGCGCAACTCACACTCGGTGTGCATCGCAAGCCGTTGGCTATCGTCCCTTATCCGCGCTGCCTCGAGGAGACGCTGGACTGGCGTGGCATGCGCATTACGGTGCGTCCGATCCGGCCCGAGGACGAAGACGCTCATCGCGCCTTCGTCGCGGCCAATACTGCGGAGGACTTGCGTCTTCGCTTCTTCGGTGCCGTGCGCAGCTTCGATCACTCGCAACTCGCCCGCATGACGCAGATCGATTACGACCGGGAAATGGCGTTGATCGTCACCCACGCCGACGATGCGGGCACCGGCGAAACGCTGGCCGTCGCGCGAGCCATTGCCGATCCGGACAACGAGACAGCCGAATTCGCCGTGGCGGCGCGCTCGGACATGAAAGGCAGGGGCTTAGGCGGGCTTCTGCTCTCGCGCATCATCGACTACGCGAGAAAGCGCGGCACGCGCTGGCTGGTGGGCGAGGCGTTGCGGGAGAACGCCGGCATGATCGCACTGGCGCGTCGTGCCGGCTTCGAGTTGACGAAGACTGAAGATCCAGGCGTCGTCGGCTTCAAGATGCGGCTGGGCGTCAAGCCGACACAGCCGGCCTCGAACTAGGCCGCGAGCTTGTCTCGCGCGTCATCGACCTGCGCGCGCGAGATCGAGAGCTCATCGAGCAATGCTTCGGCATACGAATTTCCCGTTTCCTTCTCGAGCCGCGCAATGGTCAGCGCACAGCGCGATGTGTCCTTGAGCGTCGCGATAAACGGCTTGACCGACTGTCCCGAGACGAACGCATCGAAGAGCGGCGCGCGAATCTCCTCGGGCAGTGCGCGCGAGGTCCACTGATATGGCTTGCCGTTGTGCGTCAACTGAGGCGGTAGTGCGCGTTCTTTTTTCGCGGCCGGAATGAGGCCAAAGGTCCGCGCCGCTTCGCCGATCTGCTTAGCCGAGAAGAGTTCGTCCGGTGAGATCTCGAACTGCGCGATGTAGGTTTCGATCGATTGCATCGCAGCCGCCCGATCGTCGCGTTTCTTCTGTGCGCGCGCGACGATTTCGCGCAGCTCGTCCGCTTCGTCGGACGTGATGGTGAAGCTGGCTTGCTTTTGCTGCAGTTCGGAGAAGCGCAGGAATTCGGTATCGGAAAGGAGTTTCGCCATCGGAAATGCGTCGGGTTGAACACGGCAATGCGCCGTCATGACGCCTTGCCTTTTGGAAGGGTCGCCATTCTAACGCGTCGCGCACGGTGCTCAGTCACGCGTCATCGAAAGCGAGTTCGATGCTTCCATCAGCAAGGCAGTCACTTCTTCAACGGACGGTGCAACATAGTCGTCGATGCGTCGCATATATGGACAGGTGAGGGCGGCAATCGCCTGGCCCGAAGGACCGAGCAACGGAAACGTCACGTCTGTCACGCCGAAACTCTGCTGGCTGTCCTTCCTCGAAAAACCCGCTTCCTGGATCTGCCGATAGTCGGCGTCCAGCACTGTACCGTCCACGGTCATCTCGCCCTTGACCTTCGTATGTTCGGCGAGCATGTGTTCGCGTTGCTCGTCCGTTTGAAAAGCAAGCATCACGCGGCCCGAGCCGGTATCGATCAGACCGACGCGCGCGCCAAGCCGCACCGATATGCCCCAAGTCCCAGGCCCATCCACCTGGGCGATCACCAGCAGATTCCCGCGCTCGTAGACCACGAGGTGTACGGACTGCTCGGCAGCGTCGGCGAAACGCTGCATCGCTGGGAGGGCCGCTGCAATCAGCCGGTTCATCGGCGGGTGAAGATGCGCAAGTGCGTACAGCTTGAGGCTCAGCGAGTAGCGATCGCCTTCCGGCGAACGCACGACATATTGACGGGCAACCAGCCTTTCCAGCATCCGATACATCTCGCTCGCATTGCGCCCGAGCCGCTTCGTGATTTCCGCGCGCGTCAGCCCTGACTTCTGCGCAGACAGCAGTTCGAGGATGTCGAGGCCTTTGTCGAGCGCGGGTGCACGGTAGCGGTCGGCATCGACATCCTGGTCCATCGGTTCGGAAGGCATTCTCAGTCTGGGTGGATATCTGGTGTCAGGAGCGCCAGTGTAAGCCGCAGAAAGGGTTCACATTTCGGCGCGTTCGGGAAACTACTTGCCGTTCCGACTCAACGCTTTCTTGACTTCGTGTCGTGCGAATATGAATATTACGTTCACTGATGAATAAACGCGCCGGGAAATGATGTCTGACAGAGCGCTTGCATGGGCGTCCGTAAATCCAGTGGCAGCCATGTACACGCAAAACCAGGCGCCGATGAGAGGCTTGCAGGAGATCGACGCACTGCGAGAATTGCCGCGCGCTGTTAGCAAAAGGCGTTGGCACGGACGTCGCGGCGCCGACTGCGATCAAAGGCGCGCATCGCCACTTGGCCGAGTCCGCTGCAAACGCGCGTGATCTCGAGCTCCTCGAAGTTCGAACATCGCAAGCAGCGGCAGTTCGCGGATTCCTCATAAGGTCAATGTCCCGGTCCGCAGGTTTGCGAGGCGAAGCGCGACAGGGTACTGTGGCGTCTCGCACGGCCGAGAACGCTTCACACTGAAGGAAACCACCGAGGCTTGCACATGACCGGAGACACCCAGGCTGTTTCGCGCCGACGCAAGATTGGCCGCACGCCGCTGGAAGTGAGCGCGCTGTCGCTCGGTACTGCGCCGCTCGGCGGCCTCTATCACGAACTCACTGAAGAAGCCGCGCGTGCGACGGTCGACGCCGCCTGGCAAGCCGGCATTCGTTTCTTCGATACCGCGCCACACTATGGCCACACCAAGGCGGAACATCGTCTTGGCGATGCATTGCGGCGCTATCCACGTGAAGACTTCGTGCTGTCGACCAAAGTCGGGCGCCGTTTCGTCCCACGCACGACGCCCGACGACGGCAGCGAAGGCTGGGCCGCGCCGCTGCCGTTCCAGGCAATCTACGACTACACGTTCGACGGCATCCTGCGTTCCTTCGAGGACAGCCAGATGCGCCTTGGCATGAAGGACATCGATATCGTGCTGATTCACGACATCGGCCGGGTCACCCATGGTGCAAACAACGCACATTACTGGAAGCAACTGACCAACGAAGGCGGCTTTCGCGCGCTCGACGAGTTGAAGCAGTCGCGCGGCGTCAAGGCGGTCGGCCTCGGCGTGAATGAAGGCGCTGCAGTGCGCGAGATGATGGCCGAGTACGACATCGACTGCGCGCTGCTCGCGGGACGATACACGCTGCTTGAACAGAACACCCTCGACGATCTCCTGCCCGAATGCGAAAAGCGTGGCGTCAGCATCCTGCTGGGCGGCGCGTTCAACTCGGGCATTCTGGCACGCGGGCTTGACCATCAAGCGCATGGCGATCTCAAGTTCAACTACGGCGATGCACCGAAGGACATCGTCGAGCGTGTCGGCAAACTGGAGCGCGTGTGCCGGGAGCACGGCGTAGCGCTGTCGACCGCGGCCATCCAGTTTCCTTATGCGCATAAAGTCGTGGCCACGGTGCTGATGGGCGCCCGCACGCCGGATGAAGTGCGTCAGAACGCGGCATCTTTTGCGACGCCGGTTCCGCCGGCGCTTTGGGATGCATTGCGCGCCGAAGGCCTGCTGCATGCGGATGCGCCGGTGCCGCGATGAACATCGACGCGCATCAACACTATTGGGATCCGGCGCGAGGCGACTACGGCTGGCTCACGCCGGACATGAAGCCGCTCTACCGCGTCTTCGCACCCGATGACCTCATGCCCTTGCGACAAGCAACCGGTATCGCTCGAACGGTCGTCGTGCAGGCTGCGCCGACCATCGATGAAACGCGCTATCTGCTCGATCTGGCCCGCACCGAGGATTCGATTGCCGGCGTGGTTGGCTGGGTGCCGCTCGATTCGCCCGATGCCGTGCAGATGATCGACACATTCGCTCGCGACCCGAAGTTCAAAGCCGTGCGGCCGATGCTTCAGGATCTGCCCGACGACACATGGATCGCCCACGCGCCACATCCGGCGGCGATCCATCGCTTGATCGATCTCGATCTGGCCTTCGACGCGCTCATCTTCACGCGGCATGTTCCGTCGCTGATCGAGTTCGTCGAGCGCTATCCGACATTGAGAATCGTCGTCGATCACGCGGCCAAGCCGCCGATCCGCGACGGCATCGAATCCAGCTGGCAACCGTGGGCCGACAGCATCGCGAGACTAGCCGCACTACCGCAGCAACTTCACTGCAAGATTTCCGGTCTCGCGACTGAGGCAAACGCTGGCTGGACCGAGGCCACGCTGAAACCCTATGTCGCGCATCTCGTCGAACAGTTCGGGTCCGCGCGGTTGATGTGGGGCAGCGACTGGCCCGTGCTCAATCTCAACGGCGACTATGCCGTGTGGCACGCCACGGCAAGCCGTCTGACCGCGCATCTCGACAAAGCCGCGCAAGACGCGATATTCGGCGCAAACGCCCAAAATTTCTATCGACTCTGAAGCGATTCGGAAGAAACCCAAACCGGCTCTTATAGCCAAGATGTCTCAAAAACAACTTCGACTGGAGCAGTAGATGGTACAAAGACTGGCAGGCAAGACGGCGCTCATTACGGCAGCGGGACAGGGCATCGGCCTTGCGACGGCTCAGCTTTTCGCGAAGGAAGGCGCGCGTGTCATCGCCACCGATATCCGCACGGAGTCGCTCGACGGCAAGCCCTTCGAAGTGCGCAGGCTCGACGTCCGCGACTCGCAGGCGGTCAACGCGCTCGCGCAGGAAATTGGGGCGGTCGACGTGCTGTTCAACTGCGCGGGTTACGTGCATGCCGGCTCGATTCTCGAAGCGACCGAGGAAGACTGGGAGTTCGCCTTCGACCTGAACGCCAAGGCCATGTATCGTACGATCCGCGCGTTCCTGCCGAAAATGCTGGAGACGGGCGGGGGGTCGATCATCAACATGTCGTCGGCGGCATCGAGCGTCAAGGGCGTGCCGAACCGCTTCGTGTATGGCGCGTCGAAGGCGGCCGTGATCGGCCTGACCAAGTCCGTTGCCGCCGATTTCGTCACGCGCGGCATCCGCTGCAACGCAATCTGTCCCGGCACGGTGGAGTCGCCGTCGCTCAAGGACCGCATCGCGGAACAGGCCAAGGCGCAGGGCGCCACCGTCGATCAGGTGCAGGCCGCCTTCGTCGCTCGCCAGCCGATGGGACGTGTCGGCCGCGCCGAGGAAATCGCCGCGCTCGCGCTGTATCTGGGCTCGGACGACTCGTCGTTCACGACGGGTCAGATTCACATCATCGATGGTGGCTGGTCGAACTGACCGGTCATCGTTCTTTTTCGAACCAGGAGGATCAACTCAGATGAAGCTGCTTCGTTACGGCCCCAAGGGTCAGGAAAAACCGGGTCTGCTGGACGCCGAGGGCCGGATTCGCGATCTGTCGAAGGTCGTCGATGACATCACCGGCGCGACGCTGACCGAGGCGAGCCTGGCGAAACTGCGCGCGGTGGATGTCGCGACGCTGCCGGTCGTCGACGGCAATCCGCGCATCGGACCGTGCGTCGGCCGTATCGGCAAGTTCGTCTGCATCGGGCTGAACTACGCGGATCACGCCGCCGAGTCGAACCTGCCGGTGCCCACCGAGCCGGTCATCTTCAACAAGTGGACCAGCGCGATCAGCGGTCCGGACGACGACGTCGAAATCCCGCGCAACTCGGTCAAGACCGACTGGGAAGTCGAACTGGGCGTGGTGATCGGCAAGGAAGCGAAGTATGTTGACGAAGCCAGCGCGCTCGATTACGTCGCCGGCTACTGCGTGATCAACGATGTTTCCGAGCGCGAATGGCAGCTCGAGCACGGCACGCAATGGGACAAAGGCAAGGGCTTCGATACGTTCGGCCCGATCGGACCGTGGGTTGTCACGAAGGACGAAATCGCTGATCCGCAAAAGCTCGACCTGTGGCTCGAAGTCGACGGCAAGCGCTA
The DNA here is from genome assembly GCF_031451075.1 of Caballeronia sp. LZ043. NCBI lineage: Bacteria > Pseudomonadati > Pseudomonadota > Betaproteobacteria > Burkholderiales > Burkholderiaceae > Caballeronia > Caballeronia sp. LZ043. The sequence continues at coordinate 33,617 of NZ_JARUXT010000004.1, read as the reverse complement.
TCAGAACGGCAACACGAAGACGATGGTCTTCACGGTCGCGCAACTGGTGGCGTATCTGTCGAAGGTGATGAGCCTGCAGCCGGGCGATGTCATCTCCACCGGCACGCCGCCGGGCGTCGGCATGGGTGTGAAGCCGAGCGCGGTGTACCTGAAGGCCGGCCAGACGATGAAGCTGGGCATTCAAGGGCTCGGCGAGCAGACGCAGAAGACGGTCGCAGCCAAGTAACGTTGGCGGCGCAACGAAAAAAACCTCGCTGCGGCGAGGTTTTTTTCTGGACGACGGGATAAAGGAAGAATGCGGCTCAGGCGTGGAAAACCGGCTCGCTCGCGACGCCGTCATTGATGCGCGTGATCGTCCCCTGTGCGACGGCGACCAACCGTTCAGCGCCGCCATCGGTGACGAACACGTCGCACTGGCAGGTGGCCTGCGTCATGCCGGCATGCACGACGCGCGCACGGGCCATCAGCGTGCCGCTGACCGCCGGGCGCAAGTAGTTGATCTTGTACTCGCCCGTCACGACCTTCGGGCCCAGCCGCAGCGCGCCGGCGAAGGTCAGCGCGTTGTCCACGAGATAACTCACCACCCCGCCGTGTACGAAGCCATGTTGCTGCCTGAGTTCGTCCCTAATGGTCAGACACAGCGTGAGACTCGCTGAATCGACCTGCATCAGTTTGGTACCAAGCAAGGCGCTGAACGGTTGCGCATTCAGCGCACCGCGCGCGATATCGACTATTTCGGCCATTCGGACACTCCTTGGGTGGGTTCGGTGCCGTCCTGCAAAGACAATAGAAAGCGATCGCGCGCACTGCAAGAAACTCCTGCAAATTTTGTGCAATGGAGCGTTCGGGCCGCGTGATGTGCGCCTTCGACGATGCCCAGTCAAACCCGCAGCGATCTCCGCATTCGCGTAGACAGCCGGTTCCGCAAACGATTCAAGCTTTCTGACGGCATTGCCGTAAACCCTCACTGTTCCCGCTCGGGCGGGTGTGATTTCGCAAATTCGGAGTGCGGGTGATGTTTGCAAGGATCAAGGTTTCAACGGGTTTGCTGGCTGTACTGGTGGTGTTCTGTCTCTTTCAGCTGGTCACCGAGGGACTCGGTTTCTGGTCCCTCTCACGCACGCATGACGATGTCGGCAATCTTTCCGACATCGCGCTCAAGCAGGTCAATGCAGTCAACCAGACGACGCAGCATCTGATGGATGCACGTATCAACCTGTCCCGCGCCGGCACCCGCATGGTGCGCGGCGGCAGCGAGCCGACCGACATCGTGCAGCACGCGCGCGCACAGATCGCGGCGGCGGACAAGTCTTTCAACGCCTTCCTGAATGCGCCCAAGACCGGCGACGAGAACATCGCGCGCTCGACTGCGCTGCAAGGCAAGTACGCGGAGTATGCGAAGGCGCTGGCGGAGCTCGTCCAGTATCTCGATGCGGGCAACATCCAGGCGTTTCTGGATCAGCCCACGCAAGGCTTCCAGGACCGCTATCTCGCGGAACAGCAAAATTTCGTCAATTTCGGCGATGAGGCCGGGCGCGCCTATCTCGCGTCGATCGACACGCGCTATGCATGGTTTCGCGCGGTCGGCATCGTGATTCTGGTGGCGCTCGTGGCCGGCATCGCGCTAACGCACGTGGCGCTGCGCCGTGGCGTGATCGCGCCGCTGGAGGAAGCGGGACGGCACTTCGAACGCATCGCGAACGGGCATCTGGATGAACGCATCGAGCGCGGCGGCAGCAACGAGATCGGCCGGCTGTTCGCCGGACTCGCGACGATGCAGGCGAGCGTCGCGAGCACGGTCAAGGCGGTGCGCGCGACGTCGGATTCGATCAACCTCGGCGCCGACGAAATCGCAAGCGGCAACGCGGATCTGTCCGCGCGCACGGAAAACCAGGCGGCCTCGCTGGAAGAAACGGCATCGAGCATGGAAGAGCTGACCGCCACGGTGCGGCAGAACGCCGAGCACGCACGTGAGGCCAACACGCTGGCCGGTGAAGCGCTGCAGGCCACCTCGCGCGGCTCGAGCGTCGTGGATGATGTCGTCGAGAAGATGCGCGGCATCGCGTCCAGCTCGGACAAGATCGCGGAGATCATTTCCGTCATCGACGGGATTGCCTTCCAGACCAACATCCTCGCGCTGAATGCGGCCGTCGAAGCGGCGCGCGCGGGCGAACAGGGGCGCGGTTTCGCGGTCGTGGCCGGAGAGGTGCGCGGCCTCGCGCAACGTTCCGCGCAATCGGCGAAGGAAATCAAGGCGCTGATCGGCGAGTCGGTGGCGCAGGTGAGCGACGGCTCGCTGCTCGTCGAACGCGCGGGCGCGGCCATGCGCGACGTATCGGCGTCGATCTCACGCGTGACGCAGATGATGGCGGAGATCAGCGCGTCGTCGCTCGAACAGAGCGTCGGGATCGAGCAGGTCAACCAGGCCGTCACGCAGATGGACGAAATGACCCAGCAGAACGCCGCGCTCGTCGAGCAGGCTGCTGCTGCTGCGTCGTCGCTACATGAGCAGACGCGGCAGCTCAAGGCGGCGGTGTCGGTGTTCCAGCTCGCCTGAGACAGCGCCCGTCAGTCAGTCAAGGCCGCGTACGACGTCGCGAGGTGATACGGCGTCGTCGACGGCATCTCGGCGCGAATGACGTCTCCCTGCGCCGACCGGGCCTCCACCCAGCCCTTGTCATGCAGGAAGCGCGCGCCGAAGCGCGCGATCTGCTCGCCGGGCGCTTCGCCGCGCGTGACCAGCGCGCGCAGATATTCGGTCTGGGCCCAGATGCGCTGGGTGCCGTCGATCACGCGGCCACTCTCGTCGATGGCCGCGCACACCCCGCCCGTTTCCGGGTCCACGCCGTGACGTTGTGCGAATTCGAAGGCGCGCGCGAGTCCTTCGTTGAGCCCGGCCGCCTCGAACGCCTCGTGCCGGCTTCCCAGCGCCAGAAAAAACCATTCGAATTGATGGCCCGGCTCCAGCCGGTTGCCTGGCGCGCCCATCGGCAATTCGGCGATCGAGCCGCTCGGCGCATGCACGAACGCGTCCGCGACGGAGCGTGCAAGTTGCAAAAGCCGCCGGTCGTAGGCGGCGTCGCCGGTGGCTTCGCGCGCGGCAAGCCATGCTTCCGCGAGATGCATCAGCGGATTCTGCAACGGGGTTTCGAGCGTGGCGCCGAAGTCTTCGGCAAGCACCGCGTTCAGCAGATCACCGCCGCTCGAAAAGCGTGCTTCGATCAGGCGTGAGCTTTCGTCGAGCAGCGCGAAGGCGTCGGCCGAGCCGGTGCGCTTGGCGTAATGCGCGCACGCGAAGACCACGAATGCATGGGTGTAGAGATCCTTCTGGCGCTCGAGCGGTGCGCCGTTCGCATCGACGCTATAGAACCATCCGCCGTTTTGCCGGTCCAGAAAATAGTGCCGTAGCGCGTCGAACAGCGTGGCGGCATGCGCGAGGTCGCCGGCGTCCGTGAAGGCGAACAGTTGCCGCGCGCAGGCCATCGCGCGATAACGCCTGGGCGGCAGCGGCGCATGGTCATGCGCCGCGACGGCTTCGTACGCCAAGCCGAGCGCGGCGTTGAATCCGGGACCGCGCCATATCGGCAGCACGACATCCGCATAATGCGCGCGCAGCGCGGCGGCGGAGTCCGGGCGCACAGCTTGCAGCGGCGATTGAGCATTGGACTGAGCGTTGGTTTGCTGATCCTGCATGGATAGACTCGGATGGACCCAGGGGACGCGCCCTTGCCCGAGGCGCGCAGCACGGAAGCATAACAAACCAGCCTGGCGCCGACCGGTTCTCGAGGCCGCTCGCCGGGCTTTCGACCAGAGGAGGTCACTGACATGTTGGGCAATATTGAAATCATCTCGCGGCTCGTGATGGCGGCGGCGCTTGGCAGCGTGATCGGCTTCGAGCGTGAACGGCTCTCGTGGGCAGCAGGATTGCGCACGCACATGCTCGTGTGCGTCGGCTCGGCGCTGATCATGATCGTGTCGGCCTATGGTTTCGAGGAAGCCTTGAAGGGCGATCACGTCGTGCTCGATCCGTCGCGGGTCGCGGCGCAGGTGGTGTCGGGCATCGGCTTTCTCGGCGCAGGCTCGATCCTCCTGCGCGGCGAGATCGTGCGCGGACTGACCACGGCGGCGAGCCTGTGGTCGGTTGCGGCCATCGGGCTGGCGGTGGGCGGCGGGCTGTACACGGCGTCGATCGCGGCGACGGCGATCATTCTCGTCATTCTCGCGGGCATCAAACCGCTGGAACGGCGCTTCATCAGCGTCAAGCAGCGCCGGCAACTGACGATGCTGGTCGAGCGCGGCTCGCTGACGTTTCATGGCCTGCACGAAGCGCTGGGCCCCGGCAGCGTGCGCGTGAAGCAGTTTGTCGTCCAGCAGAGCGACGACTCGCCCGATCTCGATGAAGTGCGCGTGGAGCTGTCGCGCGCATCGGCGATGGAATATCAGGCGATCTGCGATCGTTTGCGGCATCTCGACGTCGTGCGCGAATTTCGTGAGGACGATGCCAGCTAATTTGCCTGAGGGATGCGGGCGGCGCCCCGCCGCGTGAGACAATGCGGCCTCTCGAAGAATTCGCCGCGACCGCCGGACCACCGTGCGTCCAGGGCCGCGGCCTTTCGAACCTATGCCAGATTCCGCTGCAAACAAAACGCCCGACACGCTCCCGGGCGATACCGCCGGACGCGCCATGCCGCGACGGGAGCCCGAATCGCCGGCCAGACAGGACGGCGTCGACATCGAAAAGAAACTCGCCCGCGCGGCGCGCTCCGCGCAGCGTCTCGCGCAATTGAGCGACGGCGCGCGCAATGGCGAAACGCTCGACCTGTTCGCCGAAGACGCCGAACGCGCGCATCTTCAGGCACTGAATACCGATATCCGTCAGGGCACGTTCGAAGGCTTCGAGCTGCCTGAGGTGTTTCTCGCAGCAGTGCAGTCGAACCACGCTGCGTCGCCGTCCGAGGCGGCCGCGGCGAAACGGGCGTCAAAGACGAACGTGGCGCCGGTCGAGCCGGTGCAAGGGTTGTTTCAGGACGAAGCGCAGCCCTCGCCAGCCAACGAAGGCGACGGCATGGAGCCAGCGAAATCCTGTGCGCTCGCCGCCGCCGTGCCGCGTGCGGCAAGCGTGAGTAGCGTCGCGCTCGACGGGCACGGCGCCGTTGGGGTGTCGCAGCCGGTGCAATCTTCTGGAGCGCCCGGCGAGGTGCCGCCGCAGATCAAGGCCGGAGCCGGGCCCGAGCTTGACCGCGCGCGGGCCGCCGCGTTTGCCGACACGGTGGAGGCGCTCCACGCCGTCATGATCGAGCAGCGCATGTCCGCGACCGCGCACGCGCGCCGGATGAAGACGATGTTGTCGATCATCGTCTGCGTGATGCTCGTCACCGTGGCAACCGGTATCGCGCAGACGGTGCTGCTGGTGCATATGGGCCGCGACGGCAAATTGCAGCAGGACCGCATGGAGCAACTGATGCTCAACCAACAGGCGACGCTTGCCTCGCTCTTCGATACCGACTCGGACACCGTCAGCCTGCGGCATGGCCGCGACCCGTACGGAACCGACGCCTCGCCGATGCAGCCGGTGAGCGCGGACAGCCCGGACTATCCGTCTAAGAAGTACGCGCGTTCCGCGCACCATCGCGCCGGTTCGACGGCACACTGATTCTTCGCCTTCCCGTTTCATCGTTACGCGCTGCGGCGGCATGTCGCGCTTTCGCGTGTTCCGACGCCGAGACGCGGCCGGACGGGCGTTTACCGGCTGTCCCCACATTCAGAGCAGCGAAATCACTCGCAGGAATCGGTAAAATGTAGAAAAACTACAACAAATTTATTCGAAAATGCTGCGACGCACTTGGAATGAATCAGGGCAAACCCTATAATGCGTCCTAAGGGAAAACCCTTTAACGCTAACCGGAGCCAGACATGAGCTACCTTTTCGCCCTGCTGCAAAAATTTGCTTCGCTGTTCGAATCGCCGAACCTTCCGCTCGACAAAGACTACTGCTACCAAGCACGTTTCCGTGATTCGGAGCGTCAGCGCAAGGCACGCGGTACGGCTTTCGGCATTCGCCTGTAATGCGTCGCTGACGGCGGCGCGGGAACACAACACAAGCAACACACGACGGCCCTTTGCCGTACGACCCGCCCGCCAAGTCACCGCTACATGTAGTTTTTCTAGCATCTCCTCGCTGTCCCCACGCGCCTCCTGCGCGCGATCGCATCGCCCTTCCTTTCGCCTGTCTGACGTCTACCCGGCAACTCGCCTGCATCGTCAACAAGCATCCAGACTTGTCCTGACGCGACACGCAAAAATCCCCGAGCCGTTTCATTACGCTGGCGGCAAAGCCTTATCCAGCAAGGCCCCGACGAGCATTGCGCACATCCGGCCTTATTCCAGTGTCGTATTTCCACATGTGCCTGTCGCAATTAGTCGGCTGACGTGACTTTTTTCTGGCAACTATGTATGCACAGCGCGGACGCAGGTCCGCCCCGCCAGGAGAGACTCGATGAATTCCCCCAAAGTGGTAGTCGAGGGACTGTGCAAGGTTTTCGGCAACAGTCCCAAGCAAGCGCTCGACATGCTGGCCGGCGGTGCGACGAAGGAAGAAGTCTTCAAGCGCACCGGGCAGATCGTCGGCGTCCATAACGTCTCGTTCGACGTCAAGGAAGGCGAAATTTTCGTGCTGATGGGCCTTTCCGGCTCCGGCAAATCCACGCTGATCCGACTCATCAACCGGCTCGTCGAGCCGACCGCCGGCAAAGTGCTGATCGACGGCCGCGACGTGGCCGCCGTGCGTCGCTCGGAACTCACCGAACTGCGCCGCAAGGACATGAGCATGGTGTTCCAGTCCTTTGCACTGATGCCGCAGCGCACTGTTCTTTCCAACGCCGCATTCGGCCTCGAGGTCGCGGGCGTCGGCAAGAAGGAGCGCGAAACACGGGCGATGACCGTGCTCGAACAAGTCGGCCTCGCGCCGTTCGCCCAGAAGTTGCCTGCGCAACTATCGGGCGGCATGCAGCAGCGCGTGGGACTGGCGCGCGCGCTGGCGGTGAATCCCTCGCTGATGATCATGGACGAGGCCTTCTCCGCGCTCGATCCGCTCAAGCGCAAGGAGATGCAGAACGTGCTGCTCGATCTGCAACGCGAGCAGCGTCGCACGATCCTGTTCGTGTCGCACGATCTCGAAGAGGCGATGCGCATCGGCACTCGAATTGCGATCATGGAAGGCGGCCGGGTGGTGCAGATAGGCACGCCGCAGGAAATCATCACCAATCCCGCCGACGATTATGTCGAGGCCTTCTTCGAGGGTATCGACACGAGCCGCTATCTGACCGCGGGCGACCTGATGCAGACCGATGCCGTGCCGCTCATCAAGCATGCGCCGCAGATCGACGCGTCGAGCGTGGCGGCGACGCTCAACGGCAGCGCGGACTACGCGTTCGTGATGGACGGCGAGCGCCGCATTCGCGGTTTCGTCGGCCGCGACGGCAATGGCAACGCGGTGCCGCAGATCAATCCCATCGAGTGCATCGAGCGCGGCATGGCTCTCGACGATGTCGTGAACCGCGTGGTTGCGAGTCCGGCGCCGCTGCCGGTTGTCGATGCCGACGGCTTCTATTGCGGTTCGATCAACAAGGCCAACGTCCTGAAGGTCCTTACGCACCATCGAGGTTCCCATGTCTGAAATCATTCCGCTTGGCAGTTGGGTGGACCACGGTGTCCACTATCTCCTCGATCACGACGCGAAGACCTTCGACTCGATCGGCAAGGTCATCGAAACGTTCGCCGCGGCGGTCGAGCATGGCCTGCAGGCCATTCCGATGTGGCTGATGATCGCCATCTTCGTGGGCATTGGCCTGTGGCGGGTCGGCTGGCGATTCGCGGCGTTCGTGCTGGCCGCGCTGCTGCTGGTCTACGCGACCAACTTCTGGGATCAGATGGTCATCACGCTGGGCCTCACGCTGTCGTCGACCTTCATCAGCCTGCTGCTCGGCATTCCGCTCGGCATCTGGACCTCGAAGAGCCGGACGGTGGAAATGATCGTGCGTCCGGTGCTCGACCTGATGCAGACCATGCCCGCATTCGTCTACCTGATTCCGGCGGCCATGCTGTTCGGTCTCGGCCGCGTGCCGGGGATTCTCGCCACCGTGATCTTCGCGATGCCGCCTGCCGTGCGTCTCACGTCGCTGGGCATCAAGCATGTGAACCGCGAAATCGTGGAAGCCGGCCAGGCCTTCGGCTGCACGCCGTGGCAGCTGCTCTACAAGGTGCAGGTCCCGAACGCGCTGCCGTCGATCATGACTGGCGTGAACCAGACCATCATGATGGCGTTGTCGATGGTGATCATTGCGTCGATGGTGGGCGCAGGCGGCCTCGGCAACGACGTGCTGGCGTCGATCCAGCGCCTCGACATCGGCCTGGGCTTCGAGAGCGGCCTGTCCGTGGTGTTGCTGGCGATCATCCTGGACCGCATCACGGAAAGCTTCGGCCGTTCGCCTGGCATGGCGCGCGCTCCGTTGTTCGCGGGTCTCAAGAGCGTGATGAAAGTGCGCCGCACGCCGGCGACCCAACAAAGCTGAGAGGCTTGTGCATGAAGCGCGACGCGATCGTCCCGGCGGCTGTGGATTCACCGTTGTCCAATCTCGCGCACTTCGGCTTCGTGACGCTGCCGAACTTCTCGATGATCGCGTTCACGAGCGCGGTCGAGGTGTTGCGCATGGCCAATTACGTCGGCCGTGCGCAGCATTATCGATGGTCGATCATCACGCCGGACGGCGAACCCGCGCGCGCCAGCAACGGCATCACGGTCAAGCCGGCCATGACGATCGACGAAACCGGCATGCCCGATGTGCTGATCGTCTGCGGGGGCTGGCAGGTCGCGGATTACGTCGACGACAAGGTGATCGGCCTTCTGCAACGCGCGCATGAGGCGGGCATTCCGCTGGGCGGCATCTGCACCGGGCCGTATGCCTTGCTGGCCGCGAAGCTGCTGGATGGCTATCGCTGCACGCTGCATTGGGAAGACATGTCGCCGGTCAACAAGCGCTTCCCGCATGTGCGTTTCGCTGACGAACTGTTCGTGATCGATCGGGACAGACTGACCTGCACGGGCGGCACCGCGCCGCTCGACCTGATGCTCAATCTCGTCGGCATGCGGCTGGGGCAGGCGCATGCGGCGCAGGTGTCGGAACAGTTCATTGTCGAACGGATACGCGGCTCGACGGATTACCAGCACATTCCCGTCGATGCCCGCGTGGGCTTTTCGCGCGCCGAGCTCGTGGAAGTGGTCCGGCTGATGGAGGCGAACATCGAAGAGCCGCTCTCGCTCGATGAGCTTGCGCGGCTCGTGCATTTGTCGCAGCGGCACTTGCAGCGCATGTTCAAGATGTTCCTCAGCGTCTCGCCGACGCATTACTACCTCACGCTGCGGCTGCGTCGCGCGCGCGAACTGTTGCGCAATACAGATGCGTCGATTGCACGCGTGACGAGCGTATGCGGATTTCATTCGCCTTGTCACTTCAGCAAGGCGTATCGCGCGCAGTTCGGGCATGCGCCCAGCGTGGAGCGGCGCCTCTCGGCCTAGCGCGTCCATTGTCTGAATGATTCTGTTCCGCGCCGGTTCGTGACGGGCCGCGCGCGGGCTGACTTGCGTCCTGATGAACCTGAGAGAGAGGAAAAACATGAAGCGTTTGTGGATCGCGTCGCTCGCTGCGGCGATGCTGGCGGGTGTGAGCGTGGCGCACGCGGCCGAGCCTGCGGCGTGCAGGAACGTGCGTTTTGCGGATGTCGGCTGGACCGATATCGCGGCGACGACCGGACTCGCATCGACGATCCTGCAGGGCCTCGGCTACAACCCGACGAAGACGATTGCCTCGGTGCCGATTACGTTCGCGGGCGTCAAGAGCAAGCAGATCGACGTGTTCCTGGGTTACTGGTCGCCGACGATGGATCCGATCATCGATCCGTTCAGAAAGAACAATCAGGTGAAGGTACTGGCGACGCCGAATCTCAAGGGCGCGAAGTACACGCTCGCGGTGCCGGATTATGCGTATCAGGCGGGTATTCGCAACTTCAACGATATCGCGAAGAACTACGACAAGCTCGATGGCAAGATCTATGGCATCGAGCCGGGCAATGATGGCAATGCGCTGATCAAGAAGATGATCGATTCGAATCAATATGGACTTGGCAAGTTCAAGCTGGTGGAATCGAGCGAGGCGGGCATGCTGGTGGAGGTGAATCGCGCGATTCGCGAGAAGAAGCCGATCGTATTTTTGGGGTGGGAGCCGCACCCGATGAACGTGCAGATGAAGATCGATTATCTCTCGGGTGGCGATGAGGTTTTCGGTCCCAATTATGGCGAGGCCAAGGTGCTGACCGTGACGCCGACGGATTACGATTCGCGTTGTCCGAATGTCGCGAAGCTGGTTTCCAATCTGCAATTCACGACGGATATCGAGAACCACGTGATGCTGCCGATCATGAACAAGACCGATGCGAACAAGGCGGCGCGCGAGTGGCTGAAGGCCAATCCGACGGTGCTGGACAAGTGGCTTGCGGGTGTGAAGACGTTCGACGGGAAGGACGGGCTGCCGGCGGTGAAGACTTATGTGGCGGGGGCGAATTGAGTTACAGGGCCTTGTTGGCCTTGATGTCGAAGGCGGCAGTGACCGCGCCCATGCTGCCGCCTTGGGCGTTTTGCACGACGTATTCCTGCTTTATTTTCGCGAAGGACAGGCCGACGCTTTCGATGGCGTAGCCGGCGTCAGCGGATGGGTGGACCTTCGTGATCAACACGTCTTCCATGGTGATCCGGAAGTATTCGAGGGCCGTGCCGCCGGCCTTGCGCATGATGAGTTCCGCTTTGGGTATGTGCTTGCCGGTGGCGCTGTAGAGGAACAGATTGGGCGATGCGCGGTCGATCTCGTGCTTGAATTCGAGGCCGGAGAAGGACGCCTTGCCCGAGCCGCCCCCTGAATTGACGTGCATGGAGGAGGGTTGGGAAACGGTCCATTCCCAGAAGATCACCTGAATGGCTTTGGGATGGGTTTTGTCCTGCGATTCGCCGTCGATGCCCTGTAGGTTGAGGAGGATGTCGGAGTGCATGGGGGTGGGATTTAGGGTGAACGGAAGCGGGGTTATTGATGTCGTCTACGGACGATGCGGGTGATCAAGCGGTAGGCCAGCCATAGGGCCAGGGCTGAGAAGATCCAGTTGAGGACCAGGGCGAAGAGGCCGCAGGCGGCACCGACGGTTTCTGGATCCCGCACGTCGTTGTAGCCGAATGAATCGAGTGCAAAGCGCACGGTCCTTTCAATCCACTCCGGGCACGCTTCAATGTGCGCGTCGATAAAACGGAGAAGGAAAATGCCCAGTTTGTAGGAGAGGAAAATCCAAAGAGAAATCTGAAGAACGAACCAGGCCATCTTCTTCATTGAACTTCCACCACGCCATAGGCCTTATATGACGTCCCAGGAATAGAGATAGTCGGCGGCCTTGAACGAATGAATCTTTTCAATTTTTCGAAGGCCTTCTTGTCAACTACTGTGATGCAACCCATGCTTGTCCCGCTGACTCCGTTCGGATGAAGCCTGAAACTCTCGCGCTTGACGCCATTTACAATCGTTGAGTCGCCCGTTTTGGGATTCCAGAGGGTGAACCATTGGGTATGGTCGCTACCGATAACTAAGTCAGTCCACCAATCACGAAGCCAACCTAAACGACCGCCGGCTTGGCGATCAATAAGGTAGTAGCGTCCAGGCGGAATGGGACCCACGCTTTCGAGCGAAACGGCGTCCGGATTGTCACGACCCACGCCTCTTCCTGAATACGCCTCAATGCTGCCGAAACCTGTGCAGGTCAGATCGGAGGAAACCTGTCGGTTGAGTTTGAATACACAGCTGACTGGCATTGATTTTCCAAGCGCGCTTCGTAGAGTTATTAATCGCGCTCACAACCTTAGCGGTTGATTGCCATGCAGTGTGAAAAGTTCTGTAATAAATTTATAGATAACTTGCCGCCACCACCTGCGAAAATCGAATACGCTTTGAGCTGGCACCTATAAGAGTAGACTCGTTGCCTCCGCGCACGATTTTCTTACCGCCTGACAATTTAACGTGCACCAAAATGCATGGACGGAGAACACACGTGCTTCAGCCGCTGTGAATGAATCGGGCGATCAATCGATATCCAATCAACAAGACCATCGCGACGAATATCCAGCAGAGCACGAGCGCGACAAGCTCACAAAAGGCGCCGATGGTTTCAGGTTCTTGCACATCGCCGTAGCCTAGGGTTTCGAGCGCAAAGCGCACGGTCCATTCGATCCATCCCGGCGCTTCTTCGACGCGCGCATTTAGATAACGAAAAAGGACAACACCGAGCCCATACCAAAGTACGAGCCAAAGCGAAAACTGAAGGATTAATTTGAAGATGCGTTTTGTTGCGAAAATGAAGACAGGCATCGAAGTGACTCACCTCGCAGTCGCGTTCTTGATTTGCTCCCTGCCACGCCAAAATCTGGAAGCGAAAACATAGGCCGCGAACACCGTGACGTCTACTACAATCCAGCACGCGATTAAAACGGTGAGATCCGAAATCACGAAGATATCTTCGTGATAATTGATGTCCGAATGCGTTAGCCTGAGGACGTAGCGAGTGGCGTCATCCAGCCAGTCCGACATGATGGATGTCTTCTCTATCAAGAAGACTGCCAAAGCAATTCCGGCGCGAAAAGTGACGCAGATAAACAGGGCCATTTGCAGAAAATGACGAAGGGTGCGTTTAGTTCTTTGCCAGCTACTATGAAGCCCTCTCCGAATAATATTGAACTTGTATTGAAACGGCATTCGACTTTTCGTGATGGACTGAGCATCGAACGGTACCGCCTGAAGCCGTAAACATGCATAAAAATTTGTAAAACAAAAATGCCCCCGATCAACAAAATCGAGGGCATATAAGACTGCGATCAGCAACAAGCAAATCGAACTAACTCCGATAATCCGTCATAGCCCGACCCTCAATCATCCGCAACGCCGCTTCCCACTGCATGTGCGTAATCCCCTCCGATTCATCCCGCCGATATTGCGAAGCCGTCACCTCACACACCTTCTCCGAAGGCCAGTTCAATTCCCCGCCTCCCGCCAGCGCCCGCAATTGAATCTCACAAGCCCGTTCAAGAAAATACATTTCCTGAAACGCCTCCGGAATCGACTTCCCGCAAGTCAGCAGCCCATGATTACGGAGAATCATCGCGTTATGCGAACCGAGATCGTTCACGAGCCGATCCCGCTCGGCCAGATCCAGCGCGATCCCTTCATAATCGTGATAAGCCAGATGCCCGTAATACTTCAACGCATGCTGACTGATCGGCAGCAGGCCGCGCTTCTGAGCCGAAACCCCCGCACCCGCCGCCGTATGCGTATGTACGACGCACGCCACATCGTGACGCGCCATGTGAATGGCCGAATGAATCGTGAATCCCGCCGGGTTCACGCGATAGCGCTCCGGGTCGTCGCGGGCGCCGGGCTCGACCGGCCGTCCTTCGCTGTCGATGCGCACCAAATCCGACGCGCGCATCTCGTCGAACAGCACGCCATAGCGGTTGATCAGAAAGTGATGGTCCGATCCCGGCACGCGCGCACTGATGTGCGTGAAGATCATGTCGGTCCAGCGAAAATGCCCGATCACGCGATAGAGCGCCGCAAGATCGCAACGCACCTGCCATTCTTCCTGCGAGTATCCGTGAGTCGCCATGCCGTTCCTCCTTGGTGTGATGAGCCGCGGAAAACGTGAACCAAGTACTCTGAAGGCGCTCTACAGCGCCTGGGCGCGGCCCGGAAAAGTCTCGTCGTAGTCCATCGATTGCTCGGCGGCCTGCGCGTCCTGTGCACCGCCTTGCTCTCGATACATCATCGGCGGCACGCCGAACTGCTTGCGGAACTCGCGGCCCAGATGCGAGGCATCCGAGAAGCCGCAGCTCGACGCGATATCCGCCACCGTCTTGTCCGAACTCGTCAGCAGCCATGCCGCCGTGCGCAGCCGCACCTGCTTCGCATACGCCTGCGGCGCCTTGCCCGTCTCCGCCTTGAAAAGACGCTCAAGCTGGCGCGTCGACATGTCGAGCTTGTGGGCCAGTTCGTCCAGCGTCAACGAACGCCCGACGTGCTGCTCCATCAGCAGGATCGCACGTTTGACTTTCGGATGCGTCGCCGGCGCGAGACCGGGCGGATGCGGCTGCGGCGCGTTGCCTTTCTGCATGTCGTCGACGAGCAGGATGCGCAACGCCTTCTGCACTGTCGCGGTCTCGAAGTGGCGCAGCAGAATGGCCGCGGCCACGTCGATGGAAGCGCGTCCGCCCGAGCACGTAATGCGCCGCCGGTCGATCACGAACAGCCGGTCCGCGACGAGCGCCTGTTCATCCGCATGCGGAAAGCGCTCGACGAAGTCCCAGTAGTGAAACCAGCTCACGCAGATGCGGTGTCCTTCGAGCACACCGGCGCGCATCATCGAAAACACGCCCGTACACATGCCGACGATCGTCGCATCCGCCGCGGCTGCGCGGCGAATGAACTGCAGCGTCGCATCGCTCGTCGCGGGGCCGGAATGCAGCAGGCCGCCGACCACCACCACGTAGTCGAACGGCTCGGCTTTCTCATAGGTTTCCCACGGCGTGACCTGGATGCCGCAACTCGCGCGGACCGGCGCGAGCGTCTCGCCGATCACGCTCCAGGAGCAGCGCACGGGGCGGCTGAAATCGCCTTCGTCGGCGGAGAGGCGCAACAGGTCGACGAAACCGGAGAACGCGGTCAGCGTGAAGTTCGGCAGCAGGATGATGCCGAAGCGGATACGCGATTTCGATTGACCGTCGATGGACAGCGGTGGAAGGGACTCTGCGGGGTTCATGCGCGTGACGTGCGGCGGCTCGAAGTGATCCGGCGAGCATAGCACTCGCGCGCGGCGCGCGGCACCCGCGTCAGAAAACGCGCAGGCCGGTTCAGAACCTAGGGATTACACCGATGCGTGCACGCTGCGCCACGCGCTGACGCCGCCATCCCATTTCGACGGCGCTTTTGTTCTATCGAGTCTTTTTGCGGTTTGGTGCAATGAGCGCCATACCGAAACGACGCACGCGCCTGCCGCGCTGCGCCCAGTCAAAGCCAAGCAAAGGGACTCGCACATGAACGTCAGCGTCTTCGATCTGTTCAAGATCGGCATTGGACCGTCGAGCTCGCATACCGTCGGACCGATGATCGCGGCGTGCCGGTTCGCGTCCCACATCGAGGACGCCAACCTGCTCGCCTTCGTCACGCGGGTGCGCGTCGAGTTGTTCGGTTCGCTTGGCGCGACCGGCAAGGGCCACGGCACCGACAAGGCCGTGCTGCTCGGCCTTGAAGGCAATCTGCCCGATCTGATCGATCCCGACGTGATCGCGCCGCGCCTGGACGCCATCCGCAAGAGCAAGCGCCTGATGCTGCTCGGCAAGCACGAAGTGATGTTCGAAGAGCGCGAGCACATCGGCTTCTATCGCAAGCTGATGCCGGGCGCGCCCGGTTCGAGCATCGTGCATCCGAACGGCATGCGCTTCCAGGCGTTCGACGACAACGGCCAGTTGCTCGTCGAGAAGGAGTATTACTCGGTCGGCGGCGGCTTTGTCGTGAATCGCGACGGCGATCGCGTCAACGGCCTGCGCGCGGGCGGCACGGTGCCGCATCCGTTCCGCACCGGCGACGACCTCATGCGCGTCTGCCGCGAAACCGGTCTCTCCATCGCCGAAGTGACGATGCAGAACGAATGCGCGAGCCGCAGCGGAGCCGAAGTGCGCGAAGGCATGCTGGCCGTGTGGCGCGTGATGGCCGCCTGCGTCGAGCGCGGCTGCAAGGAACGCGGCGAGCTGCCCGGTCCGATGCACGTGAAGCGCCGCGCGGCGGACCTGTCCGCGTCGCTGCGCTCGCGCTCCGAAGAGTCGCTGCGCGATCCGCTGTCGATGCTCGACTGGGTCAATCTCTACGCCATGGCCGTGAACGAGGAAAACGCCGCGGGTGGCCGCGTGGTCACCGCGCCGACCAACGGCGCCGCCGGCGTGATTCCCGCCGTGCTGCACTACTACGTGAAGTTCATGCACGGCGCGAACGACGAAGGCATCGTGCGCTTCCTGCTGACGGCCGCGGCCATCGGCATCATCTACAAGGAAACGGCGTCGATCTCCGGCGCCGAAGTGGGCTGCCAGGGCGAAGTGGGCGTCGCCTGCTCGATGGCCGCCGCCGCGCTCGCCGCGGTCATGGGCGGCACGCCTGCGCAGGTCGAGAACGCCGCCGAGATCGGCATGGAACACAACCTCGGCATGACCTGCGATCCGGTCGGCGGGCTCGTGCAGATTCCGTGCATCGAACGCAATGCAATGGGCGCCATCAAGGCGCTCAACGCCGCGCGCATGGCCATGAAAGGCGACGGCACGCACTACGTGTCGCTCGACTCGGTCATCAAGACGATGCGCGAAACCGGCGCCGACATGAAGACGAAATACAAGGAGACGTCGCGCGGCGGCCTGGCCGTGAACGTCATCGAATGCTGATTCTGATTCAACGCATAACACCCCGCACGAAGAAGGAAACACCATGAGCCGCTACTCGATATTCAGCCTGCTGCGCAACGGCATGTCGTATCACGAGAACTGGGAACGCCAGTGGAGAAGTCCGGAGCCGAAGCGCGAATACGACGTGGTGATCGTCGGCGGCGGCGGCCACGGTCTCGCGACCGCTTATTACCTCGCGAAGGAACACGGCATCACGAATGTCGCGATTCTCGAGAAGGGCTGGATCGGCGGCGGCAATACGGCGCGCAACACGACCATCGTGCGTTCCAACTACCTGTGGGACGAATCCGCCGCGCTTTACGAAAAGGCGATGAAGCTCTGGGAAGGCCTCTCGCAGGACCTCAACTACAACGTGATGTTCTCGCAGCGCGGCGTGATGAACCTGGCGCATACGCTGCAGGACGTGCGCGACACCGAGCGCCGCGTGAATGCAAACCGCCTCAACGGCGTCGATGCCGAGTTCCTGACGCCGCAGCAGATCAAGGAAATCGAGCCGACCATCAACCTCAACAGCCGTTACCCGGTGCTGGGTGCGTCCATTCAACGGCGTGGCGGCGTCGCCCGGCACGATGCCGTGGCCTGGGGCTTCGCGCGCGGCGCGGACCGTGCAGGCGTGGACATCATCCAGAACTGCCAGGTCGTGGGCATTCGCCGCGAGGGCAACCAGGTGACGGGCGTCGATACGACCAAGGGCTTCATCAAGGCGAAGAAGGTCGCGGTGGTTGCAGCGGGCAACACGACCTCGCTGGCCGACATGGCCGGCGTGCGCCTGCCGCTTGAGAGCCATCCGTTGCAGGCGCTCGTATCCGAGCCGATCAAGCCGGTGGTGAACACGGTGGTGATGTCGAACGCGGTGCACGCGTACATCAGCCAGTCCGACAAGGGCGATCTCGTGATCGGCGCGGGCGTGGACCAGTACACGGGCTTTGGCCAGCGCGGCAGCTTTCACATCATCGAAGGCACGCTGGAGGCGATCGTCGAGATGTTCCCGGTGTTCTCGCGCGTGCGCATGAACCGGCAGTGGGGCGGCATCGTCGATGTCTCGCCGGACGCCTGCCCGATCATCTCCAAGACCGACGTCAAGGGCCTGTACTTCAACTGCGGCTGGGGCACGGGCGGCTTCAAGGCGACCCCCGGCTCGGGCTGGGCGTATGCGCACACCATCGCGCGCGACGAACCGCATCCGGTCAATGCGGCCTTCTCGCTGGACCGTTTCTATACCGGCCATCTGATCGACGAACACGGCGCGGCTGCCGTGGCTCACTGACCCGCACACTGAGGAAAGAACCATGTTGCTGATCGAATGCCCCTGGTGCGGGCCACGCGCCGAAACCGAATTCTCCTGCGGCGGCGAAGCGGACATCGCGCGTCCGCTCGACACCGAAAAGCTCACCGACCGCGAATGGGGCGACTACCTCTTCATGCGCAAGAACCCCCGCGGCACGGCGCGCGAGCAATGGATGCACGCACAAGGCTGCCGCCGCTGGTTCAAGGTGCAGCGCGATACGGTTTCCTACGAGATTCAGGGCTACGAGACGTTCGACCGTCCGCTGGCTGTGATGAATGACAACGGAGCACAGTCGAAATGAGCCAGAAAGACCGACTCGGCCTGGGCGGGCGCATCAACCGCGCCATTACGCTGACCTTCACGTTCAACGGCAAGACCTATCAGGGCTACGAAGGCGACACGCTCGCCTCCGCGCTGCTCGCCAGCGGCGAGCGCTTCGTCGCGCGCAGCTGGAAGTACCACCGTCCGCGCGGCATCATCACGGCGGGCGTGGAAGAGCCGAATGCCGTCGTGCAGCTGGAAACCGGCGCCTACACGGTGCCGAACGCGCGCGCCACGGAAGTCGAGCTGTATCAGGGGCTCGTCGCCAAGAGCGTGAACGCGAAGCCGAGCATCGAGAACGATCGCATGGCGGTCAATCAGAAGATCGCGCGCTTCATTCCGGCGGGCTTCTATTACAAGACCTTCATGTGGCCGCGCAAGTTCTGGCCGAAGTACGAGGAAGTGATTCGCGACGCAGCGGGCCTCGGCGAAGCGCCGAAGCATCTCGATGCCGACCGCTACGACAAGTGCTTCGCGCATTGCGACGTGCTCGTGATCGGCGGCGGTCCGTCCGGTCTGGCGGCGGCGCATGCGGCGGGGCTGTCCGGCGCGCGCGTGATCCTGGTCGACGACCAGCGCGAACTCGGCGGTTCGCTGCTGTCGTGCCGCGCGGAGATCGACGGCAAGCCCGCGCTGCAATGGGTGCAGAAGGTCGAAGCCGAACTGCGCCGCATGCCCGACGTGAAGATCCTGTCGCGCAGCACGGCGTTCGGTTATCAGGACCACAACCTCGTCACGATCACACAGCGTCTGACCGAGCATCTGCCGGTCTCGACCCGCAAGGGCACGCGCGAACTGATGTGGAAGGTCCGCGCCAAGCGCGTGATTCTCGCCACCGGCGCGCACGAGCGTCCGATCGTGTTCGGCAACAACGACCTGCCGGGCATCATGCTGGCGTCGGCGGTGTCGACGTATCTGCATCGCTATGCGGTGCTGCCGGGCCGCAACGCGGTGGTGTTCGCCAACAACGACGACGCCTATCAGTGCGCACTCGACCTCAAGGCGGCCGGCGCTGCCGTGACCGTCGTGGATCCGCGCACGGCCGAATCGAAGGGCACGCTGCCGGCGGCCGCACGCCGCCAAGGCATCCGCGTGATGAACAACGCGGTGATCACGGCCGCGCACGGCAAGCTGCGCGTCGCGTCGGTGGAAGTCGCGGCCTATGCGAACGGACAGGTCGGGCAAAAGCAGGAAGAGCTGTCATGCGATCTGGTCGCCATGTCGGGCGGCTGGAGTCCGGTGCTGCACCTGTTCGCGCAGTCGGGCGGCAAGGCGCACTGGCACGACGAGAAAGCGTGCTTCGTGCCGGGCAAGGCGATGCAGGCGGAGAGCAGCGTCGGCGCATGCGCGGGCGAGTTCTCGCTGGCGCGCGGCCTTCGGTTTGGCGTCGAGGCGGGCGCGGATGCAGCGCGAGCGGCGGGGCATATCGTCGCGAAGCCGCAGCCGGTGCAGGTGGCCGAGATCGTCGAGGCGCCGATGCTGCCGCTGTGGATCGTCGGCAACAAGGAGCTGGCGACGCGCGGTCCGAAGCAGTTCGTCGATTACCAGAACGACGTGTCCGCAGCGGACATCTATCTCGCCGCGCGCGAAGGCTTCGAGTCGGTCGAGCACGTGAAGCGCTATACGGCGATGGGCTTCGGCACCGACCAGGGCAAGCTCGGCAACATCAACGGCATGGCGATTCTCGCGCAGGCGCTGAACAAGACCATTCCCGAAACCGGCACGACGACCTTCCGCCCGAACTACACGCCCGTGACCTTCGGCACGTTCGCGGGCCGCGAGCTGGGCGAGTTTCTCGATCCGGTGCGCAAGACCGCCATTCACGAGTGGCACGTCGAGAACGGCGCGATGTTCGAGGATGTCGGCAACTGGAAGCGTCCGTGGTACTACCCGAAGGCGGGCGAGGACATGCACGCGGCCGTGGCGCGCGAGTCGCTCGCGACGCGCGAAAGCGTGGGCATTCTCGATGCATCGACGCTCGGCAAGATCGACATCCAGGGTCCGGATGCCGCGAAGCTGCTCAACTGGATGTACACGAACCCGTGGAGCAAGCTCGAAGTGGGCAAGTGCCGCTACGGCCTGATGCTCGACGAAAACGGCATGATCTTCGACGACGGCGTGACCGTGCGCCTCGGCGAACAGCACTACATGATGACGACCACGACCGGCGGCGCGGCGCGCGTGCTGACGTGGCTCGAACGCTGGCTGCAGACCGAATGGCCCGACATGCGCGTGCGGCTCGCGTCGGTGACGGACCATTGGGCGACCTTTGCTGTCGTCGGGCCGAACAGCCGCAAGGTGCTGCAGAAGGTCTGTCACGACGTGGATTTCGCCAACGCGGCGTTCCCGTTCATGAGCTATCGCGACGGCACGGTGGCGGGCGCGGCGGCGCGCATCATGCGCATCAGCTTCTCGGGCGAGCTCGCCTATGAAGTCAACGTGCCGGCGAACGTCGGCCGAGCGGTGTGGGAAGCGCTGATGGAAGCGGGCGCCGAGTTCGACATCACGCCGTATGGCACGGAAACCATGCACGTGCTGCGCGCGGAGAAGGGGTACATCATCGTCGGCCAGGATACGGACGGCTCGATGACCCCTTACGACCTCGGCATGGGCGGACTGGTCGCGAAGTCGAAGGACTTCATCGGCAAGCGTTCGCTGACGCGTTCGGACACGGCGAAGCAGGGACGCAAGCAGTTCGTCGGCCTGCTGACCGACGATCCGCAATACGTGCTGCCGGAAGGCGCGCAGATCGTGGCAGGCCCGTTCCAGGGCGACACCGCGCCGATGCTCGGCCACGTGACGTCGAGCTATTACAGCCCGATCCTGAAGCGTTCGATCGCGCTGGCCGTCGTGAAGGGCGGACTCGACAAGATGGGCGAATCGGTCCTGATCCCGCTCGCGAGCGGCAAGCAAGTGAAGGCAAAAATCACCAGTTCGGTGTTCTACGACAGCGAAGGAGCACGTCAGCATGTTGAATGAGATCAAAACGGGCGCTGCGGTCGTCGATCGTGCCATCGGCGCACAAGGACTGAGCGGTACCTGGCAGGAATCCCCGCTCGTCGGCGCCGATGCGCTGCTCAAGGCGCATCAGGGCGGCTCGCCGAAGGTATTCCGCCTTACCGAGCGGCCGTTCCTCGAACTCGTGAACGTGCGTGGCGATACGCGTGACGCGAGTTTTGTGAAGGCCGTGCAGAACGTGCTCGGCTGTACGCCGCCCGAGAAGCCGAACACCGTCGCGCGCGGCAATGGCTACACGATGCTGTGGCTCGGTCCCGACGAATGGCTCGTGCATTCCGACGCCGCTCACGACGCCTCGCGTCCCGCGCCGCTCGAAGCGAAGCTGCGTGAAGCGTTCGTCGGCCAGTTCTCGGCGGCGGTGGATATCGGCAGCGGCTATACGGTGCTCGATATCGATGGTCCGAAGACGCGCGAGGTGCTGTCGCGCGGCTGTCCGCTCGATCTGCATCCGAAGCTGTTCGGCGAAGGCCAGTGCGCGCAGAGCCACTTCTTCAAGGCATCGCTGACGCTGGTGCCGCTGGGCGGCGACCGCTTCGAGCTGATCGTGCGCCGCAGCTTCGCGGACTACTTCGTGAAGATCATGCTCGATGCCGCCGGGCCGCTGCTTTCATGAAGCCGTTCGAGCCGCTGGAGATGGGCGGACGAGGCTGGCGCGTCGTGGTCGACGAATTGATCGTGCAGACGCGCGTCGGTCTCTACGAGCATGAGCATGAAGGGCCGCAGCCTGTCTGCATCGATGCGAGCCTGCATTACCGCGCGATGCCGGATGAATCGGACGATGGCCTCATCGACTACGAAGCGTGGTGTAATCGCGTGAGCGCGTTTCTCGAGACGAAGCCGCATACGCGTCTCCTCGAAACGCTGGCCGTGGAGATTGCCGCGCTCTCGTTCGATGAATGGCCCGCGCTCGATGCCCTGACGCTCACGCTGCACAAGCCGAAGATCCGCCCGGGCACGAAACGTCTCGGGCTGGAACTGGACTGGCGTCGCGCGGACCATGAGGCGTGGCGGTTGCGTAGCGCTGCGCGTGAATTCGCGACGCCATGAATCCGTCGCGCGATGCCGCCGCACAGCTGTCCGCACGTGCCTTCAAGAAGCACGATGCGGATGCGGCGCTCGCGTTGCTTGACCGAAGCATTGCGCTGAAGCATCGGCGGATCGCGCTGATACGCTATCTGCATGCCCAGTATCTCGATGCGCCGCTGCAAAGCCGGCATCACGACTATGTGAAGGCGGTCGCGGCGCGGCTCAGCGTGGACGCGTTGATGAGCATTGCCGCGACGGCGCGTGGACGGTTCGATATGTGATGCGGGCGTCGCGTGCTCTCGATCAATCGTGAGCCTGCAAGTACGCCGGGTTGACGGACTGGATGTAGGCTCGCACCGTTTCAACGGGCCGCTGGATCCAGTCCGCGATGGATTGCAGCGGAAACTGATAGCTGTCGCCCATGAGCATCTGGACGGTTTCCTGATCCTGCCGGGTCAGCATCGGCGCGGTGGATGGCGTGGACGAACCCGGCTGTTCGGATGTAGATCCTTGCCACCACTGGGCGCTGCGCTCCACCGGCGCGGGATTGACAGGGAAGTAACCCGTGGTCGCGTAATTCGGCGCGATGTTCTGCACGTACCGGGAGACAAGGTTTTCGTCCAGCCCGAGCATCTGCGCGATGTATTCGGGCCTGACCCAGTTCTCCATGAAACTGCGGATGTCGGCCTGGTTGGCTTCCGTGAGCCCTGGCGGCGCCATTTCGGTGGCAGGAGGCGCGGCTGGTGCGCCCTGAGCCGCTTCAGGCGGTGGCGCGCCTTCGGCGGCAGGGGCCATGGCCCGGTTCAATCCCTGTGCTTCGGCAAGCTTGATGACCGTGGCGACGTCTGCTCCTTCTTTCCGGGCAATTTCAACGTACGTCAAAGATGTCGTCCGGAGATCCTGCACCACGCGGTGCTTGATCGTTGGGTGTGTCGCAACGGCCTGCTGCAGGTCTTGCCGCCGCAAAGTTCGTTGTTGGATTTTCCTGACGGCATAGGTTGAAACGCCGAACTCCCGGGCAACGGCGTTCGACCCGGCAGCCGGATGTGTCGCGATGTAGCGCTGTATTGCTTCAGTCGTTGCATTTGAGATGCGCACACGGGGCACCGCGCGCGTCAGTCCAGCTTCCGTTGCAATGCTGGAGACCGCCTGCGCATTGACAGCAAGCTTTGCCGCGATGTTCGAATAGCTTGCATCGGGATAAGCCTGCAGGTAGTTCGTTACCATTTGAATGACTTCCGGCCGCATCCGTGCAGTTCTGTTCAAGGGGCGTGCCATATTTCCGCCCGCCGGACTCTGTACCGGAAGGGCGGCGATGGCGTCGACCTCTTCGCGGGTGACATCGAACCTTCTGGCCAGCTCCCCATGATCCAGCCCAGGAAAGTCGGCGAGTTCGGTTTTGATCGCTTCAGCGGTCGTCTTTAACGACAGGTTTTCCGGCGCGTTTTTGGCCAGCCATTTCACGACGCCGGGCGTGGTGTCGAACTGTTGGGCGATCTCCGCATATTGATAGGGATGGGCCGCCAGCGACTCGGTGATTCTCGACCGGACATCCGGGGTGAGCTGGTTCACGCGTGCTTGCCATTGCTGCTCGAGTCCCCGTTGTTCCATGTCGTTCGCTTGCAGAATACTGCCTACCGTAGCGCTGCTTACACCGTTCCGGAGGGCTATCTCTCTCTGCGTCAAGTAGGGATGCTGCCTCACATCGTCCAGGATGGCTTTCTTCTCTTCGGCTGAAAGACGCGGCGCTCCGCCGACAAGCCCGGTATCCGAATGGGACTTCCAGACGCCCTCCTCATTTACCCGAACCGGGAACGAAGGCCGCCACGGATTGTTCCGATCGTAGACGCGCCAAGTGCCGTTGTCCTTGTCGTACTTGACCGCAAAAGGTTGACCGTCCATCGTGATGAAGTTCTGGCCTTGCTGGTCGACCATGACGCCGGGCGCGCTGCCCGGCGTCGATTGGGTGATCGGCGTGTCGTACTTGTAGGACGGGGGCAAAGGCTGCTCGCCGTTGATATGTGCGCTGGCAGAGTTGAGTCGCTCAGCGGCGGCGCCTTTGCGGATGAGGCCGCCTGGGCAACCTCCGCCGCGCCCGGGGCCGCTATTTCTACAGCCTTGGGCTTGCGCAGCAGGTCGAGCAGCGCGCCGGCCTTCGACATGCCGCCCTTGATTGCCGGACCGACGAAGTCCACATCGGGCATCTTGTAGCCCAGCGCTGTGCCCAGCACCCCCGCACCCATATCGATGAACGTTCGAGCGGTATCGTTCAGATGAGTGTGCGGGCAGATCGAATTGGTGAACAGGCTCGCCACCGGCATGGCGCCGACGGTCAGGCGGCAAAACGCTTCGTCGAGCTCCTGCAGCCATTCCGGCGGAGGCGGTGAGTAAGCGGTCAGGTATTCGCGGCGCAGCGGATTGAGGTCGGTCTTGCCTTGCACGCTGATGCGTTGTTCCGCGGCCACGAGCCGGCGTTGTGCCCATTGATACCCGGCCACCAGGTTCTTGCCGTAGTCATCGTTGGGCAAGGGCGGGTTCTTGAGGACATCGGAGATGCTGGAGAAAGGCGGCAACTCGAAGCGATGGAACAGATGGCTCTGCTCGGCTTGCTCCGCGTTGGCGTCCCGGCGGCGGGTGCGGTCCTCCCATTCCCTGAGCTTGCTGAAGCCCTCCGGGCTCATCTTCATCAGTTCGGTGAAGGCGAGCGCATGCTGCTCGTCCTGCAGGATCGCGCCGAAGTGCTCCAGCCGTGCGGGTGAATCGTCGCCCGGGTCGGAGATGGTCATGCCGGAGGTCTCGTTCAGGCGTTTGATCACCTCGCCGAAGGTCTTCTGGCGGGCGAGTCTCGCTGCATCGACCTCGTCGTAAATACGGTCGGCGATCTTCGACTGCAGAACACGCTTGAGCGCGGTGCCCTGGGCCATGGCGGTTTCGCGCTCTGCAGACGTGGTGGCGCTCTCGAAGTTGTCGCGCAGATTATCCAGACGCTCGATGCCGCGCTTGCCGTCGGCATCGAGATAGCCGCTGCCGAAGGGCGCCGTGAAGATCGACTCGGCATGCTTGACGGGATCGGCCTGGGTGTCGTCATGCTCTTCGGACACGGCTTGGCGAAACGACTCGAACTGCTTGACGATGATGGCGCGCTGGCCGGGATCGGCGGCGTTCCCGAAAGCCGTGCTGAACATCGAGAGCTGAGCCAGGTTCTGTTCGCGCAAGGCGTCGTCGGGCATGTCGGCGATCTGCGCCTGAAGGCCCGGCAACTGATTCTGGAACGCCTTGGCATAGTCCGGACGGCCCGTCATGTTGATGCTGTTGAGTTCGCGCGCGCTGGCGGCGTTGTCCTGATTGCGCCAAGAGGCTTTGTCGTCATGATCGTAGGTCTCGTTGAGACGTTCGAGTTCGTCGGCGGTGGCGCCTCGAAGGATGGTGTCGTCCTGCTTGGATGCTTCCGGAGCTGGCGGCGTGGGTGCGGACGCCGTGGCGTCCGGCGCAGGCGTGGAGTCGGTCGGCGGGTCGACCGAGAGCTGAGTTGGAATGGATGGCGCGTGCGATTGGTCGGCCTGGACGCCTGTGTCCTTGTCGTCCGGCTTTTCTGGCTGAGGCGCGTCTTGTTGAACGGGCTGCGACGTACTGGAATCCGACGAGTCGGCGGGCGTTGCTGAATCGGCAGGGCGGCTGTCGACGGAACTGACTGACATGGAACACTCTCGGGCTTTGAGTTGTCGGGCGGGAGCAGCGATGCGTCCGCCCTTCACGTATTCCATTAAAGACCGTAGCCAATCAAGCCCGGTCGTACCGCAGTACGACGAACCTCACCGGGCTCGATCAGTGTCCGGCCAGATCCAGTACCTGCGCCGCCCGCGCTCGTTTTCCGCCCGCCACGAAGTAAGGCGTCTCGACCCGCGCCAGCGGCTCGACGCCCCGGATGCGATCCGCGATCTTCTCCGCCAGCATGATGGTCGGCGCATTGAGATTGCCGGTCGTGATCTGCGGCATGATCGACGCATCCACGACCCGCAGACCCTGCATGCCATGCACGCGGCCTTCGCCATCCACGACCGCCATGTCGTCGTAGCCCATCTTGCACGAGCATGACGGGTGATACGCGGTCTCCGCCTTCGCGCGCACGAAGGCATCGAGTTCCGCGTCGCTCTTCAGGTCGTCGGACGGATGCAGCTCGCGGCCCCGGTATCGTTCCAGCGCGGGCTGACGCATGATTTCGCGGGTGATGCGAATGGCGTCACGGAACTCGCGCCAGTCGAGCGGATCGGCCATGTAGTTGAACAGGATGCCAGGATGCGCGTGCGGATCGCGCGACTTGATCTTCACTTGACCACGGCTCGGAGAACGCATCGAGCCGACGTGCGCCTGAAAGCCGTGCATGCGGATCGGGTTTGAGCCGTTGTAGTTGATCGCGACAGGCAGGAAGTGATACTGGATGTTCGGCCATGGATCGTCGTCGCGCGTGCGGATGAAGCCGCCCGCCTCGAACTGGTTGCTCGCGCCGATGCCCGTGCCGTTCAACATCCATTCGAGCCCGATGGCCGGCTGGTTCCACCAGTGCAACGCCGGATACAGCGACACGGGCTCCTTGCATTCGTACTGCATGTACATCTCGAGGTGATCCTGAAGATTCTCGCCGACGCCCGGCAGATCATGCACCACGGCAATCTCCAGCGGCTTCAGCCAGTCGGGCCGTCCAACGCCCGAGCGTTGCAGCAACTGAGGCGAGGCAATGGCGCCGCTGCACACGAGCACCTCGCGGCGCACATGCGCGGTCACGCGTTCGCCGCGATGCAGATAGGCAACGCCGGTGGCCCGCTTGCCCGAGAACAGCACGCGGTCGGTGGTTGCATGCGTAACGATCGTGAGATTGCCGCGCGGTTTCGCGCGGTCCAGATAGCCGCGCGCGGTGCTGGCGCGCCTTCCCTTCGCGGTCACGGTGCGGTCCATCGGACCGAAGCCTTCCTGCTGATAACCGTTGAGATCTTCGGTGCGCGGATAGCCTGCCTGCACGCCTGCTTCGACCATCGCGGCAAAGAGCGGGTTGTTGCCGGGCTTGCTCGTCGTCACGTGTACGGGGCCGTCGCCGCCGTGATACGCATTCGGCCCGATGTCGCGTGTCTCCGCCTTGCGGAAATAGGGCAGGCAGTCGAGATAGCTCCAGTTGTCGAGACCGGGCATCGAGGCCCAGTTGTCGTAATCGAGCGCGTTGCCGCGGATATAGCACATGCCGTTGATGAGCGACGACCCGCCCAGTCCCTTGCCGCGACCGCACTCCATGCGGCGGTTGTTCATGTGCGGCTCAGGCTCGGTTTCATAGGCCCAGTTGTAACGCCGTCCCTGCAACGGATAAGCCAGTGCTGCGGGCATCTGCGTGCGGAAGTCGAAGCGATGATCGGGGCCGCCCGCTTCCAGCAACAGCACGGTCACGTCCGCGTCCTCGGTGAGACGCGAGGCGAGCACATTGCCCGCCGATCCCGCGCCGACGACGATGTAGTCGTATTCGTTCGCGCTCATCGTGAAGCTCCTTAAAACACGGGCTGATAGGGACCGAGCTCCACCTGCACGGACTTGATGCGCGTGTAGGCATTGAGCGTGGCGATGCCGTTCTCGCGGCCGATCCCGGACTGCTTGTAGCCGCCGACCGGCATTTCCGCCGGCGACTCGCCCCAGGTGTTGATCCAGCAGATACCCGCCTGCAGCCGATGAATCACGCGATGCGCGCGCGACAGATTCTCCGTCACCACGCCTGCTGCGAGACCGTAGTCGGTGTCGTTGGCACGGGCGATCACTTCGTCTTCGTCGTCGAATGAAAGGATGCTCATGACGGGACCGAAGATTTCCTCGCGCACGATGCGCATGTCGTCGCGGCAATCGGTGAAGACGGTGGGCTGGACGTACTGGCCTTGCGCGAAGATGCCCTCGGTCAAACGCGCGCCGCCCGCAATGAGCCGCGCGCCTTCGCGTTTGCCGCTCTCGATGAAGCCCAGCACCTTCTGCAACTGCGCCGCACTGGCGAGCGGACCGAAGTTCGTCTGCGGATCATCGGGCGCGCCGGTGCGGATGCGCTTCACACGCTCCAGCAGCAGCGCCTCGAACGCCTCCATCACGCCGCGCTGAACGAACACGCGCGTGCCGTTCGTACACACCTGCCCGGAGCTGAAGAAGTTGGCGCTCATCGCGATGTCCGCCGCGCGTTCGAGATGGGCGTCGTCGAACACGATGAGCGGCGACTTGCCGCCCAGTTCCATCGTGACTTCCTTGAGCGTCGATCCACCCGCGCGTGCCATGACCTTCTTGCCGGTCTCGACGCCGCCCGTGAACGAAATCTTCTCGATGCCCGCATGTTCCGCCAGCATCGCGCCGACGCGTCCATCGCCCTGCACGACGTTGAAGACGCCTGTGGGCACGCCTGCTTCGGTATAGATTTCCGCAAGCTTCAACGCGCTCAGCGGCGTGACTTCGCTCGGCTTGAAGATCATCGCGTTGCCCGCCGCGAGCGCGGGCGCGGATTTCCAGCACGCGATCTGAATGGGATAGTTCCACGCGCCGATGCCCGCGCACACGCCGAGCGGTTCGCGCCGCGTATAGACGAACGACGACTCGCGCAAGGGAATCTGCTCGCCTTCGATGGCCGTGGCCAGTCCCGCGTAGTACTCGATGACGTCCGCGCCCGTGACGATATCCACGGCGCGCGTCTCCGCAATGGGCTTGCCGGTGTCGCGCGTTTCGAGCGCGGCGAGTTCGTCGTTGCGGGCGCGCAGGAGATCGACGGCGCGCCGCAGGATGCGCGAGCGCTGCATCGCGGTCAGCGCGGCCCATTCACGTTGACCTTCGTGCGCGCTGCGCACCGCACGGTCGATATCCGCTTGCGAAGCCTGCTGTACGCGGGCGAGCAACTCGCCGTTGGCGGGATCGAGCGTGTCGAAGGTTTCGCCGCTGGTTGCATCGACGTAGGCGCCGCCGATGTAAAGCCGTTGCTCTTCGAAAGCCGACATGTCGCGCTCCTTCAAGTGAGATGAGGTCAACCGCGCGCGTCCAGCACGAGATCGATGTAGTCGTAAGCCAGGCGCAGCGCTGCCTTGGTGTCGAACGGCTCGCCGGCGAGCGCGCCGCGCAGCCACAGTCCGTCGATCAGCGCGGCCAGCCCGCTCGCCGCGCGCCGTGCGGCGGGCTTCGGCAGCGCGCGGGAGAAGTCCGCGCAAAGATTGGAATGGAGACGCCGCGTGTTGACGTGTTGCAGCCGCTTCAGCTCGGCCTTGTGCATGCTTTCCGACCAGAACGCCAGCCACGTTTTCATGACCGGGCCGTTCACCTGTTCGACGTCGAAATTCGCCGCGACCACGGCCCGCAACTTCGAACGCGGGTCGGGCTTCGCCGTCTTGCGGCGGCGCGCCGTGCCTTGCCAAAGCGCCCGCAGCACGTGGCGCATGGTGGCTTCGAGCAGGCCGTCCTTGTCGCCGAAATAGTGGCTCACGATGCCCGTCGAGATGCTGGCGCGCTGCGCGACGGAGGCCAGCGTGGCCCCCGCGAGACCGGACTGGTCGATGGTGTGCAGCGTGGCGTCGATCAATTGTGCGCGGCGAAACTCGCGCATGCCGAGCTTGGGCATCTCAGGCGTTCCAGTCAGTATCGTGCGCCGATGGTAGGTTTTTTATTTTGAACGGTCAATCAATAAAAACCGGAAAGGAACGGTCCGGGGCGGCGATGTCGGATTCAGTCAAACGCGCGTCGCATTGAATGACAGTCGCGGTGTGCAAGCGGCGCTACCCTCGATGCACGGGCGCGATGGACCGCAAAGGTGCATGCACGGACGTCGCGCGAGCCGTCCACGAAACATGGAGACGATCAATGAGCAGCAATCGCGGTGTCGTTTATCTGGGGCAGGGCAAGGTCGAAGTGCAATCCATCGACTATCCGAAGATGGTCGATCCACGCGGCCGCGACATCGGCCACGGCGTCATCCTGCGCGTCGTCACCACCAATATCTGCGGCTCGGATCAGCACATGGTGCGGGGCCGCACGACTGCCCCGGTCGGCCTCGTGCTCGGCCACGAGATCACGGGCGAAGTGATCGAGGTGGGCCGCGATGTCGAGACGCTCGCCATCGGCGACCTGGTTTCCGTGCCGTTCAATGTGGCCTGCGGCCGTTGCCCGACCTGCAAGGCTCAGCATACGGGCGTGTGCCTGAACGTGAATCCGTCGCGCGCGGGCGGCGCATACGGTTATGTCGACATGGGCGGCTGGATTGGCGGGCAGGCCGAGTATGTGATGGTGCCGTATGCCGACTTCAATCTGCTGAAGTTTCCCGACAAGGATCAGGCGATGTCCAAGATCCGCGACCTCACCTGTCTCTCCGACATTCTTCCGACGGGTTATCACGGCGCCGTGATGGCCGGCGTGGGTCCGGGTTCGACGGTGTATATCGCGGGCGCGGGTCCGGTCGGCATGGCGGCGGCGGCCTCGGCGCGCATCCTGGGCGCGGCGTGCACGATCGTCGGCGACATGAACGAGGAGCGTCTCGCGCATGCGCGCAAGATGGGCTTCGAGACCATCAATCTCTCGAAGGACGCGACGCTCGGCGAGCAGATCGAGCAGCTGCTCGGCAAGCCTGAAGTGGATTGCGCGGTGGATTGCGTGGGTTTCGAGGCGCACGGTCATGGCTCGGACAGCGGCCACGAAGCGCCGGCCACGGTGCTCAACTCGCTGATGGAGATCACCAAGGCGGCGGGCGCGATTGGCATTCCGGGCCTTTATGTCACGGACGATCCGGGCGCCGTGGACGCCGCCGCGCGAAAGGGCAGCCTGAGCATTCGCTTCGGTCTGGGCTGGGCGAAGTCGCATTCGTTCCATACGGGCCAGACGCCGGTGATGAAGTACAACCGCAATCTGATGCAGGCCATCCTGTGGGACCGTCTGCCGATTGCGGACATCGTGAACGTTTCAGTGGTGACGCTCGATGATGCTCCCGACGGCTACCGCAAGTTCGACGGTGGTGCGCCGCGCAAATTCGTCATCGATCCGCATGGGCTGCTGAAGGCCGCATAAGACGGCTTATCAGTTCGAGCTTTCCTGCCGAAACGGCGGCATACTCGATGTATGACCGCCGACTATCTTCGCACCGCGCTCTCCGTCCGCCTCGCGCTTGCTGCCGATGCGGCGGAGATCGCGCGCATCCACGTCAACGCGTGGCAAGTCGCTTACCGGACCATCTTCCCCGCAGAATTCCTCGCCTCGCTTTCGGTGCCGCGGCGCCAGGCGCTATGGTCTGAACTGATCGCGCGCGGCATGCCGCGCGTGATGCTGGCGCAGCGCAACGACGTCACGCTCGGCTGGATCGCGTGGGGCGCCTCGCGTGACTACGACAAGAACCGCACGGATGCGGAAATCGAGGCGGTCTATATCGATCCGCCGCATTGGCGGCAAGGCGCGGGCAGGATGCTGATCGAAGAGGCGGTGAACGCT
Organism: Caballeronia sp. LZ043; assembly: GCF_031451075.1. NCBI lineage: Bacteria > Pseudomonadati > Pseudomonadota > Betaproteobacteria > Burkholderiales > Burkholderiaceae > Caballeronia > Caballeronia sp. LZ043. Next base: position 1,911 of record NZ_JARUXT010000004.1, on the reverse strand, counting down.
GCCGCGAGCGAAGGCTATCGGCAGGTGACGCTCTGGGCGCTGGAGGAAAATGCGCGCGGCCTGCGCTTCTACAAGGCGCTCGGCTTTACGCTGGATGGCGTGTTCCGCACGGAGCGGGTAGGCGGTTGCGAGGTCTGCGAAACGCGCCTGCGCATGCACATCTGAACGTCAGGCGACCATCGCCGAAACCGACGAAAGCGGCGGCACCTGCTTGCGGCGCTCGCGGGTTGGCGCGGTGCCGAACGCGTCGCGATAGCTTTTCGAAAAGTGGCAGGCTGATTGAAAGCCGCACGCCATCGTGATGTGCATGATGGACATGTCGGTCTGCAGCAGAAGCTCGCGCGCGCGGCGCAGGCGCAGCGTCAGATAGTAATGCGTCGGCGTCATGCCGAGATGCTCGCGGAACAGCCGCTGTAACTGGCGCTGCGACATGCCGGCGAGCCGTGCCAGTTCTTCCCGCGACAAAGGCTCTTCGATGTTGTTCTCCATCAGCGAGATCACTTCGAAGAGCGACTTGTTGGCCGATCCGAGCCGCGCCACCAGTGGCATGCGCTGCTGCGCGCTGGTATCGCGCACGTGTTCGACGATGAACTGCTCCGCGATCTGCGTCACGCGCGCCGTGCCGACCCGTGCGGCGATGAGGTTGAGCATCATGTCGAGCGGCGCGACGCCGCCCGTGCAGGTCACGCGGTCGCGGTCGATGACGAACAGTTCCTTGAGAAAGCGCGTGTCGGGGAACTCTTCCTTGAGCGCCGACATGTTCTCCCAGTGGATCGCGCATGCATAGCCGGCAAGCAGCCCGGCGCGGGCGAGTGCGTAGGTGCCGGTGCAGAGCGAGCCGAGCACGCTGCCGGTGCGCGCGAAGCGGCGCAGCGCGGACAGATGTTCGTTGGTGGTGGCGCGCTGCACGTCGATGCCGCCGACCACGAACACAATATCCGGTTGGCCGACGCAATCCACGGGACCGGTATCGACGGACAGTCCATTGCTCGCGGTCACCGGGCCGCCGTCCGGGCTGACGATCGACCAGCGATACAGCGGCTGTCCCGTCAGATAGTTCGCCATGCGCAGGACTTCGATCGCATTGGTGAAAGCGATCATCGTGAAGTTGGGAAGCGGCATGAACGCGAAGTGCGACAGCGACGCCGTGCGATCGGGGGACATGTAAGAACTGATTCCTTCGAATCTGTTTGATTGGCGCCGTCAGACGCGGCGCTTTGCCACTTTGCAATTTTGGTTTCGATCGCAACTACCATGCCATCAGGCTAAACCCTGAGCGGCTCACGGCATCGCTCATGCTTGAACGCACCTGCGCACTGACGCAGGGCCTGACGGACAAAGGCGCGCACCGGTCCAGCGCACGATCGTCCCGTCGCAGTGCAGCAAGCACTGCCGTTCGAAGGGCTACACCGAATCCTGATTCGCCACTTGTCGAAAACAGACGTGGATGTCGGAAAACGTCAAGAACACGTCTAAATTCGTAAATTGACCGACGGGGCAAAAGTCAAGAATAGACGCAACGAAAGAAGGCGGCGAGAAGCGGCTCCGAGCCGCGCCAGACCTGCCTGATGACCCCACGGACTCTTTCATGTCGAACCCGACTCCTCGCTTCGAAACACCGTTCGCGTCGCTGTGCGAACGCTTTCCCATTTACCGCGCAACACGGAGCAATTCACGATGAGCACCCTGCACGACAACAGCATCATCATCGACGGCCTGAACATCTCGAAGTTCGAGCGCTCCGTGTTCGAGGACATGCGCAAAGGCAACGTCACCGCCGTCAACTGCACCGTCTCGGTGTGGGAAGACTTTCAGAAGACCATCGACAACATCGCGGAGATGAAGCAGCAGATCCGCGAGTACAGCGAGATCCTGACGCTCGTGCGCACGACCGACGACATCCTGCGCGCG